>NZ_JBHZTA010000007.1:0-266523 GCF_042879215.1 Kocuria arenosa | reverse complement strand
AACCAATCAACCGAATAAAACATCCGGTATCAACAAACATGGCACACTATTGAGTTCTCAAACAACAGACCGATCAGCGTGTCTCGCTTGACACCTTGCTGCCGGAGTGCTCTGCAACCTTAGCCCTTCCGGTCGGCCCCGGTCAATCTCAGGTGAACTCTTGGTTACCTGATCGTGACGGCGCCGCCTTCCGGCGAAGCTCACAATCTCCCACCCTAACACCCTTCCAACTCCGTGCAACTCGTTGGTTGCTCGGTGCGGACCGTCCGGTGTGGGATGCCGTCCCGTGGCTCTCCCGGAGGAGTTCCTCGCCGCGACGACTTGGAAGAAGTTACTCCGATTCCGCGGCCCGTGCAAACCGGCCTCCGGGACCCCGCTGCCGCCGCCCGTCGAGGGGTCTCCCGGGCATCCCGCGCCGGTGCCGGGGACGGCGGAAGGGCCCGGATCCGAGGATCCGGGCCCTTCCCGCGACTCCGGTCGACACCTCGCGGGCGCGACCGGGGCCGGATCAGTGCTCGGCCGGCTTGAGGTACAGGACCGCCAGCGGCGGGACGGTCAGCTCGACCGAGGCGGGGTTGCCGTTGTGGGCGCCCTCCTTGGCGGTGACCTTGCCGAGGTTGCCCACGCCGGAACCGCCGAAGAGCTCGGAGTCCGTGTTGAGCGCCTCGACCCACTCCCCCGCCCACGGCAGACCCAGCCGGAAGTTCTCGTGCGGGTTGCCGGCGAAGTTCGCCACGCACACGAGCGGGTTGCCCTGCTCGTCCCAGCGGGTGAAGGAAAGGGTGTTGCGCCCGGCGTCGGCCGCGTCGATCCACTCGAAGCCGGCGGGGTTGTTGTCCCGCTCGTACAGCGCGGGGGTCTCGCGGTAGATCCCGTTGAGGGTGCGCACCAGCTCCTGGACGCCCTTGTGCGGCGGGGTCTCGGAGAGCCACCAGTCCAGGCCGTGCTCCTGGGACCACTCCGACTCCTGGGCGTACTCCGTGCCCATGAAGATCAGCTGCTTGCCGGGGTGGGCCCACATGAACGCCAGGTAGGCGCGGACGTTGGCGAGCTGCTGCCACCGGTCGCCCGGCATCTTGCGCAGCAGGGAGCCCTTGCCGTAGACGACCTCGTCGTGGGAGATCGGGAGCAGGAAGTTCTCCGAGAACGCGTAGACCAGCGAGAACGTGAGCTTGTTGTGGTGGTAGTACCGGTTGACCGGGTCCTCAGCCATGTACTCGAGGGTGTCGTTCATCCACCCCATGTTCCACTTGAGCCCGAAGCCCAGCCCGTCGGCGTCGGTCGGCCGGGTCACGCCCGGGTAGGACGTCGACTCCTCGGCGATCATGACGACCCCCGGGGTGCGCTTGTACGCGGTGGCGTTGGCCTCCTTGAGGAACGCGATCGCCTCGAGGTTCTCGCGGCCGCCGAAGACGTTGGGCTCCCACTCCCCCTCGTTGCGCGAGTAGTCGAGGTAGAGCATGGAGGCGACCGCGTCCACGCGCAGGCCGTCCACGTGGAACTCCTCGAGCCAGTAGGAGGCGTTGGCCACCAGGAAGTTCCGGACCTCGTTGCGGCCGTAGTCGGGGATCAGTGTCCCCCAGTCCTTGTGCTCGCCCCGGCGGGGGTCGGCGTGCTCGTACAGGGGCTCCCCGTCGAAGCGGGCCAGCGCCCACTCGTCCTTCGGGAAGTGGCCCGGCACCCAGTCCACGATCACGCCGATGCCGGCCTGGTGCAGCTTGTCCACGAGGTAGCGGAACTCGTCCGGGCTGCCGAAGCGGGAGGACGGCGCGTAGTAGGACGTCACCTGGTAGCCCCAGGACCCGCCGAACGGGTGCTCCGCCACGGGCATGAACTCCACGTGGGTGAAGCCCTGCCAGGTGAGGTACTCCACGAGCTCCTTCGCGAGGTCCTTGTAGCCGAGGCCCTTGCGCCACGAGCCGATGTGCAGCTCGTAGACGCTCATGGGCGCGTTGTGCGGATCGGTCGCCGCGCGGCGCGCCATCCAGTCGTCGTCCTGGAACTCGTAGTCGGACTCGAAGACGCGGGACGCGGTGGACGGCGGCACCTCGGTGCCGAAGGCCATGGGGTCCGCCTTCTCGCGCCAGCCGCCGTCCCGGCCGAGGATGCGGAACTTGTAGGTGGCGCCGGAGCCCAGGCCCGGGACGAAGATCTCCCACACGCCCGAGGAGCCGAGGGAGCGCATGGCGTGCTCGCTGCCGTCCCAGCCGTTGAAGTCGCCGATGACCCGCACCGCCTGGGCGTTGGGCGCCCACACGGCGAACGCCACCCCGGTGATGTCGCCCATCGCCGAGGGGTAGCGGCGCACGTGCGCACCGAGGACGGTCCACAGCGTCTCGTGGCGGCCCTCGCCGATGAGGTGGAGGTCCAGCTCGCCGAGAGTCGGCCCGAAGCGGTACGGGTCGTCCAGGCGCTGCGGCTCCAGGTCCCGGTAGGTGACGTCCACGCGGTAGTCGGGGATCCGCCCCGGTTCGTGCGCCGGGACCACGCCCGTGAAGATGCCGCCCCACTCGTGCTCGAGCTCGAAGGTGCCGTCCTGCGTCACGACGGCCACGGCCGTCGCGAACCGGCGCAGCGTGCGCACGGTGACGCTGCCGTCCGGGTTGAGGTGGGCGCCCAGGACGCCGTGCGGGTCGTGGTGACGGCCCTCGGACACCGCCGCCAGCACGTGCTCGGCCACGGGCACCGCCCCCGCGGGTGCTACGTCGTGCCCGGCCGGGACGGCGCGGGACGTCTGGACGGGGTCGGATCGGTCCTGCGGAGTGCTGGGGCTCACTGCGTCCTCGATTTCCGTTCCCGCTGCCGCCGGGATGTGCCGCGCGGACCGGGAGCTGTCGTCGTCGTGGTCGGTGCCGGGCGCGGGGTCCGCACCGGCGGTATCAGGGTTCACGCTACGCGACCGGAGGCTCTCCAGTGAACGGCGAACCGCCGCGGCCGGGACGTCCACCCAGTCGGGGCGGTTGCGCTGCTCGTAGACGACCTCGTACAGGGCCTTGTCCAGCCACAGCGCCAGGAACAGGGGGGAACCGCGGTCCACCGCGTGCCCCGCGCCCTGCTCGTAGCCCGCCAGGAAGGCGTCGCCGGCGCGACGGCCCCACTCCTCGGCGTCCTCCGCGCCGGCACGGGCCCCGAAGGCGGCGGCGTAGTCGAAGGAGCGCAGCATGCCGACCACGTCGCGCAGGGCGACGTCCGGGCGGGTGCGCTCCTCGATGGCGCGCAGGGGCTCCCCCTCGAAGTCCAGGACCTTGAACTGCCCGTCCTCGGTCTGCAGGACCTGCCCCAGGTGGTAGTCGCCGTGGATGCGCTGCAGCGGGGGCAGCTCCGGCACGTCGTCGAGGGACGTGATCAGCTGGTCGAGGGCGGCTGCGTGCTCCGAGAACAGGGAGCCGGTCTCGGTGCGGGCCCAGCGCAGGCGCCCTCCGAGGTCGTTCAGGAGGCGGGCGCGGGCGTCGTCGTCGGGGGCCTCCGCGCCGAACGCGCGGCCCAGGTCGCGGTGCACGCGCGCCGTCGTGCGGCCCAGTTCCCGGGCCTCCTCGGAGAAGTCCGCGCCCTGCTCGGCGGCCTCGACGGCCCGTCCCCACGCGTCGGCGGAGCCGGCGAGGAACTCGGTGGCCACGGCCAGCTGGCCCTGCACGGCGCTCAGACCGGTGCGCCAGCGGGCGTCGAGCCACCCGAAGGTGCTCGGCACCGCGGGGCAGCCGAGCGCGGTGAGCTCGCGGCCCACCTCGACGTCGGGGTTGTCGCCCTCCCCCAGCACCCGGAAGAACTTCACGATCACGGCGTCGGCGTCCGCCCGGCCCGCGGGCGGGGTGAGGATCACCGAGGAGTTCGACTGCTCGCTCGAGATCACACGGACCTGCTCGGACGTCTCGACCGCGTAGGGGACGCGCAGCACGTCGCCGTGCGCACCGGTCACGGTCATCCCGAGGGGGCCGGAGCCGACGGATGCCGCGCTCTGCATGAGCCCGAGGACCGGCCCGACGAACGCCGGGTCCCCGACCCCGTCGTAGACCCAGGGGCCGGCCACGGCGTCCTCCGCGCCGGGCAGCGGCAGCCCGGTGCGGTGGGCCACGGCGCGGCCGGCGCGGGCCGCCCGGTCCCGGAGGAAGCGCGCGGCCCGGCGCGGTGTGGCGTTCTCCTCCGGCGGGACGCCTGTCCCGGCCTCCTCGGCCGCGGCCGGCGCCAGCTCCCCGACGAGGAAGCGCTCGGCGCCCTCGAGGGGCGCGGCGCGGAAGCTCAGCGGCACCTGGAGGAGCTCGGTGCGCGCCCCCTCGGAGGCCTCCACCAGGAGGATCCGGGCGCCGGCGCCCTCCTGGTCCGGCAGGGCCAGCTGGGCGACGACCCGCAGTTCCACGCCCGCACCCCCGTCGGCGAACGGGAACCACCGCTGCCGCGGCAGCCACCGGCGCAGGAGGTCGAGGAGCTCGTCGGGGTGCTGGTCGGTCATGGGATCGGGTCCTTCCGGGACGGGCGTGGAGGTGGCCGGACGCGCGGACGCGCTCAGGACTTGGTCGCGGTGATGATCGGCATGGCCGTGGTCTGCGGGGCCGAGCCGTCGTCGCGGGCGGCCGCCCGCAGACGCAGCCAGAAGAAGTCCTGGCTGCCCAGGGTGATGCGGTACTCCCCGGCCTCGTCCACCTCCCCGAACAGGTCGCCGCCGAAGAGCTCGCGCAGCCCGCGGCCCGCGAACTGCGGCATCCGGATCCGCGCGAAGGCGGGGGTGTGGGCGAGGTTGAACAGGCACAGCACGGTCTCGCCGCGCCCGTCGTCGGTCTCGTCGTCGGGGAGCACGCGCAGGAACGCGAGCACGGAGTCGTGGTCCGTCTCCACGTTGACGTAGGTGCCGAGGCCGAAGGCCGGGTGCGCCTTGCGCACCGCGAGCATCTGGCGCATCCAGTGCAGCAGGGACGACGACGACGCCAGCTGCGCCTCCACGTTGACCTGGTTGTAGTGGTAGACCAGCGACTGCACGACCGGCAGGTACAGCTTGCCCGGGTCCGCCTTGGAGAACCCGGCGTTGCGGTCCGGGGTCCACTGCATCGGGGTGCGGGACGCGTCGCGGTCGTCGAGCCAGATGTTGTCGCCCATCCCGATCTCGTCCCCGTAGTACAGGAACGGGCTGCCCGGCAGGGACAGGAGCAGGGCGTGGATCAGCTCGATCTCGGCCCGCGAGTTGTCCAGCAGGGGGGCCAGCCGGCGGCGGATGCCCACGTTGGCGCGCATGCGGGAGTCAGGGGCGTACCAGCCGAGCATCGCCTGGCGCTCCTCGGTGGTCACCATCTCGAGGGTCAGCTCGTCGTGGTTGCGCAGGAACGTGCCCCACTGGGTGCCGCGCGGGATGTCCGGGGTCTCGCGCATGGTCTCCACGATCGGGCCGGCCTTCTGGTCCCGCAGCGCGTAGAAGATCCGCGGCATGATCGGGAAGTGGAAGCACATGTGGCACTCGGGGCTCTCCTCGCTGCCGAAGTACTCCACCACCTCGTGCGGCATCTGGTTCGCCTCGGCGACCACCACGCGCCCCGGGTACTGGTCGTCGATCATGCGCCGCAGGTCGACCAGGAAGTCGTGGGTGCCGGGGAGGTTCTCGCAGTTGGTCCCCTCCTCCTCGATCAGGTACGGGATCGCGTCGGCCCGGAAGCCGTCGATGCCCATGTCGAGCCAGAACTTCACCACGTCGTGGACGGCCTCCACCACGGCGGGGTTCTCGAAGTTGAGGTCCGGCTGGTGGGAGAAGAACCGGTGCCAGAAGAACTGGCGGCGGATCGGGTCGAACGTCCAGTTCGACTCCTCGGTGTCCACGAAGATGATCCGGGCGTCCTGGTACAGCTCGTCCGTGTCGGACCAGACGTAGAAGTCGCCATAGGGCCCCTCGGGGTCCTCGCGGGAGGCCTGGAACCACGGGTGCTGGTCGCTCGTGTGGTTGAGCGGGAGGTCGATGATGACCCGCAGGCCGCGGGCGTGCGCCTCGGCCACGAGGCGCTTGAAATCGCTGATCGTGCCGAACTCGTCGAGCACGGAGTAGTAGTCCGAGATGTCGTAGCCGCCGTCGCGCAGCGGGGACTCGAAGAACGGCGGCAGCCAGAGGCAGTCGATGCCCAGCCACTGCAGGTAGTCGAGCTTGTCGATCAGGCCGGAGAAGTCGCCCGAGCCGTCACCGTTGGCGTCGGAGAACGCCCGGACGAGCACCTCGTAGAACACCGCTTTGCGGAACCAGTCGGGGTCGTGGGAGATGCCGGGGGCGTTGAGCGAGTACGGCGAGATGCTCATGCGGGGGTGCCGCCTTTCGGACAGGTGGGTCGGAGGCCATCGGTGCTGAGGAGGGGCCCTCCCGGGGATGTCGCCCGGGAGGGCCCCGACGGGGAGCGGTCGAGCCCCTACTTCACGTTGCGGCGGACGTGCAGGACGTGCGCGGGGTCGTAGTGCGGGTCCAGGCGCACGTAGTTGTGCGTGCCCCACTTCCACGAGTGCCCGCTGAGCAGGTCGTCCACCCAGAAGCTGCCGTCCTCGTTGAAGTCCGCGTCGTCCAGGTCCAGGGACTCCAGGTCCAGCCACACGGTGCCCTCGCGGACCGCGTGCGGGTCCACGTTGACGACCACGATGACCGTGTCCTTGTAGCTCGAGCCCCCGTGCCGGACGGTCTTCGTCTTCGAGTAGGCGACCAGGGCGTCGTCGGACGTGGACTGCACCGTCAGGTTCTGCAGGTCGCCCAGGGAGGCGTGCCGGCGCCGGATCTCGTTGAGCCGCGTGAGGTACGGGGCCAGGGACTCGCCGCGCTCCTCCGCGCCGGCGAAGTCGCGGGGCCGGTACTGGTACTTCTCGTTGTCGACGTACTCCTCGGCACCCGCCCGCGCCACGTGCTCGTACAGCTCGTAGCCGGCGTAGACGCCCCAGAGGGGCGAGCCGGTGGCGGCCAGGACGGCACGGATCTTGAAGGCCGCGGGACCGCCGAACTGTAGGTACTCGGTGAGGATGTCGGGGGTGTTCACGAAGAAGTTCGGCCGGTACACCGCCGAGGTCTCGTGGCTGATCTCCTCCAGGTACTCCTCGATCTCCTTCTTGGTGTTGCGCCAGGTGAAGTACGAGTAGGACTGCTGGAAGCCGACCCGGGCGAGGCCCTGCATCATGGCGGGGCGGGTGAACGCCTCGGCCAGGAACACGACGTCGGGGTGTTTGGCATTGACGGTGCCGATCAGCCACTCCCAGAACCACAGGGGCTTGGTGTGCGGGTTGTCGACCCGGAAGATCTTCACCCCGTGGGAGATCCACAGCTCCACGATCCGCAGCACCTCGAGGGACAGGCCCTCGGGGTCGTTGTCGAAGTTGATCGGGTAGATGTCCTGGTACTTCTTCGGCGGGTTCTCCGCGTACGCGATGGAGCCGTCGGCACGGGTCGTGAACCACTCCGGGTGCGCCGTGACCCACGGGTGGTCCGGGGAGGCCTGCAGGGCGAGGTCCAGGGCCACCTCGAGGCCGAGGTCCGCGGCGCGGGCCACGAATCCGTCGAAGTCCTCGAACGAGCCGAGGTCGGGGTGGATCGCGTCGTGCCCGCCCTCGGGGGCGCCGATGGCCCACGGGGACCCCGGGTCCTGCGGACCGGCCACCAGCGTGTTGTTGGGGCCCTTGCGGTGGGCGTGGCCGATCGGGTGGATCGGGGGCAGGTAGATGACGTCGAAGCCCATGCCGGCGACGGCCTCGAGGCGCTCCGCGGCGGTCCGGAAGGTGCCGGAGGCCCAGGTGCCGGACTCGGCGTCGAAGACGGCGCCCTCGGAGCGGGGGAAGAACTCGTACCAGGACCCGCGGCCGGCGGCGGCGCGCTCGACCTTCAGCGGACAGCGGCGGCTCTCGGTCACGAGGTCGCGCACCGGCCGCTCGGCGACCACGGCCAGGACCTCGGCGGAGGTGCCGGCCTCGAGCCGGTGCTCGGCGGGCAGCTCGCCGTTGCCGAGCGTGCGCGAGACCGAGCGGAACAGCTCGGCGTCGGAGTCCGGGCGGCCCGGCTCCGCGGCGGCACGGTCGAAGAGCACGACGCCCTCGGCCATCATGAGGTCGACGTCCTGGCCGACGCCCACCTTGATCTCGGCGGCGTGGCGCCACGTCTCGAACAGGTCGCCCCAGCCCTCGACGGCGAAGGTCCAGGCGCCCTCGGCGGTCGGCGTGAGCCACGCCTCGTAGCGGTCGGTGCCGGGAATGGTGAGGCGCATCGGCACGCGCTCGGCCTCCGCGCCCTGCGGGTCGTACAGCACCGCGGTCACGCCCAGGGCGTCGTGGCCCTCGCGGAACACGGTGGCGCCCACCCGGACCGACTCGCCCGGCACAGCCTTGGCCGGGAAGCGCCCGTCCTCGACCACGGGGCTCACACCGGTGATCGGGATCCGGCCGTAGACCAGGTCCTCGCGGGAGAACGCCGAGCCGGCGGCCTTCCGGCGGGTGGTCGTCGCCTTCCGGGGCGTGGTGGTCTTCCTGGCGGTGGCCGTCCTCGTGGTGCCGGCCTTGGCGGCCGGAGCCTTGGCGGCCGCGGGCGCCTTCGGGGCGGCGGTCCTGGTCGTCGAGGTCCGCTTGGCACGCGGCTTGGGCTCCGCCGCGGGGACGACGGCGATGCCGGGCTCGTCGGCCACGGGCGTCGGGGCCTCCGCGTCCGGGGCCTTCCGGGCGGTGGACGCTCGGCGCCGGGCAGGCGCCTTCTTCGCGGGCTGCTCGACCGGCGCCTCGGGGGCACCGGTCCCGGCGGCGGGAAGGGCGGGTGTCGTCGAGGGGTCGGGGGCGGGCGCGCCGGCCGGGCTCGAGGCCGGGTCGGACGGGGGCGGCGTGTTGGCTTGGCTCACCTGGACCACGTTAGCGACAAACCCGGCGATCGTTAAGCCCGCTGTCGAACCGTGGGACGGTGTCGCGGCGCCGGTGGGGCGGCCCGGCGCGCCGGGGGACGGGTGGGCCGTGGCGCCGCCCTCCGGCGCCGCGGCACCGGTAGTCTGACGGCGTGAAGGCAATCCGTAGATTCACCGTGCGCACCGTGCTGCCGGAGTCCATCGCCCCTCTGAGCCGACTTGCGAGGAACCTCCGCTGGTCCTGGCACCGGCCCACCGAACAGCTGTTCGCCGAGCTGAACCCGCAGGCCTGGGACGCGGTCCACGGGGATCCCGTCAAGCTCCTCGGCTCCCTCACCCGCGAGGAGATCCAGCAGATCGCCCAGGACCCGGCCACGGTGCGCCGGATCGAGGAGCTGGACGCCGACCTCGAGCGCTACCTCACCGACGACCTGTGGTACCAGAGGACCCAGACGGAGGACGCCCCGAGGGCCATCGCCTACTTCTCCGCCGAGTACGGTGTCACCTCCGTGCTCCCCCAGTACTCGGGCGGGCTGGGAATCCTCGCCGGCGACCACCTCAAGAGCGCCTCGGACCTCGGCGTGCCGGTGGTGGGGGTCGGCCTGTTCTACCAGCACGGCTACTTCAAGCAGTCCCTGTCCCGCGACGCGTGGCAGCAGGAGTCCTACCCCGTGCTCGACCCGGACGGCATGCCGCTGGCGCTGCTGCGGGAGGAGGACGGGAGCCCGGTCCGCATCACCCTGCCGCTGCCCAACGGCCGTTCCCTGTCCGCCCACGTCTGGCGGGCCGACGTCGGCCGCGTCCCGCTGCTGCTGCTCGACTCCGACATCCCGGACAACGACGACCACGCCCGCAACATCACGGACCGCCTCTACGGCGGCGGCGGCGACCACCGGCTCCAGCAGGAGCTGCTCCTCGGGATGGGCGGGATCCGGGCGCTGCGGGCCTTCTCCCGGCTGACCGGGGCGCCCGCCCCGGAGGTCTTCCACTGCAACGAGGGCCACGCCGGGTTCCTGGGCGTCGAGCGGATCGCGGAGCTCATGGACCCGGCGGACGGGACCGAGCCGATGACGTGGGACGAGGCCCTGACCGCGGTGCGCTCGGCCACCGTGTTCACGACCCACACCCCGGTGCCCGCGGGCATCGACCGGTTCGAACGGGCGCAGATCGAGCACTTCCTCAACGCGGGTCTCGCCCCGTCCGTGCCCACGGCCAAGGTCCTGTCCCTGGGCGCCGAGGACTACGACGGCGGCGACCCCGCCAAGTTCAACATGGCGGTCATGGGCCTGCGCCTGGCCCAGCGCGCCAACGGGGTGGCCAAGCTGCACGGTGTGGTCTCCCGGGGCATGTTCCAGGGGCTGTGGCCGGGCTTCGACGTCGACGAGGTGCCGATCGGCTCGATCACCAACGGCGTGCACGTGATGACGTGGATCGACCCGCGCATGGCGGAACTGGCCCTCGACCCGATGGGCTCCGACCTGAACCGGGCCGCGCGGTGGCGCCGGATCTACGGCGTCGACGACGCCGAGCTGTGGTCCGTCCGCCGGGAGCTGCGCACCCGGCTGGTGGAGGACGTCCGGGCGCGGCTGCGGGCGTCGTGGAAGAAGCGCGGTCTCGCCGACGCCGAGCTGGGCTGGACCGACACGGTCCTCGACCCCGGCGTGCTCACGATCGGCTTCGCCCGCCGGGTGCCCACCTACAAGCGGCTCACGCTCATGTTGCGGGACCCGCAGCGGCTCAAGCGGATCCTGCTGGACCCGGAGCACCCCGTGCAGCTCGTGGTCGCCGGGAAGTCGCACCCGGCCGACGAGCAGGGCAAGCGCCTGATCCAGGACCTCGTGCGCTTCACGGACGACCCGGAGGTGCGCCACCGGATCGTGTTCCTCCCCAACTACGACATTGCGATGGCCCGGACCCTCTTCCCGGGCTGCGACGTGTGGCTGAACAACCCGCTGCGCCCGCTCGAGGCGTGCGGCACGTCCGGGATGAAGGCCGCCCTCAACGGCGGACTGAACCTCTCGGTGCTCGACGGCTGGTGGGACGAGATGTACGACGGGCAGAACGGCTGGGCCATCCCGACCGCCGACGAGGGCGCGCACCCGGACGAGCGCGACGACATCGAGGCCGCCGCTCTCTACGAGCTCATCGAGAACCACGTGGCCCCGCGGTTCTACGGCGAGACGGCGGAGGGCTCGGACCCGAACGCCGACGGCGTGCCGCACCAGTGGCTGGCCATGGTCAAGCACACCCTGGCGACGCTGGGCCCGCAGGTCTCCGCCAAGCGCATGCTCGAGGACTACGTGCGGCACCTCTACGTCCCGGCCGCGGTCTCCGGCCGCCGGGCCGCGCTGGACGGCCACGCGGCCGCCCGGGCGAAGTCCCGGTGGGTCGGGCGCGTGCGCCAGGGGTGGGGCCAGGTGGCGGTCGAGCACGTGGACGCCGAGGGCGTGGCCCAGGAGCCGCAGATCGGCGACGAGCTCACGGTGTGCGCGTACCTCTCGCTCGGCTCCCTGAGCCCCGACGACGTGTGCGCGGAGATCGGGTACGGCCGGGTCTCGGAGACGGACCACATCCACGAGCGCAAGTACGCGGGCCTGAGCCCCGTGGACGACCTGGGCGGCGGCCGGCACAAGTTCTGCGGGAGCATCACCGTGGACCGCTCGGGCCCGTTCGGCTACACCGTGCGGGTGCTGCCCGCCCACCCCGAGCTCGCCGACAAGGCGGAGCTGGGCCTGGTGACCAACGCCTGAGCCGGCGCGGCACCGCGCGCGGCACAGGAGGGGCCGCACCCGTGGGTCACGGGTGCGGCCCCTCCGGTGCGTGGGCCGCCGCGGCTCAGCGCACCCGGAAGCTCAGAGCACCCGGAAGAGGGTCACCGAGCCGGCGGGAACGCCCTGCGCCTGGCCCGCCCGGTAGC
This sequence comes from Kocuria arenosa, assembly GCF_042879215.1. Taxonomy (NCBI): domain Bacteria; kingdom Bacillati; phylum Actinomycetota; class Actinomycetes; order Micrococcales; family Micrococcaceae; genus Kocuria; species Kocuria arenosa. The sequence continues at coordinate 254,784 of NZ_JBHZTA010000007.1, read as the reverse complement.
GCGTGCCGTAGCGCCCGTGCAGCACGGAGGCCGTGCTGTGCACCAGGGAGTAGACGCCGTCGGCCTTCTCGAGGGGGTGCCCGTCCTCGCCCGGGCGCAGGAGGTCCGCGACGTCCGGGAAGGTGATCGCCATGTCGGCGCTCGCGCCGTTGACGACCATGAGCCCCGCCACCCGACCACCGCGGGACCCGATCAGCACCTGGATGGTCCGGGCCCCGGGGGTCTGCCAGCCGGTGGCGGTCATGGCCGACCCGTCGGGGCCGAACCAGTGCATCATCACCTCGTCGGGGCGGGTCGGGAAGTGGGACGGCTGCCCCGCCAGGAACTCCCCCCGCACGCTCACCAGGGAACGGGTGGCCGCGAGCATGGCGCGGTCCGCCGGGGTGAGCCGCCAGTCCACCCAGGACAGCTCGTTGTCCTGGCAGTAGGCGTTGTTGTTGCCGCGCTGGGTGCGGCCGAACTCGTCCCCGGCCGTGATCATGGGCACGCCCTGGGAGAACAGCAGGGTGGCCATGACGTTGCGCGCGGTCTGGGCCCGGTCGGCCCGGATCCGGACGTCGCGCGCCGGGCCCTCCACCCCGTGGTTCCACGAGTGGTTGTCGTTGGTCCCGTCCCGGTTCTTCTCCAGGTTGTCCTGGTTGTGCTTATTGTCGTAGGAGACGAGGTCCGCCAGGGTGAAGCCGTCGTGGGCGGTCACGAAGTTCAGGGACGCCAGGGCGCTGCGCCCGGACGCGGCGAACATGTCCGAGGAGCCCGCGAGCGCCCCGGCGAGCCGTGCGGCGTTGCCGCCGTCCCCGCCCAGGCTCATGCTGCGCGGGCCGGTGAGCCAGAAGTCGCGGACGGTGTCCCGGAAGCGGTCGTTCCAGTCGGCCCACCCCTCGGGGAAGTGACCGGTCTGCCATCCGCCCATGCCCACGTCCCAGGGCTCGGCGATGAGCTTCGTCCCGAACAGGGCGGGATCGGCGCCGACGGCCACGAGGAAGGGGTGGTTGCGGGTGAAGCGGTGGCGCTCGTCCCGGGCCAGCTCGGGGGCGAGGTCGAAGCGGAAGCCGTCCACGTGGCAGCGCTCCACCCAGTAGCGCAGGGAGTCGAGCGCCATCTGCACCACCCGCGGGTTGCCGAAGTTCACGGAGTTGCCGCACCCCGTGACGTCCACGTAGCGGCCGTCCTCGCCGTGGCGGTAGTAGGCCTCGTCGCCGAGTCCCCGCCAGCAGTAGGCGGGCTCCTCCTGGCCGGCCTCCGCCGTGTGGTTGTAGACGACGTCGAGGTAGACCTCGAGCCCGGCGCGGTGCAGCTCCCGGACCATGGCCTTGAACTCGTCGAGCACGCCCTGCGGCCCCCGGGCGCGGGCGGCCTCGGTCGCGTAGCCGGCGTGCGGGGCGAAGAAGCCCAGCGTGTTGTAGCCCCAGTAGTTGCTCAGCCCGAGCGACGTGAGGTGGGGCTCGTCCAGGTGGGCGTGCACGGGCAGGAGCTCGACGGCCGTGACGCCCAGGGACGTGAGGTACTCGGTCATCGCGGGGTGCGCGAGCCCCGCGTACGTGCCCCGGAGGTGCTCCGGGACGTCCGGGTGCAGGGCGGTCAGACCCTTGACGTGCGCCTCGTAGACGACGGTGTCTCTCCACGGGGTGGCGGGACGGCGGTCCTCGTCCCAGTCGAAGTCCTGCTGGACGACCACGGACACGTAGCGGCCCCCGTAGGCGTCGGGCCCGGGGTCGGCGACCCCGGGCGGCGGGGCGACGCGGCGCAGACCCTTGCCGTAGGGGTCGAGCAGGATCTGCTGGTCCGCCGGGTCCGGGGAGCGGTGCCGGGAGGCGACCGGCGAGTCGGCGGGCACGAAGCCGTACTCCGTGCCGGCGGGCAGGGCGGGGGTCTCGTCCCGGTGCCGCAGGTAGTCGAAGCCCGTCTCCGAGAGCCGCTGCTGCTCGGCCGGCGGGATCGTCCCGTGGTGCACGCCGCCGGTGCGGCCGGTGAGCCGTCGGCGCTGCCAGCGCCCGCCGGGCAGCCGGAGAACGATGTCCAGGTCGGGGATCCCCGGGGCGTAGACCGCCACGTTCGCGCTGCCGTCGCGCTCCGGCGAGGGGTGGACCCCGAGGGGGTAGGGGTGGGAGACGTACGGCCGACCGGTGTCCTGCCGCCGGGGCTCAGGAACCAGCACGGCGTCGCGACACCTCGTACAGGGTGATGCCCACGGCCATCGAGGCGTTGAGCGACTCCATCGTGGAGTCGATGGGGATGGAGACGACCTGGTCGCAGTTCTCGGTGACCAGCCGGGACAGGCCCTTGCCCTCCGAGCCGACCACGATGACGAGCGGCTCGGTGGCCAGTTCGAGCCCGGGCAGCTCGACGTCGCCTCCCCCGTCGAGGCCGACCACGAAGTAGCCCATGGCCTTGAGCTCCTCGAGCGTGCGGTTGAGGTTGGCCGCCTTCGTGACGGGCACCCGGGCCGCGGCACCGGCGCTGGTCTTCCAGGCGGAGGCCGTGACGCCCACGGACCGGCGCTCGGGCACGATCACGGCGTTGCCCGAGAACGCGGAGACGCTGCGGATGATGGCACCGAGGTTGCGGGGGTCGGTGATCCCGTCGAGGGCGACCATCAGCGGCGGGCGGCGGATGTGCCGTTTCTCCCACTGGGTCATGAACTTCCGGGCGGCCTCCACGGCGTCCTGGTACTCGTAGGCCGGCACCTGCAGGGCCACGCCCTGGTGCACGGCGTCGCTGGTGAGCCGGTCGAGCTCGCCCTTGGAGGCCTCGAGGATCGTGATCCCCCGCTCGGCGCAGAGCTGCAGGATCTCGCGCACGCGGTCGTCGACGTCGATCTTGCTCGCCGCGTACAGGGCCTTGGCGGGGATGTCCGCGCGCAGCGCCTCGACCACGGAGTTCCGCCCGGTGACGAGGTCCTCCTGGACCTTGCCGCGGGTCCGGGCCGGGGAGCGACCGCCCGGGCTCTGCCGGCGCTCGGCGGCCTTCTTCAGCTTGTGCGCCTTGTGGTACGGGCGGTCCTCGGCCTTGGGGGTGGGGCCCCGGCCCTCGAGGGCCTTGCGGCCGTGGCCGCCGGTGCCGACCAGGGGGCCCTTCTTGTTCTTGCGGATCGCGCCGGGACGCTTGGGGGCTGGCATGGGTTCCTCTGTTCGGTCGTGGGTGGTGGGGCGGGCCGGTCAGGCCACGGACCAGGTGGAGCCGCCGGCGGCGTCGCGCACCGCGACGCCGGCCGCGGCGAGCTCGTCCCGGAGGGCGTCGGCCCGGGCCCAGTCCTTGGCGGCGCGGGCCTGGTCGCGCTGGGCCAGCAGCGAGCGCACGAGGGCGTCGAGGGCCGTGTGCTCGGCCGCGTTGCCCCCGGCGTCCCCGAGGTCCATGAGCCCGGTCAGGCCGAGGACGTCGGTCATGGCGCGCACCGCGCGGGCGGGCGCGGCGGCGTCCGGGCCGTCGGCGAGCGCGGAGTTGCCGGCGCGGACGGTGTCGTGCAGGACGGCGAGCGCCTGGGGCACGTTGAGGTCGTCGTCCATGGCGTCCCCGAAGGCCTGCGGCACGTCCCCGGCCGTCCCCTCGAGGTCGGCGCCGGCGTCCCGGGCCGCCCGCAGGAAGGACTCCACGCGCTCGACCGCGGCCGTGGCCTCGACGAGAGAGGTGGGCCGGTAGTCCAGCACGGACCGGTAGTGGGCCTGGCCGAGGTAGTAGCGCACGGCCAGCGGCCGGGCCTCGGCGAGCATGTCCGCCGGGGAGACGGTGTTGCCGATCGACTTGGACATCTTCTCGCCGGCGTAGGTGACCAGTCCGTTGTGCAGCCAGAGGGTCGCGAACCGCTGCCCGGCCGCCGTCGACTGGGCGAGCTCGTTCTCGTGGTGGGGGAAGCGCAGGTCCAGGCCGCCGCCGTGGATGTCGAAGTGCTCGCCGAGGTACTTCGCGGCCATGGCGGAGCACTCGAGGTGCCAGCCGGGCCGGCCGGCGCCCCAGGGCGAGTCCCACCGGGCGGTCTCGGGCTCGCCCGCTTTGTGCCCCTTCCACAGGGCGAAGTCGCGGGGGTCCCGCTTGCCGCGGGGGTCGGCGTCGGGGGCGTCCTGCATGTCGTCGACCGACTGGTGGGTGAGCTCGCCGTAGCGCGCCCAGGAGCGGACGTCGAAGTAGACGTCCCCGGAGCCGTCCGGCGCCGGGTAGGCGTGTCCGGCGTCGACCAGGGCGCGGATCAGCGCGTGCATCTCGGGGACGTGGCCGGTGGCGCGCGGCTCGTAGGTGGGCCGGTCGACGCCGATGGCGGCGTAGGCGGCGTTGAACGCCTGCTCGAACCGGTAGGCGAGCGCCCACCAGGGCTCGCGGGGGTGGTCGCCGTCGTAGTCGGGGGCGAAGGACGCGGCCGAGTTCGCGAGGATCTTGTCGTCGATGTCGGTGACGTTGCGCACGGTGGTGACCCGGTAGCCGCGGTGGGCGAGCCACCGGGCGAGCTGGTCGAAGACCAGGGCCGAGCGGACGTGGCCGATGTGCGGCATGCCCTGGACGGTGGCGCCGCAGTAGTACAGACGCGCCTCGCCGGGGTGGGCGGGCTCGAAGTCCCGCACGGTCGCGGTGGCGGTGTCGTAGAAGCGCAGAGTCACACGGCCCATCATAAGGGCGGGCGGTGGCGCGCCGGTCAGGCTCCCCGCGCGTCCGCGGGGACGACCAGCGCGGTGGCCACGGCCGCGAGGCCCTCGCCGCGGCCCGTGAGCCCGAGGCCGTCGGAGGTCGTGGCGCTGACCGTGACGGGCGCGCCGGCCGCGGCGGTGAGGACCGCCTCCGCCTCGGCCCGCCGCGGCGCGAACCGCGGCCGGTTCCCGATCAGCTGCACGGCCACGTTGCCGATCTCGAAGCCGGCCGCCCGCACGATCCGGGCCGCCTCGGCGAGGATCAGCGTCCCGGACGCGCCCTTCAGCTCGGGGCGGTCCACGCCGAAGTGGGTGCCCAGGTCCCCCGTGCCCGAGGCCGAGAACAGGGCGTCGGCCGCGGCGTGGGCCACGACGTCCCCGTCCGAGTGTCCGGCGAGACCGCGCTGCCCCGGCCATTCGAGCCCCGCGACCCACAGCGGGGTGCCCTCGGGTCCGAAGGCGTGGACGTCGACGGCGATGCCGGTGCGGGGCAGGATCACGGGTCAGCGCTCCTCGGGGCCGGGACGGTCGGGGCCGGGACGGTCGGGGTCGGGAAGGCCGGGCATCGGAGCGGCGGCCGCGGGAGTGCCGGCGGTGACGGGCACCGCTGCCGCGCCCGGTGCGCGGCCGCGCAGGACGGCCTCGGCCAGGACCAGGTCGAGCGGGCGGGTGATCTTGAAGGCGTGCTCGTGGCCGGGCACGGTCAGCACGGTGGTCCCCGGGGCGTGGGCCTCCACGAGGGAGGCGTCGTCGGTGACGGACTCCGGGTCCGTCCCGGCGTCCGCGGCGGCGCGGTTCACCGCCCGGAGCAGGGCGAGGTCGAAGCCCTGCGGGGTCTGCACCGCGCGCAGCACCGTGCGGTCCACGGTACCGAGCGACCGGCCGGCGTCGTCGACCCGGCGCATCGTGTCCGCCACGGGCAGCACGGGGACCACGGCGCGCGCCCCGGCGCGCAACCGGTCCACGACGGTGCGGAAGACCTCGGGCGGGGTGAGGCAGCGCGCGGCGTCGTGGACGAGCACGGCGGTGCAGGCGGTCTCGGACCGCGCGAGCTCGCTCAGCGCCTCCCGCACCGACTCCGCGCGGGAGGCGCCGCCTGTCACGGGCCGCGCGCCGTGCGCCCGGGCGGTCGCGGAGAGCTCGCGGTCCCCGGCGGGGACGGTCACCAGCACGGGGCCGGTCAGCCCGGCGCCCCGGATGCCCCGCAGCGCGTGCTCCAGCAGCGGCCGGCCGTCGAGGGCCACCAGGGCCTTGGGGATGCCGTGCCCGAGCCGCGTGCCGGAGCCCGCCGCCACGACCACGACGGCGAACCCGCCCTCCGAGGAGGGCGGGTTCGCCGTCGTGGGCCGTGGTGCGTTCCCGGTCACGGGCCGGTCAGGACGCCAGGATGTCGTCGAGGCGCTTCTCGGCCTCTTCCTCGTCGATCTTCTTGGCGAGCGCCAGCTCGGAGGTGAGGATCTGGCGGGCCTTCGTCAGCATCCGCTTCTCCCCCGCCGAGAGACCGCGGTCGCGGTCGCGGCGCCAGAGGTCGCGCACGACCTCCGCGACCTTGAGCACGTCGCCCGAGGCGAGCTTCTCGAGGTTGGCCTTGTAGCGCCGGGACCAGTTGCTGGCCTCCTCGGTGTCCTTCGCCTGCAGGACCGAGATGACCTTCTTGAGCCCGTCCTCGTCGACGACGTCGCGCACGCCCACCAGGTCGACATTCTCCGCGGGTACCTCGATCACCAGATCCCCCTGGGTCACCTTGAGCTTGAGATACATCTTCTCTTCGCCCTTGACGGTGCGGGTCTTGATCTCCTCGATGGTCGCCGCGCCGTGGTGCGGGTAGACAACCGTCTCGCCAACCTCAAAAACCATATGGAAATACCCCTTTCAGAACGTCCATTCTAACACGGTGTAGGATTCGCCGATCCGGGACGGGCGGGGCACCGGGGGCCCCGCGATGCGGACGATCCGTCGGCAAACGGATAAGCTGAACGGGACATCGTCCTGAGCTCCCGAGGAGTACGCGCCGTGAAGATCGCCGCCCGCCAGAAGCTGCGCCGCGCAGGCCTGAGTGCCGCCGCCGCGGCCGCCCTGCTGACCACTGCCGGATGCGCCTACATCAATCCCCCGGCCACGACCATGGTGTACTCGGCCGCGGACGGGATCGTGGAGCAGGTCGGCGACGTCAAGCTGGCCAACGTGCTGATCGTGGCCACCGGCGCCGAGGAGGAGGGCCGCGTGCTGGGCACCCTCAGCAACCGCGGTCAGGAGGACGTCACACTGACGATGGACGTCGACGGCGCCACCGCCGAGGTGCAGATCCCGGCCGGCGGCTCCGTGGAGCTCGACCAGGCCGAGCCGGTCCTCGTGGACCGCGCCGGCGCGGACCCCGGGCTCATGGTCGAGACCGAGTTCACCGCCGGCGGCGAGTCCCTCACCGAGCGGGTCCCGGTCCTGGACCACACCTTCGAGCGCTACGCCGAGTTCGTCCCCGGCGGCGCGCCGACCACCCCTGCGAACCCCTCCAACACGCCCGTGCCCGTCGAGGAGATGGTGGGCCAGGAGAGCGGCCACTGACGGCTCCCACCGGCACGCGCGCTCGGGCGAAGGGCCCGGAACCCCCACGGGGTTCCGGGCCCTTCCGTCTCCGGATTCCTCCGTCTGCGGCGCCGCCGGCTCAGCCCTCGAACTTGTAGCCCAGGCCGCGCACCGTCACCAGGTGCCGCGGGGCGGAGGGGTCGGGCTCGATCTTGGCGCGCAGCCGCTTGACGTGGACGTCGAGGGTCTTGGTGTCGCCCACGTAGTCCGAGCCCCAGACCCGGTCGATGAGCTGCCCGCGGGTCAGCACGCGCCCGGCGTTGCGCAGCAGCATCTCCAGCAGCTCGAACTCCTTGAGCGGCATGGCCACCCGCTCGCCGTGCACGCTGACCACGTGCCGCTCGATGTCCATCCGCACGGGGCCGGCCTGCACGGTCGCCGAGACGAGCTCCTCGGGCTCCCCCTGCCGGCGCAGGACCGCGCGGATCCGGGCCACGAGCTCCCGCGACGAGTACGGCTTGGTGACGTAGTCGTCGGCGCCGAGCTCGAGCCCCACCACCTTGTCGATCTCGGCGTCCTTGGCCGTGAGCATGATGATCGGCACGGAGGAGCGCTGCCGCACCTGCCGGCACACCTCGGTGCCGGACAGTCCCGGGAGCATGAGGTCCAGCAGCATCAGATCGGCCCCGGACCGGTCGAACTCCGCCACGGCGTCCACGCCGTTGTCGACGACCTCCACCTCGAACCCCTCCTTCCCGAGCAGGTAGGAGAGCGGGTCGCTGAGGGACTCCTCGTCCTCGACGATCAGGATGCGGGTCACTGTCGGTCCTCCGTGCTCCCGGCGCGCGCCGCGGGAGCGGCGGGCCGTGGGGTCGATGCTCCTGGGCGGGGTGGTGCCTGCTGCGGCACCGGTCGGGCGGACGCGCCGGGAGCCGGCTGCCCGGTCCCCCCGGCGTCGTCGGCGCCCTCGATCTGGGGGATGCTGAGGGTGAACGTGGAGCCGCGGCCCGGCTGCGACCACAGGGTGGCCTCGCCGCCGTGCTGCGACATGACGTGCTTGACGATGCTCAGGCCCAGCCCGGTCCCGCCCGTCCGGCGGGACCGGGCCGCGTCCACGCGGTAGAAGCGCTCGAAGATCCGGTCCTGCTCGTCCTCCGGGATGCCCGGGCCCTGGTCGGTCACCGAGATCTGGGCCATCCCGTCCCGCTCCCGGACGCCGACGCCCACGCGGGTGCCCTCCGGGGAGTAGTGCACGGCGTTGTCGATGAGGTTGCGCAGCGCGGTGACGAGCAGGTCGGGGTCGCCGAACACGGGCCGGGTGACGCGCCCGCCCACCGCGATCTCGATGCCCTTGTTCTCGGCCGGGAACCGGTTGCGGTCCACGGCGTCGGCGATCACCTGGTTGAGGTCCACGGGCCGGCCCTCGGTGACCACGTCCGCGCCCTGCAGGCGGGAGAGCTCGATGATGTCCTGGACCAGGGCGGTCAGCCGGGCGGACTCCTTGTGCAGGCGCTGGGCGAAGCGGCGCACGGCCTCCTCGTCCTCGGCCGCGTCCTCGATCGCCTCGGCGAGCAGCCCGATGGCCCCCACGGGGGTCTTCAGCTCGTGCGAGACGTTGGCGACGAAGTCGTTGCGGATCGACTGCGCCCGGACGATCTCCGTCTGGTCGTCGGCGAGCAGCAGGATGTACTCCTCCGCGATGGGGGCCACCCGGACGTCGAGCACCACCGCTCCCGTCTGGAACGGTCCGCGGTTCAGCTCGACCCGCCGCTCCTCGATCACGCCGCTGCGCCGGGCCCGGCGGATCATCTCGAGCATCTGCTCGTGCACCACGGTGTGCCCGCGGACCAGTCCGAAGGCGTAGGCGGCCGGGGAGGCGCGCACCACGCCGTCGACCCCGTCCACCACCACGTAGGCCCGGCCGATGACCGCGAGCACGTCCGCGGTGCCGTCCGGCAGCGTGGGCTCCTGGACGTCGGCGCGGGCGCGGCGGCCGCGCCCGCTCACCCGGAGGGCGATCAGACCGCTCACCCCGAGGGCGAAGCCGAGCAGACCCGCGGCGACGGCGATGGCAGTTGGACTCACGGAACCAGCTTAGGCACTCGGGGGCACGGGCACCCCGCACCGGGCGTCACGGGCTACAGGTTCAACGAACGTTCATCCTAAGATGAGCGAAAGTTCACTCCTGGCTGTGACGGTGGCGGCGGGTGTGCTCGCACCCGGCCCCCACGTCATCCGTCCCGCTCCGCGCCGCACCCCGGCCGCGGCTGCCGCGGACGCCGCCGCATCTCGAAAGGACGTCTCCGTGCGCAAGGTTTTCCAGGCAGAACTCCACCAGGTCGGTGAGGAGCTCATCCAGATCGCGACCCTGGTCCGCGAGGCCCTCGCCCGCGCCAAGGACGCGCTCCTCGACGCGGACATCCAGCTCGCCGAGGAGGTCATCTCCAACGACGCCCGGATCGACTTCCTGCAGAACGACCTCGACGAGCGCTCGATCGACATCCTCGCGCTGCAGAGCCCCGTGGCCTCGGACCTGCGGATGATCGTGGGCGCGCTCCGGATGAGCGCCTCCCTGGAGCGTGCCGGCGACCTCGCCCGGCACCTGGCCCAGGCCGTGCGCATCCGCTACCCCGAGCCGGTCATCCCCGAGCCGCTCGTGGAGACGTTCACGCGGATGTTCGACCTCGACCTCCAGATCCTGGACCGGGTCATCCAGGTGCTCCAGACCCGAGACCTCTCCCTCGCCGACGACATCTACTCGCTCAAGGGCGAGGTCAACAAGCTGCACCAGTCCGTCTTCGACGCGCTCGCCGCGCCGAGCTGGGACTCGTCGGTGCCCACCGCCGTGGACGTCACCCTGTGCTCCCGCTACCTCGAGCGCATCGGGGACCACGGGGTCTCGGTGACCCGCAAGGTCTCCTACCTGGTGACCGGCGACTGGGTCCCGGCGAGCGCCGACCGCCCGACCGGCCACGGCCACGTGGGCCGCGACGGGGGCGAGTGAGCCCCCGCCCGGGCGCCGGCTGAGCCGCCCCCGGGCACGAGGAAGGGCCGGGTCCACCGCAACGGTGGACCCGGCCCTTCCTCGTGTTCGGAAGCCGGCCGGGACTACTTCTTCCCCTGGTTGGCGACCGCCTGGATCGAACTCGCGGCGGCCTCGGGGTCGAGGTACTCGCCGCCGGCCACGAGCGGGCGCAGGTCCTCGTCGAGCTCGTAGTAGAGCGGGATGCCCGTGGGGATGTTCAAGGCCGCGATGTCCTCGTCGGAGATGCCGTCGAGGTGCTTCACCAGGGCGCGCAGGGAGTTGCCGTGCGCGGCGACGATGACCGTCCGCCCGGCCTGCAGGTCGGGGACGATCTCCTGCTCCCAGTACGGCATGAACCGGTCGAGGACGTCCTTGAGGCACTCCGTGCGGGGCGCGTCCGCCACGTCCGCGTAGCGGGGGTCCTCGGCCTGGGAGTACCGGTCGGAGTCGTCCAGCTCGGGCGGCGGGACGTCGTAGGAGCGGCGCCAGGTCATGAACTGCTCGTCGCCGTACTCGTCGCGGATCTGGGTCTTGTCCTTGCCCTGCAGCGCGCCGTAGTGGCGCTCGTTGAGCCGCCAGGAGCGCTTCACGGGGATCCAGTGCCGGTCCGCGCGGTCCAGCGCGAGGTGGGCGGTGGTGATCGCCCGGCGCAGGAGCGAGGTGTGCAGGACGTCCGGGGCGATCCCCTTCTCGACGAGCAGCTCACCGCCGCGGACGGCTTCCTCCCGCCCCTTCTCGGTCAGGTCCACGTCCACCCACCCGGTGAACAGGTTCTTCTCGTTCCAGTCGGACTGTCCGTGCCGGAGCAGGACGAGCTTGTGCGGTGCTGATTCGGTAGCCATGGGGCCATTCTTCCATCCGGTCGGCGGCCCGGGACAAGCGGACGTCGCGGGCGCCCCGTGTCGCGGGACCGGGGGCCGCGCGGCCGCCGGTCACCAGTTGTTGGGGCCCTTGGACTCCAGGCCCACGGCCGGGCGGACGTCGGCGAGGTAGACGCCCACGGCCGTGCCCGCGATGAGCAGGATGAACAGGCTGGGCCGCAGGAGCAGCAGTGTGAAGACCGTGAAGGCGAGGGAGCCCCCCGTGAGCGCGAGCCAGAAGCCCTTGGTCCGCTTGAAGGCGCGCTGGAACTGCACCGGCGCCTTGGTCAGGCAGTCCACGAAGGCCCACACGGCCAGTCCGGCGACGACCAGGGCGAGCGCGATGTCGATGAAACGCACGAGATAGAAGACCCAGGGAATGTCCACGCCGCCCAGCCTACCGGTCGATCCCGGACAGGGCGCGGTCGAGGTCCTCCCAGAGGTCCTCGACGTTCTCGATGCCCACCGACAGGCGCAGCAGCGTCTCCGGGACGCTGTGCGGCTCCTCGTGGTGCCGGCGCCGCCGCTCAATGAGCGACTCCACCCCGCCGAGCGAGGTCGCGGGGGTCCACACGCGCAGCGTGTCCACGGCCGCCTCGACGGCGTCGACGCCCCCCGCGGGGACGATCGCCACGATCGCGCCGAAGCCGTCCATCTGCGCGGCGGCGCGCTCGTGCCCGGGGTCCCCGGGCAGGCCCGGGTAGCGGACCTCGAGCACGGCCGGGTGCCGCTGGAGGCGGCGGGCGAGCTCTCCGGCGGTGGCCGCGGAGCGCTCGACCCGCACCGCCAGGGTGCGCATCCCCCGCAGCGCGAGCCACGCCTCGAACGGGCCCGGGATCGCGCCGTGCAGGGAACGGTGCCCCTTCAGCCGGGCCCGCAGGGCCGGGTCGGAGGTGACGGCGGCCCCCAGGACGACGTCGGAGTGCCCCGCCAGGTACTTGGTCACGGAGTGCACCACGATGTCGGCGCCGTGCACGAGCGGGCGCTGCAGGAGCGGGGTGGCGAACGTGTTGTCCACGCACGTGAGCACGCCGCGCGCGCGGGCCGCCGCGAGCAGCGCGGGGAGGTCGGCGACCTCCAGCATGGGGTTGGTGGGGCTCTCGAGCCAGAGCAGGTCGGCGTCGTCGAGGGCGGCCACGACGTCCTCGGTGTCCGCGACGTCCACGGTCCGCACCGTGAGCATCCCACGGGACTCGAGGTCCGCAGCCAGGGCCAGGGAGCCCTGGTAGCTGTGCCGGGGCAGCACCACGCGCCCGCCCGCCGGGACGAGCGAGAGCACCGACGCGACGGCGGCCAGCCCCGAGGCGTAGAGCAGCCCGGGCAGCTGTGCCTGCTCGAGCCGGCCCAGCACGTCCTCGACGTCCTCCCACGTGGGATTGCTGAAGCGCCCGTAGGTGCGGTCCTCGGCGTCGAGCCCGCCGGAGCCCCGGTAGGTGGAGGTCAGGACGATGGACGGGCCGACCGGCGCGTCGTGCTCCGGTGCGGGCCGCCCGCCCGCGACCAGCACGGTGTCCGGGCGGAGGGCGGTGGAGCCGGGGGCGGACGGGATCTCGGAGCGCGCAGTCATGGCCCCAGGCTATCGGCCCGCGGCGTCCCCGGCCCGCGCGCGACCGGGGCGCGCTGTCCGCGCGGGTGGATAGGCTGGGACCGTGACCTCCCGACCGGACCCCGCCCCGCCGCCCGCCACCGCCGCGGAGGCCTCCCCCGCGCCGTCCGGGCGCGGGCTCTTCGTCGTGTTCGAGGGCGGGGACGGCGCCGGGAAGTCCACGCAGGCCAGCCGGCTCGTGGACGCCCTGCAGGCCGAGGGGCACGACACCGTGCGCACCCGGGAGCCCGGCGGGACCCCCCTGGGCGAGAAGGTGCGCGAGCTCGTGCTGGACCCGGCGCACGGGCCCGTCGACGCCCGCGCCGAGGCCCTGCTCTTCGCCGCGGCCCGCGCCGCCCACGTCGCCCAGCTCATCCGCCCCGCGCTCGCCGCCGGGCGGACCGTGGTCTGCGACCGCTTCGCCGACTCGTCCGCCGCCTACCAGGGCGCCGGGCGCGGTCTCGGCGTGGACCGCGTCGCGGAGCTCAACGCGTGGGCCACGGCCGGGCTCGTCCCGGACCTCACCGTGCTGCTCGACGTCCCGGCCGGGACGGGGCGCGCCCGCCGGGAGGCCCGCGACGGCTCCGCGGGCGACCGGCTGGAGACCGAGCCCGACGCCTTCCACGACGCCAACCGGGAGGCGTTCCTCGAGCTCGCCGGGCGGGCGCCGGAGCGCTACCTGGTGCTCGACGCCACCCGCCCGGCCGCGGAGATCGCGGCCTCCGTGCGCACCCGCCTCGCCGGGCTCCCCCGGTGCGCCCCGGCCGCGGAGGTGGGAGCGTGAGCGTGTGGGACCAGTTGCTGGGCCAGGACGCCGTGGTGGCGCAGCTGCGGCGCGCCGCCCAGGAGGACCGGCCCAACCACGCCTGGCTGTTCACCGGGCCGCCCGGTTCGGGGCGCTCCAACGCGGCCCTCGCGTTCGCCGCGGCCCTGCTGTGCGAGCAGGAGGACCCCGCCGAGCGCGGGTGCGGGCAGTGCCACGCGTGCCGCACCGTCCTGGCCAGCTCGCACGCGGACCTCACCCACTTCGTCACGGAGAACCCGCAGATCACCATCGAGGAGGCCCGCGAGCTGGTGGTCCGCGCCCAGGACCGGCCCTCGGTGGGCCGCTGGCGCGTCATGGTGGTCGAGGACGCCGACCGCATGGTGGAGCGGACCTCCAACGTGATGCTCAAGGCCGTGGAGGAGCCCCCGCCCAACACCATCTGGCTGCTGTGCGCCCCGAGCCCCATGGACGTGCTCGTGACCATCCGCTCGCGCTGCCGTCCGGCCACGCTGAAGGTGCCCGCCGTGGAGGACGTGGCCGAGCTGCTGATCCGCCGGCACGGGGTGCCCCGGCAGCGCGCGGAGGAGAGCGCCCGGCTGGCGCAGTCCCACGTGGGGATCGCCAAGCGGCTCGCCCTCTACGACGACGCCCGCACCCGGCGGCAGGAGGTCGTCTCCATGCCGCTGAAGCTCTCCGGGGTGCCGGACGCCGTGCGCGCCGCGGACCGGCTGCACAAGATCGCCGTGGAGGAGTCCCAGGCGGACGCCGATTCCCGCAACGAGGCGGAGCGCAAGCAGCTGCTCGTGGCCCTGGGCGCACCGGAGTCCGGGCGGGTGCCGCCGGCCATCCGCGGCGCCCTCAACCGGCTCGAGGCCGACCAGAAGCGCCGGTCCCGGCGGATCCAGACGGACACCCTCGACCGCTTCCTCATCGACCTCACCACCTTCTACCGCGACGTCCTGACCCTCCAGCTGCGCACGGGCTCCGCCCTGGTCAACGAGCACCTGGCCCAGCAGCTGCAGGACCACGCGTCCAACTCGACCCCCGAGCGGACGCTGCACCGCATCGACGTGATCAGCCGGACCCGGGACCGGATCCGGACCAACGTCAGCGCGCAGCTGGCCTTCGAGGCCATGGCCGTCTCCCTGCTCTGACACCCCCGACCGCCCGCCCCCCTCTCCCCCCCCTCGAGGAGCCCCATGATCCGCCGCGCCGCCCCCTCGCGCCGTTCCCTCCTGCCGGTCACGGCCGCACTGACCGCCGCCGGCCTGCTCCTGAGCGGCTGCTCCTCCCTCGGGGCCGGCGCCACGGGCGAGCCGACCTCCGGAGGCGCCACCGGCACCGTCGTCGAGGGCAGCCCCGAGGAGCTCCGGCGCTACTACACGCAGACCGTCGCCTGGGAGGAGTGCGCGTTCGAGGTGGAGACGAACGGCGCGCAGGACGACCTCCAGTGCGCCGACGTCGAGGTGCCCCTCGACTACGCCGACCCGGCCGGGGGGACCACCACGGTGGTGATGTCGCGCCTGCCCGCCCGCGGGGACCCCCGCGGCAGCCTGCTCCTCAACCCCGGCGGACCCGGCGCCTCCGGGGTGGACGCGATGCTCTACGCGCAGTACACGGTCACCGGCGACGTGCGCGAGGCCTACGACGTCGTGGGCTTCGACCCGCGCGGCGTGAGCCGCTCCGAGGGGATCGAGTGCCTCGACGACGCCGAGCTGGACGCGTGGCGCGCCGAGCCGATGTTCGACCCCCAGGACCAGCCGGTCGAGCAGATCCAGGACGAGTACGAGCAGCTCGGCGCCGCGTGCGTGCAGGACTCCGGGGAGCTCGTGTCCCGGATGGACACCGTGAGCGCCGCCCGGGACATGGACGTGCTCCGGGCCGTCCTCGGCGACGAGCGGACGACCTACCTGGGCTTCTCCTACGGCACCCACCTGGGCGCGGTGTACGCCGACCTGTTCCCCGACCGGGTCGGCCGGCTCGTGCTCGACGGCGGCGTGGACCCGACCCTGAGCGACATGGAGGCCACCGCCGACCAGGCCGAGGGCTTCGAGGACAACCTGCGCCACTGGGTGCAGCAGTGCCAGTCCGAGATCCGGGACTGCGTGGTGGCCGACGTCTCCGTGGACGAGGCGATGAACCGGATCCAGGAGCTCGTCGCCTCGGTCGACGAGGGGACCGTGACCGCCGCGGACGGCCGGCGGGTCACCGCCACCAACGCGGTCGAGGGCATCCTGGGCCCTCTCTACGCGACCACCACCTACGAGACGCTCAACGAGTCCCTGGGCGCCGCCTTCGACGGCGACTTCTCCGCGCTGCTCGCCCAGTCGGACGCCACGCACGGGCGCAGCGCCGAGGGCCGGTACACGAGCAACACGACCGTGGCGTTCACGGCCGTCAACTGCCTCGACCGGCCCGACGGGACGGTCACGGCGGAGCAGATGGCCCGGCACCAGGAGGAGCTCGAGCGGGTCGCGCCGACCTTCGGCCCGTACCTCGGCTACGGCGACGCCGCCTGCCAGGGATGGCCCGTCGAACCGGCGGGCCTGCAGGAGCCGCTCGACGCCGCGGGCGCCGATCCCGTCCTCGTCGTGGGCACCACCCACGACCCCGCGACCCCCTACCACTGGTCCGAGGCCCTCGTGGAGCAGCTCGACGACGCCCGGCTGCTGACCTACGACAGCTACGGCCACACCGCCTACACGGCCGGCAACCGCTGCGTGCAGGACGCCGTGGACGCCTACCTGCTCGAGGGCGAACTCCCCGCGGAGGGCACGACCTGCTCCTGAGCCCGCGCCGCCGAGGCTGCCGAACCGGTCGGCGGCCGCCCGGTCGCACCGCCGGCGCCCCCGCGCGGAGCCCCCGTGGCGCCCGTCAGGCCGGGTCCTGCGCCCCCGGCTGGAGCCGGCCGCCCTCCAGCATGCCAACCACCGAGGCCGTCGTCGTCCTCGCCCATCGGCGCGCGTCACACGCGCGCGCGGTCCGCCGGAGCGGGCAGGCACGGCGGTGGGCGTCAGCTCCGCCCGGGCACCGGCGCCCGGACGAGGCCGGGGAGGTCCCGGACGGAGTCGACCACCACGTGGGCGCCGGCCGCGCGCAGGGACGCGGCGTCGTGCGCGCCCGTGCGGACGCCGACGACCGCGGAGGAGCCGGCCCGCAGCCCGGCCTGCACGTCCGCCGCGGTGTCCCCCACGACCATGACCCGGCGGACGTCGCCGAGGTCGAGAGCCAGCACGGCGGTCAGCACCATGTCCGGCCAGGGCCGCCCGCGCCCCGCGTCCGAGGGGCACAGGCTGAGATCGGCCAGGCCCGTCCAGCCGAGCTGCTCGAGAAGCGTGTTGAGGCTGTGCCGGTCGTAGCCGGTGGCCAGGCACACCCGCAGACCCGCCTCGCGCAGCGCCGCGACGGCCTCCTCCGCGCCCTCCACGGGGGTGACCCCCTCGGTGGCCAGCAGCTCGTCGAGATGGTGCTCGAAGTCCCGGACGGCCTGCCGCGCCCGCTCCGGGTCGGTCGCGAACAGCTGCTCGAGCACCCCCGCCTTCGACTGGCCCAGCGTGTCCCGGACGTGCTGGAGCATCCGCCGGAACCGCTCCGAGCCGGGGTCGACGCCGAGACCGGTCACGGTGCGCTCGAAGGCCCGCTCCATGATCCCGTTGTCGTGGAACACGGTCCCGGACATGTCCAGGAAGGCCAGCTCGAGGTCCGGCGCGAGGCCACCGTCCGGTGTGCGCACTGGGCTGCTCCTGTTCCGGGCGGACCCCTGCGGCCGGCCCCGTCGTCGTGTCCGTCCATCCTGCGCAACGGGCCCCGGGCGGGCAATGCCGGGCGGCCGAAGAGCCGGTGAACTCCCGGGGAACGCCCCACGGCGCCCGGCCGACCCGATTGGGGACGCCCCGGCGCTCTCTGCTACAGTTTCACCTGCACTGAGGCCGTCCCGGACGGCCGAGTGCAGGCCTCCTTAGCTCAGTCGGTAGAGCGTTTCACTCGTAATGAAAAGGTCGTCGGTTCGATTCCGACAGGAGGCTCCGGCACGAGAAGGCTCCGGACCCGATGGGTCCGGAGCCTTCGTCGTCGGGCCCCGGCTCCCGTCCGCCCCGCCGCCGGCCTCGGCGGGGACGGCGCGGTCCGGCCGTCACAGTCGCGTCACCCCTCGTCAGAGACCTGTTTGTCGAGCGGATCCCGCCGTACGCTGAGGCAATTCCGGGCGATCGGCCACCACGGACGACTTTGGCGGTGCACCATGCAACTCCGTTCCCGACAGCAGCTCTGCACGCTCGTCCTGGCCGGAGCAGCACTGGCCACGTCGGCCTGCGGCACCTCCCCCGATCCTCCCCCGGACGATCCCGCCCCGGCCTCCTCGGAGTCCGCGGACCCGTCGGGCTCCGCGACCCCGCAGCCGAGCGAGCCCGGCGACCCCCCGGTCTCGCGCATCCTGACCTGGCTGCGGATCGGGCCCAACGGGGAGGGCACCCCGCTGTGGTACGACCCCCTGAAGGACGGCAACTGCGGCGACGAGCAGCTGCTCGCGTCCCGGGTCCAGCCCATCCCGCGAGCCGGCGCCGTCCTGTGCGAGGCCGCCACGACCAACGACCCCGAGCTGTGGCGGCAGGGCGAGGAGGCACTGGCCGCCGCTCCGGCACCCGGCAGCTGCTGGGAGGAGGAGACCGTGGCGGGCCTGCGGAGGCTGGTCGAGTTCCACCGCCGGGCCCCGGAGGCGGTCCCCGACCTCCGGGTCCCCGATGGCACGGCCTGCCCTCTCGTCCTGGAGAGCCTCGTCTCTCCCCTGGCGCCCGGGGTCGAGGGCCTGGAGATCCCCGTCTCGACCTGCGGGGGCGCCCCGGTCTTCCTGCAGGGCAATCTCGAGTGGATGCCGCCCGAGGGCATCCGCGCCGTGACGGTGGGCGCCACGGCCGTGCCGGTGCAGGAGGGCAACGAAAGCCTGTTCTTCCGCGCCCCTCCCTCCGACGTGACCGGCCACGTCCCGGTGTCCGTCTCGGACGCGGACTGGCCCGTCAGCGGGCTGGCCCACCTCGTCTACGAGGTACCGGCGGCCGCCTGTCCCAGCCCGCCGCCGGCGGCCACGCCGACTCCGACGGCCACCCCCACTCCGACGCCCGCACCGTAGGAGCCACGGTGGCGGAACAGGGACCGGACCAGCCCCCGCTCTGGACGCGCCTGGTGCAGGCGGTCTCGGAGCTGGGCATCTCGGTCGGCCTGCTCACGGCCCTGCTCGTCTACTACGGCTGGGTCCGCGCCGGCGCCCAGGCCCGGGTGATGGGCCTGGACGTGAACCTCTTCGGCTACACCACCCAGGACTACCTTCTGCTGAGCATCAGTTCCCTCTACGGGACGCTCTTCTGGATCGCCGTGGTCGTGCTCGCCGGGGTGTGGGCGGACCGCCTGGTCCGCGAGCGCGTCGACGCCCGGGTCCGGGCGTCCGGGAGCGCCCCGGTGGCGCGGTGGGCGCGGCTGGGGACGTGGTTCTTCATCGGGCTGGCCGTCGCGGCGCGGCTCCTGGGCGGCGCCGTGCCGGAGGATGAGGCCTGGGTGATCCCCTTCGCCATGGCGCTTTGCGTCCTGGGCTCCGCATGGGCCGCCGGGCTCCGGCGGCGCGCCACGGCGCGGGACCGGCCGCCCACCGCGCCGCGCGGCCAGCTCCTGGGCGCCGCCGCACTGGTGTCGGTGGTCGGCCTCCTGGTCTTCTGGGGCACGACCGCCGCGGCCGAGGCCATGGGAGAAGTCATGGCCTACGACTTGCAGGACGATCTGGCGGAGATGCCGCGAGCGGTCGTCTACAGCGAGAAGCCGCTGCACATCGGCCTGCCCGGGGTCCGCGCGGAGGAGCTGGGCGGACCGGACGACCCGCTCCACCGCTATGACGGGCTACGGCTCCTGACGCTGCGGGGCGGCCGGTACTTCCTCCTGCCCGAGCAGTGGACGGTCGCCGGCAGCACGGTCCTGGTGCTGCCCGACGACGACTCGGTCCGCCTGGAGTACAGCCGGTGATCCGTTCTGCTCCGACCGGTCGGGGGCCTCCGCACCGGCCGGTCCGGCCGCGGGGAGGGTCAGGGTGAAGACGGTTCCTTCCCCCGGTGCGCTCTCGCAGCGGACGGTGCCGCCGTGGCGCTGGACGATCTCGCGCACGACCGCCAGCCCCAGGCCCAGCCCCGGGATCGCGCTCATCCGGGCGTTGCGGCTGCGGAAGAACCGGCCGAACACGTTCTCGGCGTCCTCCGGGCGCATCCCCATGCCGCAGTCGACGACCTGCACCTGCACGGTGCTGCCGACCGGGGCCACCCGGACCGTCACCGGCCCGCCGTCCGGGGAGTACTTGATGGCGTTCGAGAGCAGGTTGTCGAGCACCTGGCCCAGGCGCACGGGGTCGCAGGGCAGGACGAGACGGGACGGGGCGTCGACCCGCAGCACCACCCCCGCCTCCGCGGCCCGGAGCCCGGCCGCCGCGACGGACTGCTGGACCACCTGGACGAGGTCGGCCGCCACCGGCTGCAGCTCCAGACCCGGGCCGGCCGTGCGAAGGAGGTCCTCGACCAGGACGAGCAGCTGGTCCGCGTTGCGCTCGATGACCTCCAGCCCGGAGCGGACGTGCCCGGGGAGCCGATCGTCCATGGCCACGAGCTCGGTGTAGCCGCGGATGGACGTCAGGGGCGTGCGCAGCTCGTGGGAGACGCCGGCCAGGAAGTCGTCCTTGGCCTTCAGCGCGGCCACCAGCTCGGTCACGTCGTTGAAGGACAGGACAGAGCCCTCGGTCCCCCCGTCCTCGTCCCGGAGCACGCGGACGGACACGGAGAGGACCCGCTGGACGGGGGCCTCCCCCGCCCACACCAGGACGTCGGAGAAGGACTCGCCGCGGATGGCGCGGAGGGCGGGGCGCCGGTCCACCGGCAGCGGCGTCCCGTCCGCGTCCGCGTAGATCCGCAGGTCCGCCTCGGCGCCGTCCCCCATCCCCTCGGGCAGCGAGAGCTCGTGGATCCGGTGCTGGCGCCGGTTCATGAGGATGTCGTGGCCGTGCTCGTCGATCGCCAGCACGCCCACGTCCACCGTGTCCAGGACGGTGTTCAGCAGCCGTTCCCGCCGCGCGGTCACGCCCAGCAGCCGGCGCAGCTCGGCGTCCTTGGCCTCGAGCTCGGCGTTCTGGCGCTCCATGCTGTTCGACAGCACCTGGACGGTGAGCCCGATGCCCAGCAGCATGACCGGGATCAGCAGCGGGGCCGTCAGCAGCTGCGCGCTCAGCGGCCGGGGCGGGACGAGGAGCGGGACCCACACCATGGCGAGGGTCAGGAGGAAGCCCAGCGGTGCGGACGCCCGCGGCAGCCGTCCCGAGCCGGTGAGCCAGATGACGGGGAACGCGGCCATGATGCCCACCCCCGTCACGGTGCTCAGCGTGCCCTCCCGCAGCAGGGTGATGGGGACGAAGTCCAGGACCGGGATCGTCAGGAACGCCCCGTAGGGCAGCCGGTCCCACGGCACGAGCACGCACAGGGCCGTCAGGGCGAGCGTGAGCGCGAGGGCAAGCTGCACCTGCAGGTCGTCCCGCAGCGGTTCGTGGACGGCCCAGATCCCGGCGACGAGGACGACGGTCGTGACGAACAACGGCATCTGGCTCAGGAGCACGCGCCGGCGCATCGACAGCTCGTGGAAGCTGATCCGGTCGAGGGAGAGGACGGTGAGCAAGCGGTCCACGGGAGAACTCTTCCGACTGGGTGCGTCACCCTCGGGGGGTCGGGATGACAATTGCAAAGAATAGCGGCTTAATGAGTCCATGACCCCCTCCCCCCAGGGTCGCCGTGCCGTCGTGATCGAAGACCACGACGACATCCGCAACCTCCTCGCCCAGACCATCGGCATGCGCGGCTTCACCGTGACGACCGCCGCGACCGGCCTCGAGGGCATCGAGGCCGTGCGCCGCGACGGCGCCGACCTCATCACCCTGGACCTCAGCCTCCCGGACCTCGACGGGCTGGAGGTCTGCCGGCGGGTGCGGCAGTTCTCCGACGCCTACCTGCTCATGGTCACGGCCCGCCCGGGCGAGATCGACCGTCTGGAGGGCCTCGAGCTCGGGGCGGACGACTACATCAGCAAGCCGTTCAGCCCCCGGGAGCTGCAGGCCCGGATCGAGGCGATGTTCCGCCGGCCGCGCGCCCGGGCGGAGCAGGCCGACGCCGAGGAGCTGCGCCGCGCGGCCGAGGTCCAGCGCAGCCTGCTGCCCGCCGCCGCCCCGTCCGTGCCCGGCTACGACGTGGCCGGAGCGTGCCGGCCCTCCCGCAGCGTGGGCGGGGACTTCTTCGACTGGTACACGACCGGCGGCGGGCTCCAGGTCTCGCTGGCCGACGCCATGGGCAAGGGCATGGGGGCCGCGCTCATCGCCGCCACCGTGCGCGCCGTGCTGCGCTCCGCGGCCGGGCAGCCGGACATGCAGCAGGCCTTCCGCGACACGTGCCGGCAGCTCGAGAACGACCTCGCCCACTCCGACTCCTTCGTCACGCTCTTCCACGCCCGCCTGGACACGGCCCGCGGGGTCGTGGAGTACGTCGACGCGGGACACGGACTGGGGCTGCACGTGCGCGCGGACGGCACCGACCGGCTGCGCCCGGGCGGTCCGCCGGTGGGGGCGGTGCCCGGGACGGAGTGGGTGCCCGGCCGGATCGTGCTCGCGCCCGGCGACGCGCTCGTCGTCGTCAGCGACGGCCTCCTCGACGCCTACGAGGACGTCGACGACGCCGTGCGGGCGGTCGCGGACGTGGTCTCCCGCCACCATGACGCCCAGTCCGTCTGCACCGCGATCCTCGACCTGGCCGCCGAGGAGACCCGCACCGACGACGTGACCGCCGTGGTCGTCCGCCGCCGGAACGCCCCGTGAACCGCTTCCTCGTCCGGCTGCTGGTCGTCCTGACGCTCCTGCTGGGCGTCAACTACATCGCCTGGCGCTGGCTCGAGTCGCTGAACTGGTCGGCGTGGTGGATCGCCGTGCCCCTCGTGCTCGCCGAGACCTACAGCCTCATCGACGTCTCGCTCTTCGGGCTCACCGTGTGGCGGCTCCGGCGCCGGGGGGAGGCCGGCGCCCCGCCCGCGGGCGCCACGGTGGACGTCTTCATCACCACCTACGACGAGCCCCTGGACCTCGTGATGGGCACCGCCCTGGCGGCGCAGGCGATCCGCCACCCCCACAGCACGTGGATCCTCGACGACGGGGCCCGCCCCGAGCTCGAGGCCCTCGCCGCCGAGCACGGGCTGGGCTACCTGACGCGCAGCGAGGACTGGACCGACCGGCCGCGCCACGCCAAGGCCGGAAACCTCAACAACGCCCTGATGACGACCCAGGGCGAGTTCCTCCTGATCCTCGACGCCGACCAGGTCCCCGACCCGGAGATCCTGGACCGCACCCTGGGCTGGTTCAACGACCGCAAGGTGGCGCTCGTGCAGACGCCGCAGTGGTTCGTCAACGTGCCCGACCACGATCCGCTCGGCAGCCAGGCCCCCCTGTTCTACGGCCCCATCCAGCAGGGCAAGGACGGCTGGAACGCCGCCTTCTTCTGCGGCTCCAACGCGATCCTGCGCCGCGAGGCGCTCATGCAGCTCGGCCTCTCCGGCTACGTCCAGGAGGTCGAGCAGGACGTGAAGGAGGCCCTCGCCCGCACGCGGGCCGCCCTGCGGAAGGCGCGGCGGGCCCCGGAGGCCACGAACCCCGTCGTCGCCGGCATGCTCGACGACGTCGAGGCCGCCACCGCGAGGGCCCACGCGGAGCTGAAGGCCGGCGCCCCCCTGACGGAGCTGACCTACCGGCTGCAGCGGGAGGTGGACGCGGCGGCCCGGCGGACGGTCACGCAGGACTTCTCCCAGATCGAGGCGGATCTCGCCTCGATCGCCGCCCTGGAGCTGCCCCCGGAGGACGGCATGGTGTGGCCGGAGGAGCTCGCCTCCGCCGTGGACCGGATGTCCCGCCGCGACCTGTCCCCGCTGGCCGCCGTGGAGCCGGTCCGGGAGGTGCTCGAGGCGGTCTCCGTGGACCGGCCCGGCGAGGCCCAGCCGGTGATGCCCCTGGCGACGATCTCGGTCACCGAGGACATGGCCACGGCGATGCGCCTGCACGGCCTGGGCTGGCGCAGCGTCTACCACCACGAGGTCCTCGCCCACGGCCTGGCCCCCGAGGACCTGAAGACCATGCTCACCCAGCGCCTGCGCTGGGCGCAGGGCACGGTGCAGGTGCTGCTCCGGGAGAACCCGCTGCTGCAGCGCCGGCTCGGGTGGGGCCAGCGGCTCATGTACTTCGCCACGATGTGGAGCTACCTGTCCGGCTTCGCGGCCGTCGTCTACTTCGCCGCGCCCATCGTGTACCTGGTGCTGGGCATCCTCCCGGTCACGAGCCTCAGCTGGGACTTCTTCGTCCGGTTCATCCCCTTCATGGTGGTCAACCAGCTGCTGTTCCTCGTGGTGGGCCGGGGCATCCCCACGTGGCGCGGCCAGCAGTACAGTCTCGCCCTGTTCCCCATCTGGATCCGGGCGTGCACCACGGCCGCCCGCAACGTCTGGTTCGGCCGGCCCCTGGGCTTCGCGGTCACGCCCAAGGTGCGGCAGGACTCCGGTCCGGCCTGGCACCTCATCCGCCCGCAGCTGGTGGTGATGGGGCTGCTGGCCGCGGCCCTCGTGGTGGGGACCGTCCGGCTGGCGGTCGGACTGAACGAACCGGTGGGAACCCTGGTCAACGTGGCCTGGGTCGCCTTCGACCTGGTGGTGCTGAGCGTGCTCGTCACCGCCGCGAGATACACGGGCTTCGAGCCCGAGAAGAGGAGTGCCGATGCAGTTCACGATTGAGCAGAAGCCGAGGTTCGCCCACATCACGGGCACCGGACGGCTCAACATGGTGGGAGCGCCCAAGCTCCGGGAGGTCGTGGCGAAGGTCGTCGGCGAGGGCAGCAACCACGTGGTGGTCGACCTCGGCGGCACCGAGTTCATGGACTCCTCCGGCCTGGGCGCCCTCATCGGGTGCCTCAAGCTGGCCCGCCAGGCCGGCGGCGACCTGCGGATCGCGAACGTCAGCCCCCAGGTGCGCATGGTCCTCGAGCTCACCAGCATGCACCGCGTCCTCACCCCCTACGACACCGCCGACGCGGCCTTCGCCGATGACTGAGCCCACGGCCCGCCGCTCGCGCCGGGGCCCCGCCACCGCCCTGACGGTGGACGCCCTGCACGAGGACCTGGACGCCCTGTGGGGAGAGGCCACGTTCGTGCCCGAGGCCGACCGGATGGCCTTCACGCTGGCGGTGGTGGAGGCGGCCGGCAACGTGGTGGTCCACGCGGTGCCCGCGGCGGAGGAGCCGATCGAGCTCTCGGTGGACCTGGTCGCGGACCCGCACCGGCTGGAGGCGAGGATCTACGAGATCGGCGCCGCACCGGCGCAGGTGGACCTCGCGCGGACCATGGCGCAGGAGCACCGCGAGTCCGGGCGCGGGCTCGCCCTGATCCAGGCGCTGGTGAGCCGGGTGGTGTTCGAGCGGCACGGCGACACCAACGTCTGGAAGCTGTGCCGGGAGTGCGGCCGGGACGAGGCGTAGCACCCCCGGCGCCCCCTGGAATGCCTCTCCTGCCGGGGCGGACGTCCCCTGATTTGCGGATGTAAACTGTCTGCCGTGGTGCCTAGACTTTGGTCCAGGACAACACGTCAGGGGGCTCACGTTGTCACCGAAAGCACTCGTTCAGGGGCCGGTCGGGCTCCTCGCCGCAGGGGGACGTCAGCGGCGGGGCGCACGCCGAGCACGCCGAGAGAAGTCGTCATGATCGCCGCGATCATTCCCGTCCACGACGAGGCGACCCGCGTCGAGCACGCGGTCACCTCCCTCCACCGTCAGACCCGTCCGCCGGAGCGCATCCTCGTGATGTCGGACGACTCCACCGACGCCACCGTCGAGGTCGCTCTGCACGCCGGCGCCGAGGTCCTGCTCACCGTCGACAACCGTCACGACCGGGCCGGGGCGCTGAACCAGGCCCTGGACACCGTCCGGATGGAGCCGGACGACCTGGTCCTGGTCCTCGACGCGGGCGTCCGGCTGCCACCGGGCTTCCTGGCCCGAGCCCTGGCCGCCCTCCAGGACCGCAACGTGGGCGCCGTCTCCGCCCGGTCCACCGCCGTCGGCGGCCCCGCGGCGCTGATCCGCTGGCGGGCGCTCGAGGACGTCCGACGGTCGTTCGGCCGCTACTGCGACGAGGGCCCCGTGACCGGCCAGATGCGCCTCGCCCTGGACCTCGAGGCCGTCGGCTGGCGCCTCTGCCCGCCCCTGGAGGACGAGGAGGACGCGCCCGTCCCGGTCGAGCACATCGTGCCCGTCCCGGTCGACGCCCTACGGGCGCAGCCGGCGGCCGCGTGATCCGCCGCCCGGCCCGTCGGGACGCTCAGTCGCGGGCGGCGCGCCCCGCGAGGACGACCGCCGCGCCCGCGAGGACCGTGCTGGTCAGGCACCCGATCGGCAGCGGCAGGCAGCAGCCGCCGACCGTGACGTTCGTGCCGCGGCGGGTCCGCGTGGAGTAGCCGGGGAAGGGGAGCATCCGGAAGCCGGACCGGCGCCCGTACGTCCCAGCCCGGCGGCCGGGCAGGTCGTAGCCCGGGCCGAAGCGCCCGGGGCCGCCGCGGCCGGGACGGCCGAGGGGTGAGCGGGACCAGCGGGCGTCGAACTCGTCGTCGGCCGCGCGGTAGTCGAATCCGGATGCGTTCATGCCGACCATCAAACCATCAGCAGTCTGTCGGGTCCACCCCGCCCCTGTGCGGAACGGGCTCAGCCCCGCTGCAGCAGCTCCTCCGCGCGCTCCACGTGCTCCCGCACCGCCTCCGCCCGGCGGACGACCGCGTCCAGCCGGTGGGCCGAGGACTCCTCGTCGGGGCGCACGAACCGGGCCATGGTGAGGGCCTCCGCGGCCTGGGCCATCGCGTTGCCGGCGCGGGACAGCTCGCGGTGGACGTCGTTGAGGTAGCCGCCCGGGGATGCCGGGATGTCGTGGCTGCTGCTGGGCGCCGCGCGCTGCGCCGCGGCGCACACGGACCGCACCTCCGGCAGCAGATCGGCGAGCGCGTTGGCGGTCGGCACCACGGACTGCGCGAGCGCCTTGTCCGGGAGGCTCTCGAGGATCTGGTGGAAGCGGTCCAGACCCCGGCGGAACCGGTCGTGGGCGCGGCGCCACACGCCCAGGCCGAGCTCGGCCTCGTCACGGCGAGCGGCGCGGTAGTCGCGCAGGAATGCCACGGGCGGTCCTTTCGAGAGGAGACAGTCCATCCTACGGCGCTCCGGCCCACCTCCCGCGCGCACGGAGGGCGGGCCGGAGAGCCTGCGGAGGGCCTGCGGAGGGCGGGCACGACGACGGTCCGCGGCCGGGCGTGCGGGGCCGTGCCGGCCGGTGCGCTCAGGGGACGAGCAGGACCTTGCCGATGTGCGTGCCGGAGTCGAAGTACTCGTGGGCCCGCGCGACCTCGTCCAGGGGGAAGGTGCGGTCGACGACCGGGCGGACGGCCCCCGACTCGACGTGCGGCCACACGTGCTCCTGCACGGCGGCCATGATGCGGGTCTTCTCCGCCACGGGCCGCGGTCGCAGCGTGGTGCCGATCACGGCGGCCCGCTTGGCCATGAGCTTGCCGAGGTCCAGCTCCCCCGTGCGCCCGCCCTGGGTGGCGATGACCGCGATGCGCCCGCTGGTGGCCAGCGCGTCCAGGTTGCGCCCCAGGTAGGAGCCGCCCACGACGTCGAGCACGATGTCGGCGCCGTGCCCGTCCGTGAGCTCCCGGACGCGCTCGACGAAGTCCTCCTGCCGGTAGTCGATCGCCTCGGCGCCGAGCCGCCGTGCGGCGTCTGCCTTGTCCGGGCTGCCGACCGTGGTCAGCACGCGCAGTCCGAGCGCCCGGCACATCTGGATGGCGTTGGTGCCGATCCCGCCCGTGCCGCCGTGCACCAGGATCGTCTCGCCCTCGCGGGCGGCGGCGGCCATGAAGACGTTGGAGAGGACCGTGGCGCAGACCTCCGGGAGCCCGGCGGCGGCGGCGAGGTCCACTCCCGCGGGCGCGGGCAGGACCTGGCCGGCCGGGACGACGACCTCCTCGGCGTAGCCCCCGGAGTCCAGGAGGGCGACGACCTCGTCCCCGGGTGCGAGGCCGGCGCCGGCGGGCACCGCGGGGCCGAGCTCCCGCACCGTGCCCGAGACCTCGAGGCCGAAGACGCTCGACGCTCCGGGCGGGACCGGGTAACTGCCCCGCCGCTGCATGACGTCGGCCCGGTTGATCCCGGCGGCCCGGACCCGGATCCGCACGCCGTCGGGGGTGAGCTCCGGGGCGGGGACCTCGGCGACGGAGAGGACCTCCGGTCCGCCGGGGGTGGTCTCGAGCACTGCGCGCATGGTGGGGCCTTCCGGTCGGGGACGACGTGCGCTCCCATTGTGTCGCGGGGCGGGGACCCGGTCACCCGGCGTCGGCCCGTGGCGAACAGGGGTGCGCCGGTGCCGCGCTCAGCGGATCGAGGCGTAGGCGTCGAGGGCCCGTCCACGGCTGGCCGGCAGGTCCACGACCGGCTCCGGGTAGCCCACCGACGGGCCGAGCAGGCCGGGCTCGTGGGGGTCCACGCCCTCGTCCCCGGCCAGCTCGGGGACCCAGCGGCGGATGTAGCGGGCCTCGGGGTCGAACTTCCGGCCCTGGGTCAGCGGGTTGAAGATCCGGAAGAACGGGCTCGCGTCCGCGCCGGAGCCGGCGACCCACTGCCAGTTCCCGGGCCCGCTCGCGGGCTCGGCGTCCACCAGCGTCTCCCAGAACCACTGCTCCCCGGCCCGCCAGTCGACCAGCAGGTTCTTGGTGAGCAGGGACCCGGCGACCATCCGGACCCGGTTGTGCATCCACCCCGTGGCCCGCAGCTGTCGCATGCCCGCGTCCACGAGCGGGAATCCGGTGCGCCCCTCCTGCCAGGCCCGGACGTCGCCGGCGGCCTCCGCCGGGTCCCGCCACGGGAACGCGTCGAAGGCCGGGCGGACGTGGCGCACGTGCAGGTCCGGCACCTGGTGGAGCAGGTGCCAGTTGAACTCCCGCCAGCCCAGCTCGGCCAGGAACTTCTCCAGTCCCTCGCTGCTCCCCCGCTCGGACCGGTGCCGGACGGCCGCGTCCCACACCGCGAACGGGCTGATCTCGCCCCACCGCAGGTGCGGGGAGAGCCGGCTGGTGCCGTCCCGGTCGGGCCGGTCGTGGCCCTCGGCGTAGTCCTCGACGCGGTCCAGGAAGTCGTCCAGCCGCTCCCACGCGACCGCCTCCCCGGGCGTCCACGTCGCGGCCAGACCGGCCGCGCGCTCCGGGGACGGCACCAGGCCCCAGTCGTCCTGGTCCTCGGTGCCGGCGGCCGCCGCGACCTCCGCGGCGGCGCCCCGGCCCGCACCGGGCACGGGCAGGGGCTGCCGGATCTCCAGCGCCCGGAGCGCCTTCCAGAAGGGGGTGAACACCTTGTACGGGCCGCCGGCGCCGGTGCGCAGGGTCCACGGCTCGTGCAGCAGCGCGGCCTGGAACGAGTGCGCCTCGACCCCGTGCTCGGCGCACCACTGCTTCACCCCGGCGTCCACGGCGAGCTCGGGGCCGCCGTAGCGGCGGTTCCAGGTGACGCCGCCCGCACCCGTGCGCCCGAGGACCTCGGGCAGCACGTCCCCCGCGGGGCCGCGGCGCAGGACGAGGGGGATGCCCAGCTCCCGGAGGGACTCCCGCAGGGACCGCAGGGACCCGTCCAGCCACCATGTCGCGGCCGCGCCGAGGGGCCGGACCCCCTCGGAGTCCTGGTCCAGGACGTAGAGGGCGACCACCGCGCCGCGCCGGCACGCGGCGTCGAGGGCGGGGTGGTCCGTGACGCGCAGATCGTCCCGGAACCACACGATCGTCGTCGTCCCGCTGTCGGGGCTCTCGGGTGCGTCCACGCGCTCACCCTAGCCGCGGCTTTGGCGGCGTTCCAGGGGCCGTGGAAGAATGGGCTGCGCGCTCCGCCGCCCCACCGGGGAACGGACGAGCGCGGGGAAGGTTGTCCGAGCGGCCTAAGGAGCCGGTCTTGAAAACCGGTGTGCGGTGACCCCGTACCAAGGGTTCAAATCCCTTACCTTCCGCCCCGCACGAGGCCCCCTCCGCGAACCCGCCGGCGGGGGCCTCCGCGCATGCCGGCCCCCAGTGGCCCCGCGCGGTGCGGGCCGGAAGATGTCGCTGTGTCGTGGCCCACCGTTCACGTCTGCGTGCTCCAATGGTGACAACGAACCGCCGCGCCCCCGGAGGACCTCCCATCGCACCCCAGAAGCACCGTCCCGCCCTGCTCGCCGCGCTCGCCGCCGGCGCCGTCGTCACCTCGTCCGGCCTGGTCCTCCCCGCGGCGTCCGCCGAGGAGACCGCGGGCCCGGGCACCCCGGTCCCCGCCGGGGAATCGACCGCCGCCGGGGAGACGGCCGTCGATCTGCTCTACTTCAACGACTACCACGGCCGGCTCGGCTCGGACCCCCTCCTCTTCGCGGGCGCGATCGAGCAGCTGCGCGCGGGAAACGAGGACGGCACGCTGCTGCTGTCCGGCGGGGACAACGTGGGTGCCTCCGAGTACGTCTCGGCCGTGCAGCAGGACGACCCCACCCTCGACGTGCTCGACGCGCTCGGCCTCGACGCCTCTGCCGTGGGCAACCACGAGTTCGACCGGGGCGCGGACGACCTGACCGGCCGCATCACCGAGCGCGCCGACTTCCCGTACCTGGCGGCCAACGTCACCGGCCCCGACGGCGAGCTCGTCACCGAGGCGTCCGCGACGTTCGACGTCGACGGCGTGCGCGTGGGCGTGGTCGGCGCCGTCACCCAGCAGACCGCCGCGCTCGTCCCGCCCGGCGCGATCGAGGGCATCACCTTCGGCGACCCCGTCGAGGCCGTCAACGCCGAGGCCGAGCGGCTCGAGGAGGACGGGGCCGACGTCGTCGTGGCCGTCTACCACGAGGGCGTCGCGGACGCGGCCGACGCCCTCGGCGACCAGCTGGTGACCGGCACCAGCACGACCGTGGACGTCGTGCTCAACGGGCACACCCACGAGGTCTACGACGAGGGCGTCGACACGGACGGCGACGGCGACCTCGACCGCGCGGTCCTGCAGGCCGGCTCGTACGGCGGCAGCCTCGGGCGGATCTCCCTGAGCTACGACGCGGCCGCCGACGACGTCGACCTCACCACCGCGGTGCTGGCCGTCGACGAGGTCGTCACCGCGTCCGAGGAGGAGCTTGTGGCCCGGTACCCGCGCGTCGCCGAGGTCGCCGGGATCGTCGCGGCCGCCGAGGAGGTCGCCGTGGAGCGGGGCAGGACCCCGGTCGGCGAGATCACCGGGGACATCACCACCGCCTACGGTCTCCGCGACGGGAAGCCGGTCCGCGACGACCGGGGCGCCGAGTCGAGCCTCGGCAACCTGGTCGCCGAGTCCATCCGCGACAGCCTGGACGAGTCGAACGGCGTGCAGATCGGCCTGATCAACCCCGGCGGCCTGCGCGCCGACCTCCTCTGGGCGGACGACCCCGCCCAGGTCATCGACGGCGAGCGCGACGGCGTGGTGACGGAGTCCGAGGCCAACCAGGTGATGCCCTTCGCCAACAACCTCAGCACCGTCACCCTCACCGGCGAGCAGTTCGAGCGGGTCCTCGAGCAGCAGTGGCAGCCCGCCGGGGCGTCCCGGCCGTATCTGCAGCTGGGCCTGTCCGAGAACGTCTCCTACACCTTCGACGCCGCCCGCCCGGCCGGCGACCGGATCACCTCGATCACGGTCGACGGGCAGCCCGTCGACCCGGCCGCCGAGTACGTGCTCGGCTCCGTGTCCTTCCTGGTGGAGGGCGGCGACAACTTCACCGCCCTCACCGAGGGCACCGACGTGACCGACACCGGCCGGATCGACCGTGACGCCTGGATGGAGTACCTCGCCGACCGCTCCGCCGACGCCCCGATCGCCCCGGAGTTCGACCGCCGGTCCGTGTCCCTGACCGGCGCGGCCGCCGAGGCCTGCACCGTGGGCTTCGAGGTCTCCCAGCTCGACATGACCTCCCTGGGCGCCCCGTCCACCACGTCGCTCTCCGTGCGCGAGGGCGGCCCGGAGGGCACCGGGATCGGCACCGCGGCCGTCGCCGACGGCGCGGCCACGGTCTCCGTGGACACCTCCGACCTGACCGGGGGCGCGCCGGTGTGGCTCGTCGCCGAGCCCACCGGCACGCAGGTCCGCGTCCCGGAGCAGGTCCTGGACCTGGCCGACGGCTGCGCGCCGGCACCGGCCCCCACGCACGGGCCCGGCGAGGAGCCGGCGCCGTCCGAGGAGCCCGCGCCGGGGCACCGGCCCGGCCAGGGCCACCTCAGGAAGCACCCCGGGCAGGGCGAGCCCGGCAAGGGCGTGTGGGAGCACGGCTCCGAGCGCGCCCGCTCCGTCCTCGGGCGCCTCTTCGGCTGAGCCCTCCCGACCCCCTTCTCCCTCCCCCGACCGAAGGAACTCCCCCGTGCAGAAGCTCTTCACCGTGCCCCTGAGCGCGGCGGCGGCCACCGCGCTGCTCGCCGCGCCGCTGACGGTCCCCGTCCACGCCGCCCCGGAGCCCAGGCCGGGCGTCCGGCCGGTGGAGCTCCCGGTCCGGGAGATCCAGGGCACCGGGGACACCTCCCCGGTGACCGGGCGGGCCGTAACCACCCGCGGCGTCGTCACCGCGGTGTACGCCACCGGCGGCCTCAACGGCTACTACCTGCAGACCCCCGGCACCGGCGGGGACCTCGACCCGGCCACCCACGACGCCTCCGAGGCGATCTTCGTGTACTCCCCCGACACCGCCGCTACCGTGCAGCCGGGACAGTTCGTGGAGGTCACCGGCGAGGTCGCCGAGTACTACGGTCAGACCCGGCTCAGCGTCCGCTCCGAGGGCCTGCGGGCCCTCGACGAAGCCGCGGAGGCCGCCAAGCCCGCAACCGTGGCATGGCCGGCCGAGGAGGCCGAGCGTGAGGACCTCGAGGGCATGCTGCTCGACCCGTCCGGTGCGTTCGTGATCACCGACAACTACGACCTCAACCGCTACGGCGAGATCGGCCTGGCGGCCGACACCACCCCGCTCGTGCAGCCCACCGCCGTGGGCGCGCCCGGCTCGCCCGA
Organism: Kocuria arenosa; assembly: GCF_042879215.1. Classification (NCBI taxonomy): domain Bacteria; kingdom Bacillati; phylum Actinomycetota; class Actinomycetes; order Micrococcales; family Micrococcaceae; genus Kocuria; species Kocuria arenosa. The sequence continues at coordinate 222,267 of NZ_JBHZTA010000007.1, read as the reverse complement.
GGCCGCCGCGCAGGCCGCGGACAACGAGGCCCGGGGCGTCCTGCTCGACGACGGCGCCACGACCAACTACGGCAACGTCGCCAACGCCTCGGTCCCCCTCCCCTACCTCTCCCCCACGACCCCGATGCGGATCGGCGCGCCCGTCGACTTCGTGGCGCCCGTGGTGCTCGGCTACTCGTTCGACGAGTGGCGCCTCCAGCCCACGACGCACGTCACCGGGGAGAACCCCGAGGACGCGCCCGTCATCGCCGAGAACACCCGCGCTACCGCCCCGGAGGACGTGGGCGGGGACCTCCAGCTCGCCACGTTCAACGTGCTGAACTACTTCACCACCACGGGCAACGAGCTGACCGGCTGCAGCTACTACACGGACCGCGCCGGCGACCCGATCTCGGTGCGCGGGGGCTGCGACGCCCGCGGCGCGGCCGAGCAGGAGGACCTGGAGCGCCAGCAGGCCAAGATCGTGGCCGCGGTCAACGCCCTGGACGCCGAGGTCGTGTCCCTGGAGGAGATCGAGAACTCCGCGAAGTTCGGCAAGGACCGGGACCAGGCGCTCGCCGACCTGGTCGGCGCCCTCAACACCGCCGCCGGCGCCGAGGTCTGGGCGTACGTGCCGTCACCGGCCGAGCGGCCCGCCGTCGAGGACGAGGACGTCATCCGCACCGCGTTCATCTACAGGCCGGCCGCGCTAGGGACCGTGGGCGAGTCCGTGATCCTCCAGGACGAGGAGAACTTCGACAACGCCCGCGAGCCGCTGGCCCAGACGTTCCGCCCCGCCGGCGGGGACGCGGGCGACGACTTCACCGTGGTCGCCAACCACTTCAAGTCCAAGGGCCCCGCCCCCTCCACCGGCCCCAACGCCGACGCCGGGGACGGCGCCGGCGGCTGGAACGCCGACCGCACCGCGCAGGCACAGGCCCTCGTGGCGTTCGCCGAGCAGCTGGAGTCCACGCAGGGCACCGACCGGGTGCTCCTCACGGGCGACTTCAACTCCTACGACCAGGAGGCCCCGATGCGGGTCCTGCACGACGCCGGCTACGCGAACCTGGCGCCCGAGGGCGAGCACTCCTACGCCTACGGCGGGATGGTCGGCTCCCTCGACCACGTCCTGGCCTCCCCCGCCGCGGCCGAGATGGTCACCGGCTCGGACATCTGGGAGATCAACGCCCACGAGTCCGTGGGCCTGGAGTACAGCCGGCACAACCACAACGTGGTCGACCTCTACGCGGCCGACCCGTACCGGGCCTCCGACCACAACCCGGAGGTCGTGGGCCTGCGCACCGGCGCCGAGGAGCCGGTGGTTCCGCAGAAGCCGGGCCGGGGCGGCTCCGGCGAGCACCCCGGCCGCGGCGTCGCGGAGCACGCCGCCGACCGCGCCCAGGAGGTGCTGCAGGGCCGCTCCGGCTGAGCTGCCCCCGGCCCGTGGCCGGCCACGGGGACCCCGCCCCGCCACGGATCCTGTGGCCGGCCGGGGTCCCCGTGGCCGCACCCTTCTCAGCGCCGGGCGGGAGCCGGGGCCAGCACCGCCGCGGCGATGCGGTCGGCGTCCGCCAGCGTCCGGGCGCCCAGCTCCGCGGACGCGCCGGCCTCCGCGGCGATCGCCACGCCCCACTGCACGGCAGAGAGCTGCAGGCCGAGCACGAGGACGCCGGGCTCCACGCCGCCGTCGACGCGCACCGCACGGTACGGCGGACGGCTCACGTCCAGCCCGGTGCCAGGCACGGTCGCGACACCGTCCCGGGTCTCCATCGCCCGGACCCGCACCAGTCCCTCCCGGTGCATCGCGGACAGCAGCGGCGAGATGTTGCGCCGGACGTCGTTGGGCGGGGACATGGCCTCCACGAGGTGCTCGGCGCGGAACGGCTCGTCCTTGACCCAGGGGGAGCTCGCCACGAACCGGCCCTCCTCCTCGTCCACGAGGAACTGCGGGTCCGGGCCCAGGAAGCGCACCACGCCGGCACGGGCCAGCGCCGCCAGCTGCTGGGTCCGCAGCACCGGCGGCCCGGAGGCGAGGCCCTCCACGAACGGCTCGAACGTGCGCCGCAGCTCGTCGGTCCAGGAGGCGTCGCCGATGCCGATGTCCGCGAGCACGGCCTTGAGCACGGTGCGCGCGGCGTTGAGGGAGGCGACGGCCATCTGCAGCGGGTCGTCCTCACCGGCCAGCGCGCCGTGCACGTCCCGGTCCAGGTGGTGGACCAGGGCCGCCGCGTACTCGTCGTGGGAGCCGAAGCTGAGCCCCTCGAACGGGCGGGCGAGCCGCAGGGCGTTGAGCTGCCGGCCCGGGACCACCGCGGACGCGATGAGCCGCTCGGCCCGGGACGTCCACGGCCCCTCGGGGTGGTCGTCCCCGGTGCTCAGCACGGCGTCGAGGCGCGCCAGGAACTCCTGGGGATCGGTCTCGAAGGCGTCCGGGGCGGTCCGCGCCAGGACGGTGTAGTAGTTCCACTGGGCGTCCTTGCGGATCAGCGGATACAGGTCCGCCTCGAAGGACAGCGGTCCCTGCGCCCGCGCGGCGAGCGCCCGCACGGCGTCGAGGGTGAAGAACCGGGTGACGAGGGAGGCGGCGTAGTAGCCCTCGAGCACGGCCTTGGAGCGGTACGGGGTGCCCCGGCGGGAGCCGGCCACGATCACGGGCTCCCGCCCGGACGGGTGGTAGACGTAGCGCTCCCCGTCCTGGGTGTAGATCCCGCCGCGGCCCTCGGTGACCTGGGCGAGGACGTCGCAGAAGTTCAGGCCCATGCCGCGCACCAGCACGGTCCGCCCGGCGGGCAGGGCGTCCCAGTGCGCGTCGGCGGGCACGGCGGGCGGCCAGTAGGTCAGCCCCAGCTCGGCGGCGCCGTCCACGAGCTCCCGCTGGTCGGGGCGCAGGTCGGCGTCGAGGTGACCCAGGGCCAGCACCACGGCGTCCGCCGGGAGGTTCTGCCCGCCGCTGATCTCCACGTCGTAGCGGTGCCGGGCGTGCTCCCGCACGTGCACGCCGACGGCCTCGGCCCGGTGCACGGCGAGCGCCACGGTGGGCGGGAGGGCGTCCTGCAGCGTGCGGAAGATCCAGGAGAGGTAGACGCCGTACATCCGCCGGGAGGGATAGGACTGCGGCGTCATCCGGGTCAGGTGCGCGGCGTCGTCGGGGTCCACGGCGATGGTCCCCGCCACGGCGGCGAGCCGCCAGTGCTCGAAGCTCATGTTCCGCAGCGGCTCGAGCGGGTCCACGGGCAGCACCCCGTCGTCGGCGATCACCGTGGGGAACACCGAGGGCGTGTTCATGAGGTACAGCGGGGACTGGTTCGTCCGCCACACGTGCCCCGGACCGGGCGGGAAGGGGTCGACGACGTCGATGCGCACCCGGGTGCCGGAGGCCGCCGCGCGGGCCGCGAGCCGCTCCACCACCGACAGCCCGCGCGGGCCGGCCCCGATCACGGTGACTCGTCGTTCGGTGCCTGGCCTGCCCGTTGCGCTCATGGCCCTCAGGATATCGACCCGCGCACGGGGCCACGGGCACGGGGCTGCGCCTACGATGGCGGACATGACCGAGACCGCGCAGACCGCCGCCCGCCCGACCGCCGAGCAGCCGCACGACGAGAACCTGTGGCTGGAGGAGATCACGGGGGCCGCACCCCTGGAGTGGGTCGCCGGGCAGAACGCCCGCACCCTGGCGGCGCTCGAGGGCCCGCGGCTGCGCCGTCTCGAGGCCGACGTGCTGGCGGTCATGGACTCGACCGAGCGCATCCCCATGGTCGCCAAGCACGGGCCGCACTACTACAACTTCTGGCGCGACGCCGAGCACCCGCGCGGCGTCTTCCGCCGCACCACGTGGGAGTCCTGGCTCGGCGAGGACACCGAGTGGGAGGTGCTGCTCGACGTCGACGCGCTGGCCGCCGAGGAGGGCGTCGACTGGGTCTGGGGCGGGGCCCGGCTGCTGCGCCCGCAGTACACCGGCGGGCGGCACCGGAGGGCGCTGTTCAGCCTCTCCCCCGACGGCGGTGACGCGAAGCGGGTGCGCGAGTTCGACCTCGACGAGCGCCGGTTCGTACCCGGCGGGTTCGACGTCCCCACGGCGAAGTCCACCGTGACGTGGGTGGACGCCGACACCCTGCACGTGGGCACCGACTTCGGCCCCGGCTCGATGACCACGTCCTCCTATCCCCGCACGGCCCGCGTCCTGCGCCGCGGGCAGGCCCTCGCCGAGGCCCGCCAGGTGTTCGAGGTGGCCGAGGACCACGTCCAGGCGGTGCTCGTGCGCGACCACACCCCGGGCTTCGTGCGCGACGTGGCCGTGGACGTGGTGGACTTCTTCGCCTCCCGCACCTACCTGGTGCGGGAGGAGGAGCTCGTGCACGTCGACGTCCCCGACTCGGTGACGGTGGACCTGCACCGGCAGTGGCTGCTGCTGCGCCCGCAGGAGGAGCTCGAGCTGGACGGGACCGTGCACCCGGCCGGCTCCCTGCTCGTGGCCGAGCTCGAGGCGTTCCTGGCCGGGGACCGCTCCGTGACCGCCGTGTTCGTCCCGGACGCGCGCACCTCCCTGCAGTCCTGGTCCTGGACGGCCGACCGGCTGCTCCTCAACCTGCTGCGGGACGTCTCCTCGGTGGTGCGGGTCGCCGAGCCGGGTCCCTGGACCTCGTCGGAGCTGCCCGGGGCGCCGGCGCTGTCCAGCGTGGACGCCTACGCCGTCGACGACGAGGACCCGGAGGCGGGCAACGACTACTGGCTCGTGGCCACCGGCTTCCTCACCCCCACCACCGTGTCCCGCGGCACCGTCCCGGCCGGCGGCGCGGCGGGGGCCCCGCCGCGCACGGCGAGGACCGCACCGGCGTTCTTCGACGCGGCCGGGCTGTCGGTCGAGCAGCACTTCGCGGTCTCCGCGGACGGCACCCGGGTGCCCTACTTCCAGGTGGGCCCGGCCGACCTGGTCCTCGACGGGGCGAACCCGACGCTGCTCTCCGGCTACGGGGGCTTCGAGGTCTCCCGGACCCCCGCCTACTCGGGGGCCCTCGGGCGGTCCTGGCTGACCCGCACCGACGACGCCGGGCGGTCCGGGGTCTACGTCCTCGCCAACATCCGCGGCGGCGGGGAGTACGGTCCGGCGTGGCACCGGGCCGCGCTGCAGGCGAACCGGCACCGGGCGTACGAGGACTTCGCGGCCGTCGCCGCGGACCTGCAGGCCCGCGGGGTGTGCTCCCGGGGAACGCTCGCGTGCTCGGGCGGCTCCAACGGCGGGCTGCTCGTGGGCAACATGCTCACCAGCTTCCCCGAGCTGTTCGGCGCGGTCTCCTGCGGGGTGCCCTTGCTGGACATGCGCCGCTACACGAAGCTGTCCGCGGGCTACTCCTGGATCGCGGAGTACGGCGACCCGGACGATCCCGAGCAGTGGGAGTCCGTCCGCACGTTCTCGCCCTACCACCTGCTGGAGGAGGGGCGGGACTATCCGGACGTCCTGTTCTGGACCGCCACGAGCGACGACCGCGTGGGCCCCGTCCAGGCGCGCAAGGCGGCCGCGCGGATGCTCGGCATGGGCTACGAGAACGTGTGGTTCTACGAGGCCACCGACGGCGGGCACGCGGGCGCGGGCGACAACAAGCAGGCCGCCCGCCTGCACGCGCTCTCCCACGAGTTCCTCTGGACGGCGCTGCACCGGGGCTGAGCCCCGGCGCGGGTCAGCGCTTCTCGCGGTCGGGGACGATCCAGCCCATCACGAGGGAGACCACCCCGATGATCAGGGTGGCGAGCACCGCCGTCCAGAGGAAGGAGTCGATCTCGAGCCGCAGCGGCGTGAAGGAGCTCAGCCAGGACGTCAGCCACAGCATCGCCGCGTTGACCACGATGGCGAACAGCCCCAGCGTGAGGCAGGTGATCGGCAGGGACAGGATCGACAGCACGGGCCGCACGACCGCGTTCACGACGCCGAACACCAGGCCGACGAACAGGTAGGCCAGCACCGACGCCGCGGTCTCGCCGCCGACGGCCGAGACGACGGACGGGTCCGCCGCGATGCCCATCCCGGGCAGGATCCAGGCGGCCACCCAGATGGCGAGCGCGTTGACGAGGACACGGAGCAGGAACGACATGGTCCCATCCTGTCAGTCGCGGCGGGAGACGGCCGCCCAGCCCACGACCGTGGCCGCGCCGCACAGCGCCAGGCCCAGCGCGAGGGCGATCCGCCCCGCGTCGACGGCGGGCCGCCACGTGACGCTGTCCCCCCGGACCACGTAGACCCCGGCCGGCTCGGCGTGCACGCCGTAGCCCACGCCCGATCCGCTGCCCGAGCTGTCCTTCTCCTCGCCGGAGCCCCCGCCACCGCCGCCCCAGCCCCTCACGCGGGCGACGGGCACGACCGTGGTGCCGTTCACCTCGTACGCCTCGCCGAAGACCCGGCGCACCGTCACGGCGTCGACGGCCTGCTCGAGGACGGTGCGGTCCGTGAGCCCGGCGCGCCAGGCGGGGGCGGGGCGTGACCCGCCGGGCGCGCCGGGAGTGGTCTCGGGACGGTCCTGCTCCGGCATGGTGGCCTCCCTGGGCTCGGGCGCCGGCGGCGCACTGGCCCCCAGTCTAGGAAGCCGCCGGTGCCCGGTCACGGGGGCGGCCGCAGATGACGGGCGGCGCGGGACCCGGAACGCGAGACACCCCGGACCGAGGGTCCGGGGTGTCAGCGATGTCCGGGGACATCACGAGCGCGGAGACGGGGGGATTTGAACCCCCGGTCGAGTTTAACCCCGACCCTTCATTAGCAGTGAAGTCCATTCGGCCGCTCTGGCACGTCTCCATCCGTGGCCCACCACGCGGGTGGACAACACAGGCCAGCTTAAGGGAGGACCGGGCACGGGGTCAAAGCCGACGGCGCCCGTGCCGCCCGGCGAGCACGGAGCGGTAGAGCCGGTCGAGGTCCGCGGCGATCCGCTCGGACCCGTAGACGGAGCGGATCTCCTCCGCCATGGCCTCCGGGCCGAGCAGTCCGGGATCCGCCACGACGTCGAGCACGGCACCGCCGAAGGCCTCGGCGGTGCGCTCGGCCACGAGGCGCCCGTTGCCCGGGTGCACGAAGTCCCGCTGCCCGCCGAGGGCGCCCATGACCACCGGACGGCCCGCGGCGAGGGCCTCGGCCGCCGCCACGCAGAACGTCTCCGAACGGCTGGGCAGCAGGAACACGTCGGCGGCGGCCAGGCGCCGCTGCACCTCGTCCGCGCCGACGTTGCCCAGGAGCCGCACGCGCTCCCCGACCCCGAGCCGGCGCGCGCGGTCCCGGACCTCCTGCTCGAGTCCGCCGGAGCCGCACCAGGTGAGGCGGACGTCGTGGCCGGCGTCGCGCAGCCACGCCACGGTGTCGACCGCCAGGAGGGGGTCCTTGATGTCGCGCAGGGCGCCGACCGCGACGAGTTCGAGGGTGCTCCCCCGCGGCGGGTCCGTGACGTGCTCGGCGTGGTCGACCACGTTGCCGATCCGCTCGACCCTGTCGGCCGGCGCGAAGCGGCGCAGCACGTCGCACATCATGGTGCTCACGCCGGTGACGCGGTCCGGGACGCGCAGGATCCGGCGGCTCCCGGCGAACCGCCGCCACACGGGCCCGTTCTGCTCGGGGGTGAGCACGCCGTTCCAGTGCTCCGTGTGCACCCACGGACGGCGCCCCGCGAGGGGCAGGCAGACGAGCGCGGCCGAGAAGGGCATGGTGTGCAGGACGTCGGCGCCGGCCAGGTGGCGGCGGAGCGCGGCGTACGCCCGCAGCAGCGTGACCGGGTGCCGCGGGTCGAACGGGAGCCGGAGCACCGGCACCCCGTCCCACCGGTCCTGGACGGCCGGCCCGGTGCGCAGCAGCCGCAGGTGCAGCACCCGGACGTCGTGGTGGCGTGCGGCGGCGCGGACGTGCCGGGGGACGAAGGGCGTCTCCCCGGGCCGCTCCGCGGACGGGTACCAGGTGCTGACGACGAGCACGCGCACAGCGCTCAGCCCTTCCCGGCGCCGGTGCGGTCGGGGGCGTCGTCGGGCGCGGCGCCGAACGGGGCGCTGAACGGGGTGCTGGGGACGGTGCTGAACGAGGTGGGGGCGGCGATCATGGTGCCACCCTAGCGGCGGGCCGCGCCCGGGGCGGTCCCCGGACGGCGCCCGGGCGCGAGTAGACTCGGGCGCGATGACCAGCCCAGCCCCCGGGTCGGCCGCCTGATGTCCCGGCTGCGCTCGATCCTCTTCCCGCCGCCCAACCACGCGAACACCGACAACCCCCTGGGGTCGGCGTTCGCGCTGACCGTGGTGGCCGTGTTCGTCCAGGGGCTGTCCCGCTTCGGCTACAGCGTCCTGGTGGGCAATCTGCTGGGGCAGGAGGCCCTCGCCGAGGTCAACCTGACCATCTCGCTGGCCCTGTTCCTCGTGCTGCTGTGGCCCCAGGCCTCGGGCACGGGGGCCGCCAAGTTCATCGCGATGGCCCGGGGCCGCCAGGACCCCGAGGGGCAGGCGGCGACGGCCTCCTTCACCGCGACCAGCGCGTCCGCGGGCATGGCGCTGCTGTCGGTCTCGGCGGTGCTCTACGCCGCGTTCGCGCTCGAGCTCTCGTGGGGCTTCGCGGTCTCGGCGGGCCTGCTCGTGCTCTCCCTGTCGGCCTACAACTTCGTGCGCGGCGTCCGCACGGGCAACAACCAGTTCGTGACGACGACGGCGTGGGACACCATCAGCTCGTTCCTCACCCTCACCCTGCTGCTGCTGGTCCTGCTCGCCGGCTGGCACTGGGTCCTGCTGCTGCCCCTGATCCTCGGCTACTCGGTCTACGCGCTGCCCTCCTGGCCGCGCCGCACCGGGGCGCGCCTCGACCCGGCGCTGCGCCGGGAGATCCTGGTCTTCACCGCCTGGGGTTCGGCCCACCTGCTGGCGGCGAGCGGCCTGATGCAGCTGTCCCTGGTGATCGGCGACAGCTTCGCCACGAAGGCCGAGGTCGGTCTCTACGCCGCCGCGGTGTCCCTCGCGACCCCCGCCAGCATGCTGTCCGGGGCCATGCTCACCGCGCTGTCCCCGAGCGTGGCCCGCATGCACGCCGCGGGGGACACCGCGGGCCTGACCCGCCAGGTGGACACGATCCTGCGCACCATGGTCACGGTGTTCCTGCCGGTCTTCGGCGTGGGGGTCCTGTGGGCGGAGCCCGTCCTCCGGCTGGTCTATTTCGGGGACCCCGAGTTCGTGAACGCCGAGCCGCTGCTGGTCGTGCTGTTCCTGGCCGTCTCGGCGACCAGCTTCAACGCCGCGAACGCCCGGCTCAACGGCACCGAGGCCTGGGGGGTCAAGGTGCTCGCCGCCGCCAACGGGCTCGGCCTGGTGCTGGGCGTGGTCACGATGCTCCTGCTGGGCCCGGAGCTCGGGATCATGGCCTCCGCGGTCGGCTACCTCGCGGGCTCGCTGCTGAGCGCGCTGCTGCCGCTGCTCGTGGTCTGGCGGCTCGACCGGATGCGGTGGGGCACGGTCCTGCTGCGGATCGTGGCCGGCTACGCGATGATCCTGGTCGCGCTCGACCTGCTCGGCCCCGACTTCAGGGTGCTGCCGGCGCTCGGGGCGACCGCCGTGTTCCTCGCCGTCTGGGGCGGGCTCAGCGCCCGGGACCTGCGGCCCGCGCTGCGCGCCGTGGGCGCCCGGCTCCGTCGCTGAGCCGGCTCCGGCTCACCCCGCGGCCAGCGGCCGGGCCCGCTGCCCGAACTGCTGGTCGAACTGCTCGGCGAAGGCCGGGACCATCGTGACCACGTAGTCGCGGGGCATGTGGTTGTCGTCCATGTAGACCCAGCGGTTGCCGATCCGGGACGAGCACGTGCCGTCGGGACAGATCCAGTCGCTCATGTCGACGCTGACGAAGTTCCCGTGCCACCCCGTCAGGGCGTCGGCCGGGTTCTGCGGGGCGAGCTTCTGCGCCCGCGGCGGGTTGCAGCGCTCGGCGTCCGGGCCGTCCTGGTCGATGCAGGTGACCATGTTGAAGGAGAACCGCGGGTTGTCCCGGATCCCGACCACCGTGATGCCCCGCTCGTCGAGGTCGTCCAGGAGCTGCGAGAACCCGGGGGCGATCTGCTCGCCGGGCCCCTCGTCGGCGGTGACGGTGGACGTGGTGAGCACGACGTCGATCCCGTGGTCCTCGATGTACTGGTCGGTGAGCCCGATCAGTTCCCGGCACTCGGTGTTGTCGGTGGTCTCCACGGGCTGGAACCGGCAGGCGCCCCGGATGACGGAGACCAGGTTCCAGCCGCGGTCCTCGGCGACGCGCTGGAACGCCGGCAGCCACTGCTCGGCGTGGGAGTTGCCGACCACCATGGCGTCGACCTCGGCGTCCGGGTCGACCGGCAGGGTCGAGCAGGCCACCTTGTAGCCGTCGAACCACTCCTCCGTCGCGGCGTCGCAGGACTCCGGCAGCTCCGACCACTGCCCCTCGCGGACCAGCGGGTTCGGGATCGTGGGCACCTGCGGGTCCCGATCCCAGGCGAGGTCCCCGGTCAGCACCGCGGCCCCCGGGTTCTCGAGGACGGCCTGCTCCGCGGCCTCCTGGGCGTGCCGGTCCAGGACCACCCGCGCCCCGGAGACGGGGACCAGCACGAGGGCCGCGCACAGCACCACGAGCCCGAGCTGGTGCCTGCCGGCGCGGGCGCCGGTGCGGGGCCGCAGGGGCCGTTCGACGAGCCGGTGCACCAGGACGCCCAGGACGATGCTGCCCAGGAGGATGAGCAGCCCGTGCAGCAGCGTGGCCTTGGCGCGGTCCGTGACCACCAGGTAGGTGACGAGCACGGGCCAGTGCACCAGGTAGACGGCGTAGGACGCCTCGCCCAGGACCAGCAGGGGCCGGCGGCTGAGCAGGGCGTCGGCCCCGCGGGGGTCACCGGTGTGCCCGGCGAGGATCACCAGCGCCGCCCCGGTCAGCGGCCACAGGGCGGCCCAGCCCGGGAAGGAGCCCTGGACGTCGAGGACTAGCCCGCACACGGCGATGGCCACGAGCCCGGTCCAGCCCAGGACGAGGCGCAGCGCGCCCGGCAGGGTGACGCCGCGCAGCACGGCCAGGGCCAGCAGGGACCCGAGGGCGAACTCCCACAGCCGGGCACGGGTGTCGAAGTAGGCGAAGGCCTGCTCGTTGCCCGTGGAGACCACCGAGAAGGCGAAGGAGGCGAGGAACACGGCGCCGAACACGCCGGTGGCCGCCGTGGCGACGGACCACCGGGTGCGCCGGGCGACCAGTCCGCACAGGGCGAGGAGCAGGGGCCACAGCAGGAACACCTGGCCCTGCACGGACAGGGACCAGAAGTGCTGGAACGGGCTGGCCCGGGAGGTGTCCGCGGCGTAGTAGTCGACCGCGTTGAACGCGAGCACCCAGTTCTGGGAGTACAGCACCGTGGCCGCCGCCTCCTCGATCGCGGCGTACCACCGGTCGGACGGGAAGAGCATCCGCACCACGACGAGGGTGCCCAGCACCGTGACGACCACGGGAGGCAGCAGCCGCGAGAACGTCCTGGTCCAGTAGCGGCCCAGCTGCGGCCCCTTCCCGGCCTCGAGCCGCCGGACGAAGGAGAGCGTCATGAGGAACGCCGAGATGAACAGGAAGACGTCCACTCCGCCCGAGACCCCGCCGATCCACACGTGGTAGACGGCGACCAGGAGGACGGCCACGGTGCGCAGCCCCTGGACCTCGGGGCGGAAGCGGTGGGCGGGGGCGGCCGTGCCCGCCGGGGGCGCGGTGCTGCTCGCGACCCCGGGGGAAGGGTCGGCGGGGAGGAGACGGCTCATGGAGTTCTCTCGTCGGGCGGGGGGTCGGACGACTGGCTCGGCACCATTGTTCCACCGAACGGCGGCGCCGCACGGTCACATCAGCAGGGACGCGACCATGAACCGCAGGGGGGCCTCGCGGTGCAGGACCCTGCGCGGGTCCCGGGTGAGCAGGGTGGTGGGCCAGCCGAAGCGGCGACGGGCGTTGTCCACCCGGAGGATGGCCTCCGCCGTCGCCCCCGGCCGGACGACGAGGTCCAGGACCTCCCGGTCCGCGCAGGACAGCACGGTGAGCGCCCGGGGTGCGCGCGACGTGACCAGGTCGAGCAGGCTGCCCACCTGGTGCGCGTCCTCCGGGGACCACCGTCCGGCGGCGGTCCGGCCGCGGACCGCGCCGAAGACCTGGACCCGGAGGATCTTGGCGGCGATCGCCGTCCGCTGCTCCACGGCCAGCCCGGCGTACCAGGAGCCGCCGAGCAGGTCGGTCGCCGCGGCGAGGTCGTCCGTCAGGGGCCGCGGCTCGGCACTGATCCGGTCGGCGGCACCCTCCCGCAGGAGGTAGCCGGCGCCGCGGGGCGCGAGGTCGACCCGCCCGTCGCCGAACCAGGCTCGGGCCACCAGCTCCTGGTCCTCCCCGGTGGCGTACCGGCCGTTGAAGCGGACCCCGCGGTCCACCAGGAGCTCCCGGCGGAGCAGCCCGAAGACGTGGGTGCGGTAGGCGAGCCGGTCCTTGACCGGGTCGAGGTCCGCGCGGCGGAAGGGCCGCGGCACGGGGGTGCGCACCGGCCGACCGGAGTCCTTGACCAGGCGCGGGAGCACCGCCGCGGAGCCGTGGCGTTCGGCGGTCGCCGTCCAGGCCGCGAGGGCCCCGGGGGCGAGGGTGTCGTCGCTGTCCACGAAGGACACGTACCGGGCGCGGGAGCGCTCGAGGGCCAGGTTGCGGGGCCCGGCCGGGTTGCCGGTGCCGTCGAAGCACTCCACGAGCTCGACGAGCGGACGGTGCTCCGCGGCGAGGCGGTCGCGGATCAGTGCGGCCTCGACGTTGTGGCACACCACCGTGATGTGCACCCCGCCGTGGTCGCCGACCGGGAGCCCCCCGGCCAGCACGGAGCCGACGGCCCGGTCCACGGGCCGGGCGGTGGTGTGCACCGGGATGATGACGTCGACGAGCGGCGTGGGGGCAGGGGACACGCAGGCCAGCGTACAAGACCGCGCCGGGCCGGGCCGCCCGGCGCGGTCCGCGCGTCAGCCCTGGGAGGCCAGGACGAACGGCAGCACGGGTCCGGAACCGGCCCGGCGCAGCGCGCGGGCGGCCACGGCGAGCGTCCAGCGGCTGTCCACGAGGTCGTCGACCAGCAGTACCGGGCGCCCGCCCAGCCGGTCCAGCCCCTCCGCGAGCTCGGGCGGCACCCGGAACTTCTCCCACAGGGCCGCGAGGCGGTACGCGCTGTTGCCGCCGTGCCCGCCGGACGGGAAGCCCTCGGGGACGTCGAGCTCCCCCAGATAGGGCAGGTGCCCGACCTCGGCCATGCCCTCCGCCAGGGAGCGCACGAGCCGGGGACGCGAGCGGGACGGGACCGAGACGACGGCCGCGGGCCGGTCCGCCCAGCGCCACTCGGCGAGCACCTGGACGCACGCCCGGCCGAGGGCGGGGTCCACCGGCCCGTCGACCGGCGCGCCCTCCTCGTCGGTGCGGAACACCTCGCGCAGCCGGTTGCCCCAGCCGAGGTCCGTGAGCCGGGCCAGCGCCCGCCCCTCGGCGCAGCGCTCCTGCTCCGGGATGCGGCCCTTGACCTCGACCCCGAGGCGCGGCATCCCGGTGGGCCACTGGGCGCGCGGCTCCACCACGACGCCCACGCGGGTCAGGGCGGCCCCGGCGGTGTCGGTGGCGGACTCGTCGACGGTCGTGGGGTACCAGGGGCCGGCGCAGCTGTCGCAGCGCCCGCAGGCCTCGGCGGTGGCGTCGTCGAGCTGCCGGGCGAGGAACTCCATGCGGCACCCGGTGGTGCGCTCGTACTCGAGCATGGCGTCCTGCTCGGCCACCCGTGCCGCGGCGATCCGGCCGTAGCGCTCGGCGTCGTAGCGCCACGGCACGCCCGTGCTCTGCCAGCCGCCCTGCACGCGCTCCACCGCGCCCTCGACGGCGAGGACCTTCAGGAGCAGCTCGAGCGGGCTGCGCCGGACGTCCACGCGGGACTCCAGCACGGCCACGGACAGGGCTCCGCCCGCGGCCTCCAGCTCGCCCAGGACGGCGGCGGCCTTCTGCTCGGTGGGCATCGACGAGGTGGCGAAGTACTCCCAGATCCGGCGGTCCTCGGTGCCCGGCAGCAGCAGGACGTCCGCGTTGTCCGTGGCGCGGCCCGCACGGCCCACCTGCTGGTAGTAGGCCACGGGCGAGGACGGCGCGCCCAGGTGGACCACGAAGCCGAGATCCGGCTTGTCGAAGCCCATGCCGAGCGCGGAGGTGGCCACGAGGGCCTTGACCCGGTTCTCCTTGAGGGCGGCCTCGAGCTCCTCGCGCTCGCCCTGGTCGGTGCGCCCGGTGTAGGCGCTCACCGGGATCCCGGCGTCGGCGAGCGCCTGGGCGGTGTCCTCGGCGGCCCCCACGGTCAGCGCGTAGATGATCCCGCTGCCCGGGAGGGACTCGACGTGCTCGAGCAGCCACGCCAGGCGCGCCGTGGCCGAGGGCAGGTCCAGCACGCCGAGGCGCAGGGACGCCCGGGACAGCGGGCCGCGGAGGGTGAAGACCTCCCCCGTGCTGCTGCCGCCGGGACGCACGCCCAGTTGCTCCTCGACGTCGGCGACCACGCGCTCGTTCGCGGTGGCGGTCGTGGCCAGGACGGGGACCTGCTCCGGGAGCCGGGCGATGAGGTCGCGGATGCGCCGGTAGTCGGGGCGGAAGTCGTGGCCCCAGTCGGAGATGCAGTGCGCCTCGTCCACCACGAGCAGCCCGAGCCGGGCGACCAGCTGCGGCAGCTGCTGCTCCCGGAACACCGGGTTGTTGAGCCGCTCCGGGGAGACCAGCAGGACATCGAGCTCGTCGGCCTCCAGCTGCGCGGCGATCTGCCCCCACTCGGTGGCGTTGGCGGAGTTGATGGCCGCCGCCCGAACGCCCGCGCGGGCGGCGGCGGAGACCTGGTCCCGCATGAGGGCCAGCAGCGGGGAGACGATCAGGGTGGGCCCGCGCCCCCGGGCACGCAGGAGCAGGGCGGAGAGGAAGTAGACCGCGGACTTGCCCCACCCGGTCCGCTGCACCACCAGGGCCCGCCGGCCGCGCCCCACGAGAGCCTCGACCGCCTCGAACTGCCCGGGGTGGAAGGCGGCGTCCGCCCGGCCGGTGAGCGCGCGCAGCAGGTGGAGCGCGTCCTCGTGCAGGACCGGGTCCGTCGCGGTGTCGTGGGCGGCGATGTCGTGGGCCGGGGAAGTCGTCATGGCCCCAGTCTTCCAGGGCCCCCCGACGCCGCCCCACCGGAGGTCAGGACGTGCAGTGGCGACGGGGCCCGGACAGAGCGATGCGCCCGCTGCCCATCCGTCGAACGGATGGCCCCCGCAGCGGGCGCATCGACCGGCCTGACGGCCGGTGGCGAGCAGAGACTCGCCTGGCGGGAGTACCGCCCCCCAGCGGTGCTCCCATTCGGTTCACCCCCCGATGAACCGGCTGCACCGGCACCCCCCGATGCCTGCGTGCGTGCGGCCCATCCCCCGATGAACCGCTGTCGATCCGCCCCCCGGCGGATCGGTTGGTTCTGCCCCATCGGGTGAACCAATTGCCACCATGGTGGCAGGGTTTCCGTGACCTGTCACGGCCCGTGAAGTCACATACGGTTTGGTGGACACCGACGCAAAATCATGTGTTTGCACTGGTCAACGCCAGGTTCCACCACGACCTCTCGTTACCGATCGGTATTGCGCGGCGGCCGGCGTGGCACGAAGTGGGGACACCCCGCACGCGGGGTGTCCCCCGTTGCGCGCACGGCCGGCACTGTGCGTTACGTCACGTTGCGGGCACGGCACCCCGGTCCGGTGGCGGGGCGCCGTGCGCGGGCGCTCAGCCGCGCAGCCCCGGGAAGTCGGCCTCCGTGTACTCGACGCCGTACCCGTCGGCCCCGGGGGCCGCGGCGCCGGAGCGGTCCGCCGCCGCCTCCCGCTCGCGCAGCACCACCCGGCGGATCTTGCCGGAGATCGTCTTCGGCAGGTCGGTGAACTCGACCCGGCGCACCCGCTTGTAGGGAGCGAGGTTCTCCCGGGCGAAGCGCAGGATCTCCCCCGCGAGCTCCCGGGTGGGCTCGGCGCCGGCGGCGAGCACCAGGTAGGCCTTCGGCACCGCGTGCCGGACCGGGTCCGGCGCCGGGACCACGGCGGCCTCGGCCACCGCGGGGTGCTCGATGAGCACGGACTCCAGCTCGAACGGGGAGATCCGGTAGTCGGAGGCCTTGAAGACGTCGTCGGTGCGGCCCACGTACGTGTAGACGCCGTGCTCGTCGCGGCGGGCGATGTCGCGGGTGTGGTACCAGCCGTCCTTGACGACCTCGGCCGTGCGCTCGGGTTCGTCGATGTAGCCCGCCATGATCCCGGGCGGGTCGTCGTCGACCTTCAGGCAGATCTCCCCCTCCTCGGCGGGCGCGCCCGTCTGCGGGTCGAAGAGGTCGACGACGAAACCCGGCAGAGGCCGGCCCATGGCCCCCGGCGCGACCGGCTGCCCGGGGGTGTTGGCGATCTGCAGCGTGGTCTCCGTCTGGCCGTAGCCGTCCCTGATGGTCACGCCCCACGCGTCCTGCACCCTGCGGATCACCTCGGGGTTGAGCGGTTCGCCGGCGGAGACGGCGGACGTCGGCGGGTCCTGCACCCGGTGCAGGTCGGCCTGGATGAGCATCCGCCACACGGTGGGCGGGGCGCAGAAGCTGCTGACCCCGGCCCGGCCCATCTGCGCCAGGAGCCCGACCGCGTCGAAGCGGGCCTGGTTGTGGATGAACACGGTGGCCTCCGCGATCCACGGGGCGAAGAAGTTGGACCACGAGTGCTTGCCCCAGCCCGGGGAGGCGATGTTCAGGTGGACGTCCCCGGGGCGCAGGCCCATCCAGTAGACCGTGGACAGGTGCCCGAAGGAGTACGAGTAGTGGGTGTGCTCCACGAGCTTGGCCTGGGACGTGGTGCCGGAGGTGAAGTACAGCAGCAGGGGGTCCCGGGAGCGCGTGGCGCCCTCCGGGACGAAGACGGGGTCCGCGGCCGCGGCCTCCGCGTACGGGTGCACGGGACGGCCGGGCAGCTGCGCGCGCACTCCCTCGACCTCCGCGCCGACGACGACGAGCTCGTAGTCGCCGTCGACGCCCGCGAACTTGGGCGCGTTGGCGGTGTCCGTGACGACCCACGAGACCTTGCCCCGCTGCACGCGGTCCAGCAGGTCGGCGGGCGGCATCATGACGGCGGTGGGGATCAGGGGCGCGCCCAGCTTCATGCCGGCGAGCTGGGTCTCCCACAGCTCGAGCTGGTTGCCGAGCATGAGCAGGACGCGGTCGCCGCGCCGCACCCCCAGGCCCCGCAGCCAGTTCGCGGTGCGGGCCGAGGACTCGGCGAGCTCCCGGAAGGTGCGCCGGAGCTCCGTGCCGTCCTCCTCGACGATCCACAACGCGTCCCGGGCCCCGCGCTCCGGGTCCCGGGCGACGTGGTCGAACCAGTCCAGGGCGAAGTTGAAGTGCTCCATCCGGGGCCAGCGGAACTCCTCGCGGGCCCGGTCGTAGTCCTCCCGCAGCTCCAGGACGCGGTCCCGGGCGGCCTCGTACTGCTCGGAGACGCCGGGGGCGTCGTCGGACGTCGTGCCTGTGGGGACCGGCTCGGCCATCGGGGACCTCAATCATTGTCGCTGCGGGCCGGACGGGACCGTCCGGCGGGCCATCCCGAGCAGTCTAGTGCGGCCCGCCGCCGCCCGTCCGGGCCGGGCACGGTGCCGGCTCTGGAAGGATGGGGCCCGCACCCCGCGCCCCGGAAGGAGCCCCGCCCCGCCATGCTGTCCCCGGCACCCGACGTCCCGGTCCGCGCCGGCGCCCGCGAGTGGGCCGCCCTCGTGGTCCTGATGCTGCCGGTGCTGCTGATCTCCGTGGACAACACGGTCCTGAACTTCGCGCTGCCGGAGATCTCCCGCGAGCTGGGCCCCACCGGCACGCAGCTGCTGTGGATGGTGGACGCCTATCCGCTGGTGCTGGCCGGGCTGCTCGTGCCCATGGGCTCCCTCGGGGACCGGGTGGGCCGCCGCCGGCTGCTGCTGGTGGGGAGCACGGGCTTCGCGGCCGTGTCCGCGCTCGCCGCGTTCGCCCCGACCGGGGAGTCGCTCGTCGCCGCCCGGGCGCTGCTGGGCCTCTTCGGGTCGATGCTGATGCCCGCCACCCTGTCCCTGCTGCGCAACATCTTCCACGACGCGACGCAGCGGCGCACGGCCATCGCGGTGTGGGCCACGGGCTTCTCGGCGGGCGGGATCCTGGGCCCGGTGGTGGGCGGTTTCCTGCTCCAGCACTTCTGGTGGGGGTCCGTGTTCCTCCTGGCGGTCCCGGTGCTGCTGCCCCTGCTGGTCCTGGCGCCGGTGCTGGTGCCCGAGTCCCGCAACCCGGCGCCGGGCCCGGTGGACGTGCCCAGCGCCGCGCTGATCATGACCGCCATGGTGGCGCTGGTCCACGGCATCAAGGACCTCGGCGGGCACGGCCCGTCCGCCGGCGTGCTGACCGCCACGGTGGTGGCCGTGGCCGCCGGGGGGCTGTTCGTGCGCCGCCAGCTGCGCAGCCCGGTGCCGATGCTGGACCTGCGGCTCTTCCGCCATGCCCCCTTCACCGGCGGGCTGCTCAACAACCTGGTGGCCTCGACCACCTTCATCGGCTTCCTCTTCTTCGTCTCCCAGCACCTGCAGCTCGTGGAGGGCATGCCGCCCCTGGAGGCGGGCCTGGCCCTCATGCCGGGCGCCGCCGTCACGATCGCCTCGGGTCTGCTGGTGGTGCGCGTGGTCGGCTTCGTGCCCCCGGCGCTCGTGCTCGGCGGCGGGCTGCTGGTCATGGCATCGGGCTTCCTGCTCGTCCTGCTCGGCGACCTCTCGGGCGGGCTCGTGCTCGTGGTCGCCCTCATGGTCATCGGGCTGGGCTCGGGCGCGGCCCAGACGATCGCCGGGGACCTGATCCTCACCGAGGTGGCCCCCGAGCAGGCCGGCGCCGCCTCGGCGATCTCGGAGACCGCCTACGAGCTGGGGGCCGGGCTCGGCGTGGCCGTCCTGGGCACGGCCGTGACCGCGACCTACGCCCGCCGGATGGCCCTACCGCCCGGTCTGGACCCCGAGCAGGCCGCCACCGCGTCCGAGACCCTCGGCGGGGCGGTCGACGTCGCCGCAGGCCTCGGCCCGGACGCCTCCGGGGAGCTCCTGGCCTCGTCCGTCGCGGCCTTCGAGGCCGGCGTGCACCTGTCCGCCGGGATCGGCGCCGCCCTGCTGGCCGGGACCGCGGTGCTCGTGGGCCTGCTGCTGCGCCGGGTCCCGCGGCTCCGCCGGTAGCGGATCCGCTCAGTCGGCCGAGCGCAGCCTGACGTGCCGCTCCACCCGGGCGAGGTCCCGGGGGTGCGGTGCGCTGTCCCGGAACCGGTCGAGCAGGACGCCGACGTGCTCGTGGGCCTGCCTCCGCACGGACGGGTGGACGCTCGCCGCCTCGATGCGGGCGGCGAGGTCCACGAGGGCCAGCAGGACGCTCACGTGCCCGGTGGCGTGCGGGCCGATCTGGTCGAACGGCATGTCCACGATCTCCTCGACCCCCACCGTCCCGTAGCGGAGCCGGTGCACGCCGTCGACCACCACCGTGTTCCCCGGGAGGGGGCGGGCCACGGCAGTGACGATCCCGGAGGCGACCTCCTCGACGGCGTTGACCGCGGTGTAGGGGTCGTTGGTGCTCGGGGAGAGGGCGCGCACGGCGAGCTCCACCACCTGCTGCTCCGCGAAGCGGACGTCCTGGAGCGCCGAGCGGGAGTCGCCCACCCGCACGCAGCGCCGCAGCCGGCCCGCGAGCTCCTCGGCCCGGTGCTCGGGCCACACCCGGAACAGCGGCTCCGCCGCCAGGACGTGGTCGCCCACCCGCGGGACGAGCTCGACGACGACGTCACCGGCCTCGGCGTGGTCCCGGAGCCGCTCGAGGTCGACGCTGACGACGTAGCCCACACTGTCCGCCCGGACCTCGCCCCCACCGCTGCGGTGCCCCGCGGTCCGGACCAGCTCCTCCGGCGTCTCCTCCGGGTGCCACCGCTCGATGACGTCCAGCAGGTGCCGGCGCGCACCGTGGACGAGGGTGTCCACCTGCACGGAGTCCGCGATGTGGTGGATGAAGTAGACGACCAGGGCGACGTCCGCGACGGCCATCAGCACCCCGAGGTTGACCGCCAGGTGCGGGACGAACGGCTGCGCGAGGTCGTCGGAGGCCGAGCGGATCGTGCGCAGGACCAGCAGGGTGTAGATGAAGGTGGAGACCAGCACGCCCAGCACCACCTGGTTGCCGCGGTCCGCCATGAAGTTGCGCACCAGCCGGGGACCGTACGTGGAGCTGGCCGTGGCGATCACGGAGATCGTGATGGAGAAGGCGGTCGCGGCCACGCCGAGCATCGACCCGCCGATCGCGGAGAGCATCGACCGGGACCCGTCGATGCCGACGGCGTAGAGCCACGCGATCCACGGGGAGTCCAGGTCCTCGGGCAGCCACCGGTCGACGGCCACGGCGGACTGGGCCAGGACGACGGCGGCGAGCACGCACACGGCGGGCACGAACCAGAACCTGTCGAACACCCGGCGCCAGGAGCCGGAGAGCTTTTCCATGAGCTCACCCTAGACCGGCCCTGCGCACCGGTGGCGGTAGGCTGGGCGCCCGGACCCGCGCACCCGCGGGCGCGCGACCTCCCTGACGCCCCACCCTGACCGCTCCGAGGAGACCTCCCCATGCTCAACGCTTCGCGACCGCCCCGACGGACCAGGACCGCTCGGGTGCTGCGGGCCGGCGCGGCGCCGGCCCTGGTCCTGGCGGCGCTGACCGGGTGCGGCTCCGACTACCCCCTCGGCGAGGAGCAGCGCCGGGCCGCGGAGGAGGGCGGCTCGGACCTGTCCGGGATCCTCACCGGCGTGGGGTCCTCGGCGCAGAACGCCGCCATGCTGACGTGGCGCAGCGGCTTCGAGTCGATGCACCCGGACGCGCAGGTGCAGTACCTCTCCGCGGGCTCCGGCGCGGGGCGCAGCGCGCTCGTGGGCGGCGGCACCGACTTCGCCGGCTCGGACGCCTACCTGGACGAGGAGGAGCAGGCCGAGGTCCGCGACTTCTGCGGTCCCGGGGGCGCGCTGAACATCCCCGTCTACATCTCCCCGATCAGCGTGGCCTTCAACCTCCCGGGCGTCCAGGAGCTCGACCTCGACGCCGGGACCATCGCGGGCATCTTCCGCCACGAGATCACCCGGTGGGACGACCCGGCGATCGCCGCCCAGAACCCCGGCGTGGAGCTGCCCGATCTGCCGATCACGCCCATCGCCCGTGCGGACGACTCGGGGACGACCGAGAACTTCACCGACTACCTGCACTCGGTGGTCCCCGAGGTGTGGACGGACGAGGAGGACGGCGGCTGGCCGGCGGGGCTCCCCACGGAGCGCTCCCAGGGCAACGCCGGGGTCGTGAGCCTCACGGCGGAGACCGAGGGCGCCGTCACCTACGCGGACGACTCGCTCGTGGACGAGTCCCTCGGCAAGGCCAGGGTGAAGGTCGGCTCCGAGTACGTGGCCGTGTCCGGCGAGGCGGCCGGCACCGCGGTCGGCGAGGCCACCCGGGTGGAGGGCACGGGTCCGCACGACATCGCCCTCGAGCTTGACCGCGAGCCGGACGCGGCCGGGGCCTATCCGGTGGTCCTGGTCTCCTACCACATCTACTGCAGCAGCTACGCGGACCCGGAGGTCCTCGAACTGGCCAAGGAGTTCGGGCACTACGTGGTCAGCGAGGAGGGCCAGCAGGCCTCCTCGGAGGCCGTCAAGAGCGCCCCGCTGCCGGAGAACCTGACCGCCGAGGCGCAGGCCGCCCTCGACTCGATCAGCCTCCGCTGACCGCTCGGGACGGGAGCGCGGGCGTGGGCGAGGACGTGGGCGAGGTCCTCGACGTCGCGGTGGTGGGCGCCGGGCAGGCCGGGCTGGCCGTGGGCTACTACCTCCGGCGCACCGGCCTGTCGTTCGCGCTGCTCGACGAGCAGGAGGCGCCGGGCGGGGCGTGGCGGCACGTCTGGCCGTCGCTGCGGCTCTTCTCCCCCGCGGGGTACTCGTCGCTGCCCGGGCACCCGATGCCGGACACGGGCGGGGCCGCCCCGGACGCCGGGCACGTCGTCGACTACCTGTCCCGGTACGAGGAGCGCTACGGGCTGCCCGTCCGGCGGCCGGTCCGGGTGCGGGCCGTGCACCGCGACGGGGTGGGCTTCCGCCTGGTGACGGACGACGGCGAGCTGCGGGCGCGCGCCGTCGTGAGCGCCACCGGAACGTGGTCGCAGCCGTTCTGGCCCGTCCTGCCCGGGCAGCGGGAGTTCCGGGGCGAGCAGGTGCACAGCGCCCACTACGACGGACCGGAACGGTACCGCGGCCGCCGCGTGCTCGTGGTGGGCGGGGCGAACTCCGGGGCGCAGATCGCCGCCGAGCTCGCCGAGGCGAGCGAGCTGACGTGGTGCACGAACGCCCCGCCCCGCCACCTCCCCGACGAGGTCGACGGGCGCGAGCCGTTCCGCGTGGCCACGCTGCGCGCCCAGGCCCTCGCCGCGGGCCGCCCGGATCCCGGCGGGGTGGCGAGCCTCGGCGACGTGGTGGCCGTCCCCTCCGTGCGCCGCGCCCGCGAGGCCGGGGTGCTCGCCCCCCTGCCGATGTTCACGCGGTTCACCGCGCACGGCGTGGTCCTGGCGGACGGCCGGGAGCAGCCGGTGGGCGCCGTCGTCTGGTGCACCGGGTTCCGCCCGGCCCTGCGGCACCTCCGGCCTCTGCACCTGCGGGAGGACGACGGGCGGATCCGCACCGACGGCACGGCCTCCACCCGGGCGCCCGGTCTGCACCTCGTGGGGTACGGGGACTGGACGGGTCCCGGATCGGCGACCCTCATCGGCGTGGGCCGCTCGGCGCGGGACACGGTCGCGGCGGTGGGCAAGCGGCTCGCCGGCGGCTGACGCCCGCCCCGGCGGCGCCCTAGGCCGGATCGTCGGGGCCGGTGTCCTCCGGGCGGCGGTCCCGCCGGACGAAGCGGACCACCCGGACGGCGATCAGCCCGGCCCAGAGCAGCAGCAGGACGAACACGAGGGCGCTGAACACCCCGTCCTCCGAGGACCAGGTGAGGAGCTGGCCCGCGAGCAGCAGCACCGCGGTCGCGGACAGGAGGACGAGTGCGGTGCGCTCGCTGCTTCGCTCGGACATGGCGGCTCCTGCCGGTCGGCGTCCTGGTCCTCGGATCCTCGCACATCCCGGGGGCGTGCGTCCTGCCGGGAGCGGGGCCGACCTGTCGTCCTTCTCCCGCAGCGGCGGTCCGCACCGCTACCGTGGAGTGGTCCCCGACAGAGAGGCTCCTCCGATGCGCCGCACCCTTCCCGCCGTGGCCCTGCTCGTGCTGACACTGACCGGGTGCGACGACCGGCCGGAGGAGGTGGAGAGCACTCCCGGCGTCTCCCCCACCTCCTTCAGCCCTCCTCCCCCGGTCACCGCCACCCCGCCCCCGACGCCTGACGGCGTGCCGACGGATCCCGGGACCGGGTCCGCGGCTCCCGCGCCGGACCAGCCGGGCCCCGAGTCGGTCCCCACTCCCTCCGAGCAGCTCGACGGGCAGTAGGCGGCCCCGGCGGGGCTGCGTCGTCGCCGGGCAGGACAAAAGTGCAGGGGATGCCGACGGACGTCTACACCTCGATCCCTCGGCGACACGCGCACGCCGCGCGGACACGCGGGACCTCATATGCATAAACATGGGCATACCCCCTCTCCCTGGAAGGCACCCCCATGTACGAGAACACCGCTCTCGTTCCCCGCCCCCGCTGGGCGACCCGTCAGGAGCTGACCGATCCCGAGACGGTCACCAACTCACGGGAGCTGCCCACCCGGTCCCTCGCCGGCCCGTCACCGGTCGCGCTCCTGGAGACCTGGGAGGTCATCACCACCGCGGACGGCTCCTACGCCCACCGCGACGGCCTCGTCCTGCACATCGGCCACGAGGCGTGGACCGTGGAGCAGGCCAGAGCCCTGCGCGACCGCATCGGCGAGGCCCTCGCCCTGCTCGACCAGTAGCACGGTCGGCGCCGCCGCGCTGCCCCGCGCCCCGGGGCACCCGGTGCGGGCAGGGAAAGAACCCCACCAGCCCCGGTCGCACCGGCAGTGATGGGGTTCTCCTCTGGTGGGCCCCGTGGGGCTCGAACCCACGACCCATGGATTAAAAGTCCACTGCTCTACCAACTGAGCTAGAGGCCCGTGCTCCACCGGCGGGCACGGGGCGCGGCCGGTCCGGAGCGGGCACCACTCTACCGCACGGTCCAGCCCGGAGCCGGTGCGCGCCGCCCGGGGCGACCCGCGCCGGAGGTGCACAGCCGCCTGACGGTTAGAGTGGTGGGCAGTTCCGTGCCACCCACGCCCACCCCGACCGGAGGACCGACCGTGCCGCACCCGAGCACCGAGGAAGAAGCACGCGCGGAGACGGGGCTCTTCGGCCCGTCGGCCGTCACCGAGTACCTCGAGCAGGTGGTGGAGCAGCTGCGGGACGTCCGCGGCGGCGAGCCCAGCTCCTCCGTCCCCGCCCTGGCGGGAGCCGACACCGAGCGCTTCGGCATCGTCATCGCCACCGCGGACGGCCACGTGTACGAGGCGGGCAGCACGCGGGACGAGTTCAGCATCCAGTCGATCTCCAAGGCGTTCACCTACGCCCTCGCCCTCTCCGACCTCGGGGCGGAGGCCGTGCACGCGAAGATGGACGTGGAGCCGAGCGGGGACGCCTACAACGAGATCTCCCTCCAGCCCGGCAGCGGGCGCCCCGCCAACCCCATGATCAACGCCGGTGCGATCGCCTCGACGTGGCTCGTCCCCGACAGCGACCGCGACCTGCGCCGGGACCGGATCCGCGGCGCCTACTCCCGGTGCGCGGGCCGGGACCTGGCGATCAGTCCCGAGGTCCTCTCCCAGGAGCACGACGCCGGGGACCGCAACCGCGCCCTCGGCTACCTCCTGGCCTCCGCCGGCATCATCGAGGGGGACCCGACCCAGGGCCTCGAGGACTACTTCGCCCAGTGCTCGGTGCTGATCACGTGCCGCGACCTCGCCCTGATGGGTGCGACCCTCGCCAACGCCGGCACGAACCCGCTGACCGGGGACGAGGTCTTCGACGTCGACACGGTCTCCCGGGTGCTCTCCGTCATGAGCTCCTGCGGGATGTACGACGACGCCGGCGAGTGGATGGTCCGGGTGGGCCTGCCCGCGAAGTCCGGGGTGGGCGGTGGCATCATCGCCGTCCTGCCCGGGGAGCTGGCCGTGGCCACCTTCTCCCCGGCGCTGGACCGGCACGGCAACAGCGTGCGCGGGGTGCTCGCGTGCGAGCGGCTCTCCCAGGACCTGGACCTGCACTTCACGCACACCGCCCGGGTGGCCCACTCCACGGTCCGCGCCAGCTACCCGATCGACCAGTCCCCGTCGCTGGTGCGCCGCAACGCCGAGGCGGAGGCGGTGCTGGCCGAGCACGGCAGGGACGGCGTCGTCGTGGAGCTCCAGGGCGACCTGCTGTTCACGGGCACGGAGACCGCGATCCGCACGGTCCGCGACGTCGCCTACGACGCCTCGTACGTGGTGGTGGACATGCGCCGCGTGGACGTGATCGCCGAGTACGCGATGCCGCTCCTGGCCAAGACCCGCGCCGAGCTGCACGCGGCGGGCCGCACCGTGGTGGCGGTCGCCAGCGACCCGGGCTTCGCCGGATCCTTCCGGGGCGAGCCGCCGCTCGAGGTGTTCCCCAGCCGGGCCGCGGCCATCAAGTGGGTCGAGGACCGGCTGCTCGAGGAGCACGGCGGACCGGAGTGCACCCCGTCCCGGGTGAAGCCCGTGGAGTCCGAGCTGCTCTCCCGGCTGGACCCCGAGGACGCCCGCGACCTCCGCGCACGGACCGTCGAGCGGACCTGGGCGGCCGGGGAGAACATCCTGCGCACGGGGCAGAACTTCGCCGGCATCCACCTCATCGTCAGCGGGAGCGTGTCGATGTCCCTGCGCACGCCCACCGGCGAGCGCGTCGAGCTGCAGGTCCTCGGCCCGGGGATGAGCTTCGGGGAGCTCGCCCTGGGCACCGGGGACAAGCAGCACGTGACCCTGAGCGCCGTCACCGACGTCACCGCGCGGGTGCTGCCCCCGCAGGCGCTCGCGGAGATCGAGCAGGAGGAGCCCGCCCTGGGGATGCGGCTGTGGAAGGCGCTGGCCCGGGACGGCTTCGAACGGGCCGACCAGCAGTGGCGGGACGCGGCGGTGCACGCCTCGGCCAGCGACTGGTGAGCGCTCCGTGGCCCGCCGCCGGCCACGGCCGTACGCTGGACGCATGAGCGACGTGCCCCGCCACCACAAGCCGGTGAAGTTCTCCCCGGAGCAGTTCGAAGCGCACGAGGGCGGGCCCGACCCGGCCCGCGTCTCCGAGGCGGCCCACCTCGCCGCCCACGCCCTCGTCTCCCGCGGGCGCGCCAGCGACGATCCCGAGATCAGCCGGCGGCTCATCGAGCTGACCGACGAGCAGGGCCTGGAGGGGATCGCCGAGATGTGGGCGGAGGCCCCGGCGGTGTCCCTGCCCGGGGCCCTGTGGCGGCTCTACGCCCTGCGGGCGGGGGTGCGGAAGGACCCGGTGCGGATGGGCCGCTACTTCACGGCCGGACGGGGCACCGCCCAGGTCTCCCACGTGGTGGCCGGCGTCGCGGAGCCCCCCGGGGCGGACGAGATCACCTCGATGGCGGACGCGATCCTCTCCGGGGCGTTCAACGGGGAGTTCGACGTCGCCCTGGACCGGTTCGCGGCGTTCTGCCGCGTGATCGCCCTCGGCCGGATCCGGCTGGCGGACACCGGGCAGATGCCGGTCGTGGACCCGGACGCGGCACGGGCGCCGAGCACCGTGGCCCTCACCCAGCGGCTCGAGCGGACCGCGGAGGAGCTCGAGGCCGCGGCGCACCAGTGGCGCCGCGGCCACCTCGACTGAGCCCCGCCGTCCCGGCGGCTGCGCGCCCGGCCGTGCGGGAGCCCACAGCCGCAGGACTTGGCCCCACGCGCCCGTCGACTACCATGGACCCCAGGTGCCGGGCCGCGGCAGCCCCGGGCTCCATCACATAGCCGCCACGAGCGGCCTTCCGCCGAGAGGCGCTCCCGGTCCGGCACCGCCCTCCCCCTCTTCCCGGGACCGCCGGCCGCCCGCGGGCCGTTCGACGGCCCCGTGTACAGTGAGACCCGCCGTGCTCCGCGGCGCAGGTCCCGACGCCCAGGACGGTCAGCACATGGCGCTTCGCATCTTCCCGGAGGACGAGCTGGTCCTGGACCTGCTGGCCGACATGTCGGGACAGGTGACGGAGAGCGTGCGGCTCCTGTCCGAGCTGCTGGGCTCCCCCGAGGCCGACGTCGCGACCCTCGACGCGGTCCGCGAGTGCGAGGCCCGGTCCACGGACCTGTACTTCTCCGTGATGACCACGGTGCGCTCCACGTTCGTGATCCCCATCCCCCGGCAGGACGTCTACATCCTGGGGCACTGGCTCAACAAGGCCGCGGAGGAGCTGCTGGCGGTCGCGGAGGCGCACGTCGCCTACGGACTCACCCGGCCGCCCTCGTACGCCACGGACCAGCTCGGGGTGATCGAGCGGATGTCCGAGCTCACCACCCGGGCGATGCGCGACCTCGGCAGCCTCCAGGGCCTGGACGACTACTGGTACGAGATGCTGCGGCTGGGCAAGCAGTCCGAGCGCATCTACCAGCTGCACATGGGTCACCTGCTCGAGAACCACAAGGCGATCCCCGCGATGCGGCGGGAGCGCGCCGTCCGGCGCTTCGCCGGGGCCTCCCGGGCCCTGGTGCGGGTCTCCACCGAGGTGGGCCGCATCGTCGTGGCGGAGTCCTGACTCCGTGCTGACGGCCCTGACAGTCCTGGGGATCGTCCTGACCGTGACCCACACCGTCGTCAACGGTTTCCACGACGCCCCCAACGCCCTCGCCCTGCCGGTGCGCTTCCGCGCCCTCACCCCCCGGGTGGGCCTGGTGTTCACCGCCCTCGTCAACGTGGCCGGCGTGTGGGCCGCCGCGTACCTGCTCGCGGACTGGGTCATCACGGGCGTCCCGGTGCCGCACGACGTGGTCGGCTCCGCGACGATCGTCTGCGCCCTGGTGACCACGATCGGCTGGAACCTGCTCACCTGGTGGTGGGGCATGCCCAGCTCGTCGACCACCGCACTGGCCGGCGGGCTGCTCGGCGCCCTGCTGGGCGCCCGCGCGGTGGGGCTCGTGGCGGAGAACCCGCTCACGGCCACGGCCCTCTACCAGGTCGTCGTGCCCCTCGTGCTGGCGCCGCTGGTCGCCTACGCCGCGGCCTGGGTGCTCGTGGTGCCCCTGCGGCACGCGCTGCGCCACTCCGAGCCGGACGCCACCACCTTCCGTTCCCGGCTCGTCCTGGCCATCGGCGCGGCGGCCGTCTCCTTCGGGCACGGCATCCACCACGGTCGCCGGGCCGTCTGGGTCTTCGCGACGCTGATGCTGTGCGCGGGCCTCCAGGACCCGCTGGCGGACGGTGCCGCACCGTGGCCCTTCCTGGTCGTCGCGGCCGGGCTGGCCGCGGGCACCCTGTTCGGGGCCTGGCGGATCGCCTACACGCTGTCCTCCCGGATGATCACGATCGACCCGTTCCGCGGCGCGGTGGCCCAGGGCGTGGCGGGGACCCTGCTGTTCCTGGGCGGGACGCTGATCCCCGTGCCGATGTCCACGTCCCAGACCACGGCCGCCGCGATCCTCGGCGCGGGGCGCCAGCAGCGCTTCCACACGGTCAACGTCCGGGTGGTGCGGCGGGTCCTCCTGGTGTGGGTCCTCACCGTCCCGGTGTGCGCAACGCTCTCCGGGACGCTCCTGCTCGCCCTCTCGCCGCTGCTGTAGGGCCCCGGGACCCCGCACCCAGGTCGGGAGCCCCGACGACGACGACGGGCGCCGGTCACCTCCGCGGAGGTGACCGGCGCCCGTCGTCGTCGCGTGCGAGCCGGCTCAGCCGAAGCGGCCGGACACGTAGTCCTCCGTCTGCTTCTCCCGGGGGTTGCTGAAGATCTCGGAGGTGGGGCCGTACTCGATGAGCTTGCCCGGCTTGCCGGTGCCCTGGATGTTGAAGAACGCGGTCCGGTCCGAGATGCGCGCGGCCTGCTGCATGTTGTGGGTCACGATCACCACGGTGTAGTCCTGCTTGAGCTCGTTGATCAGGTCCTCGATCGCCAGCGTGGAGATCGGGTCGAGGGCGGAGGCCGGCTCGTCCATGAGGATCACCTCGGGCTTCACGGCGATCGCCCGGGCGATGCACAGGCGCTGCTGCTGGCCGCCGGAGAGGCTCGAGCCCGGCTTGTCGAGGCGGTCCTTGACCTCGTTCCAGAGGTTCGCCCCTCGGAGCGAGCCCTCCGTGAGATCGTCGGCGTCACCGCGCGAGATCCGCTTGCTGTTGAGCTTCACCCCCGCGAGCACGTTGTCGCGGATGGACATGGTGGGGAACGGGTTGGGGCGCTGGAAGACCATCCCGATCATGGAGCGCACCACCACGGGGTCCACGCCGGGGCCGTAGAGGTCCTCCCCGTCGAGGAGCACCTGGCCCTCGGCGCGGGCGCCGGGAATGACCTCGTGCATGCGGTTGAGGGTGCGCAGGAAGGTCGACTTGCCGCAGCCGGACGGGCCGATGAACGCGGTCACCGACCGGGCGTCGATGCCCATCCTGACGTCCTCGACGGCCAGGAAGTCGCCGTAGTAGACATTGAGGTGGTCGACGTCGATTCGCTTGGACATGTGTGTTCCTTGCTTCTTTCTCGCAGGGGTGCGTGCGGGAGGTGCGTGCGGGAGCGGGGTGCGGCGCGCGTCAGCGGCCGGCTGCCTTGGGGGCGAACGCCCTCGCGACCAGCCGGGCGACGAGGTTGAGCAGCATCACGATCAGGATCAGCAGCAGCGCCGCGGCCCACGCGCGCTGCTGCGAGGGGTCGGGGCTCGTCGGGGACGTGGGCGTCATGATCTGGTAGTAGATGAACGTGGGCAGCGTGGTCATCCACCCGGAGAACGAGTTCCAGTTGATGGCGGTCGCGAAGCCGGCGGTGACGAGCAGCGGGGCCGTCTCCCCGATCACGCGGGCGATCGCCAGGGTCACGCCGGAGGCGATGCCGGAGATCGCGGTGGGGATCACCACCTTGAGGATCGTCCGCCACTTGCGCACGCCCAGGGCGTAGGCGGCCTCGCGCAGCTCGTTGGGGACGATCTTCAGCATCTCCTCGGTGTTCTTCACGACCGTGGGGATCATCAGCACGGT
The DNA here is from genome assembly GCF_042879215.1 of Kocuria arenosa. Classification (NCBI taxonomy): domain Bacteria; kingdom Bacillati; phylum Actinomycetota; class Actinomycetes; order Micrococcales; family Micrococcaceae; genus Kocuria; species Kocuria arenosa. Next base: position 192,028 of record NZ_JBHZTA010000007.1, on the reverse strand, counting down.
CAGCGCGACCGCCGCCACGAAGCCGAAGCGGGTGGACGGGCCGAACAGCAGTCCGAAGAGGGCCGCGGCGAACAGGCCCGCCACGATGGAGGGGATGCCCGTCATGACGTCCACGAAGAACGTGATGCCGCGCCCCAGCCAGCCGCCCCGCGAGTACTCCACGAGGTAGACGGCCGTCAGCAGGCCGATGGGGACCGACAGGAGGGTGGCCCAGAAGGTGATGGACACGGTGCCCACAATCGCGTGGTACGCGCCGCCCAGCACCGGGCCGTCCCCCGCGGCCGCGGCGTTGTCCGTGGCGCCGGTGACACCGTTCATGGACGTCAGCAGCAGGTTGGAGGTCAGTCCGGGGAGCCCGTTGGCGAGCACCGTCCAGACCACGGAGATCAGCGGGATCACCGCCAGGACGAACGCCGTGTAGACGAGGTAGGTCATCAGGGAGTCCGCGCCCTTGCGCCCGCCCTCGATCACCGAGACGACGACCGGCGCGGCGACCAGGAAGACCGCGGCGGCGAGGACGGCCCAGAGGGCCGTGGAGAAGCCCAGGAGGGCCGCGAGGGCGGCCCCCACCACGACGGCGCCGGCGCCGATCACGGGCACCAGCCACGCCGGCTTCTGGTTGCGGGTGAGCATCGACCGGCGGGGCGAGGAGGGACGCACGGGCGTGGGACTGCGGAAGGCGGTGGAGGACATCAGTTGGCTCCCGAGAATTCCTTGTAGCGGGCGACGATGGCGCGGGCGATCATGTTCACGATCAGGGTGATGACGAACAGGATCAGGCCCGCGGCGATGAGCTCGGACAGCCGCAGGCCGTAGGCCTCCGGGAAGTTGAGGGCGATCTCCGCCGCGATGGTCTGGTTGCCCGACTGCACGAGCGAGGAGGTGAGCGGGCCGCTCGAGAGCACCAGGGCCACCGCCATGGTCTCACCCAGCGCGCGGCCGAGGGCGAGCATCACGGCGGAGACGATGCCCGGGCGGGCGAAGGGCAGCACCGTCATCCGGATCATCTCCCACCGGGTGGCGCCGAGGGCCAGTGCGGCCTCCTCGTGGAGCTTCGGGGTCTGCACGAACAGCTCCCGGGACATCGCCGTGATGATCGGCAGGATCATGATGGCCAGCACGATCCCGGCCGTGAGCATGGTCTTGCCGGTCTGGGACGCCGGGCCGCTGAAGATCGGCACGAACCCGAGGTTGGTCGACAGCCAGTCGTAGAAGGGCACCACGGAGGAGGCCAGGACCGTGGTGCCCCAGGCTCCGTAGATCACCGACGGGATCGCCGCCAGCAGGTCGATGACGTAGCCCACGGGCTTGGCGATCCGTGCCGGCGCGTAGTGGGAGATGTACAGGGCCACCAGCACGCCGATCGGGGTGGCGATCACCAGGGCGATCACGGCCGCGATCACCGTGCCGATGACCATCGGCCAGATGTAGGACCAGAAGCCGGCCCCGCCGGAGATCTCCTCGGCCGGGGCCTGGAAGGTGGGCAGCGCCTGCAGGAACAGGAACAGCGCCACGGCCGCCAGGACGGCGAGGATCAGCACGCCGGCCCCGAGGCTGAGCCCGGAGAAGATCGAGTCGCCCGCCTTGCCGCCGGCGGCGGTCTTCCTGGTGGTGACGGTGGTGGACATGTCGGGTGCCCCTTCGATTGCCTGACACGGATGGCGCCGGGACGGGGTGGTGCCCCGGCGCGTGGGTCCGGTGACGCGCCTCACGGGGAAGTCGCCTCACACACGAATGTCCCGTTCGGCGCGGGCACGGGCGGGAGTGCCCGGGCCCGCACCGAACGGGACCAGCGGAACTGGATCAGCCGGCGACCGTGATCTGGTCGATCGCCTCCTGCGCGGCGGTGCGCAGGTTCTCGGACATGGGAGCGGAACCGGCGGCCTCGGCCGCCGCCTGCTGCCCCTCCTCGCTGATGACGTACTCGCCGAACGCCTTGGCGAGATCAGCGGTCTCCTGGGAATCGTACTGCGGGCAGAAGATCTCGTAGGACACGAGCACGATCGGGTAGGTCCCGGACTCGGTGGTGTCGCGCTTCAGGTCCATCGCCATGTCGTACTCGGCGCGGCCCTCGACCGGGGCGGAGTTCTCGACGGCGGCGGAGGCCGCCTCCGGGGAGTACTCCACGTACTCCTCGCCGACGCCCACGGCCACGGTGCCCAGGTCGCCCACGGCGGAGGCGTCCGCGTAGGTGATGGCGCCCTCGGTGGCGTTGGTGGACTGCACCACGCCGGCGGTGCCCTTGTTGTTCTCCGCCGCCCACTGGGACGGCCAGTTGCCGGAGACCTCCTCGGTCCACACCCCGGGGGCGGCCGCGGCCAGGTACTCCTGGAAGTTCTCGGTGGTGCCGGACTCGTCGTTGCGGTGCACCACGGTGATCGGGGTCTCGGGCAGCTCCGCCTCGGGGTTCTGCTCGGCGATGGCCGGGTCGTTCCACCGGGTGATCTCGCCGGTGAAGACCTGGGCGATGGTCTCGCCGTCCATGTTCACGGTGTCGACGCCGGGCAGGTTGAAGGCCACCGCGATCGGGGAGATGTAGGCCGGGACGTGGAAGCCTCCGTCGGGGCCGCAGATCTCCTTGGACGCCTCGTACTCCTCGTCGTCGAGGTACGCGTCGGAACCGGCGAAGTCCGTGCCGCCGGCGGTGAAGGCCTCGCGGCCGGCGCCGGAGCCGTCCGGGGAGTACTGCACCGTGGCCTCGGGGTTGGCCTCCTGGAAGCCGTTCTGCCACGCGGTCATCGCGGCGTTCTGCGCGGACGAGCCCGTACCGGTCAGCGTGCCGGAGACTCCGGCGCCGGCGGCTGAGGTCTCGGCGGAACCGGTTCCCTCCCCCGTGGCGTTGTCGGAACCGCACGCGGTGAGTGCGAGCGAGCCGATGGCGAGAACGGCTGCAGAACGGCCGAGGTGGGAAACCTTCACTTGAATAGCCCCTTCAGATCACAGTGGTGCCCCGTCGAGGGGCCGTCGTTCGAGGTGGCGCCGGCAGAGCTCCGGGCCGGTGCAAGAGGTGGGTCTGCGGTCGACCCGCGGACCTCTCACCGAGAGACGCTAGGGAGCGCAGGTGGCCAGATTGACCCGCGAAGGTGAACGGAGGGTGAACACCGGCCGCCGCAGCCGTGCCGGAGTTGCACATCTCACACCGCACTTGCCCGTTCCCGGCCCGGTCCGGGGGCTCCGTCCCGCACGCCGGCGGCCTCGCGCCGCTCGCCTAGGATGGCCCCATGCAGCCAGGCAACCGTGCGCGAGCCGCGGCCCGCGCGGTGCGCAGCCGCACCCGGATCGGCCTCACCCGGGTCCGGACGGGCCTGCTCCAGAGCTTCCAGATCACGGTCGCCAGCGTCGGCGCCTATGTGATCGCCGAGCAGCTGCTGGGCCACTCCGGGCCCATCTTCGCGGCCACCGCCGCCCTCGTGGCCCTGGGCTTCGCGAAGGACGGGCTCCGCTACCGGCGGGTCCTCGAGGTCTCGATCGGCTGCACCCTCGGCATCGCCGTGGGCGACACGCTGATCCACGTCCTGGGCACGGGCGTGTGGCAGGCCGGCGTGGTCCTCATGACCTCGATCCTGCTCGCCCGCTTCCTGGACAACGGCACGCTGTTCACCACCCAGATGGGACTGCAGTCCGTGCTCGTGGTCCTGCTGCCGCCGTCCCAGGACGGGGTCTTCGCCCGTTCCACGGACGCGGTGGTGGGCGGGCTGTGCGCCCTGGCCATGGCCTACTTCGTGCCCACGGACCCGCGGAGCCAGCCGCGCCAGGGCCTGCGGGCGCTCGTCGACGAGTTCTCCGGGGTGCTCCGGGAGGCGAGCCGGGCCATGGAGGACTACGACGCCACCGCCGCCTGGCACGCTCTCGTGCGTGCCCGGCAGACCCAGCCGCTGGTGGACTCGGTGACGTCCGGGCTGAAGTCCGCCCTCGAGATCGCCACGGCCTCCCCGCTGTACCGCGGCCGCCGCGCGGAGATCGAGGGGATCGCCCACTCCATCCGCTACCTGGACCTCGCCGTGCGCAACGCCCGGGTCCTCGCCCGCCGCCTGGCCTCCGTGCTCAACCACGTGACGCTCTCGGACGAGGCCGTGGCCGCGATGAGCGACGCCCTCGAGGACCTCGCGGACGCCGTCGTCACGCTGGGCAACGCGCTCGCGGTGGCCTCCCCCGGGTCCCGGGAGAGCTATCTGCGCCAGGCCCGCAACGAGCTGGCGAACGTGGCCGGGCGCCTGCACCCCGGGCAGATGGGGGTGCGCACCATGGAGGGCGAGACCCTGGTGCTGGACATGCGCCCGATGGTCGTGGACCTGCTCGAGGCGGCCGGGATGACCCACGACGAGGCGCGCGCCCAGCTCCCCCGGCTCGAGGGCTGGGACCGCGCCTGACCACGTCCCGTCCCGCTCGACCGGCCCCTCACCCGGCGGTGCCGCCGGGCAGCAGCTCGGAGATCAGCTGCTGGATCCGGTTCTTGATGTCGTCGCGGATCGGGCGCACGGACGCCACGCCCTTCCCGGCCGGGTCCTCCAGCGCCCAGTCCTCGTACCGCTTGCCCGGGTAGAACGGGCACGCGTCGCCGCAGCCCATGGTGATGACCACGTCGGAGTCCTGCACGGCCTCGTCGGTGAGGATTTTGGGGGTCTCGGCGCTCATGTCGATGCCCTCCTCGGCCATCGCCTCCACGGCGGCCGGGTTCACGGCGTCCACCGGGGCGGAGCCGGCCGAGCGCACCTCGATGCGCCCTGCGGAGAGGTGGGTCAGGTAGGCGGCGGCCATCTGGGAGCGCCCGGCGTTGTGCACGCACACGAACAGGACCGACGGCTTGTCCGTGGTCTCGGCGGGGGTCGCGGAAGTGGGCTCAGCAGTCATCGGGATCATCCGTTCCGTCGCAACGAGAAGAGGGTGGGTGAGGGGCGTGAAAACTCAGGCGGGGTTGCCGTCGGTGAGTTCGGTGAGCAGCCGCCGGACCCGCGCGTCGATGTCGTCGCGGACCAGGCGCATCCGCTCGGCGCCCTCGATCCCGCGCGCGGAGGGCTCGTTGGTGTGCCAGGTCTCGATGCTCCCGCTCATCCCCTCGACCGGTTCGACCTCCGCCTCGCTGCCCAGGACCACGACGCGGTCCACGGTGCGCAGCAGCCCGGGGTCGACGGGCTTGGGGCGCCCGGAGGACATGTCGGCGCCGACCTCGGCGACGACCTCGGCGGACAGGGCGTTGACGGCCTTGCCGGGCCGGGTGCCGGCGGAGTGGGCCTCCACGGCGCCTCGGGCGTGGAGATCCATGAGGGCGGCGGCCATCTGGGACTTGCCGCCGTTCTTGGCGCACACGAACAGGACGGAGGGCGTGGTGCTGGTCATCGGGGCTCCTGGATCGGGGAGGGCGGGCGGTGACGGGTCCGGGTGAGCGGGGCGGGGCCGGGTCAGCGGGTCGGGACGGTGCGGTCGCCGGGGAAGAGCCTGCGCCCCGCCCACAGGGACACGTACACGAGGCCGACCAGGACCGGGACCTCGATGAGCGGGCCGACCACCCCGGCCAGGGCCTGTCCGGAGGTGACCCCGAAGGTGCCGATGGCCACGGCGATGGCGAGCTCGAAGTTGTTGCCGGCGGCGGTGAACGCCACGGTGGTGGACTTCGCGTAGTTCAGTCCCAGCGCCCGGGAGGCCAGCAGGGCCACGCCGAACATCAGGAAGAAGTAGACGACCAGGGGCAGGGCGATCCGGGCCACGTCCCAGGGGTTCGAGGTGATGGCGTCGCCCTGCAGGGCAAAGAGCAGCACGATGGTGAACAGCAGGCCGTACAGGGCCCAGGGCCCCAGCCTCGGCAGGAACGTGCCCTCGTACCACTCCCGGCCCCTGGCCTTCTCGCCCAGGGCGCGGGTGAGGAACCCGGCCACCAGCGGGATGCCCAGGAACACCAGCACCGAGATCACGATGGACCACACGGAGAACTCGGCCGAGGTGGTCGGCAGGCCCAGCCAGGCGGGCAGGACCTGGAGGTAGAACCAGCCCAGGGCGCCGAAGGCGACGACCTGGAAGACGGAGTTGATCGCCACCAGCACCGCGGCGGCCTCCCGGTCCCCGCAGGCGAGGTCGTTCCAGATGAGGACCATCGCGATGCAGCGGGCCAGCCCCACGATGATGAGCCCGGTCCGGTACTCCGGCAGGTCGGGCAGGAAGATCCAGGCCAGGGCGAACATCAGGACCGGGCCCACGATCCAGTTCAGCGCCAGGGAGGCGCCCATGAGGCGCCGGTCGGCGGCGATGCGGCGGGTCTCGTCGTAGCGGACCTTGGCCAGGACGGGGTACATCATCACCAGGAGCCCGATCGCGATGGGCACGGACACCTCCCCGATCCGCACGGCCTCGAGGGCGGTGTCCAGACCCGGGACGAAGCGTCCCAGGAGCAGGCCGGCGACCATGGCGGCGACGATCCAGACGGGCAGCCAGCGGTCGAGGAAGGACAGGTCCTTCATCACCCCCTGGGAGGCGGCGGGGGCGGTGGTGGTGCTCATGGGCGGGAGGACCTCTTCACATCGACGGGCATCTATCCCGCACGATACGTCTCGCATCGACAGTCGTCAATGTAGGATGGGGGGATGACTCTCGCACCGGACCTCGACAGCACGGTCACCGCCCGGGCCGCGGGTCGGTGCTCCCCCGGCGCGCCGGCCACGGAGTGCTGCTCGCTCTCGGGCGGGCCCATGGGCCCCGACGACGCCCGGCGCGTGGCGGGCCTGCTCAAGGCCCTGGCCGACCCCACCCGGCTGCGCCTGCTGTCCCACGTGGCCGCTCAGGGCTGCGACACCGTGTGCGTGTGCAGCCTCACCGACGACCTCGGCATCAGCCAGCCCACGGTCAGCCACCACATGAAGAAGCTCGTCGACGCCGGGCTGCTCACCCGCGAGCAGCGGGGCAAGTGGGCGCACTACTCCGTGGTGCCCGAGGCGTTCGCGGACCTGCGCGCCTTCCTCGACCTGGGCTGAGCCGGCCGCGGCGCTTGGGGCGTCCGACGCGGCGGCTAGCCTGGACGCCATGAGCACCCGCACCCGCCGCAACTCCCCCGCCTACCGCTGCTCCGAGTGCGGCTGGAGCACGGCCAAGTGGGTGGGCCGGTGCGGGGAGTGCCAGGCGTGGGGCACGGTCGAGGAGATCGGCGAGCACAAGGCCCGCACCACGGCCGCCCGGTCGATCGCCGAGCCCGCCCGTCCCATCGCCCAGGTGGACGCCACCGTGGCGGCCTCGGCGCCCACCGGGGTGCCCGAGCTGGACCGGGTCCTCGGCGGCGGACTGGTCCCCGGCGCGGTCGTGCTGATGGCGGGCGAGCCCGGGGTCGGGAAGTCGACGCTGCTGCTCGACGTCGCCGCGCGCTTCGCGGAGGGCACGGGCGAGGGCACCCGCGACGTCCTCTACGTCACGGGCGAGGAGTCCGCGGCGCAGGTGAAGCTGCGCGCGGACCGGATCGACGCCGTGGCCCCCACCCTGTACCTCACGGCCGAGACGGACCTGGCCACGGCGCTGGGCCACATCGAGAAGATCTCCCCCCGCCTGCTCGTGGTCGACTCCGTGCAGACGCTGGCCAGCGCCGAGGTCGAGGGCTCCGCGGGCGGGGTGACGCAGGTCCGCGAGGTCGCCGCCTCCCTGATCGCCGCGGCCAAGAAGCGGAACATGACCACGCTGCTCGTGGGCCACGTGACCAAGGACGGCTCCATCGCCGGGCCCCGGCTGCTCGAGCACCTCGTGGACGTCGTGTGCCAGTTCGAGGGCGAGAAGCACTCCCGGATCCGGCTGCTGCGGGCGGTGAAGAACCGCTACGGCCCCACGGACGAGGTCGGCTGCTTCGACCTCACCGAGACCGGGATCACGAGCGTGGAGGACCCCTCGGGCCTGTTCGTCTCCCGCACGGCCCTGCCGGTCTCCGGCACGTGCCTCACGGTGACCCTCGAGGGCCGCCGGCCGCTCCTCGCCGAGGTGCAGGCGCTGCTGGACCGTTCCTCCACCGCCCAGCCCCGGCGGGCCACCGCCGGTCTGGACTCCTCGAGGGTCGCCATGCTGCTCGCCGTCCTGCAGCGGCGGGCCGGCGTGAACCTGGCCGGGCTGGACTGCTACGTCTCCACGGTCGGCGGCGTGAAGCTCACCGAGCCGTCCACCGACCTCGCCGTGGCCATGGCGCTGGCCTCGGCCGCGCAGGACCGGCCCCTGCCGCAGCGCCTGGTGTGCTTCGGGGAGGTGGGGCTCGCCGGCGAGGTGCGTCCCGTCCCGGGCATCGGGCGCCGCATCCAGGAGGTCGCCCGGCTGGGCTTCACCCACGCGGTCGTGCCCGCGAGCCCCACCGGGCCGGGGCCGGTCCCGGCGGGCTTCACCGTCCGGGAGGTGACCACCATCAGCGACGCCATGGAGCTGCTCTTCCCCCGGTCCGCCGCCGCGCCCGCCCGGAAACGGCAGACCGCCGCGGCCGTATGATGTGACCGTGGCGAAGACCCCTGAGAACGCACTGCGCAAGACGCTGGCCCGCATCGCGCCCGGCACCGAACTGCGCACCGGTCTCGAGCGGATCCTGCGCGGACGCACGGGCGGGCTGATCGTGCTCGGCTTCGACCGGTCGGTCGAAGCCATCTGCTCCGGCGGCTTCGACATCGACACCGACTGCTCCGCGCCCAGGCTGCGGGAGCTGGCCAAGATGGACGGCGCCATCATCTGCGACCGGGACGCCACCCGCATCCTCAAGGCCGGGGTCCAGCTCGTGCCCGACCCCTCGATCGGCACCACGGAGTCCGGCACCCGGCACCGGTCCGCGGAGCGCACCGCCAAGGAGACCGGAGTGCCGGTGATCTCCGTGAGCCAGTCCATGAGCGTCATCACGATCTACGTGGGCGAGACCCGCTACGCCATCGAGGGCTCCCAGTCGATCATGGCCCGCGCCAACCAGGCCCTGCAGACCCTCGAGCACTACAGCCACCGGATGGAGCAGGTGCTCGGCGCCCTCTCCTCGCTCGAGATCGAGGCGTCCGTGACGGTGCGGGACGTCGCCCTGACCCTCCAGCGCATGGAGATGGTCCGGCGGATCTCCTCGGAGATCGGCTGGTACGTGCTCGAGCTCGGCGTGGACGGGCGGCTCATCGCCCTGCAGCTCGAGGAGCTCACGGCGGGCACCGGCCCGGGGCCGGACGTGGTGCTGCGCGACTACCTGCCCGACAGCACCCCCGCGGAGGGCATCGAGGAGGGGCTGGGACGTCTCGCCGAGCTCAACCCCACGGAGCTCATCGACCTGCAGCGGATCGCGGTGTCGGTGGGGCTCCTCGAGCCGCAGGGCAGCCTCGAGACGGACCTGCACCCGCACGGCTACCGGCTGCTGGAGGGCATCAAGTCCATGCCGCGGGCGGTGGCCAACCGGCTCGTGCGCCAGTTCGACGGCCTGCAGTCCCTGATGGCCGCCAACCTCGAGGACCTCAAGGCGGTCGAGGGCATCGGCGAGCAGCGCGCCCGCACGGTGCGCGAGTCCCTCTCCCGGATGGCCGAGACCAGCCTGCTCGAACGCTTCATGTGAGCCGCGCGCGGCGCGCTCACTCCAGGACGAACGGCACGGGCTCCGCGGTGCGCTCCCCGAGGGAGGTCACGAGGCGGTAGTAGCCGGCCTGGGCCTCGCCCCCCGCCTCCGCGCAGCCCTCGGCGGTGCGCAGACGGTTCCACGTCAGCCGGGCGCTCTGCTCCTGCCCGGGCCCGATCGTCACCTCCGCGTCCTCGGAGCCGGCCTGGCAGTGCCTGCTGTCGAAGACGGTGTCCGCCCCCGAGCTCACCTCGTAGACCATCCGGGACGTGCCCGCGTTGACGCGGCAGGGGTCCGCCCCCGTGTTCTCCAGGGTCAGCACGAGGACCGGCTCCACGTCCTCGGGGTAGCTCTCCCGGTCCGTGGACGCCCGCACGGCGAGGTCGGGCCCGCACTCCTCGACCGGGCCCTCCGTGGCGGCCGCGGACGGCGACCCGGACGCCGACGCGCTCTCGTCCGGCCGCGGCGTGAAGTCCGCGAAGGGCTCCTCCGAGGCCGCGGCGGCCGAGGCGGTGGCCTCGTCCGGGGCCGGGGCCCCGTCCGCCTCCCCGGGACCCAGCATGCCCGCGACGGCCGAGACCAGCCCCACGGCCACGAGCAGGAGCAGGACACCCGCCGCGAGGGCCGCCACGAGCCGGCGGCGCCGGTACACCTCGGGGCTCAGGCGCCGGGTTCCGGGGTCGCGGGGAGCTCGTCCGTCGTCGTCGTGACCGTTCCCCGACCGTCCGTGGGGGGTGCTCCCGGAACCCTTCTGCGCCATCCCCCCAGGCTACAGTGGACTCCGATGAGCTCCCCGCACCCTGCCCCGCCGGCCGCCGCGGACCCCGGCCTGCCGGGCCTGCACCAGGCCGTGACCGACTGGTTCGACGACGCCGCCCGGGACCTGCCGTGGCGGGACCCGGCCTGCTCCCCGTGGGGGGTCATGGTCAGCGAGTTCATGCTCCAGCAGACGCCCGTGGTGCGCGTGCTGCCCGTGTGGCGGGCGTGGATGCAGCGCTGGCCGCGGCCCGCGGACCTCGCGGCCGAGAGCACCGGCGAGGCCGTGCGCGCGTGGGGCCGGCTCGGCTATCCGCGGCGGGCCCTGCGGCTGCACGCGGCCGCCGTCCGGATCACCGAGCACCACGCGGGCCGGGTGCCGGCCGGGCACGAGCAGCTGCTGGCCCTGCCCGGCGTGGGCGCCTACACGGCCGCCGCGATCGCGGTCTTCGCCTTCGGGGACCGGCAGACCGTGGTGGACACGAACATCCGCCGCGTGCACGCCCGGGTGGTCACGGGGCGGGCCCTGCCGTCGCGGTCGCTGACGGCCGCGGAACTGCGGCTCGCGGAGGAGCTGATGCCCGCCGAGGACGCCCTGGCCGTGCGCTGGAACCAGGCGGTCATGGAGCTCGGAGCCCTCGTCTGCACGGCCCGCTCCCCCCGGTGCGAGCAGTGCCCGGTGCGGAACGCGTGCGCGTGGGTCGCCGCGGGCCGGCCCGAGCCCGTCGAGGCGCCCCGGGGGCAGAGCTGGCACGGCACGGACCGCCAGGTCCGCGGGGCGATCATGGCGGTGCTGCGGGCCGGGACCACGCCGGTGCCGGCGCGCCACCTCACGGGTCCCGTGGACGTCGCGACGGGCGCGGACCTGCCGCCGGAGGCGTTGCGGGCCCTGGACGCGCTGCACGGTCTGGGCGCCCCGGAGGAGCAGCGGCTGCGCGCCCTGGACGGGCTGGTGCGGGACGGGCTGGCCGTCGCCGGACCGGCCGGGGTCAGCCTTCCGGGCTGAGCTCGAGCAGCATCCGGGTGTTGCCGAGGGTGTTCGGCTTCACGCGGGCCAGGTCGAGGTACTCGGCCACGCCCTCGTCGTGCGAGCGCAGCAGCTCGGCGAACACGTCGGGGTGCACCTGGTTCTGGTTGGGCATGACCTCGAAGCCGTACCTGCTGAAGAAGTCGACCTCGAAGGTCAGGCAGAACACCCGCGAGACCCCCACGGCGCGGGCCCGCTCGATCAGCCCGGCCAGCAGCGTGCGCCCCACCCCCCGGCCCCGCCACTCGTCGGAGGTGGCGAGGGTCCGGACCTCGCCCAGGTCCTCCCACATGACGTGCAGGGCGCCGCAGCCGATGAGGCCGGCCTCCTCGTCGCCGACCGCCTCCACCACCAGGAACTCCTGGATGCCCTCGTAGTAGGCGACCGTGTCCTTGTTGATCAGCACCCCGGCGCGCGCCAGCGGTGCCACGAGGTCCTTGATGGCGGGGACGTCGGAGGTGCGGGCGGGTCGCAGGCGAAGGTCGGTCACGCCCCCAAGTGTACGCTTGCGAACTCCGCCGCCCCGCGGGGGTTACCCTCCGCGACCGTCCCCACTTGGGCGGACGCCGAGGGGCCCGCCGCGCGGGTGCGCGGCGGGCCCCTCGGCGGGCGTCAGGCGGACTCAGCCCTCGGAGCGGTTCTCACCGTCGCCGCGGGAGACGTCGACGTCCTCCAGGCCGCCCATCGGGTCGACCATGCCGTCGCCCGTGAGGTCGGACATCGGGGTGGAGGAGAAGACCAGCTTCTCCGCGTCGCCCTCGCCCTCGGTGCCCACGAAGATCTTCTCCCCGGTGCTGATCTCCCCGAAGAGGATCTTCTCGGAGAGCTGGTCCTCGATCTCCCGCTGCATGGTGCGGCGCAGCGGACGGGCGCCCATGGACGGGTCGTAGCCCTTGCGGCTGACCCACCGCTTCGCGGAGTCGGAGAGCTCGATCGACATTCCCTGGTCGCGCAGCCGCTCCTGCAGCCGGGCCACGAACAGGTCCACGATCTGCACGATCTCGGTCTCGGTGAGCTGCGGGAAGACGATGATCTCGTCCACGCGGTTGAGGAACTCGGGCCGGAAGTGCTCCTTGAGCTCGTCCTGCACCTTCGCCTGCATGCGCTCGTAGTTGGACGCGGGGTCCACGCCGGTCTGGAACCCGACGGGAACGGCACGGGAGATGTCCTTGGTGCCCAGGTTCGTGGTCATGATGATCACGGTGTTCTTGAAGTCCACCACGCGGCCCTGCGAGTCGGTCAGGCGACCGTCCTCGAGGATCTGCAGCAACGAGTTGAACAGGTCCTGGTGCGCCTTCTCGACCTCGTCGAAGAGCACCACCGAGAACGGCTTGCGGCGCACCTTCTCGGTGAGCTGCCCGCCCTCCTCGTAGCCCACGTAGCCCGGAGGGGCGCCGAAGAGCCGGGAGACCGTGTGCTTCTCCTGGTACTCGGACATGTCCAGGGTGATGAGGGCGTCCTCGTCCCCGAACAGGAACTCCGCCAGCGCCTTCGCGAGCTCGGTCTTGCCCACGCCCGTGGGCCCGGCGAAGATGAACGACCCGCCCGGCCGCTTGGGGTCCTTCAGGCCCGCGCGCGTGCGGCGCATCGACCGGGAGAGCGCCTTGATGGCGTCGTCCTGGCCGATGATGCGCTTGTGCAGCTCGTCCTCCATGTGCAGGAGACGGCCCGTCTCCTCCTCGGTGAGCTTGTAGACGGGCACTCCCGTGGAGGCGGAGAGGACGTCGGAGATGACCTCGGGAGTCACCTCCGCGAGCTCGTCACCGCCCTCGCGCCAGGCGCGGTCCTTGTCGTCCCGCTCGGCGATGAGCTTCTGCTCCGTGTCGCGCAGCGAGGCGGCCTTCTCGTAGTCCTGGCCGTCGATCGCGGCCTCCTTGAGCCGCTTCACCTCGACGATGCGGTCGTCGAGCTCCTTGATCTCCGGCGGGGCCGTCATCCGCTTGATGCGCAGGCGCGCGCCGGCCTCGTCGATCAGGTCGATCGCCTTGTCCGGCAGGAACCGGTCGGAGATGTACCGGGCGCCGAGGTGCACGGCCGCCTCGAGGGCGTCGTCGGAGATGGAGACCCGGTGGTGCGCCTCGTACTTGTCGCGCAGGCCCTTGAGGATCTCCACGGCGTGCGCCTCGGAGGGCTCGTCCACCTGGATCGGCTGGAAGCGGCGCTCGAGGGCCGCGTCCTTCTCGATGTGCTTGCGGTACTCGTCGAGGGTCGTGGCGCCGATGGTCTGCAGCTCACCGCGGGCCAGCATGGGCTTCAGGATCGAGGCGGCGTCGATCGCGCCCTCGGCCGCGCCCGCGCCCACGAGCGTGTGGATCTCGTCGATGAACAGGATGATGTCCCCGCGGGTGCGGATCTCCTTGAGCACCTTCTTGAGCCGCTCCTCGAAGTCGCCGCGGTAGCGGGAGCCCGCCACGAGGGAGCCGAGGTCCAGGGTGTAGAGGTGCTTGTCCTTGAGGGTCTCGGGGACGTCCCCGCGCACGATCTGCTGCGCCAGGCCCTCGACGACGGCGGTCTTGCCGACGCCGGGCTCGCCGATGAGCACCGGGTTGTTCTTGGTGCGGCGGGAGAGGATCTGCATGACGCGCTCCATCTCCTTGAACCGCCCGATGACCGGGTCCAGCTTGCCCTCGCGTGCGGCGGCGGTGAGGTTGCGGCCGAACTGGTCCAGCACGGCGGAGCCCGCGGGCGTGCCCTCGGACTGCCCGGCGGAGCGCACGCCGGCGCCCTCCTTCTCGGGGGTGCCCCCGCCCTGGTAGCCCGAGATGAGCTCCAGCACGGTGGAGCGCACCTTCTGGGGCTCAGCGCCGAGCTTGGTCAGCACCTGCGCGGCCACGCCCTCACCGGCGCGGATGATGCCGAGCAGGATGTGCTCGGTGCCGATGTAGTTGTGGCCGAGCTGCAGGGCCTCGCGCAGCGAGAGCTCGAGCACCTTCTTGGCGCGCGGCGTGAACGGGATGTGCCCGGACGGGGCCTGCTGACCCGGGCCGATGATGTCCTGGACCTGCTCGCGGGCGCCGGTGAGGGTGATGCCCATCGAGTCGAGCGCCTTGGCGGCGACCCCCTCGCCCTCGTGGATCAGCCCGAGCAGCAGGTGCTCGGTGCCGATGTAGTTGTGGTTGAGCATCCTGGCCTCTTCCTGGGCCAGCACCACGACCCGGCGGGCGCGGTCGGTGAAGCGTTCGAACATGGATACTCCTCAGTCGATGTCTGCAGACGATGCTACGCACCCGCAAGCCCGATCGGGGGGCTGTTCGCCACCGGCGAGAAGACCGGGGGGCCGGGGCGCGGACGACTCCCGGAAGGGCGCACGAGAATTGCCGCTGTTCGCGTCCGCGGCAACAAAGTCGCAGGTCATCAAAAGAATGGGAGCGGAATTCGGTCCCGGACCCGTTCGCGGGCATTAGTGGCCCGCCCCGGCGGGTGGAAAAGATAAGGAGGGACCGGCGGGCCGGTCCCTCCTCTATTGTGCTGAGCGCGAGCGCGCTCCTATTTGTGGGCGTCGTAGTACGCCTTCTGCACGTCCTGGTGAATACGGCCGCGGTCGGAGACCGGGTGGCCGTTCTCCCTGGCCCACTGCCGGATGGCGGCGGTGTCCGGGTTGGACTTCCCGGTGGGGCGGGCCTGCTTGGGCGCCTGCTTGCTCTGGGCGCGCCGCGCCTTCGCGATGAACGGCCGCACGGCGTCGCGCAGCTTGGTGGCGTTGCCCTCGGAGAGATCGATCTCGTACTGCGCGCCGTCGAGGCCGAAGCGCACGGTCTCCTCCGCGGGCCCGCCGTCGAGGTCGTCCTCGAGAATGATCTGCACGGTCTGTGCCATAACTGAAACTCTCCTCCGCCTCTCGGCGCTCGTCTTTCCCCGGCCGCGCCGAGAGCGGCGCGTTCCGAGGCGGTGCTGATTCCCCCGTGTCATACCGGATGATCCGGATCGTGAATTCCGGCGAACACCGGGAACCCGCGCTCCCGGCGTCGTCGAGTTTATCCTACAATTCGGGAGCGGAATTCAACAGCACGAAAAGGCGGACAAACGGGCGCGAATTCGAATTCATCGGAAAGACCGGGGAGGCGGGAGCTCAGCGTCCCGTGCCGCGGCCGCGGCGCGGCGACCGGCCGAACGGCAGGTCCTCGCCGTCGCGCTGCTTGAGCTGCTCGTACCAGCGCTCGGCGTCCTCCTGGGAGCGGGCCTCGACCGCGCGCTCCGTGCGGTCGCCGCGGAAGATCCAGCGGAGAATGAACCAGAAGATGATGCCGATGCTGATCGAGGGCAGCAGGACAGCGATGTATTCCATGGGTGCGATTCTCTCGGGACGATCTGGGCGGAGGCTGAGGATGGCGCGGGGCCGCGGCCCCGCGCTCAGTCCTGCTCCGGCTTCATGAGGGGGAACAGGATGGTCTCCCGGATCCCCAGGTCGGTGAAGAGCATGATGAGCCGGTCCAGGCCCAGGCCCAGCCCGCCCATCGGCGGGGCGCCGTGCTCGAGGGCGCGCAGGAAGTCCTCGTCCAGCCGCATGGCCTCGTCGTCGCCGGCCGCGGCCCGGTGGGACTGCTCGGTGAGCCGCTCGCGCTGGACCACGGGGTCGATCAGCTCGGAGAACGCCGTGCCGCGCTCCATCCCGCCGATGATCAGGTCCCACGCCTCGATCAGGCCGTGCTCGGAGCGGTGCTGGCGGGCGAGCGGCTGCGCCGAGGGCGGGTAGTCGCACACGAAGGTCGGCTGGACCAGGGTGGGCTCCACGATCTCGCCGAACAGCTCGAGCACGTACTTCTCCGCGTCCCACATCGGTCCGACGGGGACCTCGTGCTCCTCGGCGATCCGGTGCAGGGTCTCCACCGGTGTCTCCGGGGTGATCCGCTGCCCCACGGCCTCGGACAGGGCCGGATAGACGGACAGCCAGCGCCACTCCCCGCGCAGGTCGATCGTGCCCTTCTCCGTCTCGATCGTGTCGACGCCCAGGGCGTCGGCGCACGCGAGGATGATTTCCTTGATCCGCTCGGCCATCGTGAACTGGTCGGCGTAGGCCTCGTAGGCCTCCAGGGTGGTGAACTCGGGGCTGTGCGAGGAGTCGACGCCCTCGTTGCGGAAGACCCGGCCGATCTCGAAGACCCGCTCGATCCCGCCGACCACGGCGCGCTTGAGGTAGAGCTCCGTGGCGATGCGCAGGGTCATGTCCTGGTCGAACGCGTTGAGGTGGGTCTCGAACGGCCGGGCCGTGGCGCCGCCGTGCACGAGCTGCAGGATCGGCGTCTCGATCTCCACGTAGCCGCGGTCGACGAGGACGTTGCGCACCGTCTGGATGATCCGTGCCCGTTGCACGACGACGTCGCGGGCCTCGGGCCGGACGATGAGGTCGAGGTAGCGCCGGCGCACCCGGGTCTCCTCGTTGAGCTCGTTGTGCAGCGTGGGCAGGGGCCGGATCGCCTTCGACGCCATGGCCCAGGCGTCGGCCATCACCGAGAGCTCGCCGCGGCGGGAGGCGACGACCTCACCGTGCACGGCCACGAAGTCGCCGAGGTCCACGAGTGACTTCCACTCCGCCAGGGAGTCCTCCCCCACCTCGGCCCGGGAGAGCATGACCTGCAGGCGGGTGCCGTCCCCCTCCTGGAGGGTGGCGAAGCACAGCTTGCCGGTGTTGCGCACGAAGACCACGCGCCCGGCCACGCCGACGAACTGCCCGGTCTCCTCGCCGGGCTCGAGGTGGCTGTGGGCCTCCCGCACCTCCGCGAGGGTGTGGGTGCGCTCCACGCCCACGGGGTAGGCCTCCCGGCCCGACTCGAGGAGCCGGGCACGCTTGGCGAGCCGGAACTGCATCTGGTCCGAGAGCTCGGCCTGCTCGGCCTCGTCCTGGGCGGTCGGGGAGGTGTTCTGCGCGTTGGTCACAGTTGTCCAGGATAACGGGGAGGGTCAAATCCCGGTCCGGGTGCTCAGAGCACGAGGTTGTCGATCAGCCGGGTGCCGCCCACGTGGGCGGCCACGAGGGCGAGGGCACCGGGCGCCGGCTCGACCGGCGCCAGGGTGCGGGGATCGACGACGACGAGGTAGTCCAGCCGGACCCCGTCCTCGGCGTCGATCCGCCGCCGGGCCGCCTCGAGCTCCAGCTCCCCGGCGGCGAGCGCCCGCAGCGTGCGCGGGAGCACGAGCGCGGACCGGCGCTGCGCGGCATCGAGGTAGCGGTTGCGGGAGGACAGGGCCAGTCCGTCGTCGTCGCGCACGATGGGCACGGGCCGGACGGTGACGGGCAGGTCGAAGTCTGCGACCATCCGGCGCACGAGGAGCAGCTGCTGGGCGTCCTTCTCCCCGAAGTACGCCCGGAACGCCGCCGGCCCGGGCGGAGCGGTGATGTTGAGGAGCTTGTTGACCACCGTCAGGGCGCCGTCGAAGTGGCCGGGGCGGCTCGCGCCGTCGAGCACGGAGCCCAGCCGGCCGGAGGTGACGCGCACGAGGGGCTCCCCGTCGGGGTACATCTCGGCCAGGGACGGGGCGAACACGAGGTCGGCGCCGAACCGGGCGAGCAGCTCGACGTCGGCCTCGAGGGTGCGCGGGTAGCGCCCGAAGTCCTCGTCCGGGCCGAACTGCAGCGGGTTGACGAAGACCGAGACCGCGACCACGGTGTTCTCCTCCCGGGCGAGGCGCACCAGGTGGCCGTGCCCCTCGTGCAGGGCGCCCATGGTGGGCACGAGGCCCAGCGACGCCGGCTCTCTAGGCGCCCGTTCCGGCACCGCGCCGAGCCGGTCGGCGAGGGCGGCCCGGAACTCCTCGACGCCCCGGCAGACGCGGGGGGCGCTGGCGGGGGTGCTCACGGGGTGTCCTCTCCGTCGGGGCCGTCGGGGCCGTGGGTGAGCTCGAGGGCGGCGAGCACGGCGTCGTAGCGGCGGCGGTCGAGCAGGCCGCGGTCCAGGGCGCGGCGGGCGGTGACGCGGGCGAGGTCCAGGTAGGCCAGGAGGACGTCGTCGCCGCCGTGGCCGTGGGCGTACTCGTCGAGGGCGTCCCGGTGGGCTGCCACGGTCCCCGCGTCGCCGCGGGCCACGGGTCCGGTGAGCGCCGACTCCCCCGCGGCCAGGGCGTTGTCCAGGGTGGCGCGCAGCAGGGGCCCGATCATCCGGTCGGGGCGCTCCACCCCGATGTCGCGGAGCACCTGCATGGACTGCCCGGCGACGGTCATCAGGTGGTTGGCGCCGTGGGCGAGGGCCGCGTGGTACAGCGGGCGGTCGGCCTCCGCGACCACCACGGGCTCGGCGCCCATCTCGACCGCGAGGGCCTGGGCGATGGGCAGGACCGGGGCCGGGGCCGTGATGCCGAACGAACAGTCGCTCAGACGGGTCAGGTCGAGGCTCATGCCCGTGAAGGTCATGGCCGGGTGGATCGCGAGCGGGATCGCCCCAAGCCGGCGGGCCGGGTCCAGGACGACGGTGCCCCAGCGGCCCGCGGTGTGCACCACGAGCTGGCCGGCCTGCCACAGCCCGGCGTCGGCGAGGCCCTGCACGAGCCCGGGCAGCTCGTCGTCGGGCACGGCGAGCAGCACGAGCTCGGCGCGCTCCAGCACGGCGGGGACGTCGAGGACGGGCACCCCGGGCAGGAGGGCCTCGGCCCGGTCCCGGCTGGCCTCGGAGACGGCGTTGACGCCGACGACGGCGTGGCCGGCGGCGCGCAGCGCAGCACCCAGGACCGCGCCCACCTTTCCGGCGCTGACGACCCCGACCCCGAGGCGTCCCGGGCGGTCGGACGGGTGGGTCATGCGTTCTCCTGCCGGGGGGTCGGGGGGCGGCTCGGGCCGTCGGCCAGTCTACGGGCCCCGGCCGCGTGCGCCGCCTGTGCCGCGGCGAGCGCCCGGGCGTCCCCGGTGTCGAGGTGCGGGACCGTCACGGTCACGGGCCCGGGCGTGGAGTGCAGGTGGACGTCGGCGAGCCTCAGCGCCCGCTCGAGCGGGCCCTGGCTCACGGCCACCGACTGGGTCTTCTCGTGGGGCAGCACGGCGGTGCGCCGGCTCAGCCGCCCGGACCGGACCGCGAGGACGTCGCCGGTCGCGGCGAAGCCGGTCCGGCGGTGCACCAGGGGGTCGAGCCACCGGGCCCGGCGCGGGGAGGTGGTGAACCGGCCCTGCGCGCCCAGCCCGTGCAGGCCTTCCCGCAGCAGCGCCGCGAGGTCCCCGTCCCGGGCGCCGGGCAGCGCGAGGTGCAGGACCTGGTGCACCTGGGGCAGGGTGCCGACGGGCAGCAGGGTGGAGCGCATGGCGTCGCTCTCCCCCGCCGCGGGACCGTAGCCGGCCACGTTGACCCGCACCCGGTACCAGCCGAAGGCCCGCCAGAGCAGCGGCTGGTCCACGCCCACCGCCTGGATCCGCCCCGCCGGGACGGTCTGGGAGCGGACGCTGAACAGGCCGTAGCGCACGCGCATGCCCTCGGGCACGCGCAGCAGCCGGAAGTGGTAGCCCTGCTCGACCCTGCGGTAGGAGACGGCGCCGAAGCTGATCAGCCCGGGCAGCCAGGCCGCGAGCATCGCCGGCCCGGTCCGGGGGTCCGCCAGCAGGGCGAGCGGCGCGGCCGCCAGCAGCACGGCCAGGGCGACGGCGGAGCCCGAGGCGAGCACCGAGCCGATCAGCCGCGGCACCGGCACCCCGAGCACCGGGCGCTCCTGGTCCCCGGTCACCGCCCAGGGCGCCGGCCGCCGCACGGGCGCGCCGGGCGTCCCGCCGGGCGCCGGGGCGGAGCGACCCCGGACCGGGGCGGCCAGGCCGAGCCGGCCCAGCAGCTCCCCGCGCAGCACGCGGGCCTGGGGGTGGGTGAGGTAGGACAGGGACACCGCGGACTGCCCGGCGTCGGCCACCTCGAACTTCAGCTCGGCCAGCCCCAGCAGCCGGGGCAGGAACGGGCGGTGGATGTCGATGGCCTGCACCCGGTCCAGCCGGGCCTGGCGCTCCTGCCGGAAGAGCACCCCGGAGCGGATCCGCACGTGCTCCGGGGTCACCTGGTAGCGGGTGAACCACCACGAGACCAGCACGGCCGCCGCGAAGACGAGCAGCACGACCAGCACGATCCCGGCCAGCACCCACCAGAACGCGGTGCCCATCCGGGCGGGGTCGAAGTCCTGGGGCGGCACGGCGTCCCCGCGGCCGAGATAGGCGTTGAGGAGGTCGTCGAGGAGGATGTTGACGACGGCCCCCGCGATCACGAGCATCGCGAGCCACCCCTTGACCACCGGGGTGAGCGGGTGGACACGGTGCCACTGCGCAGCCGCCGCGGGGGCGGGCCCAGCGCTCACAGGCCCGCCAGGAGGGCCTCGCCGCGCGCGGTGAGCCGCTCGCGCAACCGGGACGCCTCGGCGTGCTCCACCCCGGGGATCTCGGCGTGGCTGCCCACGGCCGCGGTGTGCAGCTTCACGGTGGCCAGGCCGAAGCTGCGCTGCAGCGGGGAGACCGACACGTCCACGTACTGCATCCGCCCGTAGGGGATGACCGTGACGCGCTGGTAGAGCAGGCCCCGCCGCACGAGCAGGTCCTCGCCGCGCTCGGCGTAGCCCAGCGCCCGGACCCGCCGCGGGGCCAGGAGCACCGAGAGCAGGCCGGCCGCCAGGACGGCCGCGGGCGGCAGCAGCAGCAGGCCCAGAGGGGCTCCGGACCAGACGCCCGTGGCCGCCAGCACCGCGGGCCAGCCCAGGGCCGCGAGCCAGAACAGGGTGCTGAGGAGGGTGGAGAGCACCACCACGGTGAGGTGCCGGGGCGAGAC
The DNA here is from genome assembly GCF_042879215.1 of Kocuria arenosa. Taxonomy (NCBI): domain Bacteria; kingdom Bacillati; phylum Actinomycetota; class Actinomycetes; order Micrococcales; family Micrococcaceae; genus Kocuria; species Kocuria arenosa. Next base: position 171,006 of record NZ_JBHZTA010000007.1, on the reverse strand, counting down.
CCGGGTCCAGGCCAGGCCCTCGGGGTCGATCGCGGGGTTGCTCAGGGGCACCCGGTCACCGGGCGTCCCGGCCACGGGTCCGCCGCCGGGCGCGCGGGCGGATCTCTCGGGCATAACCACCTTCTCCCTCGGGGAGCTCCTTCTGCCGTCCCCTACGGTACTCGGCGCCCTCCTCCGCGTCGGGATCGTCCGGCGGCAGTTTGCAGAAGCCTTCCACGATCCAGCCCACCACGACGAGGACGAGCCCGGCCCCGGCGTGCACCAGGCTGGCCCACAGCGGGCCCTGCTCGGAGCGCACGGACACGAGGGCGAGCTGCTCGACGGCGACGGCGGCGTGCCAGCCGGTCAGCATCGCCCCCGCCCAGGCCACCGCTTGCGCCCCGGCCGCGGTGCGGGCCGCGACGAGCGGGTCGAAGCGCTCCGGGTGCGCCCCGTCCTGGTGGCGCTTGACCCGCACGCCCAGCACCAGCAGGGCCGCCGCGACGGAGGCGAGGGCCGCGAGCGAGGCCCACGGCAGGATCAGCAGCGGCCCGCCCGCCGCCGTGGAGAGCCGGTTGGCGGTCCAGCCGACGGCGCCGGCGGCGGCGGCGCACATCAGCAGCGCCGGGACCGTGAGCACGTGCACGGCGGCTCCTCCTCAGTCCCCGTCCCCGCCGGGGGCGGGGTCCTCGGCCAGCAGCGGGATCGTGTCCGGCCCCAGGCCGCCGAGGTCCGCCGCCCCGCGGGCCAGCTCGGCGACGCCGCGTCCCTCGAGCGTCGCGCCGGGGTCCATGAGGGCCCAGGGCACGAGCACGAACGCGCGGGTGCCGGCGCGCAGGTGGGGCACGGTGAGGTCCGGCTCGTCCAGGCGCAGGTCCCCGTAGACGATGATGTCGACGTCGAGGGTGCGCGGGCCCCAGCGCTGGGTGCGGGTCCGGTGGTGGCGCTCCTCCACCTCCTGGCACGCCCGCAGCAGCCCGAAGGGGCTCAGGTCGGTCTCCACCTCGACGACGGCGTTCAGATAGTCGCCCTGGCCGGCCGGTCCGCCGACCGGCTTGGAGCGCACGATGGGGGAGGCTCGGGTCAGCGTGATCCGCGGGTGGCCGGCCAAATCCTGGGCGGCGCGGCGCAGGGTGGCCTCCCGGTCGCCGAGGTTGGCGCCGAGGGCGAGGACGGCCCGGGTGCCCACGTCAGCGCTCCCGGTAGATCGTCACGGACACGTCGGAGAACGTCACCTCGATGGGCGCCTTGGGCTTGTGCACGGTGACCTCCACCGCGTCGAGCGGGAAGCGGTCGAGCAGCCGCCGGGCGACCTGGTCGGCGAGGGTCTCGAGCAGGTTGACGCTGGGACCGATGACGATGTCCCGCACCTCCTCGGCGACCTCGCCGTAGTGGGCGGTCAGGGCGACGTCGTCGGTGGCCCCCGCCGCGGCCAGGTCCAGGTACATGACCAGGTCCACGAAGAAGGGCTGTCCGCTGCGCTTCTCCTGGTCGAAGACCCCGTGGTAGCCCACCGCGCCGATGCCCAGGAGGTTGATCCGGTCCCGGCGGTCGGGGGACCGCGTGGTGGACACCGGGACGTGCTGGCGGCCCGCCCGGTCCCCGGCGCGCATGCGGGCGGCGTCCGCGTCCTCGCGCGGCACCCGGTTCACCGGCCCGCTCCGGAGGACGCCGCCGGCAGCACGCCCGCGCCGGGACGCAGGAGGGCCGGCTCCACGCCGCGCCAGGCGTGCGCGGCGGCCACGGCGTCGACGCTCGGGCGCACCGCGTGGACGCGCACGCACCACGCCCCGGCGTGGGCGGACAGCGCACTGATCGCGGCCGTCGCCGCGTCCCGCCCGGCCGCCGGTCGGGGGGCGCCGTCCTGCTCGAGAAGGGTGCCGAGGAAGCGCTTGCGGGACGCCGCCACGAGCACCTTGTGGCCGGTGGCCGTGAAGCGCGGCAGCGCCCGGAGCAGCTCCCAGTTCTGGGCCCCGCGCTTGTCGAAGCCCAGCCCGGGGTCCAGGACCAGCTTCTCGGGGGCCAGGCCGGCCGCCAGGCAGCGCCCCGTCAGCTCCTCGAGCTCGCCGAGCACCTCCCCGGCGACGTCGTCGTAGACGGCCCGGGAGTCCTGCACGTCGGGCAGGCCGCGGGCGTGCATGAGGACGTAGGGCGCCTGCCGCTCGGCGACCAGGTCGATCATGTCCTGGGTCGCGCCCAGACCCGAGACGTCGTTGACGATGTGCGCCCCGGCGTCCAGGACGGCCTCGGCGGTCCCGGCGTGGAGCGTGTCGACGCTGAGCACCGCCCCCGCGGCGGCGAGGGCCTCGACCACGGGCAGGATCCGGCGCCGCTCCTCGGCGGGGGCGATCCGCTCGGAGCCGGGCCGGGTGGACTCGCCCCCGACGTCCACGATGTCGGCGCCCTCGGCCAGCATGCGCAGCCCGTGCGCGATCGCGGCCTCGTGCGCGGCGTGCTCGCCGCCGTCGCTGAAGGAGTCGGGGGTGACGTTGAGGATGCCCATGACCAGCGTGCGCCCGGTGGGCAGGTGCTCGAAGGAGCCCCAGCCGGAGGGCCGGTGCGCGGGGTCGGTGGGGCGGGGAGTCGTCACGTGCTCAGCGTCCCAGGATGAGGCTCATCGCCTCGGCACGGGTGGCGGGCTCGCGCAGCTGGCCGCGCACCGCCGAGGTGACGGTCTTCGCGCCCGGCTTGCGCACGCCCCGCATGGACATGCACAGGTGCTCGCACTCGACCACCACGATCACCCCGGCCGGGGCGAGGTGCTCCACGATCGCCTCCACCACCTGGGTGGTCAGCCGCTCCTGGACCTGGGGCCGGCGGGCGAAGAGGTCCACGAGGCGTGCGAGCTTGCTCAGGCCGGTGACCATCCCGTCGTGACCGGGGATGTAGCCCACGTGGGCGTGCCCGTGGAACGGGACGAGGTGGTGCTCGCAGGTCGAGTAGAAGGGGATGTCCTTGACGAGGACCATCTCGGAGTGGCCGATGTCGAAGGTCGTCCCGAGCACCTCGGCGGGGTCCTGGTGCAGGCCCGCGAACATCTCCGCGTACGCCCGCGCCACGCGCCCCGGGGTGCCCTGGAGGCCGTCCCGGTCGGGGTCCTCGCCGATCGCCAGCAGCAGCTCGCGCACGGCCGCCGCGACGCGCTGCTGGTCGACCGCCCCGGCGCCGGCCTCCAGCTCGGGGGCGGCGTCGGGGTACGGCGGGTCGAACGCCTCCGCGCGCGGGTCGTGCGCGCTCGTCTGCTTCGTGCGGGCCTCGTGGGGCAACGCGCCCTCCTTCGGGATCTGCCGGCTCGGCCGGGTCTGCCGGGTCTGCCGGGCGGAACGGGAGTCGGCGGACGCGACCGGCTGTCGCTCCATCCTAGGCCCGGCTCAGTCCGTGCCGGGCCCCAGGGTGGTGCCGGCGGTGCTCGCGGAGCCCGCCCCCTCCCCCGTCGGCACCGAGTGGCCGCGCTCGGGGACCTCGAGGGGGTGCTCCGGCTTCGCGGCGGCCGCCTGGTCCTGCGGGGCCAGGGTCGCGGGGTCCTGGGCGTGGATGCGCCGGGCCTCCTCGCGCTCGGCCTGCGTGACCACGGGCGGGTCCTCGGAGAGCGGCCGGGTGTCCTTGGACAGCCACACGGGCCTCAGGTCCCGCTTGCGGATGTCGTGGAAGAGGTCCGCGATCTGCGCCTCGTTGAGCGTCTCCTTCTCGAGCAGCTCGAGGGCGAGCCGGTCGAGGACGGGTCGGTTGTCCATCAGGATCGCGTGCGCCTCGTCGTGGGCCTGGTCGAGCAGGGCCCGCACCTCCTCGTCCACGATCGCGGCGGTGCGCTCGGAGTACTCCCGGCCCGAGCCGGCGGCGTCCCGGCCGAGGAACGGCTCGGAGCTGTCCCCGCCCAGCTTGATCGAGCCCACGCGGGCGCTCATGCCGTACTGGGTGACCATCTTGCGGGCCGTGTCGGTGGCCTTCTGGATGTCGTTGGACGCGCCGGTGGACGGGTCGCGGAACACGATCTCCTCCGCCGCCCGCCCGCCCATGGCGTAGGCCATCTGGTCGAGCAGCTCGTTGCGGGTGGTCGAGTACTTGTCGTCCATGGGCATGACCATGGTGTAGCCCAGGGCCCGGCCGCGGGGCAGGATGGTGATCTTCGTGACCGGGTCCGTGTTGCGCAGGGCGGCGGCCACGAGCGCGTGCCCGCCCTCGTGGTAGGCGGTGACCTTGCGCTCGAGCTCCTTCATGATCCGGCTGCGCTTCTGCGGACCGGCGATGACGCGGTCGATCGCCTCGTCCACGGCCCGGTCGTCGATGAGCTGGGCGTGGGAACGGGCGGTCAGCAGCGCCGCCTCGTTCATCACGTTGGCGAGCTCCGCGCCCGTGAAGCCGGGGGTGCGCTTGGCCACGGCGGCGAGGTCCACGTTGTCCGCGAGCGGCTTGCCCTGGGCGTGCACGCGGAGGATCTGGAGGCGGCCCTTCATGTCGGGGGCCTCCACGCCGATCTGGCGGTCGAAGCGGCCCGGGCGCAGCAGCGCCGGGTCCAGGACGTCGGGGCGGTTGGTCGCGGCGATCAGGATGACGTTGGTCGTGGCGTCGAAGCCGTCCATCTCGACGAGCAGCTGGTTGAGGGTCTGCTCGCGCTCGTCGTTGCCGCCGCCCATGCCCGCGCCGCGCTGGCGGCCCACGGCGTCGATCTCGTCCACGAAGATGATGGCCGGCGCGTTCTCCTTGGCCTGCTGGAACAGGTCGCGGACCCGCGAGGCGCCCACGCCCACGAACATCTCGACGAAGTCGGAGCCGGAGATCGAGAAGAAGGGCACACCGGCCTCGCCGGCCACCGCCCGCGCGAGCAGGGTCTTGCCGGTGCCGGGCGGGCCGTAGAGCAGCACGCCCTTGGGCACCTTCGCGCCGAGGGCGGTGAAGCGCTCGCGCTCCACCAGGAACTGCTTGATCTCGTCGAGCTCCTGCACGGCCTCGTCCGCGCCGGCGACGTCGGCGAAGGTCACCGTGGGGTTGTCCTTGTCGAACATCTTGGCCCGCGAGCGCCCGAAGCGCATGACCTGGGACCCGCCGCCCTGCATCCGGGAGAACACGAACCAGAAGATGGCCAGGATGATCAGGAACGGGAGCATGAAGCCGAGGAGGCTGGTGAACCAGTTCGACTCGACGGGCTGGTCCGTGAACCCCTGGAGGTCCGCCGCGTTCATCGCGTCGACGACCTCTTCCCCGCGCGGGGTGACGTAGTAGAACTCCACGCTGCGCCCGAGGTCCCGGCCGTCGAGGGAGAGGTCCTCCTCCAGCTGGAGCTCGACCTTCTGCTGGCCGTCGTAGATCTTGGCCTCGGAGACCTGGCCGTCGCGGAGCAGCTGGAGCCCGACGTTGGTGTCCACGCGCCCGGAGGATCCCGTGGTGAGCGTGCCCACCAGGGGGAAGAGGATCAGAGCGGCCAGCAGGACCCAGAACCAGGGTCCTCTGAAGAAGTTGTTGGGTTTTTTCGCCGTGGCCAAGCCGCTGATCCTCCCGTGGATGATTGTCCGGGCCCCCTCGAGCCCGGGCCCGCCCAGGGCCGGGGGTCCAGGGGACGCAGACCTACAATGTACAGCCCGGGATCCGGGCTCCGCCCCGAACGGGCCGGGAGTTCCCTGTCAGCGGACACCCCGCCGGGGAACCGCCCGGCGGAGCGGCGGCTCACTCGTAGACGTGGGGCGCCAGGGTCGCGATGCAGTCGAGGTTGCGGTACTTCTCGGCGTAGTCGAGCCCGTAGCCCACCACGAACTCGTTGGGGATGTCCCAGCCCACGTACTTGACGTCGATGGAGGTCTTCGCCGCCTCGGGCTTGCGCAGCAGGGCGCAGATCTCCACCGAGGCCGTGCCGCGGGACTCGAGGTTGGCGCGCAGCCAGGACAGGGTCAGGCCCGAGTCGATGATGTCCTCGACGATGAGCACGTCCCGTCCCGTGAGGTCCGTGTCGAGGTCCTTCAGGATGCGGACCACGCCCGAGGACTTGGTCCCGGAGCCGTAGGAGGACACGGCCATCCAGTCCATGGGGTACTGGCCCTGGAGCGCCCGGCACAGGTCGGCCATGACCATCACCGCGCCCTTGAGCACGCCCACGAGCAGGACGTCCCGGCCCCGGTAGTCGGCGTCCACGGCGGCCGCCAGCTCGGCGATCCTCGTGTCGATCTCTTCCTTGGTGTACAGGACCTCGGTGAGATCCCCCTGGACGTCCTCAGCCTTCACGGCGCTCCTCGTGTGATGCGGATGCGGGTCGGGTGGCGCTCGCGGGCCGCGGGCGGACGAGCTCCAGGTGCCCCGGGCCACGGGTGCCGGCCGTCGGGCGGCGGCGCCACACCGACACCTTACCCGCCATCTGCACGGGCCCCGCGGCGCCGTGCCCCGCGGCGAACTCGTCCAGCGCGCCGAGCCGCTCGTAGGCCGGGGTCTGCCCGCCGGCGGCGACCACGGCCGCCGACAGGGCGCGGCGGCGCAGCGCGGCGTGCGCCGCCCGCACGGTGGCGAGGTCGAGGACGAGGGAGCCGGGCAGCTCCGGGGCGGCGGCGCGGGCGCGCTCGAGCAGCTCCCCCGCGGCGCGCTCGAGGTAGTCCGCGTCCGGACCGAGGATCGCCGCGGACCGGGCCAGGGCGCGGGCCAGCCCGGGGCCGAGCTCCTCCTCCAGCAGCGGGAGCACGCGGTGGCGGACCCGGGAGCGCATCAGGGTGGTGTCCCGGTTCGTGGGGTCGTGCCAGGGCTCGAGCTGCTCGGCGGCGCAGATCCGGAGGGTCTGCGCGCGGGAGAGGTCGAGGAACGGGCGGAGGTAGGTGACGCCGTCGAGCTCGCGCACGGGGGGCATCCCGGCCAGCGAGCGGGTGCCGGAGCCGCGGGCGAGGCCCAGCAGGACGGACTCCGCCTGGTCGTCCAGGGTGTGCCCGAGCAGGACGGCGTCGGCGCCCGTGCGCCCCACGACCTCCGCGATGCCCGCGTAGCGGGCGGTGCGGGCCGCCATCTCGGGCCCGCTCGCGTCCTGGCGCACGGTGACGGCGGTGACGACGACGGGCGCCAGCCCGGTCTGCTCGAGGGCGCGGGCGGCGCGGGCGGCGACCGCCGCGGAGTCCTCCTGCAGGCCGTGGTCGACCACCACGGCGCCCACGCGCAGCGTGCCGCGACGGGCGAAGTGGGCCGCGGCGGCGGCCAGCGCGAGCGAGTCGGGCCCGCCGCTGCAGGCGACCAGCACGAACGGGGGCTCCGAGCAGACCTGGGAGACGTGCTGCCGCACGGAGTCGAGCACGCGGCGCCGCCCCGCGGCGACGTCCGGGGACAGTCGGCCGCGGCGGGCGAACTGGGTCACCGGCGGGCGTCCTCGCGGTCGCTCGCGGCCTGCTGGTTCTGCGACTCCCGCACGGCCAGCCGCACGACCTTGGCGAGGGTCGGGGCGGTCTCGCCGAGCAGGTCCAGGGCGGCCTCGAGCTCGTGCCGCGGGACCACGTGGGCGAGGGCCGCCACGGCGTTGGTCTCGCTGTGGATGCCCGCCTGGATCTGCGTGGTGGACAGCACGGGCTGCGAGGCCTCGACCGCGGACAGGGTCTCCTCGATGTCCGGGGTGCCGATGCGCTGCTCCAGCATCACCAGGCGCTCGTAGACCGCCGGGTTGCCGATCTTGATCCGGCGGCCGCTGTTGAGCTGCGACAGCATGGGGGCGGAGAGGCCGAGGACCTCGGCCAGCCGCCGCTGCGTGATGCCGTAGGCCTGGACGACCGTGCCGAAGCGCTCCGACAGGGGCTGGCCGTACAGCTTGACCTGCTGTTCGATATTCTCTGTGCTCACGTAAAAATCTTGTCACACAATGGTGATCCGGCCTACCGCGTGTCGCGCTGTGAACGAGGACGGCGGGACGGGACGTCCCGGCCATAGTGTCTATGAATCTGCATGTCAAACGGGGGTGCGTGGCGTCTACCACATTCCGGGCGTCTCCGGGGCGGGAACGGCCCGGAGGGGCGGTGCGTCGGGGCCCAGCACGCGCTCGATCCAGCGCTCGGGGGCGTGGATCTCGGCCTCCGTGGGCAGGTGCTCCGGGGCCTCCCAGATCCGGTTGAACCGGTCCAGCCCCACGGTCCCCACCACGGTGGAGACGAACCGCTGGCCGTCGCTGTACTGGCGCATCTTCGCGTCCATCCCGAGCAGGCGCCGGACGAAGCGGTCCAGGGTGCCCTGCAGCTCGGAGCGCCGCTCGAAGCGCCGCCGGATCGTCTTCACGGAGGGCACCACGGAGGCGTCCACCCCGTCCATCACGAAGTTCGCGTGCCCCTCGAGCAGGCTCATCACGGCGGTGAGGTGGGAGAGCACCTCCCGCTCGCGCCGCCCCAGGAGCAGGCCCACCACGCCGAGGGAGGCTCTGGGCTCCTCCGTCCCCGAGCCGCGCCCGGGCAGGGAGCGGACCGCCTCCGTGAGCCGCGCTCCGAGGGTCTCGGCGTGGCCCATGAGGGAGTCGGCGAGCTCGTTGATCTGCTCGATCATGTGCTCGCGCAGCCACGGGGCCGCGGCGAACTGCACGCGGTGGGTCTGCTCGTGCAGGCAGACCCACAGCCGGAAGTCCTCGGGCTCGACGTTGAGCTCCCGCTCGACCGTGAGGATGTTGGGCGCGACGAGCATCAGCCGCCCGCCGGGGTGCCGCTGCGCGGCCACGGCGGAGACCAGCCCGGCGTAGGGGTCGTACTGGCCGAGGACCTTCGCGGAGAGGAAGCCGAGCACCGCGGCCATCTCCATGGCGGTGGCCGTGCCGCCGAGCGCGGTGGCGGCCGCGCCGAACTGCTCGGGACGGCGCCGGCGCAGGGCCTCGACCGCCGGCTCCATGAGCACCTCGAAGGCCTGGGCGTTGGCCTTCGACCACCCGGCGCGGTCCACGATCAGCACGGTGGAGTCCCGGAGGTCGCGCGCGGCCTCCAGGCCGGTGATCCGGTGCACGTGGTCCACCGACGCCTCGGCGTGGCGGCGCATGGAGGCCACGGCGGCCTGCATGGCCCGGGCGGACATCTTCGGCCCGGGTGGGGTGAGCCGGGCGGCGGCGGAGGCCGCGAGGTCCCACCGGACGATCCCGGGCGCCTCCGTCTCCGGCGGTCGTTGTGCTGTGCTCATGGCCTCATGCAACCACACGCGCCTGGGAGCACCCGGCGGGGGCCGTCACAGTCGGGCCAGGGCCGCCACCGCGCGGTCCACGGCGTCCCGGGCGGCGGCCGGGTCGGTGACCTCGTTGAGCACCACGGAGAACGTCAGCAGCCGGCCGCCGTCCGTGGTGACGTGGCCGCTGAGGGTCACCACGGAGTTCAGCGTGCCCGTCTTGGCCCGCGCCAGGCCCCGCCCGGGGCGCTCGGCGTCGTCGTCGAACCGGTCGGCGAGGGTCCCGCTGCCGCCGGCCACCGGAAGCGCCCGGGCGCCCGGCGTCAGCGCTCCCGTGGGGTCGGTGACCATGGCCCGCACGACCTGCTCGAGCGCGCGGGCGGGGATCCGGTTGCGCAGGGACATCCCGGACGCGTCGGAGAGCTCGACGCCGGACGTGCCGATGCCCTGCGCCTCGAGCGCCCCGGCCGCGGCGGCACGGCCGCCGGCGATGCTCGCGGGCCGGTCCGCGGCGCGGGCCGCGAGCCGCGCGAGGACCTCGGCGAGGTGGTTGTCGGACTCCTGCAGCATGAGCTCTGTCTGTTCGGCGAGGGTCGCGGACTCGACGGCGGCCAGCTCGGCCGCGCCCTCGGGCGCCCGGCCGGGCGCGACCTCGGGGACGGGCGCGGGCGCCCCGTCCGCGGCGAGCCGTGCCGCGAGCTCGGCCGCGAAGGCCTCGGCGACGTCCTGCGCCGCGTCCACGGGCCGCTCGTCCGACGGTCCCTCCCCGGCGGGCACGCGGTGGGACCAGAACGCCATGGGGGCGACGGGCCCGATCTGCCCCGCCGCCACGTCCTCCGCGGCCCAGTCCTCGTTGAGGGCCGGCCCGGGGAACAGGCCGGCGTCCCACCGCACGCCGGTGGGCACGGCCGCCCCGCGCTCGGCGAGCGCCTCGGCCGTCGCCTCCGCCAGGGTACGGATGCCGGCCCGGCCCAGCACGGCGTCCGGGTCGGAGCCGCCCGGGCTCAGCAGGGTGTCCCCGCCGGCCACCAGCACCACCGTGCCCGGCTCCCGCCCCCGGACCACCGTGGTGCGCAGCCGCTGATCGGGGTCGGCGTGGGTGAGCAGGGACAGCGCCGTGACGAGCTTCTGGTTGGAGGCCGGGACCAGTGGCGCGTCCGGGTCCCGCTCGAGCAGCGGCGCCCCGGTGAGGGCGTCGGCCACGAGGACGGAGCGCCGTCCGGCGGGAGCGCCGGCGAGCGCGGGGTCCACCGCCGCGGCCACCTCCGCGGCGCCGGGCACGGGGGCGGTCGGGTCGGGGGGCACGGCCCCGGCGGGGGTCGGCGCCTCCGCCGGGAGGACGCGGGCCGCCGGGACGTCGTCGCCGCCCAGGCCCAGCGCGGGGGCCCAGTGGGGGTGCAGCCAGCCCGCCACGCCCAGGCAGCCCGCGGCGAGCAGCGCCGTCAGGGCGCGGTGGCCGCGGCCGGCGCGGGCCCGCGGCCGCCGCTGCCCGGCGGGGGGACCGTGGCGTCGGGGACTGCTCATGCCCCCATTGTGGCCCGTGCCGCAGCCCAGCGGCGGCTCCTGCGCGGGCCCGGTGCGGCGCCCGGGCGGCTCAGTGGCGGTGCAGTGGCGGTGCAGTGAAGGCACCGTGGCGGGCCGGACGGTTACCGCCGCCCGCGGGGCCGCCGCTATCGTGGGTGTCGGATCTGCCCCACCCCGCCCGGGTGGTGCGGCCGTGCTCGGCCGCTGTCAGCCCTTTCCGGCCCGTCCGGGCCCACCCAGCACGAGGAGAAGCACCATGGAGTTGGACGTCACCATCGAGATCCCCCGGGGATCGCGCGTCAAGTACGAGATCGACCACGAGACCGGTCGCCTCCGCCTGGACCGCGTCCTGTTCACGTCGATGCAGTACCCCGCGCACTACGGCTACTTCGAGGACAGCCTGGGCGAGGACGGCGACCCCCTGGACGCCCTCGTGCTCCTGGACTTCGAGATCGTCCCGGGCGTGCTCGTGGAGTCGCGGCCCGTCGGCGTGTTCAACATGAACGACGAGGCCGGCGGGGACGCGAAGATCCTGTGCGTGTCCACGGACAAGCGCTACGACCACATCCAGGGTCTCGACGACATCGACGAGTTCAAGCTCAAGGAGATCCAGCACTTCTTCGAGCGCTACAAGGACCTCGAGCCCAACAAGTGGGTCAAGGGCGAGGGCTGGGAGGGCCGGGAGACCGCCGAGCGCCTCGTCGAGGAGGCCCGCGAGCGCTTCGAGCAGTCCCACTACGAGTCGGCCGCCGAGGCCGAGGAGAAGGCCCCGTCCACCGACTGAGCGGACGGGTGCGACGGCGGGGGCCGGGGACCGGACGGTCCCCGGCCCCCGCGCGTGCGGGGCTCCCGGCCCGGCCGTTCCCCCGGGCGCGACGTGACGTGACGTGAGCCCTACAGGGATTCCATGAATTTCGTTATATTGGGTTCGGCCGGCTCAGCCGGCCCGACGGCCCCAGGATGCATCCCCCCATCGGCATCCGGGCCGCCGACCGGGATCGAGGTCGCCGGAGCGCACCCGCGAGGTGCCCGGTGGCGGCGGGGGTCCCCCCACCCGCGCCGCATCCCATCGATCTCTCCCGGTCCATCCCGGCGGGCCGGTCACCGGCCCGCCGGGAGTCGGCCGGCAGGTCCGAGGACCTGCCGGCCGATCCTCGTCCTGCGCTCCTGGTCCCGCCCTCCTTGTGACGTCCGGTCCCTGTGGTTCGATGGACGCGGACCCGGGACGGACCCGGTGCCGTCGGAAGGATGCGCATGTTCCTGCTGGGCCCCGAGGCGGACCTCGTCTTCTCCGCGAGCGACCTCGTGCGCGCGGCCGAGTGCCCCTACGCGAGCCTGTGCGTCCTGGACGAGAAGCTGGGCCGGGCGCCCCGCCGGGCCCCGGGGCGGGACGCGATGCTCGCCCGCACGGCGGAGCTGGGCGACGCCCACGAGCACCGGGTCCTGGCCGCGCACCTGGAGGCGTTCGGCCCCTGGGACGCGGCGACCGGACGGGGCGTGCACGAGGTCCAGCCGGCCCGGCGCATGGACCGGGACGAGCTGACGGCCAAGCACGCCGAGTCCCTGGGCGTCCTGCGCGCGGGGGCCGACGTGGTCTTCCAGGCCTCCTTCTTCGACGGCCGCTTCCACGGCCGGGCCGACTTCCTCGTCCGCCGCCCGGACGGTGCGTACGCGGTGCACGACACCAAGCTCGCCCGGCACGCCAAGGTCACCGCCCTGCTCCAGCTCGCCGCCTACGCCGACCAGCTCGAGCGGGCCGGGGTGGACGTGGCCCCCGAGGTCACCCTGGTCCTCGGCGACCAGCGGGAGGCGGTCTTCCCCGTGTCCGAGCACCTGGCGGTCTACCGCGAGCGCCGGGAGCGGTTCGTCGCGGCCGCCGCCGCGCACCGGGCGCGGACCGGGCCCGTGGACTGGCAGGACGACGACGTCGCCCGCTGCGGCCGGTGCGAGCACTGCACCCGGGCCGTCGCCGCGCACCGGGACCTGCTGCTGACGGCGGGACTGTCCGTGCGGATGCGCCGCACGCTGCGCGACCGGCACGGGGTGCGCACCGTCGACGAGCTCGCGGCGCTGGAGGACCGCCCGCTCCCCGGCGCCGTGCGGCGGCTGCGGGACCAGGCGGCCATGCAGACCGGCCGGGGCGGGGAGGACGGCGCGGTCGAGTACCCGAAGGACGGGGGGACCCGCCGGGTCGCCTACCGGATCACGGCCACGGACCCGCTGCGGCGGCTGCCCGCCCCCGACGCCGGGGACGTGTTCTTCGACTTCGAGGGCGATCCGCTGTGGCAGGACCCCGAGGACCCGACGTCCTGGGGGCTCGAGTACCTGTTCGGCGTCGTTGAGCAGCCCCCCGCTCCCGGCGCCGCCCCCGTCTTCCGGCCGTTCTGGGCGCACGCCCGGACCCAGGAGCGGGACGCGCTGCGGGCATTCCTGGACTACGTGGCCGAGCGTCGCCGGCGCTTCCCCGGGATGCACGTGTACCACTACGCCAACTACGAGAAGGCGGCCCTGCGCCGGCTCTCGCTCGTGCACGCGGTGGGCGAGGACGCCGTGGACGAGCTGCTGCGCGAGAACGTCCTGGTGGACCTCTACGACACCGTGCGGGGAAGCCTGCGGCTGTCGGAGAGCTCGTACTCCATCAAGAAGCTGGAGCCGCTCTACATGGGCGAGCACCTGCGCACCGGGGACGTCGTGGACGCCGGTGCGTCGGTGGTCGCCTACGCCGACTGGTGCACGGCCCGGGAGGCCGGGCGGGAGGACGCCGCGGAGCGGCTGCTGGCCGGGATCGCCGACTACAACGCGTACGACTGCCTCTCGACCCTGCGGCTGCGGGACTGGCTGCTGGGCCTCGCCGGGATCTCCCCGGACCCGGCGGACCACCCGCCGCGCCCCGCCCAGGAGCGGCTCGAGCTGCCCGAGGAGCTGCCGGACGCCGGGATGACGGGGGCCGAGCAGCGCCTGCACGAGCATCTGGACGACCCGGCGGCGCGGGGCGCCCTGACGGAGGAGCAGCGCACGGCTGTCGCGATGGTCGCCTCGGCCACCGGCTACCACCGGCGCGAGCGCAAGCAGTACTGGTGGTCCCACTTCGACCGTCTCGAGGGCCCTGTGGAGGACTGGGAGGACACCCGCGACGTGTTCGTGGTCCGGCGCGCGGAGGTGCTCGAGGACTGGGCGAAGGACCCGGCCAGGCGCAGCAGCGCCGCACCCACCCGGCTCCTGCGCCTGGCGGGCCGGTTCGGCGAGGGCTCCACCCCGAAGCCGGGCACCACCGGGCTGTTCCTGATGTACGGGGCCCCCGTCCCCGCGCACCTGGCCGACGACGCCGCCCCGCGCGGCAGCGGCCGCGCCGGGGACTGGACCGCCGCGCTCGAGAACGTCGAGGAGCACGAGGACGGCACGGCGGTGCTCACCGTGCGCGAACGGCTGAAGAAGCCGCGGGACGCCCCGGCCCCCGAGCCCTGGGCGGAGCTGCCGATCGCGCTGGGCCCGGCCCAGCCGATCGCCACGCGCCCCCTCGAGGAGTCCCTGCAGACCCTCGCCGCGCGCACGGCCGACGCCCTGCCGGGACTGCCCGGGCAGCCGGGTGTCGAGCTGCTCCGGCGCCGGGCGCCGCGGCCGGCGGACGGCGGCCCCCTGCCCCGTCCGCACGACGGCCCCGACGGCACGATCGACGCCGTGGTGCAGGCCCTGCGCTCCCTCGACCGCAGCTTCCTCGCCGTCCAGGGACCCCCCGGCAGCGGCAAGACGTATCTCGGCTCCCACGTGATCGGCCGGCTCGTGGAGGCCGGCTGGCGGATCGGCGTGGTGGCGCAGTCCCACGCGGTCGTCGAGAACCTCCTCACCGGGGTGCTCGAGAAGGGCGGGGTCGCCCCCGAGCGCGTCGGCAAGAAACCGCCCTCCGGCCGGCCCGCGGACCGGGAGGCGCCGTGGCGCGACGTCCCGGGAAAGGACTTCGCCGCGTTCCTGGCGGAGGGCGGCGCCGTGGTGGGCGGCACCGCGTGGGACTTCTCCAATGCCAAGCACCTCGAGGACGAGGCCCTGGACCTGCTCGTCGTCGACGAGGCCGGGCAGTACTCGCTGGCCAACACCCTGGCCGTGTCCCGCGCCGCGCGGCGTCTGCTGCTGCTGGGCGACCCGCAGCAGCTGCCGCAGGTCTCGCAGGGCACCCACCCCCTGCCCGTGGACGAGTCGGCGCTGGGCTGGCTCTCCCACGGCTCGCCCACGCTGCCCGCCGAGCACGGCTACTTCCTGGACCGCACCTGGCGGATGCACCCGGCCCTGTGCGCACCGGTCTCCGAGCTCTCCTACGCCGGGCGGCTCGGGTCCGCCCCGGCCGCGAGCCGCCGCGAGCTCACCGGCGTGGCCCCGGGGCTGCACACCTGCTACGTCGAGCACACCGGCAACCGCACGGCCTCGCCCGAGGAGGCCCGGCGCGTCGTGGAGCTGGTCCACGAGTTCGTCGGCACGCCGTGGCGCTCCGGACCGGGGCTCCCCCCGGAGGCGCTGACGCCCGAGGACGTGCTCGTGGTGGCGGCGTACAACGCCCAGGTCGAGCTGATCGGCCGGGAGCTCGGCGCCGCGGGTCTGCGGGACGAGGACGGCCGCGGGGTCCGCGTGGGCACCGTCGACCGGTTCCAGGGCCAGGAGGCCCCCGTGGTGATCGTGTCGATGGCCGCCTCCGCCGCCGACGGCCCGCGCGGCATGGAGTTCCTGCTCTCCCCCAACCGGCTCAACGTGGCGGTCTCCCGGGGGCAGTGGTGCGCCGTGGTGGTGCGCTCCCCCGCCCTGACGGACTACCTGCCCGCCACCCCGGAGGCGCTGCAGGTGCTCGGCCGCTTCACGCGGCTGTGCCGCCGCGGACGGACCGCGGGGCTGCCGTGAGCCCCGAGCGCGTGCCCTACGTCCTGCACTTCGAGTCCAGGACGGTGGTGCTCGGCGAGCCGGCCCACCTCGAGGAGCTGGACTCCCTGCTGCGGCGCGCCGACGTCCCGACCCGCCCCACCTACTGGCACGGCATGCGGCAGGACGATCCCGGGGCGGCGCTCAACAGCGTGGGCACCGACCTCACCGCGGAGCAGTTCTGGGACCGCGTGGACGCCGGGGCGTTCGCCGCCGCCCGGTGGCCCGTGGACCTCGACGGCCCGCTCTACCTCCCGGCGCCGCCCCCGTGGCTGCAGCGCGCCCGGGCGTGGGAGTACGACCCCCTGGCGCCGGCCCTGGGCGCGGCGGCACCGGGCGGGTGGCTGCGGGCCCCGGGCTGGGCCGGCACCGAGAACAACGACGCCGGAGCCCCCGTGGGACTGCTCCAGCTGACCGACCCGGACTCCTTCTGGGTGCTCGGCTCCGACGCCGACCTGGCGGAGGTCGCCGCCACGGCCAAGGAGCTGGCACCGTTCCGGCAGGGCTTCGACCGGCTCACCGCCTACTTCGGCCCCGACGACCGCATCGGCTGCCTGCGCCTGCCGGTGGTGTGCCGGGAGCCCCTGGAGGACGAGCTCATCGTGCAGGGGGTCGACATCGAACCGCGCTTCTGGGAGTGAGTCCCCGCCGCGCCCCCGCTCCCCCGCGGCCCCCGTGCCCGATACTGGGACCGTGTACGTCGTGACCCTGGACCAGCGCCGCCGCGAGGCGGGCGACCTCGTGCCGGGCCTCCTGCGCCGCCTCGCGGACCTCGAGACCGTGGTGCCGTTCCAGCGCGCCCGGGCGCACGCGGTCCAGGGCATCACCGCCGAGCCCGGCGCCGCGGTCGCGGCCGCGCTCGCCGGGCTGCGCGGCGGGACCTGGAGCGTGGGGATCGGGGTGGGACCGGTCCGGCTCGAGACGGCTACCGACCCGGAGGGCCGGACGGGCCTGCGCGCCGACGGCCCCGGGACGGTGCACGCGCGCCGCGCCGCCGAGGCCGCCACCGGGCGGGTGCCGGTGCGCGTGGCCGCCGACGACGCGCCGGCCGCGGCGCAGGCGCAGTCCGTGCTGCGGCTGCTGGGCCGGATCGTGGCGGAGCGCAGCGACGCGGAGTGGCGTGTGGTCGACCTGCTCGTGCCCGGGGCCCGTGGCCAGCAGAAGGTCGTGGCCGCCGAGCTCGGCATCTCCCCGCAGGCGGTCTCCAAGGCGGTGGCGCGCTCCCTGTGGCAGGAGGAGCAGGACGCCCGCCCCGCGGCGGCCCGGCTGCTGGGCCTGTGCGCGCCGGCCCCGGACGGGCCGGCGGGCGGAGGGGCTCAGGGCTCGACGATGAACCCCTCGGAGAGCATCCACTCGTAGGCGACGTCGGCCGGGTCCCGTCCCTCGACGTCCACCTGCCGGTTGAGGTCCTGCATCACGTCGTCGGTGAGCGCCGCGGCGATCGGCTCCAGGACCTGCTCGAGCCCGGGGAACTCGTCCAGCAGCTCGGTGCTGAAGACGGGGGCCGCGTTGTAGGCGGGGAAGAACTGCCGGTCGTCCTCGAGGACGGTGAGGTCCAGTGCCGGGATGCGGCCGTCCGTGGAGAAGACCTCGCCGAAGTTGCACTCGCCGTCGTCCGTGGCCGAGTAGATGGCGCCGGTGTCGTAGATGCCGATGTTGTCCTCGGGCACCTCGCTGCCGCGGTCCAGGTCGTAGTGGGCGAGCAGGGGGGTGAGCCCGTCGCTGCGGGAGTTGAACTCGGACTCCACGCAGAACGTCCGCTCCTCCTCGGGCAGGCTCGCGATGTCCGAGACCGTCTCCAGGTCGTGGGCCTCGGCGTACTCGGAGCGCACGGCCATGGCGTAGGTGTTGTTGAGGGCCGCCGGGGCGCCCCACGTCAACCCGTTGTCGAGGTCCGCGTCGTGCACGGCCTGCCACTGCTCCTGCTGGTCCGGGATGCCGGTCTCGTTGCCCATGTACGTCAGCCACGCCGTGCCGGTGTACTCGAACGTGAGGTCGGCGTCCCCGGTGAGCATGAGCTCCCGCACGGGCTGGGAGCCGGGGACGTTGGTGATGTCCTCCGTCTCGAAGCCCGCCGCCTGCACGGCCAGCACCGCGACCTTGCCGAGGATGAGCTGCTCGGTGAAGTTCTTGGACGTCACCCGCACCTCGGTGTCCTCGGCGCCCGCGACGGGCTGGATGGAGCCGGGCTCGGCGGCGGGCACGTACGCCGTGGAGGGCTCGAGCCCGCAGCCGGTCAGGAGCAGGCCGGCGCCGGCGAGCAGCAGGGCGCCGCCGGCGGCACGGGAGGTTCTCATCGCAGTCCTTTCGGGCGCGCGACGTGCTCCACCACACGGCCGACCCAGTCGATGGCGAGCGCGAGCAGCGCCACGAGGATCGACCCGGCGATCAGCACCCGCACGAGGTTGAGGTTGACCCCGGTGGTGATCAGCAGCCCGAGCCCGCCGCCGTTGACGAACGTGGCCAGGGTCGCGGTGCCGACCACCAGGATCAGGGCGGTGCGCACGCCGGCCAGCATGACCGGCACGGCCAGGGGGAGCTCGACGCGGAACAGGACCGAGACGGCGCTCATCCCCATGCCGCGCCCGGCCTCGACGAGGCTGCGGTCCACGCCGTCGAGGCCGACCATGGTGTTCTTCAGGACGGGCAGGATCGCGTAGACGATCAGCGCGACGACGGCCGCCCGGAAGCCGAAGCCGAACCAGAAGGCGAACAGCACGACGAGGCCCACCGCCGGGGCTGCCTGGCCGATGTTCGCCAGCGCGATCACCGGACCGGTGAGGAAGCGCAGCGGCCTCCGGGTCAGGAGGATGCCCACCGGGATCGCGACGAGCAGGACCACCACCGTGGCCACGACCGTCAGCTGCAGGTGCTCCACGGTGTAGCTCCACAGCGACGCGGGGCTCAGGGTCACGGCCTCCGTCTCGGTCAGCTCCGCCGTGGACAGCCACAGCACGAGCAGGCCCAGCGCCACGAGGATCGTCAGGGGCTGCAGGAGCAGGCCCTTCCAGGTGCGCTGGTCGGGGTCGGCCGTGGACGGGCGGGGCGCCGGGGCGTTCCCGGGGTCCTGCTCCGCGGCGGCGGGGCGCTCGGTCTGCGCGCTCATCGGTCCCCGCCCCCCGAGCTCGCGCTCACCGCGGGCATCTCGCCCGTGTTGTGGCCGAGGGGCGCGTCCTCCGCGGCCACGGCCCGCCGGGCCTCGGTGATCGCGGCCATGACGGTCTCGACGTAGATGACGCCCTCGAACCGGTCCCGCGCTCCCACCACGAGCGCGGCGCCGGTGCTGGAGACGAGCATCGTGTCCAGGGCGTCGTTGAGCGTGGCACCCGTGCCGACCAGGGGCAGGCGGTCGTTGCGCTCCCCGGGGACGGTCTCGAAGCGCTCGAGCTGCCGGCGGGACGGCCACGACAGCGGCCGGCCGCGGTCGTCGACGACGACGACGTCCCGGGTGCCCGCCTCGTCGATCCGCCCGAGCACCGCCCGGACGTCCTCGCCGGGACGGGTGGTCACCGCGGGGACGAGGTCGACCTCCCGGACCCGGGTGAGGGTGAGCTGCTTGAGGCCCGCGCCCGAGCCGATGAAGTCCTCCACGAACTCGTCGGCCGGCTCGGCCAGGACCCGTTCGGGGGCGTCGTACTGGACGATCCGGGCGCCCTCGTCGAAGACGGCGATCCAGTCGCCGAGCTTGACCGCCTCGTCGAAGTCGTGGGTCACGCACACGATGGTCTTCTGCAGCTCGTGCTGGATGTTGATGAGCTCGTCCTGGAGCCGCTGCCGGGTGATGGGGTCCACCGCCCCGAACGGCTCGTCCATGAGCAGCACGGGCGGGTCCGCCGCCAGCGCCCGGGCCACGCCGACGCGCTGCTGCTGGCCCCCCGAGAGCTCCCTCGGGTACCGGTCGCGGTAGACGGCCGGGTCGAGGGAGACGAGCTCGAGCAGCTCGTCCACGCGGGCTGCGATGCGCTGCTTGTCCCAGCCGAGCATCTTCGGGACCATGCCGATGTTGGTGGCCACGCTCATGTGCGGGAACAGCCCGCCGGCCTGGATCACGTAGCCGATGCCGCGGCGCAGCTCGTCGCCGTTCATCGAGGTCACGTCCTGGCCGTCGATGACGATCCGCCCCTCGGAGGGTTCGATGAGCCGGTTGATCATCTTCAGCGTGGTGGTCTTGCCGCAGCCGGAGGGACCCACGAGCATGACGATGCTGCCCGCGGGGATCTCGAGGGTCAGGCCGTCGACCGCGGCCCTGGCCTGCCCGGGGTAGCGCTTGGAGACGTTCTCCAGCAGGATCCGGGCCCCGGTGACGGAGGAGTCGGTACGGGGGGTGGTCACGGAGTCAGACACGGATACCTCGCGATGTGGTGAGTCGGCCGAGCAGCACGAGCAGCCCGTCCAGGATGAGTGCGACGACGATGACGGCGACGACGCCGGTGACGACCGACGCGAAGGAGTTGGCGCCCCCGAGCCGCGACAGCCCCGAGAAGATGAAGCCGCCCAGACCGGGGCCCAGCACGTAGGCGGCGATGGCGGCCACGCCCATCACCATCTGCGCCGAGACCCGCATGCCGGCCTGGATGACGGGCCAGGCCATCGGCAGCTCCACGCGCAGGAAGGTCGCCGACCGGCTCATGCCGAGTCCGCGCGCGGCCTCGACGGTGGCCTGCGGGACCCCGGCGAGCCCGACGAGCGCGTTGCGCAGGACGGGGAGGACGGCGAAGAAGGTGACCACGACGACCGCGGGGGTCACCCCGAATCCCAGGGGGGCGATCAGCAGGCCGATGAGCGCGAAGGACGGGATGGTCAGCCCCACGGCGGAGACGTTGTTGGCCACGGTCGTGAGCCGGGACGAGCGGTAGCACAGCGCCGCGAGGGCCACCGCGAGGACCGTGGCCAGGACCAGGCACTGGACCACCAGGGAGAAGTGCTGCCAGCTGGCGAAGAGGATCTGCTCCCACCGGTCGGACACGTACTCGATCACGGCACGCCTTTCGGTCGTCGTCGATGACGTCGTCACCCGGTCTGCCGGTCAGGCTATCACCCCGCTTTCGTGGATGTGATGCGCCTCACACCCACGGGGTCGCCGCGGAGCTGTTGTCCGGCGGCACGCTCGTTGGCAGACTCGGGGCATGGCACAGCCCGAGGACGCGTACGACGTCGTGGTGATCGGCGGTGGTCCCGTCGGCGAGAACGCGGTCCACCGCGTGGTGCGGGGCGGGCTGAGCGCCGTGCTCGTGGAGGCGGAGCTCGTGGGCGGGGAGTGCTCCTACTGGGCGTGCACGCCGTCGAAGGCGCTGCTGCGCCCCGGGGCCGCCGTCGAGGCCGCCCGCGGGGTCGCCGGAGCGGCGGAGGCCGTCACCGGCCCGCTGGACACAGCGGCGGTGCTGCGCCGCCGGGACGGGTTCGCGGCCCACTGGGACGACGCCGGCCAGGTCGAGTGGCTGTCGGGGGTCGGCGTGGACCTGGTCCGGGGCCGGGGCGCACTGGCCGGGCCCCGGCGGGTCCGGGTGACCGCCGAGGACGGCGGCGTCCGGGTCCTGGAGGCCCGGCACGCCGTGGTGCTGGCCACGGGCTCGCGGCCGGTCGTGCCCCCGGTCCCGGGGCTCGCGGACGTGCCGTTCTGGGGCACGCGGGACGCCACCGCCGCGCAGGAGGTCCCCGGGTCCCTGGCGGTGCTCGGCGGGGGCGTGGCCGGCACGGAGCTGGCGCAGGCCTTCGCCCGCCTGGGCTCCCGGGTCACGGTGGTCGCCCGCAGCCGGCTGCTGAGCGCCTTCCCGTCCACCGCCGCGCGGCTGGTCGCCGAGGCCCTCGAGGCCGAGGGCGTCACGCTCGTCGAGGGGCGGGCCACGGAGCGGGTCCGGTCCGTCGGCGGCGGCGTCGAGCTCGTCCTCGAGGGCGGCGGGACCGTCTCCGCGGAGCGGCTGCTGGTGAGCACGGGGCGGCGGCCCGCCCTGGCGGGCCTGGGCCTCGAGGAGCTCGGCCTGGACCCGGCGGCGCTGCGGGTCGACGGCTCGGGCCTGGTGGCGGGCGCGGAGGGCGCCTGGCTCTACGCCGCCGGGGACGCGGCGGGCGGGCCGCTGCTGACCCACCAGGGGAAGTACCGGGCGCGCGCCGCCGCGGACGCGGTCGTGGCCCGCGCGACCCGCCGGCTGGGGGCGTCCGCTCCCCCGTGGTCCCCGTTCGCGGCCACGGCCGACGGGTGCGCCGTGCCTCAGGTCGTCTTCACCGACCCCGCGGTGGCCTCCGTGGGCCGTTCCGCCGAGCAGGCCCGCGAGGACGGCCTGGACGTGGACGTCGTGGAGCACGCCATCGACGTGGCCGGGGCGCTCCTGCACCGCGACGACTACCGCGGCTGGGCGCAGCTGGTGGTCGACCGGCGGCGCCGGACCCTGGTGGGCGCGACCTTCGCCGGCCCGGACGTGACGGAGCTGCTGCACGCGGCGACCGTCGCCGTGGTCGGCGAGGTGCCGCTGGAGCGGCTGTGGCACGCGGTGCCCGTCTTCCCCACCATCAGCGAGGTCTGGCTGCGGCTGCTCGAGGAGTACGGGCTGTGAGCCGCGGGCCTCAGAGCAGCGAGCGCAGGATGCGGGCGACGCCGTCCTCGTAGACCGTGTGCGTCACCTCGTGGCACGCGGCCGCGACCTCGTCCGGGGACTGGCCCATGGCCACGCCGCGGGCGGCCCAGTCGAGCATCTCGATGTCGTTGCGGCCGTCGCCGACGGCGACCGTGTGGGACGGGTCCACGCCGAGCCGGCGGCGGATCTGCTCCAGGGCGCTGGCCTTGGAGACGCCGTTGGCGGCGATGTCGAGCCAGGCGCTCCAGCCCACGGAGTAGGTGACGCCGTGCAGCCCGGCCTCGTCGATCGCCCGGGCGAACTCCTCCGGGGTGTGCTCCGTGCTGTACACCACCATGCGCACGGCCTTCATCCGCGCCAGCTGGTGCAGGTCCACGCCGATCGCCTCGATGCCGAAGGACGCGTCCTGGAAGCGCTCGGTGGAGTAGAAGGACCCGTCCTCGGTCTCGAGGGCGAACTTCGCGGTGGGCAGGCGGTGCTCGAGGGCCTCGAGGGCCTGGCCCGGGTCGAAGGAGACGCACTCGAGCACCCGGTGGTAGTCCGGCAGCTCCGGGTCCAGCTGGAGCGTCATGCCCCCGTTGGAGCACACGGCGTAGCCGCGCTCCTGGCCGATGAGCTCGACCACGGGCAGCGTCGCCCCCTTGGAGCGGCCGGTGGAGATGACCACGTGGTGGCCGGCCTCGAGCACGGCCTGGGCGGCCTCGCGCACCGGACGGGACATGTGGCCGTCGTGGTCGACGAGGGTTCCGTCGACGTCGAGGGCCACCAGGTACTGGACGCCCGCCTCCTTCTTCCACCCGTTCGAGCGGGGAGGCTGGATCTTGAGGGGGATCCGGACGTCTGCGGCGGAGCGCGCGGGCGCGGTGGTGCCGCCGGCCGTGTCGCTGAGGTCTTCCGAGTGCTCGACCTTCAGCGGGACGGTGGAGTTGATGCCGACGAGTTCGTGCTGGTCCTCGGTGCCAGCGGTCTTTTCTTTTGTCATGCGGGACATGGTGCCACATCACACCGACAGGATGGCCGAGATTTCGATGTGAGATGAACGGGAGCCGAACACCGTCCGGCGGCTCAGCGACGGACGGGGATGACCTCCTGGCCGCGCAGATAGGGGCGCAGCGCCTCGGGGACGCGCACCGAGCCGTCGGCCTGCTGGTGGGTCTCGAGGATGGCGGCCAGCCAGCGGGTGGTCGCCAGCGTCCCGTTGAGGGTGGCGACCGTGCGGGTGCCGCCCTTGCGGACCTTGCCGGCGGGGTCCGTGGTCTCGGGCAGCCGCTCCCGGATGTTGAGCCGCCGCGCCTGGTAGGTGGTGCAGTTCGACGTCGAGGTCAGCTCCCGGTACTTGCCCTGGGTGGGGACCCACGCCTCGCAGTCGAACTTGCGCGCCGCGGAGGTGCCGAGGTCCCCGGCGGCGGTGTCGATCACCCGGTAGGCGAGCTCGCACTTGGCGAGCATCTCCTCCTCCCACGCGAGCAGCCGCGCGTGCTCCGCCTCCGCGTCCTCCGGGGAGCAGTAGACGAACATCTCGAGCTTGTTGAACTGGTGCACGCGGATGATGCCCCGGGTGTCCCTGCCCCCGGAACCGGCCTCGCGGCGGTAGCAGGAGGACCAGCCGGCGTAGCGCAGCGGCCCGTCGGAGAGGTCGAGGATCTCGTCGGCGTGGAACCCGGCGAGGGGCACCTCCGAGGTGCCCACGAGGTAGAGCTCGTCCTTGCCGACGTGGTAGATCTCGTCGGAGTGCGCGACGTCGAAGCCCGTGCCGCTCATGATCTCGGGGCGCACGAGGTTCGGGGTGGTCATGGGGATGAACCCGTTGTCCACGGCCTGGTCCTGGCCCATGAGCAGCAGGGCGGTCTCGAGCCGGGCGACGTCCCGCTTGAGGAAGTAGAACCGGGCGCCGGAGACCTTGGACCCCCGCTCCATGTCGATGCCGTCCACGAGCTCGCCGATCTCGAGGTGGTCCTTCGGCTCGACGCCCTCGGCGGCGAAGTCGCGGGGCTCCCCGACG
Source organism: Kocuria arenosa (assembly GCF_042879215.1). Classification (NCBI taxonomy): domain Bacteria; kingdom Bacillati; phylum Actinomycetota; class Actinomycetes; order Micrococcales; family Micrococcaceae; genus Kocuria; species Kocuria arenosa. The sequence goes on along the minus strand of NZ_JBHZTA010000007.1, from coordinate 146,943 downwards.
GTCCTGAGCAGGACGTAGTCGTCCTCGCCGCCCGTGGGGACGCCGTCGAGGACGAGGTTGTCCACGACCGCGACGAGCTCGTCCTGCCGGGCCCGGGCGGCCTCCGACGCCGCCTGCGCCTCCTTGACCCGGGCGGCCAGCTCCTTGACCTCCTCGAGCAGCGCCTGCTTCTGCTCGCCCCGGGCCCGGGCCACCTGCTTGCCGAAGGCGTTCTGCTCGGCCCGCAGGGACTCGTACTCGGTGATCAGGTGGCGGCGCTCGACGTCCGCCTCCAGGATCCGGTCGATCAGGGCGTCGTCCGCCCCGCGGGCGCGCTGCGAGGCGCGGAAGACGTCGGGGTTCTCACGGAGCTGGTTGATGTCGATCACCCTGACAGGGTACCCAAGTCCCCAGGAGGCGACCGGGTTAGGGTGGAGGCCCATCGCGATCCGCCCGGCGCCCGGGCCCGCGGCGTCGTGCCGCGGCATCACCGCACGGTGCCACCGGTCCCCGGCGCCGCAGAACCGAGGAGTCCTTCCGTGACCGCCACTCCCGTGGCCCCCAAACGGGTCGCCGTCGTCATCAATCCCATCAAGGCCGACGCGGACGTCGCCCGGGACGCCATCATCATCGGGTGCCGCAAGGGCGGGTTCCCCGACCCCGTGTTCCTCGAGACCGCGGAGGACGACCCCGGCTCCTCCATGACCCGGGAGGCGCTCGAGCAGGACGCCGACCTCATCATCGCGGCCGGCGGCGACGGCACCGTCCGGGCCGTGGCGGAGGCGCTGGTCGGCCACGACACCCCGCTGGGACTCATCCCGCTGGGCACCGGCAACCTCCTGGCCCGCAACCTGGGCGCCGACCTGGGCGACCCGCACCGCAACGTGGACATCGCGCTCTTCGGCGCGGAGCGCGCCATCGACATGGCCACGTTCCGCGTGGAGCTCGAGGGCGGGACGGTGGAGGACCACGCCTTCTGCGTCATGGGCGGCGCCGGCTTCGACGCCCAGATCATGACGGACACCCGGGACGAGCTGAAGAAGCTGGTCGGCTGGGCGGCCTACGGGGAGGCCGGGGTCCGGCACCTGTTCGCGCCCCCGCGGTGGGCCCGCTTCCGGATCGACGACGGCGAGTGGCAGAGCCGCCGGGTCCGCTCCGTGATGGCCGCCAACTGCGGGATCCTGACCGCCGGCATGATCCTGGTGCCGCAGGCGAAGATCAACGACGGCGTGCTGGACCTCGTGGTGATGTCCCCGCGCAGCACCCTGGAGTGGGCGATGATGGCCGCCAAGGTCGTGTTCCGGCAGCGGCGCGACCTGCCCGTGATCGAGTTCTTCGCCGCGCAGAAGGTGCGCGTGGAGTTCCACGAGCCCATCGAGTCCCAGATGGACGGGGACGGCACCGGGCGGATCCACGGGTTCGAGTCCGAGATCCTCCCGGGCGCGCTGTCCGTGCGGGTCCCGCCCTCCCAGGGCGACTGACGCCCGCGGGGCCGCGGGGACCGTCACCCCGGGGCGGCGGGTCAGTCGGCGGGGTCGGGCCGGCGGCTCAGGCCCGCGACGAACGCGCCCACGAGGGCGAGCACGGCCAGTCCCACGGCGAGGAGCGGGCCCTGCCCGCGGTCCGTGAGCGGGGCGCCCGGCTCCGGGACGACGCGGGAGGCCGGCTCGAGGTCGAGCGCGTCGGCGGTCTGCGGGTCGCCGACGACGGGGCTCGGACCGGCCTCGACGCGGACCACCTGGGTGGGCGCGGGCGGCTCGGCCGCCGCAACCGGTGGGGCGGCGAGCGCGCAGGCCAGGAGGGCCGGTGCTGCGGCGAGGGCGAGACGGCGGACGGCGGGAGCAGGCATGGTGGCACCTCCGGTCGGGCTCGGTCCCGACCCGGGGGGTCGATCGACACCGGCTGAAGATCGCGGGCACGGACGCGCCCGCACCCCCATGGTGCATGTATTCGCATTCGTGAACAAGCGGGGGTGCGGTGCACGTCCTTCCGTTACGCGGGGCCCGGCGCCCCCGGTGCGGGCAGGGGCCGCGGGCTCCGGTGGTCGCGTCCCTGCAGGGCCGCGACCCAGGCCTCCGCCTCGCGGAAGGCGCCGTCGGAGTGGTGCCGGGCGACGGTCGCCACCTTGTGGTCGGCGCGCGGGTAGGAGCCGAGGAAGCGCGTGCTGGGACAGACGCGGCGCAGCCCCTCGAGGGCGTCCGCCACCCGGGCGTCGAGGATGTGCCCGTCCACGTCCACGCTGAAGAAGTACTCCCCGAGGAAGTTGCCCGTGGGCCGGGACTCGATCCGCGAGAGGTTGACCCCCCGGGTCGCGAACTGCTCGAGGATCTCCATGAGGGCCCCGGCCCGGTCCTCCCACAGCGGGATGACGAGCGTGGTCCGGTCCGCACCCGTCCGCGGCGGCAGGGGCGCCTCGGGCCGGGCCACGAGCACGAACCGGGTGACGGCGGCCCGGTTGTCGCCGATGTCCTCCGCCAGCACCTCGAGCTCGGGGTGCTGCTCGACGACCACGGGCGAGCAGACCGCGGCGTCGAAGCCGGCCCGGGAGGCCGGCTCCTCGTGGCCCGCCCCGCCGGGGAGCAGCGCGAGCGCCGCGGCCGCCGTGGAGGACGCCGGGACGTAGTCCACGCCCGGCAGCCGCTCGTCCACCCAGCCCCGCACCTGGGCCCAGGCGTGGGAGTGCGTGGAGACCGTGCGGACGTCGGCGAGCGTCGTGCCCGGCGGGGCCACGAGGACGAAGCTGATGGGCACGAGCGCCTCACGGACGATGCGCAGCTCGCTGCCGGTGGCCACGGCGTCGAGCGTCGCGGTCACGCCGCCCTCCACGGAGTTCTCGATGGGCACCATGGCGGCGTCGACCTCGCCGGCGCGGACGGCCGCGAGGGCCACGGGCACGGAGGACACGGGGCGGCGCTCGGCCTCCCGGGCGCCCTCCACGCTCAGCAGCGCGGCCTCGGTGAAGGTGCCGGCAGGGCCGAGGTAGGCGTACCTCAACGGACGTTCGGGGTCTCGCCCGTCTCGGACACCATGGGCTTCTCGGCGTCCATCCACGCCCCCATGCCGCCCAGGACGTTGATGGGGTCGAAGCCGTACTGCTGGAGGTACGCGGTCGCCTTCAGGGAGCGTCCGCCGGAGCGGCAGATCACGTACACGTCCTCGTCCACCGGCACCTCGCCGTAGCGCTCCGGGAGCTGCCGGAGCGGGATGTGCTGGGCGCCGTCGATGTGCCCGGCCGCCCACTCGTCGTCCTCGCGCACGTCCAGGACGCGCGCGCCCTCGGGGATCTCCTCCACCGAGGCGCTGGGCAGGTTGTCCAGGTTGTCCATCGTCAGGGTCCTCTCGTCGGAAACGGGTTCTCTCGGAACAGCCTAGTGCGCGGGCACCGGGGCCGGCCCGTCGCCGGGTCATCCCGGCCCGGGGGCTTCCAGGCAGCACACAGGAACGAAACAATCCGTGTATAGATTGTGCCCTCGCCGCCGGGAGCGCCGTGCGGCGGGTCCGACCAGGCACCTCGTCCGGGTGTCCTCGACAGAAGGAAGAACTGCCATGAGCACCATCGACCCCCGCAGCGCGGGGCCCGACGCCCCGGACCGCGAGGACCACGGCTTCAAGAAGGTCCTCGGCCGCCTCGACGCGATCGCCCTCGGCTTCGGCGCGATGATCGGCTTCGGCTGGGTCATCCTCACCGGTGACTGGCTGGCCGAGGCCGGGACCATGGGCACCGTACTGGCCCTCGTCACCGGCGGGCTCATCATGGCCGTCGTGGGACTCGTCTACGGCGAGCTCGTCGCCGCGATGCCGTACGCCGGCGGGGAGCACAACTACCTCATGCGCGGCATGGGCGCGCGCTGGGCGTTCGTGGGCTCCTGGGCCATCACCGGTGGCTACATCACCATCGTGGCCTTCGAGGCCGTGGCGGTGCCCCGCACCCTGCAGTACATCTTCCCCGGGCTGAGCCAGATCCCGCTGTGGACCGTCGCCGGCTTCGAGGTGAACCTGACCTGGGCGCTGGTGGGGTCGCTGACCGCGGTCGTCATCACCGCGATCAACATCCGCGGGGTCAAGCACGCGTCGATGGTCCAGATCTTCGTGATCCTCTTCCTGCTGATCGTGGGGCTCATGATGATCTTCGGGGCGTTCACCCGCGGCTCGGTCGCCACCATGGAGCCGTTCTTCACGAGCGGCACCGCCGGCTTCTTCCTCGTGCTCGTCACCGTCCCGTTCCTGTTCGTCGGCTTCGACGTCATTCCCCAGGTCTCCGAGGAGATGCACCTGCCGGCCAAGCAGCTGGGCGGGACCATCATCATCTCCGTCCTGCTCGCCGCGGCGTGGTACGTCATGGTCGTGCTCACCACGTCCTCGGCGATGTCGGGAGCGGACATCGCGGTCGCCGACATCGCCGTCGCCGACGCCATGGGGGCCATGTTCAACAGCACGATCGTGGCCAACCTGCTCATCGCCGGAGGCATCGCGGGCATCCTGACGTCCTGGAACTCCCTCCTCATGGGCGCGTCCCGCCTGCTCTGGGCGCTGGGGAACTCGCGGATGGTCCCGCAGTGGTTCGGCCGGCTGCACCCCAAGTACAGGACTCCGGCCAACGCCCTGCTCTTCGTGGGCGTCCTCTCCTTCGTGGCGCCGTTCTTCGGCGCGGAGATGCTGGGCTGGCTGGTGGACTCCGGCTCCCCGTCCATCGTGATCGCCTACGCCCTGGTCTCCGTGGTCTTCGTGATCCTGCGCCGGCGCGAGCCGGGCATGGACCGCCCCTTCCGGATCGGCGGCCGCGGCCACGGCGGCACGGTGATCGGCGTGCTCTCGGTCGTGCTGTGCCTCGCCCTGATCAGCCTGTACCTGCCCGGGATGCCCGCCTTCCTGAGCGCGCCCGCCTGGACGATCTTCGGGCTGTGGTGGCTGCTGGGGCTCGTGTTCCTGCTGCGCATCCCCACCGGGATCCAGCCGGGCCCCGACGCCGAGCACCGGCTCGTCGCCGAGGTCGAGCGCCGCAGGCAGCGGAGCTGAGGCGGCCGCCGCGCCGGGGACCGCTGCTCTAGGCTGTCCCCGGCGCGCCGAGGAAGAGGAGGACTGCCCATGGTCACGGTCGCCCAGGTGCTCGGCCTTCCCGGGCTCGGGCTGGAGACCGTCGTCGAGGCGGCCACCGACCTTCCGGTGAGCTGGGTGGTGACCAGCGAGCTCGCCGACCCCACCCCCTACCTCGAGGGTGGCGAGGTCCTCCTGCTGACCGGCATCCACACCTCCGCCCGGGCGCACTCCTGGACGGAGTACGTCGGCCGGCTCACGGACCGGGGCGTGGTGGCGCTGGGCCTGGGCGTGGGCGGACAGCTGTCCTACCTCCGTGTGCCGGACGATCTCGCCGCCGCGTGCCGGGACGCCGGGCTGACCCTGTTCAGGGTGCCCGAGCGCACACCCTTCCTGGGCATCATCCGCGCCGCGGCAGAGATGCGGGCGGCCGAGACGCGCACCGCCCTCGAGGCGATGCTGTCGGAGCAGCGGAGCCTGACCCGGGCCGCGGTGGGGCGCAACGGACCGGCCCGCGTGGTCCGCACGCTGGTGTCGGTGCTCGGCGGCGGATGGGCGGGGGTCTGCGCGGCGGACGCCCGGATCGTGGAGCGCTCCGCACCCGGACTGCCCGAGCTGCCCGCGGGCCGGACGCTGCCCGAGCTCCTCGACCGGCTGCGCCCGGCCGGGCTGCGCGGGTCCCTGAGCGAGTCCGGCCCGGCGGGCGCGGTGGTCGTCCATCCCCTCGGAGTGGACGGCGTCCCCCAGAGCTACCTCGTGGTGGCCCTGGCCGGCCCGGTCGATCCCGTCCGGACCGGCGTGATCGCCACCGCCGTGGCCCTGCTCTCGCTGCACGCGGAGCGCGCCGCGGAGCAGGCGCTGTTCCGCCGCCGGGTCCGTGCGGGGGCTCTCGCCCTCCTGCTCAGCGGCGAGGTGCGGTCGGCGGACGCGCTGCTGGGGGTGGCGGACGACACGACGTGGTCGACGGCGCCCCGGGTGCGGGTGGCCCGCCTGCGCGGTGGCGCCGAGGCGCTCCGGGACGGCGTGCGACGACTCGAGTCGCGCACGGCCCACGGCACGAGACCCGTGCTCGTCGGGGCGCCGGCCACGGAGCCCGACGGGGAGCAGACCGCCGCGGTGCTGCTGGAGGACCTCCCGGAGCGGCTGGCCGAGGTGCGTGCCGCCGTCGAGGCCTCAGGGCTGCGGGCCGGCATCGGCGGCCCGTCGGCCGTGCACGAGACGGACGCGAGCGACCGTGAGGCCCGCGAGGCCCTGGAGCGCACCACGGACCGTCAGCGCGTCGGCACGTGGGACGAACTCGTGGCGGGCGGCGTCGCCGGCCTGCTGCCGCCCGAGACCGCCCGGGCCTGGGCGCGGCAGCTGCTGCGTCCCGTCGACCGGGCCGGACTGCCGGCCCTGCTGCGCACGTTCCTCGCGCACAACGGCAACCGGAGCGGGACGGCCGAGGCCCTGGGGATCCACCGCAACACCCTGCAGCAACGGCTGCAGGAGATCGAGGAGGCGCTCGGCCGGTCCGTGGACGACCCGCAGCTGCGTGCGGAACTGTGGATCGCCCTGCGCCTGTCCGACCGCCCCGACCGGTCGGCTCCGTAGCCCGTCGTCGTTCCTCTGTGCACTGTGCACAACAACGTCTCGAAGGTTCAGCATCTTGCTGGGTGACCCCGGCGCTAGCCTGGAGCAGTCGGGGGACCGTGGCGGCCCCTCGGCGCCGGCTCCGCCCCGGCTCGGCGTCACCCGGTGACGACGTCCCCGTGGGGGAGCCCGTCCGGAGTCCTACGATGGACGGGCGGGCCCAGTGCTGTCGCCCGCCCGTCCGATGAACCCCTTGACGCAGCGCAGCGCCACCGGTGCCCGGTGGCCCGGCGCGCGTCGACCAGAGAGGCTGATACATGAGCACCACGGACAAGGCCCCCGCGGCCACCGGCATGACCGACCGCATCGAGGCGGTCCTCGCCAAGACCCCCACGGGGCTGCTGATCAACGGTCAGTGGCGCGACGCCTCGGACGGGGGAACCTTCGAGGTGGAGAACCCGGCCACCGGCGAGGTCATCGCGAGGATGGCCTCGGCCACCCGTGAGGACTCCCAGGCCGCGATGGACGCCGCCGCCGATGCCCAGGAGTCCTGGGCCCGCACCCCCGCCCGGGAGCGCTCGGAGATCCTGCGGCGCGCGTTCGACCTCGTGCAGGAGCGCGCCGAGGACCTCGCCCTGCTGATGACCCTGGAGATGGGCAAGCCGCTGGCCGAGGCCGCCGGGGAGGTCAAGTACGGTGGGGAGTTCCTGCGCTGGTTCGCCGAGGAGGCCGTGCGCGACTACGGCCGCTACACCGAGTCCCCCGAGGGCACCCTGCGGATGCTGGTCACCCACAAGCCGGTGGGCCCGTGCCTGTTGATCACCCCGTGGAACTTCCCCCTGGCGATGGCCACCCGCAAGGTCGCCCCGGCCGTGGCCGCCGGGTGCACCATGATCCTCAAGCCCGCCCGGCTGACCCCGCTCACCTCCCAGTACTTCGCCCAGCTCATGCTGGACGCGGGCCTGCCGGCCGGGGTGCTCAACGTCGTCTCCTCCAAGTCCGCCGCGGCGGTCTCCGAGCCGATCATGGCGGACCCGCGGCTGCGGAAGGTCTCCTTCACCGGCTCCACCCCGGTGGGCAAGCAGCTGATGAAGCTGGCCACCGACAACGTGCTGCGCACCTCCATGGAGCTCGGCGGCAACGGGCCGCTGATCGTCTTCGAGGACGCCGACATCGACAAGGCCGTCACCGGGGCGATGGCCGCGAAGATGCGCAACATGGGCGAGGCCTGCACCGCCGCCAACCGGCTGCTCGTGCACGAGTCGGTCGTCGACGAGTTCGTGGCGAAGATGGCCGAGAAGATGGCCGCCCTGACCGTGGGCAACGGCGTGGACGACGGGGTGAGCGTGGGCCCGATGGTCGAGGCCAAGGCCCGCGACTCCGTCGAGGAGTTCGTCACCGACGCCGTCGAGCGCGGGGCGAAGGTCGTCGTCGGCGGGGCGCGGGTGGACGGGCCCGGCTACTTCTTCCAGCCCACCCTGCTGCGCGACGTCCCCGTCGACGCCCGCGCGGTGACCGAGGAGATCTTCGGCCCCGTCGCCCCGGTCGTCACCTTCACCGACGAGGACGAGGCCGTGGAGTTGGCCAACGCCACCGAGTACGGTCTGGCCTCCTACGTGTTCACCGAGAACATCTCCCGCGGCCTGCGCATCGGCGACCGCATCGAGTTCGGCCTGATGGGCCTCAACGTCGGGGTGATCTCCAACGCCGCCGCCCCCTTCGGCGGGGTCAAGCAGTCCGGCCTGGGCCGCGAGGGCGGGGCCGAGGGCCTGGCCGAGTACACCACCACCCAGTACATCGGCGTGGAGAACCCCTGGGCCGACCTCCCCAACCCCGGCACCGGCACCCCCGCCTGAGGTCCTGACCCACGATCCCGGCCCCGGGACGGCGGTCGTCGCAGCCGCCTGCGACGACCGCCGTCCCGTGCCGGAGCACGCCTGGTCGACGTCCGCGTCCGCGCAGGCACGTCCCACCCGTCCCGTCCCCACCGTCCCGTCCCCATCGAAAGGAGATCTCGTCGTGACCGAGATCCAGTACCGGCTCGAGCAGGTCCGTCGCCTCGACGGCGCCCTCCCGGGCCCGAAGTCCCGCGAGCTGTCCGACCGGCGGGCCGCGGCCGTCGCCTCCGGAGTCGCCTCCTCCGTGCCCGCCTACGCCGCGGACGTCGACGGCGGGATCGTCCTCGACGTCGACGGCAACCAGCTCGTCGACCTCGGCGCCGGCATCGCCGTGACCACCGTGGGCGCCTCCGCCCCCGCCGTGGTCGCCAAGGTGCAGGAGGCCGTGGCGCACTTCACGCACACCTGCTTCATGGTCACCCCGTACGAGGGCTACGTGGCCGTCGCGGAGAAGCTCGCCGAGCTCTCCCCCGGCGACCACCCGAAGAAGGCGGCGCTGTTCAACTCCGGCTCCGAGGCCGTCGAGAACGCCGTGAAGATCTCCCGCGTGCACACCGGCCGCCAGGCCGTCGTCGTGTTCGACCACGCCTACCACGGCCGCACGAACATGACTCTCGCGATGACCGCCAAGGTGATGCCCTACAAGCAGGGCTTCGGCCCGTTCGCCGGCGAGGTCTACCGCGTACCCGTGTCCTACCCGTTCCGGGACCCGGAGGGCATGACCGGCGCCGAGGCCGCCCGCCGGGCGCTGCTCCAGGTGGAGAAGCAGGTCGGCGCGGAGAACGTGGCCGCGGTCGTGATCGAGCCCATCCAGGGCGAGGGCGGGTTCATCGTGCCGGCCGACGGCTTCCTGCCCGCGCTGTCCGAGTGGTGCACCGACAACGGCGCCGTGTTCGTCGTCGACGAGGTGCAGTCCGGCATCGCGCGCACCGGCGAGTGGTTCGCCGTGGACCACGAGGGCGTCGTCCCCGACCTGATCACCGTGGCCAAGGGCGTGGCCGGCGGCATGCCGCTGTCCGGAGTGGTCGGTCGCGCCGAGATCATGGACTCCGTCCACGCCGGCGGCCTCGGCGGCACCTACGGCGGCAACCCCGTGGCCTGCGCCGCCGCCCTCGGCGCGCTGCAGACCATCAAGGAGTGGGACCTCGTCACCCGCGCCCGCCGGGTCGAGGAGATCATCCGCGAGGAGCTGGTTCCGGTGGCCGAGGAGACCGGCATCGTGGGCGAGATCCGTGGCCGCGGCGCCATGATGGCGCTCGAGTTCGTCCGGCCCGGCGGCACGGAGCCCGACGCCGACGCCGCCAAGGCGATCGCCGCGGAGTGCCTCGCGCAGGGCGTCATCATCCTCACCTGCGGAACCTTCGGCAACATCGTGCGCCTGCTGCCGCCGCTCGTCATCGGCGAGGAGCTGCTGCGCGACGGCCTGCAGGTGCTCGCACAGGCCGTCCGCAACGCGGCGGCCTAGGCGAGCATCGAGGGGCCTCGTTCAGCACCACCCTCACGCCGAGGGGGCCCGTTCGCACGGTCGGACAGTCACATTCCGTTCGGACGGGCCCCCTCGGCGTGGCGGTCGGCCGGTCGCGACCCCTCGCCCCGGGCACTCCGGCTCGGCCCCGTCACAGGCGGTGCGCGATCCCCATGGCCTCCCACACCAGAGCGACCGCCACCGGCACCCGGCCCCGCGTCGTCGTCGCGTGCCGGTGCAGGTCGTGAGCGCAGATCCGGAGCTCACGCCACCCCGCCGACTCCGTGGCCCGCAACCGCCTGATGTCCACCACTCGCTGCTCCGCCCGGTCGTGGTGGCCACCCTCGTACTGCAGGCTCAGCCGGTGGCTCTCCAGGGCGAGGTCCGGCTGTGCCAGAAGCGTCCCGTCGGGCCCCAGCAGAGGATGGTCGAGCACCAGGCCCCGGATCCCGTGGTCCTCGAGCAGCAGCCGCAGCCGTGTCTCGCCGGGCGAGTCCGACCCTGCCCGCGTCCGCTCGACCGCGGCGCGTGCCGTACGGATGCCACGCCGCCCGGCGTGCTCCCGCACTCCGGTCTCGAGCTCGTCCGGTCGGCACACCGCGGCCACGGCCCGGCGGATCCCGTGGCGGTGGGCATTGATCAGTCCGTCGGCGAGCACCACTGCCTCCGTGACCGTGAGCTCGGCGCAGACGTCCAGGAACGTGCGCACCGGTGACGTGACGGCCACGGCGTGGACGAGGACCACCTCGTGCGGACCGAGGCGCCCCCTCCGGCAGACGACGCCTGGCCGCCTCAGGGCCCTCGAGTTGTCGGCGCGCGTGAGCCACAGCTCCGAGGACCGCTGCCAGCGGGCGGGAACCCTCAGCCGGTGGAGCAGCGCCGCGGAGCGGTGGCTGATCACCGTCCCCGGATACCGGCGGGTCAGTGCCCGTGCCGCTTCCAGCAGAGGAGCGGGACAGCCGACGGGGACCCGCACTCCCCTGCCGACGGGACTGGTGAGGTCGGAGTCCCGGAGCCGGTGCTCCGCGACGCCCAGTGCCAGGGCCTCCTGACGTGAGAAGCCGATTCCACGGAGCTCAGGCGGCAAGGGGCCGGGGTGTCGCATGACGAGAGCATGACCGCCGTGGACGGGCGGAGGACGGCGCGAGCACACGGAGTGGTGCGGTCCCGCCCTCCCGGACCGTCATCGCGCCCCGGTGGAGTGCGGTTGCGCTGCTCGGTGTCCTTCCGCCCATCCACGGCGAGGGGGCGGGTTCCGCACGTCTCCATCACCGACGGGTCGCTGCCGGACCCTCCGCGCCACCCATTCCCGCCGAACGCGACCCCTCGCGCGCCCGGGGTGCCGAACGCGACCCCTCGGCGCGGTGGGTGTCAGCCGGAGCAGCGCTCCTGCAGGCCTCTGACCTCCTGGACCACGCTGATGAAGGAGCGTTCGCCCTGCCGGAAGCCGGCGACGGCCTCCCGGACGGAGGTGAGCTGCCCGGACAGCTCGTCGGGGGCGGTGGCGGCGAGCTCGTCGACCTCGGTGAACAGTCCGGCGGGGTCCTCCCGCAGCTGCTCCGGGGCGGTACGCACGGTCTCGAGCACGCGGGCGCACGTCTCCTGGACGGTGGCGGCCGAGGCGCCGCCGGAGGCCGCCGGGCCGCTCGGGGCGGTGGACGTCGGCGCGTCCTGCCCGGGGCCGGCCGCGGAGTCCCGGTCGGCGGAGGAGCAGCCGGTGAGGGCCAGGAGCAGGACGGCCGCCGTCGCCGCGCGGATCACCGCGGGACGGGGCGCATGGGCTGTGGGCACGGGGATCTCCTGCGGGGTCGAGGTACCTGGGGGCGCCCGGGGGCGCCCGGACAGCCGTCAGCCTACTAGCCTGGGCTCCGTGCCCTGCGGCCCCCGGACGGGAGCCGCCGTGACCCCGGACAGGAGCCGCCGTGACCCCGATCGGAGACCTCAGCGCCGCGCAGCTGCGGGACGCGCTGGCACGCGGCGACCTGGGCGCGGTCGAGACCGCCGAGCACTTCCTGGCCCGGATCGCGGAGCGCAACCCGGCGCTGGGGGCGTTCGTCCACGTGGCGGCGGACCTCGCCCTCGACCGGGCACGCGCGCTCGACGCCCTGCCCGCCGGGGCCGCGCGCGGACCGCTGCACGGCGTGCCGCTCGCGGTGAAGGACCTGCACGACGTCGCCGGGATGCCCACCACCTACGGTTCCGCCGCCGTGACCGGGAGACGCGGCGGCGCGCCCGTGGCCGAGGCCGACGACGACCTCGCGGCCGTGCTGAGCGCGTCCGGCGCGGTGTGCCTGGGCAAGACCCAGGTGCCCGAGTTCGGTCTCAACTGCTACTCCGAGAACCTCGTGGCCCCGCCCGCCCGGAACCCGCACGACCTGTCGACGGGGGCCGGGGGCTCCTCGGGCGGCCAGGCGGCGGCCGTGGCGGCGGGCCTGCTCCCGGTGGCGCCGGGCTCCGACGGCGGAGGATCGGTGCGCATCCCGGCGGCGGTGTGCGGGCTCGTCGGGCTCAAGCCCAACCGCGGCCGGGTGCCCACCGCGGACGCGCAGTCGGACGCCGCCCAGCTCGTGGTGAACGGGCCCCTCGCCCGCACGGCCGAGGACGCGGCGCTGCTGCTCGACGTCCTGTGCTCCCCCGCGCCCGGCCCGGCGCACGGCAACGTGGTGCAGCGGGCGGTCCGCGCCGCCCCGCAGGGGTCCTTCCTCGACGCCGTGCGCGCGGCACGGCGGGGCGACCTCCCGTGGGGGGACCGGCCGCTGCGGATCGGGGTGAGCACCGCCTCCCCGTTCGACTCGGCCCAGGACATCGAGGTCTCCCCGGAGGCGCGCGCCGCCCTCGACGCGGGCGTCGCCCGGCTGCGGTCCGCCGGGCACGAGGTCGGGGAGGCCGGGCTGTCCTACGACCCCGAGTACCCCGGGGCCTTCTTCGACGTGTGGACCACCTCGATGGGCACGGCCCCGCTGGACGACGACCGGGCGGGGAGACTGACCGGCCTCGCGGGGGCCTTCCGGGCCCGCGCCCTGCGCCGGTCGGCGGTCGAGCTGGCACGGGCCGTGGGCGTCCTGCGCCGCGTCGAGCAGGACGTGGTGCGCGCGTACGGCGCCTGGGACCTGGTCCTGACGCCCGCACTGGCCATGACACCGCGCCCGCTGGGCTGGTACTGGGAGGGCTACGACCTCGCGGACCCGGCGGGCGCGGACCAGGACTACCGGCGCCAGTGCGGCTACACGCCGTGGACCTCGGTCGTGAACGTCGTGGGCCTGCCCGCGGTGACCGTCCCGACGCTGTGGACCCGCGCGGCGGGCGACGACGACGGGCCGGTCGTGCCCATGGGCGTCCAGCTCATCGGCCGCCCGAGCGCAGAGGCGCAGCTGCTCGCCGTCGTCGCCCAGCTCGAGGACCAGGGCCTCCCCGGTCCCCGCCCCGCGGCCTAGGAGTGGCCCAGGGCCTCCTCCTCGGGGTCCTCGTCGGGGTCGGTGGCCGCCTCGGGGTCCTCCTCCGGCTCGAAACCGGTGGCGTTCTCGTCGGTGGTCAGCCCGATGCCCTGCTCGTTGTCCGGGACGGTGCCCTCCGGGCCCTTGCCCGTGCCCTCGGTCGTCTCGTCGGGTGCGTCGCTCATGGTGCCGGCCTCCTCGTTCGGTCCTGCCCTGTCTGGTGCCCTCATCCTGTCCCACCGGCCACGATTCCTCCAGCCCTCGCCCGGGCCTCTGTCGCAGGGCGTCCCACGAACCGGCGCGAAGCACGAAACCTGGCGACCCGATCGCGTGCCAGCCCCCGCGCGCCCGCCGCCCGGCGGTAGGTTGGGCGCCATGACCAACCGTGCGGGCACCGTCGCCCAACCCAGTGACCTCGTCGACCTCGGCAAGCTCCTCGACGCCTACACCGACGTCGTGCCCGATCCCTTGGACCCGGACCAGCGCGTGGCGTTCGGCACGTCCGGGCACCGGGGCTCGTCCCTCAAGGCCTCGTTCAACGAACAGCACATCGCGGCGATCACGCAGGCCATCGTGGAGTACCGCGCCGGCCAGCGGATCACGGGCCCGCTGTTCATGGGCAAGGACACCCACGCCCTGTCCGGGCCCGCGCAGGACACCGCGCTCGAGGTGCTGGCCGCCAACGACGTCACCGTCCTGCTGGACTCCCGGGACGGCTACGTGCCCACCCCGGCGCTGTCCCACGCGATCCTGACCCACAACACGGGCCGGGCGGAGGGGATGGCCGACGGCATCGTCATCACTCCCTCGCACAACCCGCCCGGCGACGGCGGCTTCAAGTACAACCCGCCCAACGGCGGCCCCGCGGACTCCGACGCCACCGAGTGGATCGCCCAGCGCGCCAACCGGTTCCTCGAGAACGGCATGTCCGGGGTCCGCAGGGTCTCCCTGGCGCAGGCGCGGGCGGCGGAGACCACCGGCGGCTACGACTTCCTCGAGGAGTACGTGCGGACGCTGCCGGAGGTCGTCGACCTCGACGTGATCCGCGACTCCGGCCTGCACATCGGCGCGGACCCCATGGGCTCGGCCTCCGTGGCGTACTGGGGCGAGATCGCCCAGCGCTTCGGACTGAACATGACCGTGGTGAACCCGGCCGTGGACCCCCAGTGGGCGTTCATGACGCTCGACTGGGACGAGAAGATCCGGATGGACTGCTCCTCCCCGTCCGCCATGGCCTCGCTCATCGGCAACCGGGACAAGTACGACATCGCCACGGGCAACGACGCCGACACCGACCGCCACGGCATCGTGACCCCGGACGCCGGGCTGATGAACCCCAACCACTACCTGGCGGTGGCGATCGACTACCTCTTCCGCGAGCGCACCGGCTGGTCCCCGGACGCCGGGGTCGGCAAGACCCTGGTGTCCTCCTCGATCATCGACCGGGTGGCGGCCTCCCTGGGCCGGGAGCTCGTGGAGGTGCCGGTGGGCTTCAAGTGGTTCGTGCCCGGGCTGATGGACGGCTCGATCGGCTTCGGCGGCGAGGAGTCCGCGGGCGCGTCCTTCCTGCGCCGGGACGGCTCCGTGTGGTCCACCGACAAGGACGGGATCATCCTGGCCCTGCTGGCCTCGGAGATCACGGCCCGCACCGGGAAGACCCCGTCCCAGCGCTACGCGGAGCTCACCCAGGAGTTCGGCGCCCCCGTCTACCAGCGCATCGACGCCCCGGCGAGCCGGGACCAGAAGGCCGCCCTGAAGAAGCTCTCCCCGGCCCAGGTGGAGGCGGACGCCCTGGCCGGCGAGCAGATCACGGCGAAGCTGACCAACGCCCCCGGCAACGGCGCGGCGATCGGCGGGCTGAAGGTCACCACGAAGAACGCGTGGTTCGCGGCCCGGCCGTCCGGCACGGAGGACGTCTACAAGATCTACGCGGAGTCGTTCCTCGGCGAGGAGCACCTGCAGCAGGTCCAGCGCGAGGCCAAGGCGCTCGTGGACGGCGTCATCTCCTGACGGGCCCCGGAGGCGGTCCGGGACGGTCCCGGAGCCGGACCCAGACCGCCTCCGCGGCGAGGACGTCGACCTCGACGACGCCCCCGTCCACCACCACGGGCACCGCTCGGGACCGGTGCTCGCCGAGCACCAGTTCCGTCCCGGGCCGGATGCCGGCGGTCCCGAGCCGTCGCAGCACGCCCGGGTCCGCGTCCGAGACCCGGGCCACCACCACGGGGCTGCCCGGCGGGACGTCGGCCAGGAGCACGGCCGGGGCGGACGGCACGGTGCCGTCCCGCCGCGGGATCGGGTCGCCGTGCGGATCCCGCTCCGGGTGGCCCAGGAGGGCATCCAGCCGGGCGACGAACCTCTCGCTCACGGCGTGCTCGAGGACCTCGGCCTCCTCGTGCACCTCGTCCCAGGCGTAGCCGAGGTGGCCGGTGAGGAACGCCTCGAGGATCCGGTGGCGCCGCACCATCTGGACGGCGACGTCCCGGCCGCGGTCGGTGAGGGCGATGCCGCCGTGGGCGGGCCGGCTCAGGAGCCCCTGGGCCGTGAGCTTCTTGACGGCCTCCGACACGGTGGACGGGGACAGGCCCAGCCGCTGGGCGAGCCCGGTGGTCGTCACGGCGTCCGAGGACCACTCCTGGGCCAACCAGACGGTCTTGAGGCAGTCCTGGACGGACCGGTTCAGTTCTTCCGCGCGCACTCCCCCAGGCTAGCGACCGGAGAGCGGTGGCGCGTGCCGGCGGACGGACGGGGGCGCATTGTCCACCGGACGGACCCGTGGGGCGAGGAGGACCCGCACAGGAACCCCATGTTGCGAAGTGTGACGGATTCCGGGACCTTCCGAGGGCGGGAGCCTAGCCTGGCAGGAGTGCCCGAGCGGCTCCGACGTCGCAGCCCCGCCCCTTCCGGAAGGAACCCCATGTCTCTCCACCTGCTCGAGATCGTTCCCGCCTCCGCGTCCAAGGACGCCGTGACCCAGCTCATCGCCACGGTCTCCGAGGCCGTCTCCGCGGCGGGCGCCGAGTTCATCGAGTCCCAGGTCACGGCCGACCACGGACGGGTGTTCGTGATCGTCGAGGCCGACAGCGCCGAGGACCTCGCCCAGACGGTGCGCACCGCCGCCGGGGACGCCGCCGCGGAGGTGACGGGCCCCGACGCGGTCCGCCTCGTGGGCGCCGAGCTCGACGACATCAAGAAGCTCAAGGGCGACGCCCAGTTCCTGGTGGAGTGGGACATCCCCGCCGAGATCACCATGGAGCAGTACCTGGCGCGCAAGAAGGCCAACTCCCCGAAGTACGCCGAGGTCCCCGAGGTCTCCTTCCTGCGCACCTACGTGCGCGAGGACACCGCCAAGTGCCTGTGCTTCTACAACGCCCCCGACGAGGCGTCCGTGGAGCGCGCCCGCCAGGCCGTGGGCACCCCGTTCGACCGGCTGTTCAAGCTCAACGTCTGAGGGGTCGCAGCACCCGACGGCACGGCGGTCCCCACGAGCCGGGGACCGCCGTGTCGTGCTTCCCACCCCGGGCCCGCCCGCCGTGCGGGCCGGCCCCGCCCCGCACTCCCCCGGCAGAACGGACCACCATGACCCAGTCCACGCGATCCCCGTCCGCGGCCGGTGCGCCGGCCCCCGGGAGCCGGCCGCTGCTCGCGCCGCTCGTCGACTACCCGGACCACGACCTCGTCCGCCGCACCGCCGCGGCCCGGGCCCGCGACGTCGACTCGGCCGCCGCCTCCCCGCTGGAGACCCTGCGCGAAATGGGCGCCCGGGGACTGCTGGACCTCGGCCTGACCGGGTCGCTGGCACCGCAGGCCGCCGTCGTGTTCGACCTCGCCACCGAGTGCACCGCCACGGCGTTCTCCCTGTGGGCCCACCGGGCGACCGTCGAGTACCTCGCCGCCACGGGGACGGAGATCCCCGAGGACGTGCGGTCCGGGGCCGTGCCCGGCTGCTCGGCGATGGCGCCGGCCTTCAAGGACGCGGCCGGCATCGGGGAGATCCCCGTGACGCTGAGCGCCGGCGCGTCGGGTCCGGTCCTGGACGGCACCGTTCCCTGGGCCTCCAACCTGTACCCCGAGGGCGTCGTGGTGCTGCCCGCCGTCCGCGAGGACGGCACGCGCGTGGTGGTCCGGACCCGGGTCTCGGCGCCCGGCGTGAGGGTGCGGCTGCTCGAGAACCTGATGGCGCTCAACGCGACGGCCTCGGGCGTGCTCGTGCTCGAGGCCGTGGCCGTGGACCCCGCCGAGGACCTGCTGAGCGAGGACGTCCCGTCCTTCCTCGCCGCCGTCCGCGGCCCGTTCCTGCTGCTGCAGACCGCGTTCTGCCTCGGCCTCTCCGCCGCCGCGCTGACCGCCGCGCACGAGGCCCTGCAGGGCGTCGCCGAGGTGTTCCGGGAGGAGCTCGAGGAGGCCACCGCCGAGTACCGGCGCCTGCGCGCCGAGCTGCTGCGCCTGGCCGAGACGCCCCGGGAGGCCGGCCCCCGGGAGCTGTTCTCCCTCCGGCTGGACGCCGGACTGCTCACGGGCCGGGCCACCCGGATCGAGGCGAAGATCGTGGGCGGGCGCGGCTACGCCATGTCCTGCCCCACGGCGCGCCGGGCCCGCGAGGCCGCGTTCCTGCCCGTCCAGTCCCCCACGGAAGGACACCTGCGGTGGGTGCTGCAGAACCTGGCCTGAGCCGCGCCGCGCCCGCGCTCACCGTCCGCGGGCTGCGCAAGAGCTACCCGGGAGCCGCCGCCCCCGCCCTCGACGGGGTGGACCTCACCCTGCGCAACGGCGAGACCTTCGCGGTGCTGGGCCCCAGCGGGTCCGGGAAGTCCACGCTGCTGCGGGCGATCGCCGGGCTCGAGCCCCTGGACGGTGGCAGCATCGAGTTCGGCAGGGCCGACGAGCGCTTCGCCGTCGTCTTCCAGGACCCCGGGCTGTTCCCCTGGCTGTCGGTGCGCGAGAACATCGCCCTCGGCGGCCGGTACCGGCGCAACCGCGACCGCTTCGAGGACTCCCGCGTGGACGACCTGCTCGGGATCCTCGGCCTGGCCCCGCTGGCGCACACCCCCGTCCAGGAGCTCTCCGGCGGGCAGGCCCAGCGCGTCTCGGTGGGCCGCGCGCTCGCGGTGCGCCCCGACGTGCTCCTGCTCGACGAGCCGTTCAGCGCCCTGGACCCGGCGACCCGCAAGGACCTCCAGCTGTGGCTGCGCGGGCTCGCGACCGAGCTCGACCTGACGGTCTTCCTCGTGACGCACGACGTCGACGAGGCCATCACCCTCGGCGACCGGATCGGCTTCTTCGCCGGTCCGCGCGGGTTCCGGCAGCAGTGGGTGCCGGCGCAGGACGGCACGACGGCCGAGCAGATCCTCGCCCACTACCGCGGGGCCGACGACGGCCTCGGGAACTGGGTCATATGAGCGCCGGCGGGCCGAGCCGGCGGGTCCTGCTGCGGGCCGGGGCGGGGGCCGCGGCCCTCACCGGGCTCGGCTGGGGCGCCGGCTCCCTCTACGCGGGCAGCCAGCAGGACGCCCGCGGCTCGGCGGACCCGGAGCGCCCGGTGCGGATCGGCTACCTCCCGATCACGGACGCCTCCCCCCTGCTGGTCGCCCACGCGAACGGGTACTACGACGACGCCGCCGTCCCGGTGGCCGACCCCGTGCTCTTCCGCAGCTGGTCGTCGCTGTCCGAGGCGTTCGTGGCCGGCAAGGTGGACGCGATCCACCTGCTGATGCCCATGGCCCTGTACATGCGCTACGGACTGCGGGCCGACGTGCGCATCACCGCGTGGAACCACACCAACGGCTCCGCGCTGACGGTCCGCCCGGACGTGGCCGAGGTCGGCGACCTGGCCGGGGAGTCCGTGGCGATCCCGGCGTGGTGGTCCGTGCACAACGTGGTGGTCCAGAAGCTGCTGCGCGCCGCGGGCCTGACCCCGGTGATGCGCGAGAGCCCGTCCCGGGCGCGGCGCACGGTGGCCCTGCTGCCCATGGCCCCCTCGGACATGCTCCCCGCGCTGAACAACGGCGTGATCGGCGGGTACGTGGTGGCCGACCCGTTCAACGCCGCCGCCGAGGCGCGGAAGGTGGGGCACATCCACCGGTTCCTCGGCGACGTGTGGCGCGACCACGCGTGCTGTGTGACCATGATGCGCGGCGAGCTCCTCCGCAACCGCCCCGCGCACGCCGCCGGCTTCATGGACGCCCTCGTCCGGGCCCAGGCCTGGGCCCGGCAGAACCGCCCCGAGACCGCGGCGCTGCTGGCCGCCGGCTACCTCCCCCAGCCCCGGCCCGTGATCGAGCAGGCCCTGACCTACTCCGCCGCCGAGCACGAGGACGCGCTGCAGCACCCGGGCTGGCACGGCGAGCGCCTGGACTTCCGCCCCTACCCGTACGCGAGCTTCACCGAGGAGCTGGTGCGCGCCATGCAGGACACCGTCGTCGACGCCCCGGCGGGGTTCCTCGACGGACTGGACCCGGCGCTCGTCCACCAGGAGCTCGTCGACGACACGCTCGTGACCCGCAGCATCGAGAAGGCCGGCGGCCTCGGCGCCTTCGGCCTGACCGGCACCACCCGGACCGAGGAGATCAGCGCATGAGCGCGCCGCACCCCGCCCCGCAGCACGTCCCGGGGACCCCCACCGACCTCGACGACGTCGCCCGCACCGGCCCGTCCCGCACCGGTCCCCCCCGGCCCGGCCCGGCCGGGTCCGCTCCCGCGCGGACGGCCCGGCGCACCGGGTCCCGCTGGACGGGCCCCGCCTGGGGGGTCTTCGGGGTGCTTGTCACGATCGCCGTGTGGTGGGCGTTCACCCACGCCGCGGCCGGGGCGAACACCATGATCGCCGCCTTCCAGCCCGAGCGCATGCCCGGTGCCGTGGCCTCGCTGGTCGAGCGGGGGGTGGTGGTCCAGGACGGTCTGACGAGCCTGTGGCGCCTGCTGTGCGGGCTGGCCGTCGCCACGGGCCTGGGCGTGCCGCTGGGCCTGCTCATCGGCTCCTACCGCCGCTTCCGGTGGACCAGCGCCCCGGTGGTGCAGTTCCTGCGCATGGTCTCCCCGCTGTCCTGGGCGCCGGTGGCCGTGGCGCTGCTGGGGGTGGGCAACGCCCCCGTGATCTTCCTCGTGGCCGCCGCCGCGATCTGGCCGATCACCATGAACACGGCCGCGGGCGTCAAGGCCCTGGACCCGCTGCACCTGCGGGTCGCCGAGACGCTCGGGGCCACCCCGGCCGAGCGGCTGCGCACCGTGGTGCTGCCCAGCATCCGGCCGTACGTCATGACCGGGGTGCGGCTCGCCCTGGGGATCTCGTGGGTGGTGATCGTCCCGGCCGAGATGCTCGGGGTCAGCAGCGGTCTGGGCTACGAGATCCTCAACGCCCGCGACCGGCTGGCCTACGACGAGATGCTCGTGGTGATCCTCGTCATCGGCCTGCTGGGCATGGCACTGGACCAGCTCGCGCAGTGGCTGCTGCGGGAACCGGGCCCGCGCCGCTGAGCCTCAGCGGGCCCGGAATCGGGCCCGCTTGTGCGAGCCGTCGCAGAACGGCTTGATGGACGACGCCCCGCAGCGGCACAGCGCCACGGTGGCGCGCCCGGGGTCGATGGGCCGGTCGTCGCCGTCCAGCAGCTCATAGCCTCCCCGCACCAGCAGCGGGCCGTCGGGACACACGGTGATCGTCACCGGCTCACCGGCCCCGGCAGCCGCGGCCGGCCCGGGATCGAGGACCGGGGCGGGGCCGGGGAGCGGCGCGGGACCGGGGGCCGAGCCGGGGTCCGGGGCCGCCCCGGACCCCTCGGGGCGGTGCTCCCCGCTCACCGGACGAGCTCCGCGGCGCCGCGCCGGGACGGCTCCGCCGTGGCCGGGCGCAGCGCCGACTCCCCCGCCTCCCACCGCGCGAGCGCCTGGCGGGCGGCGAGCGCGTCCAGGTGCAGGACGCAGCGCGCGCCGAAGAAGACGTCCGCCGCGACGGCGGGGTCCTCGACCACGAGGCCCCCGGCCATGTCCCGGGCCGCGATCTGCTCGTGGGCGGCGTCGGCCTCGACGTGCTCGTCGTAGAAGGCGGCCGCGGCGGGCAGCCCCAGGCGGTGGAAGCCGCGCGCCAGGAACTTGGAGGGCACGGAGGACGTCATCTCGTACATCGCCAGGTGCCCCACCACCGCGCCGCGCAGCCGGCGGTGCAGACCGAACATCGTGACGGTGTTGAACCCGGCGAGCCACTCGGCGGGCACCCGGTCGACGGCGCTGCCGTAGGAGTCGTCGAGGCCGGCCTCGCGCATCCCGGCCGCGAACAGGGCCGAGTGCATGCGCAGGGCGTTGCCGCCGCCGTACTCGTCGACCTGGATCTCGATGAGGCCGGCCTTCGCCCGGCCGCTCAGCCGCGGAATGCCCCAGGTGTGCGGATCGCCCTCCATGAGCTGGTAGACGGACTTCAGCTGCAGGAACTCCCGTGCCTGCCCGGCGTCCGCCCGGCCGGAGAGGTGGCGCGCGAGGCTCGGGCCGTCGTCGTCGGCGGCCATGGCGAACAGGGCGTCGGCGACCGACTGCGGCGTGCCGGGAACGGTGTCGGCGGGCAGCTCGGCGCGCAGCTGCGCCTCGAGCGCACCGGAGAGGACCTCCCGCGCGCGCAGCAGCTCGGGGTCGCTCTCCCAGCGGTCGTCGACCCCGTCGACGCCCTGGTAGTGCAAGGCGTGCAGGACGAACAGGCTGAGCTGGACGTCGTCGTCGGCGAGCACGCCGTCCGCGCGGGACACGGCGGCACGGGCGGCCGCCGGCAGCGCCCCGGCCCGGGCCTCGGCCCCGGGGGTGCCGGGCTCCTCCTGGAGCACCGCGAGGAGGTCCTCGCCGAGCGGCCCTCGTGGCTGTGGCTGACGCATGTGTCGACTCCTGTCCGGACGGTGCGGCTGATCGCCCTCCATCATAGTGACCATCACCGTGCTGATCATATGGACGGCGTCCGACACCGCCCGGGCACCGGGCCCGGGGCCCCTCTCCGCCCGGCGGGGGCACCGAGTACAGTGGTGGAGGCCCGGATCCGGGCTCCCACCCCGCCGTCGAGGAGACCCGCATGAGTTCCCCCGTGCCCGGACCCACCACCGCCACCCGCCTCGGCCTGGGCTGGCGCCTCCACGGCGACGGCCGCACCGTCACCGCCGGGGAGGTCGTGAGGCCGCGGGAGCGGCTCACCTGGCCCCGCACGGTCGCCATCGGCGCGCAGCACGTGGTCGCCATGTTCGGCGCCACGTTCCTGGTGCCGCTGATCACGGGCTTCCCGCCCTCCACCACGCTGTTCTTCTCCGGCGTGGGCACGATCCTCTTCCTGGTGATCACCGCGGGCCGGGTGCCGTCCTACCTCGGCTCGTCCTTCGCGTTCATCGCCCCCATCACCGCCTCGATGAACCAGTACGGCCCCGGCGGCGCGCTGGGCGGAGTCCTCATGGCGGGCGCGGCGCTGTTCCTCATCGGCCTGGTGGTGCAGTTCGCGGGCACGGCCTGGCTCCAGAAGCTCATGCCGCCGCTGGTCACGGGCACCATCGTGGCGCTCATCGGGTTCAACCTGGCGCCGTCCGCGAAGGACAACTTCATGGCCTCCCCGGTCACCGGGTTCGTGACCCTGGCGTCCATCGTGCTGATCTCGGTGGTCCTCCGCGGCCTGCCCGGCCGGCTGTCGATCCTGCTCGGCGTGCTGATCGGCTACCTGACGGCGGTGGTCCGGGGCGAGGTGGACTTCTCCGCGGTCGGCGCCGCGTGGCAGGAGCAGGGGCTCTTCGGGCTGCCCCCGTTCCAGGCCCCCGAGTTCCACCTGCCCCTGATGGGCCTGTTCGTCCCCGTCATCCTCGTGCTGGTCGCCGAGAACATCGGGCACGTGAAGTCCGTTGCCCTCATGACCGGCGACGACCTCGACCCGTACATGGGGCGCGCGATCATGTCCGACGGCCTCGCCACCGTGATCGCCGGCTCGGGCGGCGGCTCGGGCACCACGACCTACGCCGAGAACATCGGCGTCATGGCGGCCACCCGCGTCTACTCGACGGCGGCCTACTGGGTCGCCGCCGGCGTGGCGATCCTGCTGAGCGTCTTCCCGGTCTTCGGCGCCGCCGTGGCCACCGTCCCCGCGGGAGTGCTGGGCGGAGCCGCCACGGTGCTGTACGGGATGATCGGCATGCTCGGGGTGCGGATCTGGGTGCAGAACCGCGTGGACTTCTCGAACCCGGTCAACCTCACCACCGCCGCGGTGGCCATGATCATCGGGGTCGCCGACTACACGTGGGAGGCCTCCGGGCTGCAGTTCGCGGGCATCGCCCTCGGCACCGCGGCCACGCTCGTGGTCTACCACCTCATGGCGGCCCTGGCCCGCGTGCGGGGGACGGTGAGCAGCGATCCGCTCGCCCCCGACACCACGCGGCTGCCCTCACCCCTGGGCTGACGGCTGCGGGGCACCCCTTACTCGTCGGTAGACGA
This sequence comes from Kocuria arenosa, assembly GCF_042879215.1. Lineage (NCBI taxonomy): Bacteria > Bacillati > Actinomycetota > Actinomycetes > Micrococcales > Micrococcaceae > Kocuria > Kocuria arenosa. The sequence goes on along the minus strand of NZ_JBHZTA010000007.1, from coordinate 123,124 downwards.
AATGTGCCGATGAGAGGCCACCATTCTTGGTGACCCACGTCTCCTTTCCCCTAGCGTGGAGTGCGGGAGGGCCGAGCAGCCGGCCGCGCACCACGAGCTGCAGGGGAGAAACCATGCACCACAAACCGTCCGTTCTCGTCCAGGTCGACCTCGACGGCAGGCACGTCCGGCTCCTGGTCAGCGGGTGCGTCACCGAGCTCAACCACCGGGCCCTGTGCCCCCTGGTCCGCCGCGCCCGCACCCTGGTGCCGGGCATCGCCGTGGTCGTGGACCTCACCACCGCCCACCACGTCGAACCGGCCGCCGTGGACCTGTTGCGCTGGGCCGCGGAGCACGAGGACGCCGTGCGCGGCACGCCCGCCGTCGACTTCGTGCTCCCCGACGAGCTCCCCGGCCACGGCACCGTGACCCGGCTCGCCGGGTGGACGGGCGCCCGCCGCCGCCCGCGGGTCCCCGAGCAGGCGCGCCCGGGGGTGCGGGCCGGGGCCGCTCCGAGGCCCCGCCTCGCGGGCTGAACCGCCCCGTACCGGTCCGACCAGATGGAGGACACCCCGTGAGCACGATCAGCCGCGCCCTGATGGCGCACCCCGCCGCCCCCGAGCTCTCGCGCGAGGAGCGGGCGGCCGAGGCGCGGTGCATCGAGGCGTGCCTCGAGGCCGCCCAGATCTGCCGGGTCGGCGCCGACGCCTGCGTGGAGGAGGACGCCGTCGCGGACCTGCGCGACTGCCTGCGCGCCGAGCAGGACTGCGCGGTGATCTGCTCGGCCACCGCCCAGGTGCTGGCCCGCCTCGGCTTCCCGGAGCCCGGGGACGGCCGGGCCGTGCTGGTGCCGCTGCTCGGGGCGTGCCGGGCGGCGGCCCGGGCGTGCCGGGACGCGTGCCGCAAGCACGCCGAGGTCTACGAGCACTGCGCCCTCGTGGCCGAGGCGTGCGAGCGCTGCGACGAGGCCTGCGGGGCCCTGGTGGCCCGGAGAAGCTGACGTGGCCGCCCCCGAGGTCCACTGGTTCGAGGAGCTCGGGATCACGGACGTCCCCCGGGTGGGCGGCAAGAACGCCTCCCTCGGGGAGATGGTCCGGGAGCTGGTGTCCCGGGGGGTGCGCGTGCCGGGCGGCTTCGCCACCACCGCGGACGCCTACCGGTCCTACGTGAAGGCCAACGGGATCGGGCCCGCCCTGCGGGACCGGCTCGAGGACCACCGCGCGGGCCGCGCGACGCTGCGGGGGACCGGCGCCGCCGTGCGCGCGCTGTTCCTGCGCGGCGAGTTCCCCGCGGAGACGGCGCGGCAGATCCGGCAGTACTACCGGGAGCTCGCCGAGCGCACCGGCCGCGCCGACCTGTCCGTGGCCGTGCGCAGCAGCGCGACCGCGGAGGACCTCCCGGACGCGAGCTTCGCCGGCCAGCAGGAGACCTTCCTCGACGTGGTGGGCGAGGACGAGCTGCTGGAGGCGTGCCGGAGGTGCTACGCGTCCCTGTTCACGGACCGGGCGATCACCTACCGGGAGCTCAAGCGGTTCGACCACCTCGCGGTCGCGCTGTCCGTCGGCGTGCAGGAGATGGTGCGGGCGGACCTCGGCTGCTCCGGGGTGATGTTCTCGATCGACACCGAGAGCGGCTTCCCGCGCGTGGCCGTGATCAGCGCGACGTGGGGCCTGGGCGAGACAGTGGTGCAGGGCACCGTGGACCCGGACAAGTACCTCGTCTTCAAGCCCCTCCTCGACGTGGCGGAGGCCCCGATCGTGGAGCGGACCCGGGGGGCCAAGCTGCACAAGCTCGTCCACGACGACGACGCCCCTGCCGGCGCCGCCGCCACCCGGCTCGTGCAGACCTCCCCCGCGGAGCGGCAGGCGTGGGTGCTCGACGATGCCGACGTCCTGCAGCTCGGCCGCTGGGCCGTGCTCGTCGAGGACCACTACGGCCGCCCCATGGACCTGGAGTGGGCGAAGGACGGCCTGACGGGCGAGCTGTTCCTGCTGCAGGCCCGGCCGGAGACCGTCCAGGCCGGTCGCAGCGGGACCCGCTTCACGGTCCACCACCTCCGGGGCAGGGGACGCGTGCTCGCGGTGGGCGCCGCGGTCGGGGACGCCGTGGCGACCGGCCCGGCGTGCGTGGTGCGCACCGCGGCGGACATCGAGTCGTTCCGGGACGGGTCGGTGCTCGTCACCGAGATGACGGACCCGGACTGGGTCCCGGTGATGAAGCGTGCCGCCGCGATCGTCACCGACCACGGCGGAACCACCAGCCACGCGGCGATCGTCAGCCGGGAGCTGGGCCTGCCCGCCGTCGTCGGGACCGGCGACGCCTCCCGGACGATCCCGGAGGACCAGGAGCTGACGGTCTCCTGCGCGGAGGGCGACCGGGGCACCGTCTACGAGGGCACCCTCGCGTTCGACGTGGAGGAGGTCGACCTCGGGGAGCTGCCGGACGCGCGCACCGCGATCATGGTCAACGTGGCGAGTCCCGCCGCGGTCCTCCGCTGGTGGCGGCTGCCGGCCGACGGGGTGGGGCTTGCCCGGATGGAGTTCGTCGTCAACAACATCGTCGAGGTCCACCCCATGGCCCTCGTGCACCCGGAGCGGGTCCGGGACGAAGCGGACCGGCGACGGATCGCGCAGCTCACGCAGGGCTTCCCGGACGGGCCGGAGTACTTCGTGCAGACGCTGGCGCTGGGCCTCGCCAAGCTCGCCGCCCCGTACCACCCCCGGCCGGTGATCGTGCGGCTCAGCGACTTCAAGACCAACGAGTACGCGCACCTCGTGGGCGGGGCGGCCTTCGAGGAGCCCGAGGAGAACCCGATGCTCGGGTTCCGGGGGGCCTCCCGCTACTACGACCCCCGGTACCGCGAGGGCTTCGCCCTCGAGTGCCGGGCGCTGCGGCGGGTCCGCGAGCGCATCGGCTTCGACAACGTGGTGGTCATGGTCCCGTTCTGCCGCACCGTGGCGGAGGCGGACCGGGTCCTGGCCACGATGGCCGGGCACGGTCTCGAGCGCGGGCGGCACAGCCTGAAGGTGTACATGATGTGCGAGATCCCCTCCAACGTGGTCCTGGCCGAGCAGTTCGCCACCCGGTTCGACGGCTTCTCCATCGGCTCCAACGACCTCACGCAGCTCGTCCTGGGCGTGGACCGGGACGCGGAGGCCCTGCGCGCGCTGTTCGACGAGCGGGACGAGGCCGTGACCCGGATGATCAGCGAGGCGATCCGCAAGGCCCACGCCGCGGGCATCCCCATCGGCATCTGCGGCCAGGGTCCCAGCAACCACCCCGACTTCGCCGAGTTCCTGGTGCGGGAGGGGATCGACTCGATCTCCCTGAACCCGGACAGCTTCCTGCGCACCGCGCGGCGGATCGCCGAGACCGAGCGGCGCCTCGCGGCCGGGCCCGGGAGCACGATGGACGCATGAGCCTCTCCGTGGGCGCACGCCCGGACCTGGACGTCGACCCCGGCCGCGCGGGACGGCTGCTCGAGTTCCCGCGGCGCTACCCGCTCGTGGCCGTGACCCTGGCCGTGGGCGCCGGGGTCGTGGGGCTGCTGGTCGCCGAGCTGCCGGGGCCGGCGCAGTGGCTGGGCTCCGGCTGGGCCCTGGCCGTGGCCGCCCGGGTGGCGTGGGGCATGGTCGAGGACATCATCGCCGGGCACTGGGGCGTGGACCTGCTGGCCGTCACCGCGATCAGCTCCACCGTGGCGGTCGGCGAGTACCTGGCGTCCCTCGTGGTCGTCCTCATGCTCACCGGGGGCCAGGCCCTCGAGGACTACGCCGCGAACCGGGCCCGCAAGGAGCTCAACGCGCTGCTCGAGCGGGCCCCCGTGCTCGCCCACCGGCTGGGCCCGGACGGGTCCGTCCAGGACGTCCCGGTCGAGGAGGTCCGGCCCGGGGACGAGCTGATGGTCCGCCCCGCCGAGGTCGTCCCCGTGGACGGCCTGCTGCTCGGCGCGGAGGCCGACTTCGACGAGTCCTCCATCACCGGGGAGAGCCTGCCCGTGACCCACCGCGCCGGCGAGCAGGTGCTCTCCGGCGCCCTGAACGAGCAGCAGGCCGTGGTGCTGCGGGCCACCGTGACCGCGGCGGACAGCCAGTACTCCCAGATCGTGGCGATGGTGCGCGAGGCCGCCGAGTCCCGGGCGCCGGTGGTGCGCCTGGCCGACCGCTACGCCGTGCCCTTCACCGCGTTCGCGTTCCTCGTGGCCGGGCTGGCGTGGTGGTACCACGGGGACCCGGTGGTCTTCGCCGAGGTGCTCGTGGTGGCCACCCCCTGCCCGCTGCTGATCGCCGCTCCCGTGGCGTTCCTGGGCGGGATGAGCCGCGCGGCGCGCAACGGCGTCATCATCAAGAACGCCGGGACCCTCGAGCGGCTCGCGGCGGTGCGCACCGTGGCCTTCGACAAGACCGGGACGATCACCTACGGCCGCCCCGAGCTGCTCGCCGTCCACGCCCGTCCCCCCTTCCCGGAGGACGAGCTGCTGCGCCTGACGGCGTCCGCCGAGCAGTACTCCTCCCACGTGCTCTCCGCCTCGGTGCGGGACGCCGCGCTCGCCCGGGGGCTGGAGCCGGCCCCGGCCGCGGAGGCCCACGAGGAGGCCACCCACGGGGTCACCGCCACCGTGGAGGGGCGCCGGGTGGTGGTCGGCAAGCGCGCCCACGTGGCCCGCTCCGCCCCGGGTGTGCTCGAGCAGGCGCTCGCTCCGGGCGAGCTGGCCGTCTACGTGTCCGTGGACGGCCGCTTCGCCGGCACCCTGGTGATGAGCGACCAGGTGCGCGAGGACGCCGCGGCCACGATGGCCGAGCTGACCGGGCTCGGGGTGCGGGAGATCCTCGTGCTCAGCGGTGACGCCCGCGCCACCGTCGAGCACGTCGCCGCGGCGCTGGGCATCACCCGGGTGCTGCCCGAGTGCCTGCCCGAGGACAAGGTCCGCACCGTCCGGAGCGCCCCGCACCGTCCGGTGCTCATGGTCGGCGACGGCGTCAACGACGCCCCCGTGCTCGCCGCCGCCGACGTCGGCGTCGCGATGGGCGCCCGCGGCGCGACCGCCGCCAGCGAGTCCGCCGACGTCGTGATCCTCACCGAGGACCTCGCCAGGACCGCGACCGCGGTGCGGATCGGCCGGCGCACCATGCAGGTGGCCCTGCAGAGCATCTGGCTGGGCATCGCCCTGTCCGTGGTGCTCATGCTCGTGGCCGCCACCGGGGCGATCCCGGCGATCTTCGGCGCCCTCAGCCAGGAGGTCGTGGACCTCCTGGCCATCCTCAACGCCCTGCGCGCCCTGCGGGGGCCACGCGGCGAGCGGTGACGGGCCGCTGCCCTGCCGGACCGTCCCGGGCGCCGTGCCCTTCCGGTCCCGGGCCGCCTCAGTGCCGGACCACGAGCACCGGGCAGTGGGCGTAGGAGATGCACGCGTGGGACACCGAGCCCAGGGCCGAGCCGAGCAGCCCGCCGCGGCCGCGCCGGCCGAGCACGAGCAGCTGCGCGGTCTCGCTCTCCGCGATGAGCCGGCCCGCCGGGCGCCCGTGCGTGACCGTGGTGGTCAGGCGGTCGGGGACGTCCTCCCCGAAGACGGCCGCGACCGTGCGCGCGAGGATCCGCTCGTGGTTGGCGCGCAGCGCCTCCTCGTCGACGAGGAGCTCGGCGTCCAGCACGGTGGGGTCCCCCGCGCACGCGATCGCCTCGAGCGGGGCGTCGAGGGCCTCCGCGAGTCGCGCGGCGAGCCGCAGGGCCTCCATCGAGGACTCCGAGCCGTCGATCCCCACGAGGATCCGCTGGTCCGTCGGTGCACTCATGACCGAACCTCCTTGTCCGGGCCGGCTGCCGGGAGCCGGCCTGTCGGTGCCGCGTGGCCCGCGCCGGGTGGCCGGCGCCGGCCCGTCAGTGCCGGACGACCAGCACCGGGCAGTGGGCGTGGGCGATGCACGCGTTGGAGACGGAGCCCAGGGCCGAGCCCCGCAGGCCGCCGTGGCCGCGGCGTCCGAGCACGAGCATCAGGGCATTCTCGCTCTCCTCGACCAGGCGGGCCGCGGCCCGCCCGTGGAGCAGCTCGGCGTGCACGTGCGCCGGGACGTCGCCGCCGTACACGTCGGCGAGCGTCGACCGGAGCTGCTCCTCGCTGCCGGCCGGTGGCCGGCCCGGGTCGACGGTCTGCCAGCCCTCGATGAGGGGCGGTCCCTGCCAGAACATGAGGGCGACCAGCGGGACGTCCAGGGCCCGCGCGATCCTGTCCCCCGTGCGGAGGGCCTCCTTCGAGGAGTCCGATCCGTCGATCCCGACGAGGATCCGCTGCTGCGACGGTGCGTCCATGGTCCAGCTCCTTCGTTCCGGCGCCCGCGGGCCGGGCCCGGGGCGCGCTCCGTCCGCCAGGAACCCGGCGGACCGCTCAGTGCCGCACCACGAGGACGGGGCACTTGGCGTGGGAGACGAGGGCCGAGGAGACGGAGCCGAGGATCATCCCGAGCACCCCGCCCGTGCCCCGCCGGCCCACCACCAGCATCCGGGCGTCCTCGCTCTCCTCGATGAGCCGGGCGGCGGCCTGACCGCGCAGGAGCCGGGTGGTGAGGTTCTCCGGGCGCTGCTCCCCGAAGACCTCGGCGAGCGTGCTCTCGAAGAGCTGCTCGCTGCCGCGGCGGAACTCCTCGGGGTCCACCACGCGGTAGCTCTCGTAGAGCAGCGGGTCCTCCCAGCACATGACGGCCTCGAGCGGCGCACCCAGGGCCTCGGCGAGCCGCACTCCCTCCCGGAGCGCGGCCTTGGACGAACCGGACCCGTCGACTCCCACGACGATCCGGCCTCCTGACGACGGCTCGCCCATGGTGTTCCCCCTTGTTCCCGGCGGGCCGGCCGGTCCGCCTGTCTCCACGATAGGACTCGGTGGTGGCCGTCACAACGGATCCTCTGCCCCGTGGCCCGCGTGACGGCCGGCACCGACCCGGGCCGACCGCCGCTGCGCAGGTGGCGCGGCCTCCTCAGCCGCGGGTCACCTGGATCTTCTTGGTGGCGGGCGGCTCGACGTGCCCGGCGACGGGGACGCGGACCTCGAGCACGCCGTCGCGGTAGGCGGCGCTGATGTCCTCGTCCCGGCACCCGGCCGGCAGGGGCAGGGTGCGGGTGAACGAGCCGTAGCGGAACTCGGAGCGGTAGCTGCCCTTGTCCTTGTGCTCGATCCGCTCCCGGCGCTCGGCCCGCAGGTGGAGCACGTCCTCGGCCACGGTGAGCTCCACGTCCTGCTCGGGGTCGATGCCGGGCAGCTCCGCCCGGATCACCACCGTGTCACCGTCCCGGTACTCCTCCACGCGGGGCCAGGACGCCTCGACGTCCCCCTCCAGGAGGCGTCGGAGGGGCTCGAGCATCTCCAGCCCCTCCCTGCGCATCAATCCGGCCATGACCTGACTCCTTCCCGTGGCACCCGTTCCGCGGCGGCGACCCGGGGCGTCGGCCCGGCCGTCCGGGGAGACGGGTGCGGTCCGCCTCGACCCTTCCAGGGTAGACACCGCCGACCGGGCGCGTAAGGGCCGCGGGGTCCGGGACGCATGATGACGAAGGCCCGTTCCGCCGGTCCCGGCGGCACTGGATTCGCCGGTGCGACAGGGCGATAATCGGGGCATCCCCACGGGTCCTGCCGCCTTCCGGCGACCACCCCGGGGACCGGCACAGATCGAGGTGTCCGCCGTGGACAACAACGTGATGAAGATCGTCTACACGTTCTTCCTGGGGGCCCTGCTGGCCCTGTTCGTGGGCCTGGGGATCCAGACCTTCCATCCGGGGCCGGAGATGCCGGAGCCGACCGCGGGGGCGGAGGTCGTGCCCGGCGGAAGCACCCCGACCGAGGAACAGCGCGAGGAGATGGAGGAGAACGAGCGGCAGTGGCAGCAGTGGCAGGAGGAGCAGCAGAGCTACAGCCGCAACGTGGCGGTCGTCGCCCTGGGCGCGTCCGTGGTGCTGCTCGGCCTCAGCCTCGTGCTCGAGAAGCGCAACAGGGTGCTGACCAACGGGGTCATGCTGGGCGGGCTGTTCACCCTGCTCTACGCCATCGGCCGCAGCTTCGCCTCCAGCGAGACCACCATGACGTTCGTCGCCGTGAGCGTGGGCCTGGCCGTGGTGCTGCTCCTGGGCCACCGCCGGTTCTTCCAGGACCCTCCCGCGGAGAAGGCGCCCGAGGAGGCGCGACGGGAGCAGACCGGCGTCTGAGCCGCCCCGCCGGGACGCCTCAGAAGCCCGTCGGCTCGGTCTCCAGCTCCGGCTCCTCGGGCGGGGCCTCACGGTGCAGGGGCCGCAGCGCGGCGGTCGTCCCGCACCACAGCAGCGCGTCGTAGCGCTCCCCCATGCGGGTGGGCACGTAGTTGCCGGCCTCGCGCCACGGGTGGTAGACCACCCCGATGGCCCGGTGGCCGAACCTCCCGGAGAGCCAGGGCCCGGAGCGGTCGCGGCCGAAGACGAGCACCGCGGCCTCCTCCAGGGCCCGGTGCAGGAGGTCCTCGTGGCTGCCGGGACGCGCCTCCGGGACGGCGACGACCTCCTCGGCCGCGCCCCACGACCCCGCCGCGACCACCGACCCGGCCCAGGAGGCGAGGCCCACGAGCACCACCTCGTGCGGCGCGTGGCGCTCGCGCAGCAGCTGCCCCACGTTGACCAGCCCGGCGTCGAACATGTCGGTGGCCCGGGCGTCCCCCACGTGGGAGTTGTGCTCCCACACCAGGCCCTTGGCGCCGGGCCCGTGGTGGCGGGAGAGCAGGTCGGCGGTGTCCGCCATGTGCTCGTCGCGCACGTTCCAGGACTGCCGGTCGCCCCGCACCATCGTCCGGTAGTAGCGCTCGGCGTCGACCGCGACCATGGCGTTGAGGGCGGCGTCGAACGCGGCGGGGTCCCCGGCGGCCCGGTCCATGGTGCGGCGGCGGACCTCGGCCAGGAGCGCGACGACGTCGGCCTCGCAGCTCTCGGGCACGATCCGCGTCCGCCACGCGTACCGGTGCGGGTCCTCGTGGAAGGGGACGAAGCACTGCCACGCCTGCAGCGCGGCGGGCAGGGCCTCGGGCGCGCTGGCCTCGAGCCAGCCGATGATCTCCCGCAGCGAGTCCCACAGCGAATAGACGTCCAGGCCGTAGAAGCCCACCTGCTCGTGGCCGGCCCGGCGGGCGTTCTCCTCCCGGAGCCAGTCGAGGAACTCGGCGACCTCCTCGTTCGCCCACATCCACGTGGGCCAGCGCTCGAAGCCCGCGAGGACACCGTGGGCGTCGAGGTCCTGGTCCGCCTCGCCGCGCACCCACCGGTTGAGCCGCCAGCAGTCCGGCCAGTCCCCCTCGACCCCGATCCAGGTGAAGCCGTGCTCCTCGATCAGCCGGCGGCTGAGCAGGGCCCGCCACCGGTAGTACTCGTGCGTGCCGTGGGACGCCTCCCCCACGCACACGAACCGGGCGCCGGCGCAGCGCGCGACGAGCGGGTCGAGGTCCTGCGCCCCCTCCAGCGGCTGCGCGAGGGAGCGGATCTCCGCGAGGACCCCGGCCTCCCGGGAGGGTCCGCGCCCGAGCGGGCTCACCGGGACGTCCCGTCGCCGTGCTCCCCGGCCGGGGGGAGGTGGCGCAGGAACCAGTCCCGGGCCAGACCGGCGGCCTCGGCGAGCGTGCCGGGCTCCTCGAAGAGGTGCGTGGCGCCCTCCACGACGGCCAGCCGGGTGGGGCAGCGCATCGACTCCTGCGCCCACCGGTTGAGATCGAGCACCTCGGAGTCCTCGCCGCCGACGATCAGCAGGGTGGGCGCCTGCACCGAGCGCAGCCGCTCGTCCGCGAGGTCGGGGCGGCCCCCGCGGGAGACCACGGCCGCGATCGACGCGCCGGGCTCGGCCGCGGCCCACAGGGCGGCGCCGGCACCCGTGCTCGCCCCGAAGTACCCGACCGGGGACGTCGCGGAACCGGGCTGCTCGCGCAACCACGCCGTGGCCAGGAGCAGCCGCTCGGCGAGCAGGACGATGTCGAAGACGTTGCCGCGGTCCGTCTCCTCCCCGGGGGTGAGCAGGTCGAGCAGCAGGGTGCCGAGTCCCGCCTGCTGCAGCACGGAGGCCACGTACTGGTTCCGCGGGCTGTGCCGGCTGCTGCCGCTGCCGTGGGCGAAGACCACCACCCCGGCGCCGGGCCCCGGCAGGTGCAGGTGCGCCGCGAGCTGCTCGCCCCCGGCCGGGATGCGCACGTCGGCGTCGACCGGATAGCCGTGGGCGGCCTGCCCCGCCCGGGACGGCGGGGGCAGCTCCGGCTGGTGGCGGCGCCGGGCGGCGTCGAGCAGGGCCACCACCTCGGCGTCCTCCGTGGCGGAGAAGTCCCGGTAGTGGTAGCCGACGGCCGTGAAGTACGGGGGCGTCGCGAGACAGATCACCTCGTCCGCCTCGACCACCCGGCCCAGGGCCTCCTGCGGAGCCACCGGGACGGCCAGCACCACGCGCGCGGCGCCCAGCTGGCGGGCGATCCGGCAGGCCACGCGGGCCGTGGAGCCGGTGGCGATGCCGTCGTCGACGACCAGGGCGGTGCGCCCGGTGAGGTCGACCCGTTCCCGGCCCTCCCGGAAGCGCGCCGTCCGGGCCTCGAGCACGGCCCGCTCCCGCGCCTCGATCTGCTCGAGCTGCGCGTCCGTCACCCCGAAGTACTGCAGGGTCCGCTCGTCGAGCACGCGGGCGCCCTCTTCTCCGATGGCGCCCATGGCCAGCTCGGGCTGGGAGGGGACCCCCAGTTTGCGCACCACGATGACGTCCAGCGGCGCGTCGAGGACACGGGCCACCTCGTGGGCCACGGGCACCCCGCCGCGGGGCAGCCCCAGCACCACCACGTCCTGCCCGCGCAGGGACCTCAGCCGCTTCCCCAGCTGCCGCCCGGCCTCGACCCTGTTCTCGAAGACCACCATGGTCCCCACCGCCTCTCCGGCAGGCGCGCGGCCCACCGCCCCTCCGGTGCTCCCCCGGCTCCGCCCACGCCCTCGGGTCCCGCGGGCCGCGGTGGAGAACTCCAGCGTAGGCAGGCGGGGAAGGCTGTGGAAGGCCCGCGGGCCAGGTGACGGCCGTGGACAACGGCCCGGGTCCGCCCCACAATGTGAGCACGCCCCGGCGGCCGGCCGGCCGCGGTCCCGGGCGCCCTGGACGGACGTCCCGCACCGGCGGGGGAAACGGAGCACGCCGCATGAAGGACCGCCCGGAGAACAGCGCCGCGGACCGCGCGGACGGCAGGATCACGCGGACGGTCTACACGTTCTTCCTCGGGCTGCTGCTGGCCCTGTCCGTGGGTCTCGGCATCGCCACCGTCCATCCCGGCCCGCAGGAGCCCGCGCCACCCCCGGCGATCGCGGCGGCGAGGGAGTCCCGCGAGCTCGCCCCGGAGGAGCAGCAGCAGTGGGCGGCATACGCGCGCGAGCGGGAGACCTGGGAGGACAGGTCCATGCGGCACAGCCGCGACGTCGGCCTGGTCGCCCTGGTCGCCTCCGTCGTGCTGCTGGCCGTGAGCCTGGCCGTGGAGCGGCGCAGGCCGGTGCTCGCCCACGGCGTGCTGCTCGGCGGCCTGTTCACGCTGCTCCACAGCGTGGTCCGCAGCCTGATCTCGCAGGACACCGTCGCCGCGTTCGCCGTGGTCACCGTGGCGCTGGTCGTCGTGCTGTACCTCGGCTACCGCCGGTTCGTGGACCGGCCCACCGAGTCCGGTGACCCGTGGGGCCCGCCCCGCGTGGTGGTCAGCGACAACGGGAAGCACCCGTCCCGCCGCTGAGCGCGCCGGGTGCGGGCCGGCCGGTCAGAGGGGCAGCGGCAGCTTCTCGTCGAGCACGGCCCGGACGGCCGCGACGTCGACGTCCGTGACGGAGGCGTGCTCCCAGTCCGGCCGGTTGTCCTTGTCCACGAGGACCGCCCGCACGCCCTCGGCGAAGTCGGGGCGCGCGATCGTGTCCGCGGCGAGGCGCAGCTCCCGCTCGAGGCAGGAGCGGACGCTGTCGTCGGCCGCCCCGCGCTCGAGCAGCTCGAAGGTGCGCACCAGCGAGGAGGGGCTCATTCCCGCGAGGTCCTCCGGCGCGGCGGCGACGATCTCCTCGAGGGTCGGGGCGCCGTAGCGCTCCTCGATCTGCTCCCACCGCGCCACCACGGAGGACGGCTCGGGCTCGCGCGCGAAGCGGGACAGGGCGTCCTCCGGGCCCTCCTCCACCACGGCCCCGGCGAGGGCCTCGAAGTCCTCGTCCGCCACGAGGACGTCGGCCAGCCCGAGGGCGACGGCGTCCGCGCCGCTGACCCGCTGCCCGCCGAGGGCGAGCCAGCGGCCCACGGCCAGGCCCTGCTCGCCGCGGCGGTCCGGCCGGGAGACGCGCGGCAGGAACCAGGAGGCGCCGATGTCGGTGAAGAAGCCGATCTTCGTCTCGGGCATCGCCATGACCGTCGAGGGGCCCACCACACGGTGGGACCCGTGCACGGAGATGCCCATGCCGCCGCCCATGCAGATCCCGTTCATGAGCGCCACGTAGGGCTTCGGGTAGTCCGCGATCAGGCAGTCGAGGGCGTACTCGACGGCGAACACCCCGGTGGCCTCCTCCGTCAGCCCGCCGAGCACGGCGTCGCGGACCTCGCGGATGTCACCGCCGGCGCACCACGCCCGCGGCGAGGCGGAGGTGACGAGCACGTGGCGCACGGCGTCGTCCTCGCGCCACGCGTCGAGCGCGGCCTTGAGGGCGCGGTACATCTGCGCGGTCAGCGCGTTGAGCTGACGGGGCCGGTTGAGCACGATGTGCCCGGTGCCGTTGCGGACCTCGGTCAGGACGTGCTGCGCGGTGCCGGTCGTGGCGGTGTCGGTCATGGCTCCCACCCTGCCACGGGCGGGGCCGCCGTGTCATGGCTCACACGCCCGCGGGCGGCCACTGTCCCCGCTGGGCCAGGAGCGCGGCGAGCAGGTCGGCCCGGTCGGTGACGATCCCGTCGACCCCGAGCTCGAGCAGCTCGGCCATCTCCGCCGTCTCGTTGACGGTCCACACGTGCACGTCGATGCCGTGCCGGTGGGCGAAGCCCAGGAAGCGAGGCGTCACGAGCTGGACCTCCGTACCGACCCGCAGCCGGTAGCGGCGGGGGATCTGCACCGTGTCGAACGGCTCGATCCACCGGGCGGCCGCCCGCCGGGCGAGACGCCAGCTGGGCCCGCCCAGCCACGAGCACACGAGCAGCAGGCGCATCCCCTCCTTGCCGGAGGACGTGGGCACGGTCCGGCCGTCGAGCTCGCGGATCCGCCGCAGCGTGCGGCGCCGGCGGCTCTCGGAGAAGGAGGTCACCCGCACCCGGTCCACGGCGCCGAGCTCGTGGAGCAGCACCGGCAGGGCCGCCACGGACGCCTCGTCCTTGACGTCCACGTTGAACTTCAGCTCGGGGAACTCCGTGAGCAGGTCCGAGAACCGCGGGATGCGCCCGGCGCCGGCGACGCGCTCGGCGCTGATCTGCGCCCAGGTCAGCGAGGAGACCCTCCCGCTGCCGCCGGTGACGCGGTCGAGGGTCTCGTCGTGGAAGGACAGGACCACGCCGTCGGCCGTCGTGTTGACGTCCGTCTCGATCCACTCGTAGCCGAGGTCCCGGGCCGCACGGAAGGCGTCGAGGGTGTTCTCGGCCCCGTCCCGGCAGAAACCGCGGTGGGCCAGGGCTGCGGGGGTGTCGCGCCGGCGCGCTGGAGGGGTCACCCCCCTATTGTTACCCCGTGGTAGCAGTTTGTCCCGCCCATGACGCACCAGGTCGGCGGCGGCGCAGCAGCGCCTCGATCACCTGGGCCACCCCGTCCTCCTCGAAGGGCGGAGCCACGCGGCCCACGGCGCGCGCGACCGCGGGGTGCCCGCTCGCCATCGCGTACCCGTGGGCGGCCCACGTGAGCATCTCGAGGTCGTTGGGCATGTCGCCGAAGGCCATCACCTCGTGCGGGCGGATGCCGCGCTGGGCCGCGTACTGCTCGAGGGTGCGAGCCTTGGTGAGGCCCTTCTGGCCCATCTCCACGAGCGGGGCCGCCGCCACGGAGTGCGTCACGGACAGCCTGCCCGCCACGAGCTCGGCGAGCGCCCGGAAGTACTCCTGCGGGTCGGCGGTGTCCAGCTTGGCCAGGAACTTCACGAGCCCCTGGCCCTCCGGCACCCGCTCCCGCAGGGCCCCGACCAGGGGGTCGCCGATCTCCATCCGGTCGGTGCGGGCCCATCCGTGGTCCGTGAAGACGCCCTCGAGCGTCTCCGCCGCGAACAGCGTGCCGGGGTGCCGGGCCGCGACCTCGTCCATGACCGCGAAGGCGTCCCGGGCCGGGAACAGGCTCGACTCCACGACCAGGTCCGCCCTGAGGTCGTAGACCACCGCCCCGTTCGAGCAGATGACCACGCCCTCGTGGCCCAGCTGCTCGCGCAGGGGGTCGAGCCAGCGCATGGGCCGGCCCGTCACGAACACCACGTGGATGCCGCTGTCCTGGGCGGCGCGGATCGCGTCGACGGTGCGCGGGCGGAAGCGGAAGTCGTGCCCCAGGACGGTGCCGTCGAGGTCGCTGGCGATCATCCTGATCGGCGCCGCTGCGGGGACCTCCGGATCGGGGCTCACGGGTGTTCTGCCAACTACGCCTCGTGGATCCCGGTGAGGCAGGCGCGGGCGATCCCGGAGCTGAACAGCTGGAAGTTCACGACGGCGGGACTGGCGGTCTCGTCGACCTCGATCTGCTCGTCGGCCACCGCGGTCACGCACACGATGTAGCGGTGCGGCCCGTGGCCGGGGGGCGGGGCGGCCCCCACGTACTCGTCGGTGCCGCCGTCGTTGCGGTGCTTGACCGCCCCGGCGGGCGGGCCGGACGCCGCGCCGCGCTCGAGGGAGGTGACGTCGGCGGGGATGTTGGACAGGCACCAGTGCCAGAAGCCGCTGGGGGTGGGGGCGTCCGGGTCGAAGACCGTGACCACGTAGCTCATCGTGCCCTCCGGGGCGCCGGACCAGCTCAGCTGCGGGGACACGTCCTGGCCGCCGGCGCCCATGATGCCCGAGAGCTGGGCCGGGGCGAGCGGCCCGCCGTCGGCGATGTCCTCGGAGGTGAGGGTGAAGCTCGGCAGGTCGGGCAGGTCTGCGTACGGGTCGCGGTCGGGCACGGGCTCTCCTCCGGGTCGGGATCAGGAACGGGTCAGGGCGCGGGCAGCTCGTCCTTGCGGGGCAGGTCGGCGCCGGCGCGGGAGACCGTGACGCCGGCCGCCGCGGCGGCGTAGCGCAGCAGCTCGCCGACCTGCTCCTCGTCGAGGTTGTCGATCCGCTCGCGGGCCGGCGCGCCCGTGTAGCCGTGGTCGGTGAGCCAGGCGAGCAGCGCGGCCATGAAGGAGTCCCCCGCCCCTACGGTGTCCACGACCGTGGTGCGGGCGGCGGGCACCTCCACCCCGCGCGGACCGGTGGCGCGGGTGCGGGCCCAGGGCCCCAGGGGTCCCCTGGTGACGACGACGAGCTCCGCGCCGGCCTTGAGCCAGGCTCCGGCGCTCTCCTCGACGCTGCGGTGGGGGTACAGCCACAGGAGGTCCTCGTCCGAGGCCTTCACGACGTCGGCGAGGGCCACGAGCTGCTCGGCCCGGGCCCGCGCGTCCGAGGAGTCGGGGATGATGGACGGCCGGCAGTTGGGGTCGTAGGAGATCAGGGCCGTGCGGTGGGCCTGCTCCACGGCGTGCAGGACCTTCGAGGCCCCGGGCTCGAGCATCGCCCCGATCGAGCCGACGTGCAGCAGGGAGGTGTCCCGGAGCAGCTCGCCCAGCTGCTCGTCCGAGAGGTCCAGGGACCAGTCCAGCTGGAAGTCGTAGGTCGCGGCGCCGTCGTCCCCGATGACGGCCTCCGCCACGGACGTGGGCCGCGCGTCGGCCTCGAAGGGCAGGAGGACGCCGTTGTCCCGCAGGTGCGCCTCGACCTGCGTGCCGTACTCGTCCTCGCCGTAGCGGCCGAGGAACTGCACCTCGTGGCCGAGCCGGGCCAGGCCCACGGCCACGTTCATGGGGCTTCCCCCGGCGTGCGCGCGGGGCTCCTGGCCGCGCTTCGAGACCACGTCGACGAGCGCTTCACCGATGACCGTCAGCATGACCTCACGGTAGCACCCGCCGGTCCCTCCGCCCCCGGCGCCGGACCGGTCCGCCGGGCCCGTAACGGGGCCCTCCGCGCGCGCCCGTGCCCTTAGAATGGAAGGCGGCGTCCTGCGCGAACCGCAGCGGCGCGCGCACCCGACCGCGCAACGAGGCGCGGCACGTCACGGCCGGACACGATGACGTCCCCGGCCGAGGAAGAGAGTCATTCTTGAGCACTCCTGAAAGCTGGGCCGACCGCGAGGCACTCGCCGAGGGCATCGTCCCCCTGGTCGGACGCCTGCACCGTGAGAACAAGGTCGTGCCGACGGTCTACGGCCGCTCCCTCGTGCACAAGTCCGTCACCCAGATCATCAAGGCGCACCGCTTCGCTCGCCGCATCGACGGCGAGGAGCTGCCCCTCGAGGACACGACCCGCCTGCTCGAGGCCATGTCCGGGCTGAACCTCGGCACCTGCGCGGTGGACCTCGGCAAGCTCAACCGGCTCGCCCAGGAGTCGGACCAGGACCTCGAGGCGTTCCTGCGCGAGGAGCTCGCCCCCGTGGTGGACCGCAGGTCCCAGAACTCCCCGGAGTCCCAGGACGTGGTGCTCTACGGGTTCGGCCGCATCGGCCGCCTGCTCGCCCGCATCCTCATCAACCGCAACGACGGCACCGGCCTGAACCTGCGCGCCGTCGTGGTGCGCAAGAAGCCGGGCAACGACCTCGTCAAGCGGGCCTCCCTCCTGCGCCGCGACTCGGTGCACGGCAAGTTCGACGGGACCATCCACGTCGACGAGGAGAACGACGTCATCACGGCCAACGGGGTGGCCATCAAGTTCATCTACGCGAACGACCCCACCGAGATCGACTACACGGCCTACGGGATCGACAACGCGATCGTCGTGGACAACACGGGCGTGTGGCGCGACGAGGCCGGTCTCTCGAAGCACCTGCAGGCCAAGGGCGTGGCCAAGGTGCTGCTCACGGCGCCGGGCAAGGGCGACCTGAAGAACATCGTGTGCGGGGTCAACGACGACGTCATCACCGCGGAGGACACCATCCTGTCCGCCGCGTCCTGCACCACCAACGCGATCACCCCGGTCGTGAAGGTGCTCCACGACAAGTACGGCATCGCGCAGGGCCACGTGGAGACGGTCCACTCCTACACCAACGACCAGAACCTCATCGACAACTGGCACAAGGGCGACCGCCGGGGCCGCTCCGCCGCCCTGAACATGGTCATCACCGAGACCGGTGCCGCGAAGGCCGTGGCCAAGGCCCTGCCGGAGATGGCCGGGAAGCTGACGGGCAACGCGATCCGCGTCCCCACCCCGGACGTGTCCATGGCCATCCTCAACCTGCAGCTCGAGCAGGCCCCGGAGTCCGAGGACGCGGTCAACCAGTACCTGAAGGACATCTCGCTGAACTCGTCCCTGCGCAAGCAGATCGACTACACCGACTCCCCCGAGATCGTGTCCACCGACTTCGTGGGCTCCCGCCGCGCGGGCGTCGTCGACGGCCTCGCGACCATCGTCAACGGCAGCTCGCTGGTGCTCTACGTCTGGTACGACAACGAGTTCGGCTACTCCTGCCAGGTCGTGCGGGTGCTCGCCCGGATGGCCGACATCGCCATGCCGCAGTTCCCGGCCGAGCGGGTCGCGGTCGGCGCCGTCACCGGCTGATCCCGTCCCGACCGCGAGGGCCGTGGCCCGTCGGTGCGCCGCGCGCCGACGGGCCACGGCCCTCGCCGTGCCCGGGCACCGTGGCCCCGCCGGGACGCCCCGTCCCGGGGCCCGTCGTGCCGCGCGTCAGGCGGTGAAGAAGGCCCCCGCGACGGCCCCGAGGGCCGCGACGTCGTCCACGTGGCACAGTTCCCGGGCGGAGTGCATCGACAGCAGGCCGATGCCGACGTCGATGGTGCGCACGCCCAGCCGGGCGGCCGTGATGGGACCGATCGTGGACCCGCACGGCACCCGGTTGTTGGAGACGAACTCCTGGTAGCCCACTCCGGCGCGCGCGCAGGCCTCGGCCCAGATCCCGGCGCCCACGGCGTCCGTGGCGTAGTGCTGGTCCGCGTTGATCTTCAGCAGCGGCCCCGCCCCGGGCACCGGCCGGTTCACGGGGTCGTGGTGGCCCTGGTAGTTGGGGTGCACCAGGTGCCCGGCGTCGGCGGACAGGCACACGGACCCGGCCAGGGAGCGCCGGTGCTCGGCGGGAGAACGGCCCAGGCCCTCGCTGATGCGCACCAGCACGTCCTCGAGGAACGGCCCCGCGGCGCCGGAGCGGGTGCGGGAGCCGATCTCCTCGTGGTCGAACGCGGCGAGCACCGCGATGTGCCGGCCCTGCTCGACCGTCTCCGCCTCGCGGGCGAGGGCGCTCAGCCCGGCGTGCACGGAGGACAGGTTGTCCAGCCGCCCGGAGGCGAACAGCGTCCCGCCCTGCCCGAACACGGTGGGGGGCTGGGAGTCCGCCAGCACCACGTCGTAGCCGACGATCCGGGACGGGTCCACGGGCCCGCCGTCCACGTGCTCGGCCAGCAGCGCGAGGACGTCCGCGTCCTGCGGCTGCCCCACGCCCCAGACCGGCTGCACGTGCTGCTGCCGGTCGAGCTGCAGGCCCTTGTTGGCGTCGCGGTCCAGGTGGACGGCGAGCTGCGGGATGCGGGCCACGGGGCCGGTCGCGGTCAGGTGCTCGACCGGGGCGCCGTCCGTCCCGCGGACCACGAGCCGGCCCGCCAGTCGCAGCTCGCGGTCCAGCCACGAGTTCAGCAGCGCCCCGCCGTAGGTCTCGACCCCGGCCTGGTGCCAGGTGTGGGCCGTGGTGGTGGGCCGGGGCTTGAGCTTGAAGCCCGGCGAGTCGGTGTGCGCGCCGAGGATCCGGAACCCTGCCGCCGGCGGGACCTCCGCGGGGGTGGTCCATGCGACGACCGCCCCGTCGCGGAGCACGTAGCGCCTCCCGCGGACGCCGGTCCGGGTCCAGTCCTCCGTCTCGTCGAGGCGGACGAAGCCCGCCTCCTCCAGCCGGGAGGCGGCGGCGTGGGCCGCGTGGAAGGAGCTCGGCGACTCCATCACGTAGCGGCCGAGGTCCTCGACGGCGGACCGGGGGTCGACTGCGGTGCTCGGTTCCATGCCGTCAGTCTACGAAAGGGGCTGGGGCTCGGGTCCCGGCACCGGCCCCGCCCAGTGGCCGGGACAGGTCGGCGGGCCGGGGCACACCCAGGCACCGGGACCGTGGCCCGTCCGGCCGGGCCCGGTGCCGGCCGCGAGGCGGGCGGGCGTCCGCGGCGGGTGCACGGTCCGGGTCACCTCGACGCCGCGCCGGCGCGCGCCGCGGACCACGAGCCACGCGAAGAGCAGCTGCATGCCCGCCGAGATGGCGAGGGCCACCCAGGTCGACTCCTCGGCGTCGGGATCGGACAGGCCGAGGGCCCCGAAGAGCGTGGCGATCACGTTGTTGACCACGTGCAGGGCGATCGCCGCCTCGAGCCCGCCGGTGCGCCAGGTCAGCCAGCCGGCGACGACCGCCATGACCGCCACCGCCAGCAGCCCCCAGGTGTCGTACAGGTGCCCGAACGTGAACAGGGGCACCGGCAGCAGGATCGCGAACACGGGCCGGCGCAGCCACCGCCCCACGGTCTGCAGCAGGTAGCCCCGGAAGACGAGCTCCTCCGCCGCGCACTGCAGCGGGACCACCAGCACGATCATCGCGATCAGCCACCAGAAGCCCTCCACCGGCTGCGGGGCGGTCAGCGAGCCCAGCAGCGCGTACTCCACGAGGGCGGCGGCCGCGTGGCCGACCGCGTAGACCGCCAGGGCCACGAGGAGGCACCGGCCGAGGAGGCCCCACCGCAGCCGCCCCGTCACGGACAGCAGCAGCCCGAGGGGCCGGGGGCCCGTGATGGCCCGGGCCGCCAGCAGCGCCGGGATCATCAGGACCAGGGAGAAGAACAGCATGAAGAAGATCGCCGGGTCCATCATGTCCAGATCCGTGCCCGCGAGGAAGACCTCGTCCAGGGCCTCCTCGCCGCGCACGGCCAGGAGGCCCACGGCCCAGACGACGGCGAAGACGATCGTCAGCACCAGGTAGAAGGCCCCGAAGAGCAGCAGCTCCACGAGCGGCTTCCACCACCGGTGGTCGGGGTCGGCATGGGCCAGCCGGTGGTACGGGAGGAGCCGGGGGCCCGGGGCCGAGGAACCGTCGTCGAGGGATCCCTGTCTCCAGGGGGCGGCGCGCGTGGTCATGCCTCCCACGGTATCCGCAGCCGGCCCCGTCCGGGCGCACGGCGGGTCCGAGGACCCGGACCGCTCACGGGGTGTCGCTGGGGTAGTGCAGCCCCATCTGCCGGCGGGCCTCGTCGAGCAGGTCCAGCACGAGCACGGTGTCCGCGAGCGGCATGCGGGGGCTCTCGGTCAGGCCGGCCTGGACGCACCGGGTCACCTCCCGCAGCTCGTGGGCGAATCCGTGCCCGACGGCCCGGAAGCGCTCGGTGCGGGGCGCGGACCGCCCGGAGCGGACCACGAGCTCACCGGGGTGGTACAGGGGCGCCCCGGCGCGCAACCAGCCGTTCGTCCCGCTGATGGTGACCGTGCCCGGGCAGTCCGCCTCGATGGACGTGGTGAGGTGGGCGTGCGCGCCGTCGGCCCAGGTGAGGGACAGGCCGTTGTGCAGGTCCACGCCGTCCTCGTGGAGGGCGCCGTGGGCCGTGAGGCGGGCCGGTGCGCTGAGCACGGCGAGCGCCCAGGTGAGCGGGTACACGGCGAGGTCCAGCAGGGCTCCTCCGCCCGCCGCGCGGTCCCAGAGCCGGGACGCCGGGTCGTACGGCACCGGGGCGCCGAGGTCCGCCTGGAGCCAGCGGACCCGGCCGAGCTCACCGGAGCGGACGATCTCCAGGGCCCTCCCGAAGCTCGGCAGGAAGCGCGTCCACACCGCCTCCATCAGGAACAGCCCGCGGTCCCGGGCGAGCCCTCGCAGGTCCTCCGCCTCCCGGGCGTTGACGGTCAGGGGCTTCTCGCAGAGCACGTGCTTGCCGGCCTCCAGGGCAGCCCGGGCCACCGCGTGGTGCTGGGCGTGAGGCGTGGCGACGTAGACGACCTCCACGGCGGGGTCCGCGACGAGCCGCTGCCAGCCGGTGGCGCCGTCGTGGTCGTGGTGGCTCGTGCCCGCGCCGAAGCGCTCGGCGAAGGCGTCGGCGGAGGACCGGGAGCGGGAGCTGACCGCGGTGAGCACGGCGTCGTCGAGGAGCATCAGGTCCTCGACCACGCGGCCGGCGATCGACCCGGTGGCCACCACCCCCCAGTGCACGGGGCGGCCGGTCGCGGTGGCGGGGTCGTCGCCCGCCACGGGGGCGGGCGGAGCTGGAGGAGGCATGGTCGCCTTTCGGGCAGAGGGGCAGGGGACGCCGCCGACGGCGCCGGGGGCGTCGTCCGGGTCGCGGACGGACGGGTCAGACGGAGTCCCGCAGCACGAGCGAGGTCGACATGATGGTCACGCGCTCCGCCGGCCGGCCCTCGATCATGTCGACGAGGGTCTCGGCCATCTTGCGGCCGAGCTCGACGATCGGGTGGTTGACCGTGGTCAGCGCGGGCGTCACCGACGTGGCGAAGGAGTCGTCGTCGAAGCCCACCACGGCGATGTCCTCCGGGATGCGCAGGCCGCGCCCCTGGATCACCGTGTACGCCCCGGCCGCCATCTGGTCGTTCGCGGCGAACACGGCGTCGATCGGCAGGCCGCGGTCCAGCAGCCGCCGCATGGCATGGGCCCCCGACGCGAGCGTGAAGTCACCCACCTCCACGAGTTCGTCGCCCAGCCCGGCCCCCCGCACCGCGGTCCGCCAGCCGGCCAGCCGGTCGATGCCCGGGGGCATGTCCTGCGGCCCGGCGATGGTCGCGATGCTCCGCCGGCCCCGGTCGAGGAGCAGCCGGGTGGCGCTGCGCGCGGCGGCCTCGTTCTCGACCTCCACGTAGTAGGCGTCCTCGGCGCCCACGAGCGGGCGGCCTGCGAACACCATGGGCAGCGAGCCGGACAGATGGGTCCACGAGTGGTCGCCGCTGTGGTGCGAGACCACCAGCGCGCCGTCCACGTTGCCGCCCAGCAGGAAGCTGCGGGTCTTCTCGGGCTTCGCCTCGGACGCCATGACCATGTTGAGGGTGAAGTCGGTGTCCGTGAGGTACATCGCGATGCCCTGGACCACGGTCGTGAAGAACGGGTCCGCGAAGACCTTCGAGGTGGACTCCGGGATGATCAGCGCGACCGAGTTGGCCCGTCGCTTCGCCAGCGACCGGGCCGCGCGGTTGGGGGTGTAGTCGAGGGTCTCGATGGCCTTCCGCACCGACTCCGCGAGCTCGGGGTCGACGCTGGGCGAGTCGTTGACCACCCGGGACACGGTCGCCCGGGAGACCCCGGCCAGGGCGGCCACCATCTCGAGCGTCGGCACGGGCCGGGGACCGCGTGCGTCCTGCGTCATGGTCGTCTCCGGTGCTCTCGGCGTGTGGGCTGGCATCTATGCTAGGCGCCCGTGGACGGGGCCACCGGCGTGCGCTCCGCCGCGGCGGCGATGACCCCGGCGTAGGCGCGGCCGCTGTCCTTGACCGTGCGCTCGAACGTCTCGTAGTCCACCCGGACCACACCGAACCGCTTGCCGTAGCCCCACGACCACTCGAAGTTGTCCAGCAACGACCAGACGAAGTAGCCGCGCACGTCCGCGCCCTGGTCGATGGCCTCCCCCACGGCCGCGATGTGCTCGAGGACGAACGCGGTGCGCTCCGCGTCGTGGACGGTTCCGTCGCTGCCCATGACGTCGTCGTAGGCCGCGCCGTTCTCCGTGACGTAGAGCGGCGGGAGCGCGGGGTACTCCTCGCCGAGACGCACGAGGAGCGTGCGCAGCCCGTCCGGGTTCACCTCCCAGTCCATCGCCGTGCGCGGCAGGCCGCGGCTGGGGAACGCGATGTCCTCGGAGCCGATCCAGCACGAGGACGTGGGGCGGTCGGCGCCGCCGGAGTGGCCGTCGCCGCCGGAGGACTGCGGGTGCCCGCTGATGAGGTCGTCGTGGTAGTGGTTCACGCCGAGGAAGTCGAGGGGCGCCCCGATGGTCTCGACATCGCCGCCGCGGATGACCTCGCGGATGCCGAACCGCTCCAGGTCCGCGAGGGTGTCCTCGGGGTACGCGCCGCGCAGGATCGGGTCCAGGAAGAGGCGGTTCTGGAGGGAGTCGAACCGCCGGGCCGCGTCGAGGTCCACCGGGTCCGAGGGGTCGCGCGGGATCGAGTTGCTGAGGTTGAGGGTGATGCCCAGGTGCTCGGCACCGCCGGACCGCAGGTGCTCGACCGCGAGGCCGTGGGCCAGGTGCTGGTGGTGCACGGCGGCGACCGCGGCCCGGGGGTCCTGCCGCCCGGGCGCGTGGACCCCGGCCGCGTAGCCGAGCAGCGACGAGCAGAAGGGCTCGTTGAACGTGGTCCAGTGCCGCACCCGGTCGCCGAGCACCGAGTACACGTCGTCGGCGTACTCGACGAAGCGGTGCGCGGTGTCCCGGTGGGCCCACCCGCCCTTCTCCTCGAGCGCCTGCGGCAGGTCCCAGTGGTACAGGGTCAGCCAGGGCAGGATGCCGGCCTCGAGCAGCTCGTCGACCAGGCGGGAGTAGAAGTCCAGGCCCTCGGGGTTCGGGGCCCGGTCACCGGGACGCACCCGCGCCCAGCTCGTGGAGAAGCGGTAGGAGCCGAGCCCGAGCTCCTTCATGATCCGCACGTCCTCGGGCATCCGGTGGTAGTGCCGCACGGCGTCCTCCAGGGTGTCGCCGTTGGCCACGGCGCCCGGAAGACGGGCGAAGGCGTCCCAGACGGAGTCCTCCTTGCCGCCCTCGTGCCCGGCGCCCTCCACCTGGGCCGCGGCGGTGGCCGACCCCCAGAGGAAGCCCTCGGGCCAGCTGCGGTGGTGCACGGCTGCGTGTCCTGCGTTGTTCGGCATTAGCCCTTCACTGCTCCTTGCATGATTCCGGAAATGAGTTGTCTGCCCGCCACGGCGAAGAGCACCAGGAGGGGAAGCGTGGCCATCACGGCGCCGGCGAGGACGATCGAGTAGTCCACGTATCGGGCCGACTGCAGCTGGCTCAGCGCCGTCTGCAGCGTGGGGTTGCTCGCGTCGAGGACCAGCAGCGGCCACAGGAAGTCGGTCCACGCCGTCATGAAGGTGAACAGGCCGAGGATGGCCATGGCCGGGCGGGCCGCGGGGAGCGCGACGTGCCAGAAGGTCGAGATCATCGACGCCCCGTCCATCCGGGCCGACTCGATGAGCTCGTCGGGGATGACGTCCACGAGGTACTGGCGCATGAAGAACACGCCGAACGCCGTCACGAGGGTGGGCACGACGACCGCCCCGATCTCGCCGGTCCAGCCGAGCTCGCGCATCAGCATGAACAGCGGGATGATGCCGAGCTGCGTGGGGATGGCCATGGTCGCGACGACCGTGACCATGAGGCCGTCGCGCCCCTTGAACCGCAGCTTCGCGAACGAGTACCCGGCAAGGGTGGAGAACGTGACCACCGAGACGGTGATGATCCCCGAGATGAGCACGCTGTTGCCGAGGGCCAGCCAGAACGGGATGGTGTCGAAGACCTCGCCCACGTTCGTCCAGAAGTTGCCCCCCGGCAGCAGCGGCGGCCAGGTGCGGCCGAGCGCCTCGTTGGAGCGGCTGCCGATGATCACCGACCACCACAGCGGATAGGCGCTGGCCAGGAAGAAGGCGGAGAGCAGCCCGTAGGTGAGGAACCCGGGGCGGTGGCCGTCGCCGAAGATCCGCCGGCGCACGGGCACCGCCCGCGCCCGCGGCCGCCGCGTCCTGGTCCTGGTGGGTGCGCCGGTGGCGGTCATCGTGTCCTCCTCGTGGTCGTCGGTGCCGTGGCCGTCCGTGGCGCCCCGGTGCCGGTGTTCGCCGCCGCGTCGGGGACGACGGCGTCGCCCGCACGCAGCCGCCGCCGCCGCCGACGACGACCGGTCCTGGGACCGGCCCTCCCCCCGTCGGACGCCGTCGCGATGCGGCGCGAGACCAGGTAGTTGACGAGGCCGAAGAGCAGGATGAGGAGGAAGAGCAGCCAGGCGATGGTCGCGGCCTTGCCGAAGTTCTGGCGCTGGAAGGCCATCTCCCAGAGGTAGAGGACCGTGGTCTGGAACTGTCGCTGCGTGCCGCCCGCGGCCACGGGGTCGAAGAGCCTCGGCTCCGTGAAGATCTGGAGGCCGCCGATGGTGGTCGTGATGATCACGAAGACCATCGTGGGACGGATGCTCGGCAGGGTGATGCTGAAGAACCGGCGGACGGGGCCCGCGCCGTCGATCGCACCGGCGTCGTAGAGGTCCCGAGGCACCGCCTGCATCGCCGCGAGCAGGATCAGCGCGTTGTAGCCGGTCCAGCGCCAGTTGACCATGGCGGCGATGGCGATGTGGCTGGGCAGCGTCTCGTTCTTCCACATGATCGGGTCGATCCCGAAGCTGCCGAGGATGTTGTTGATGAGGCCGTACTGCTCGCCGAACATGTTCGTGAAGATCATGGCGACGGCCACCGGGGTGACCACGTAGGGCAGCAGCACGCCCATCTGCCACAGCGTCCTGGCGCGCAGGTTCTGGTCCAGGACCGCCGCGATCAGCACCGCGGCCGCCAGTTGCGGGATGCTCGAGAGCAGGAAGATGCTCACCGTGTTGAACAGCGAGTTCCAGAAGAACCGGTCCCGCAGCACCGCGGTGAAGTTGCCCAGGCCCACGAACTCGCCCCGGCCGGTGAGCAGGTGCCAGTCGAAGAGCGAGACGAAGAACGTGTACCCGAGCGGGAAGAGCCCCACCAATCCGAAGAGGACGAAGAAGGGCGCGATGTACAGGTAGGGGGAGGCTTTCAGGTCCAGGACGCTGAGCCGCTGTCTGCGGGTCGGCCTGGGCGGACTCGGCGCCGGCGCGGCGGGCGCCGCGGCGACGGGACGGTGGGCTGTCGTGGTCATGAGGGTCTCGCGCTTCCGTGAGGGGGCCTCCGGCGGATTCCGCAGGCCCCGTGGCCGGGTCCTGCTAGTTGTTGACGACCAGGTGGTCCAGAAGCGCGAGCGCCTCGTCCCAGGCCTCGTCGGCCGTGGCGGTCCCGGCGTCGAGACGCTTCAGCGGCGGCAGGAAGACGTTCTCCTGGATCACGGAGTCGTCCGGGCCCTTGAACTGGGCGACGACCCCCTCGGCGCGGGACGCGAGGATCACCCCGGTGGGTGCGTCGTTGAACACCGGGTTCGGTTCGGCGTCCTCGACCAGTTTCTGCTGGGCCTCGATGGTGCTGGGGAAGTTGTTCGCCGCGGCCGACTGCTTGACCTGCTGCTCGGGCGCGGTGAGCCAGGCCGCGAGCTTCGCCGCCTCCTCCGGGTGCTCGGAGGTCTCCGGGACGGAGAGGAACGCGCCGCCCCAGTTGGAGGCGCCGCCCGGGAAGACGTCGGCGAAGTCCCACCCGCTGCCCTCGCCGCCGCCGGCGGACTCGAGCTGGCCCTCGATGGTGCCGAGCATCCAGCCGGGGCAGACGAAGGTCGCGAAGGAGCCGTCCACGAAGGCCTGGCCGTTGCCCCAGTCGAACTGGGTCTGGTTCGCGGAGAGTCCGTCGAGCGTGCCGGCGGCGAGCAGGTCGAAGCGCTCGCGCAGCTCCTCGTTGCCCTCCACGTTCAGCTCGCCGTCGGCGGTGTAGTAGCCCTCCTCGAGCTGGTTGACCATGGAGTTCCACACGAAGCCGGACTGGTCGTACCAGGCCTTGCCCGTGGTCTCCTGGTACTCGCGGCCGAGCTCGAAGTAGGTCTCCCAAGTGGCGTCGTCGCCGCCGAACAGCTCCGCGACCTCCGCACGGTCGCTGGGCAGGCCGGCCTCCTCGAAGAGCTTGCCGTTGTAGCAGAGGCCCTGGGGGCCGATGTCGGTGCCGTAGCCGATGACGCGGCCTTCGGGGTCCGTCCCCTGCTCGAACTTCCACGGCACCCAGTTGTCCTTGATGTCGGCGGCGCCGTGCTCGTTGAGGTCGACGAACTGGTCGGAGACCTCCATGATCGAGCCGAGCCAGCCCTCCTCGATGGCAGTGACGTCGCTGAGCCCGGACCCGGCGGCGATCTTGGTGAAGGCGTCCGTGCGCGCGTTCGAGCCGCGGTCGATGTTCGTGGCCTTGATGGTCACGCCGGGGTTCAGCTCCTCGTACTCGCCGTAGAGGTCGTCGTAGCCGAAGGTCCCGAAGGTGGTGACAGTGAGCTCGACGGGGTTGTCGGCGCTGGCCGGCTCGCCTCCGCCCCCGCCGCACCCCGTGGCGACGGTTGCCAGCGTCGCCGCACCCGCCAGGGCTGTCATTCTCTTGAGTCGCGTGTGTCCCACGGTCACTCCTTGGTGTGAAGGGGCTGGAGAGGAGCTGCTGTCGAGAGAGCGCTCTCTCTATTGTGCCTCGACCGTATGTGTCTTAGGTCACAAGGTCAAGAGAGCGCTCTCTCGACAGGGGAAAAGTTGCTGCGCGTCCCGCGGTGACGACCGGACGGGTCCGCCCGCGGTGCGTCAGCGGGCGTAGCGGTCCACGAACGCGGCGAGGATCTTCTCGGGCTCCGTCACGGGCGGCCCTGTGCGGATGCGGTTCTTGACGTCCTCGGCCTCGGCGAGCGGGAAGTACCCGTGCTCCTTGTACGCCTCGATCCGGTTGAGCAGCGCGGGGGCGTCGAGCTCGGGGTGGAACTGGGTCGCGTAGAGGTTCTGCTTGATCCGGAACATCTGGACGGGGCACCCCGTGCCGGTGGCCAGCAGGACGGCGGCGGGCGCGAGGGTGCGCGTGCCCTCCTTGTGGCCCACGAACCCGTGGAACGCGGACGGGAACTCCCGGAGCAGCGGGTCCCGCAGCCCCTCCTCGGTGAGGGTGATCTCGATGACGCCGATCTCCTCGCCGCGGGTGCGGTCCACGATCCCGCCCTGGTGCGTGCCGAGGGTGCCGACGCCGTAGCAGGCGCCGAGGAAGGGGAAGTCCCGGGCGACGACCTCGTCGAGCAGGTCCCGCATCTCGGACTCGGCCCGGCGCTGCACCTCGGACTTCAGCTGCGGCGGGTCGGAGGAGTTGAACGGGGACCCGCCGATGATGACCCCGGAGTAGCGCCCGAGGTCGATCGCCGGCATGGGCCCGGCCTCCAGCCGGACCCGGTGGAGGCTGCTCTCCTGCAGCCCGCTGAAGCGGCAGACGGTCTCGTACTCCTCGTCCGCGACGTCGTCCTCGGCGCGGGTGGCGAGCAGCAGGAAGGGCTTCATGACTCCATCGTAGCCAGCGCCGGGGCGGCCTCCCGCCCGTTCAGGGGACGAGGCGCTCCCGGTGGGCGTAGGCGTTGAACGAGGTCCCGCGGCTGAAGCCCAGCAGGGTGACGCCCGTCCGGTCCGCGAGGTCCACGGCGAGGGCCGAGGGCGCCGAGACGGCCGCGAGCGCCGGAACGCCGGCCATGTACGCCTTCTGCACCAGTTCGAACGAGGCGCGGCCCGAGACCTGCAGGACGCAGGAGCTCAGGGGCAGCAGGTTCTCGCGCAGCGCCCAGCCCACGACCTTGTCCACGGCGTTGTGCCGCCCCACGTCCTCGCGCACGCACAGCAGCTCGGGCCCGCCGTCGCCGGTCCCGGCGGAGCCGTCCGGGAAGCGGAAGAGGCCCGCGGCATGGACGCCCCCGGTCGTGGAGAACAGCTTCTGCCCGCTGCGCAGCCGGTCCGGCAGGGCGAGCAGCGCGGGCACGGGCAGCCGGGTCCGGTCCCCGGCCGGGTCGAAGGAGGAGACCTTGGTGACGGCCTCGATGGACGCCGTGCCGCAGACCCCGCACGACGACGACGTGTAGACGTGCCGCTCCATGGACGTGTCCGGCAGGGCGACCCCGGGCGCGAGCCGCACCTCCACCACGTTGTAGGTCCGCTGCCCGTCCGGGCCGATGCCGCTGCGGTAGTCCATCTGCACGATCTCCGACGGCGCGCGCACCACCCCCTCGGAGACGAGGAAACCGGCCACGAGGTCGAAGTCGTGGCCGGGCGTGCGCATGGTGACGGTGAACGGGCTGCCGTTGAGCCGGATCTCGAGGGGCTCCTCGCCGGCCAGGGTGTCCGCCCGCCCGATCCCGTCGCCGTCGGCGGTGTACCGGTGCACGCGGCGTCGCTGGGAAGCGCGGGTCATGGCGGTCCTCCGGTCCCGGCTCCACCGGACGGGAGCCTTCCCCCGGCATCCTAGGCGCGCCCCTGCCCGAGGCCGAAGCGGGGACATTACCAGACAGTAACGTCAGGTGAAGTGGGGACAAGGCGGATCTGTTCTTATGCATAGACTTTTGTCTAGGGTTGACGTGTCAAGGGAATCCGGCGGCAGGGCTGCCGGCGGATTCCCCGGGCGCTCCACTGCGGTTCCACGGGCCGGCACGCCGAGGCGCGGCCGTCGCAGCCGGCTCCCCGTCCCCCGTGATCCGGGGGGACGGGGATCCCGCCGCCTCCGCGGACACCCACCGGATGCCCGGCACGACACGCGCACCGATCCCGCGCGTCCTCTCCTCTCACCCCTCTCTCGCTCGAAGGCGGAACCATGAACACTGCATCGCAGACCCCCCAGTCCGAGTCCCCCGTGCAGGGCGGCAAGAACCGGCGCGCCGGCAAGGCCGTCCTCGCCGGCGCCGTGGCCGTGGGCCTCCTCGCCGCCGGCGGCGGCACCTTCTCGAAGTGGTCCGACGACAAGGACGTCTTCGCCGCCGGCACCTCGGTGTCCACCGGCAAGCTCTCCCTGGGCACGCCGAGCACTCCCGTCTGGACGGACGCCGACGGGGTCATCCAGCTGGCCGGCTTCCAGGCCGTCCCCGGCGACGTCCTGACCTTCAAGACGAGCACGGTCGTGCAGGCCGAGGGCAAGAACCTCGAGGGCACTCTGGCGCTCGGCCTGCCGGACGTCGTCCAGCAGGCCGTCCAGTCCGGCGTCCTCGAGTACGACCTGACCATGACGGGACTGGCGGACCAGGACATCGAGGACGACGACGTCTACACCGTCCAGGGCGACACGGACGACGACCAGAAGGTCACCGTGACCGCGAAGTTCACCTGGAACGCCGACAGCGTCGACGGGCTGCAGGGACAAGGCCTCACCGGTCTGTCCCTGCACGACACCCAGCTGCTCCTCTCGCAGACCGTGTAGAGCCACCGGACCCGGCCCGGGTCCGCCCCGGTGCGGCGATGACGCCGCGCCGGGGCGCTCCCACCTCCCGCACACCCCGTCTCGCCCCGTCTCATCCCCCAGAGGCTCCCATGACGCGCACCGACCGACCCCGTCCCTCGACCACCGCCCGAGCCCTCGCCGCCGCCGCGGCCTCGCTCCTGGCCCTGACGCTGCTCGGCAACGGCCTGGGGACCTCCGCCCGCTGGTCCGACACGGCCCCGCTCGAGACGCAGGCCGTCAGCACCGGCGCCCTCGACATGGCGCTGGAGCCCGCGCGGGCGACCCTCCACCACACCGACCTCGATCCCGCGACCGGCGCCGTCCGGCGCGAGAGCGCCGACCTCACCGGAGCGGCGGACGCCCTGTCCGCGCTGGCCCCCGGCGACACCGTCGTCGTCACGACCCGCGCGGTCCTCGACGTCGAGGGCACGAACCTCACCGCGACCCTCACGGTCGACCCCGGTGTGCCGGCCGGCAGCGCGGTCGTCCCCCGCGTCGAGCTGGTGCCGGTCTCCGGCGCGCTGCCGCTGTCCCCCGGCCCGTCCTCCTGGGCCGTGACCACGGCCCACGACGGCGGCGCCTACGACGTCACCGTCTCCTACGAGGTCTCCCCGGACCCCTCCGCCCAGGGCCGGACCGTCGAGCCGGGCCCCCTCACGGTCGCCCTCACCCAGAACTGATCCCCCAGGAGTTCCCTTGAGCCAGTTCCGCACCCCCACGGCCTACGTGCTCGGCGTCCTCGTCCTGCTGGCCGTCGTCGTCCTCACGACCCCGAACGGCGGGACCCACGCACGCTGGTCCGCCACCGCACAGACCGAGGTGCCCGTCATGACCACAGGCCGGGTGGGCTTCGAGGTCGGCGGCGACAAGGGCGGCGGGAGCTCCGCGACCCTGACGAACACCTCCCGGTTCGGCGTCCAGTACCGGCCGGTCCAGGTGACCGTCCTCGACTCCGCCGGAGGGTCCGTGGCCCCGCCGCAGGGCATGGGCTTCGCCTACCGCACCGGCGCGGACTGCGGCGCCGCGGGGTCCCCGCCGCGGTGGACGGCCGTCGCGCCGGGCGGGACCGCCCCGGTGGCCGTCCTCGGGGAGACCCGGGCGCCCCTGGAGCGGGACCGGCCCGCGGGGATGTGCCTGACCGTCTCGACCGACGCCGTGGCCCAGGACGCGCTGCGCCCGCTGGACGGGCAGGTGCTGCAGGTCGTCACGGAGGTGGAGGCCGTCTCCCTCGGGGACGGCACCTGGTCGACGACCCGCTCGTGGACGGCGCCGTTCACGGTGGAGCTGCCGGCCGAGGTCGTGCCGCCCGTGACCGCTCCTGCTCTCCCGGTGGTGCAGGACGCCGCGCAGTGCGGTGCGGACAACGGCGCCGCACTGCTCCGGTGGTCCTGGGACGGCGGCCCCGGCGTTCCCACCGTCGCGCGGTGGGAGGCCCGTGTGCGACCCGTGGGCACCACGGAGGCATCCACGCTGGTGAAGGCCGTGCCGACGTCCACCGCACGGGAGGCTCGGATCACTGCCGCCGACCTCCTGGGCACGAACCATTCGTCCAGCCGGGACTACCAGGTCCTCATCCGTGCCGTGTTCGCCGACGAAGGCACCACCCCCGTGGACAGCGCCTACTCCTGGACGATCAAGGCCCCGGGCAAGAGCGGCCACATCAACTGTGAAGGACTCCCGTCATGACCACCGCGCTCCGCAGGACCCTCCACCCGCTGCTCGTGAGCGCCCTGGCCGCGGTGGCCGCGCTGCTGCTCGCCGTCGTCGTCGTCCCGCTCGCGCTGGGCTGGGTGCCCCTGACGGTGCTTTCCGGTTCGATGGAGCCGACCGTCCCGACCGGCAGTCAGGTCGTCGTCGCGCCCCTCGAGGGCGAGGACGACGCCGCGGGGTTGAGCACCGGGGACGTCGTGACGTTCATGCCCCGCCCGGACGACCCGACCCTCGTGACCCACCGGATCGTGGGCGTCGCGGTCGACGGCGAGGGGCGGCGCAGCTTCACGACCCGGGGCGACGCCAACGCCGCCCCGGACGCGGAGCCGGTCACCGCCACCCAGCTGCGCGGACTGGTGAAATACCACGTGCCCTGGGCCGGCTACGCCGCCACGCTCCTGGACGCGGAGCAGAAGCGCGGCGGGGTCGTGCTGGTCGCCGCGGTCCTGTTCGGCTACGCGCTGTGGCAGCTCGTGGGCGCCGTCCGGGACCGCGGCCGGCCCACGGACGAGGCCATGAGCGAGGTCACGGACGGGATCACGGACGAGGACGCGGAGCCGGTGTCCCCGGGCGAGGCGCGGACGGAGACGCTCCCGGTCGTGGCCTCCGCCGCCCCCGGCCGCTGAGCCGCTCCACCACCGCTGCGGAGCCCGCTCGTCCTCCCGGCCCCGCGACATCGGCCCGACGGCATCGGCCCCGCGACATGGGCCCGGCGACATCGGCGTGGCCGGCGTTGCCGGACCCCGCGACCGGGACCATGATGGGGACCATGACTGGGACTCCGCTCACGCACGTCGACGAGAACTGGCAGCGCGCCCTGGTGGTGGTCGCGCACCCGGACGACATGGAGTTCGGCGCCGCCGCTGCCGTGGCCCGCTGGACCGGACAGGGCAAGGACGTGGTCTACTGCCTCGTCACCAGCGGGGAGGCCGGCATCGACGGGCTCGAGCCGCAGCAGTGCGGCCCGCTGCGGGAGGCGGAGCAGCGGGAGTCGTGCCGGATCGTGGGCGTGGCGCAGGTGGAGTTCCTGCACCTGCCGGACGGGGTGCTCGAGTACGGGGTGGCGCTGCGGCGGCGGCTCGCGGAGGTGGTCCGCCGGCACCGCCCGGACGTGGTGATCACCAACAACTTCCGCGACACCTGGGACAACGCCACCAACCTGAACCAGGCGGACCACATCGCCACGGGCCGGGCCACCCTGGACGCCGTGCGGGACGCCGGCAACCGGTGGATCTTCCCGGAGCAGCTCGAGGCGGGCCTGCAGCCGTGGCCCGACGTGCTGGCGGTCTGGGCGGCGGCCTCGCCCGACGCCCGGCACGCGGCGGACGTCACGGAGACCTTCGACGCCGGTGTGGAGTCCCTGCGCGCCCACCGCGCCTACCTCGAGGGCCTCGGCTGGACCGACTTCGACCCGGACGCCTTCCTGCGGGGCAACGCCGCCGCCGTCGGCGAGCGGCTCGGGGTGCCGCTCGCGAGCTCCTTCGAGGTGCTCCCCCTGCAGTGGGGCGGCACCGAGGACTGAGCCCCCTCCCCCGGCGGGGAGCGCTCAGGCGGGCTCGGGCTCCCGCAGGACCAGGAGCACCAGGAGCACGGCGAGGACCACGAGGGCCGCCACGAAACCCACCGCCCCCGCCCAACCGGTGGCCGTGTAGAAGACACCGCCGGCCGTGCCCAGCACGGACGAACCGGCGTAGTAGAAGAGCGTGTAGAGGGACGAGGCCTGCGCCTTGCCGGTGCGGGCGCGCACCGGCACCCACCCGGAGGCCACCGCGTGCGCGGCGAAGAAGCCGGCCGTGAAGAGCATCAGGCCCACCACGATCACGGGGATCGACGGGATGAGCGTGGCCAGCAGCCCGGCGAGCATGACGATCCCGCTGCTCGCCAGCACCACCCGGCGTCCGTGGGCCGCCGCGATCCGCCCGGCGGTCCCGGAGGACCAGGTGCCCGAGAGGTAGGCGAGGAACAGGAGGCTCACCACGGTCTGGGACACCCCGAACGGCTCCTCGCCGAGGTGGAAGCCCAGGTAGTTGTAGATCGCCACGAACCCGCCCATGAGCAGGAAGCCCTGCAGGTAGAGCACCCACAGACCGCGGTCCTCGAGATTGGCGCGCAGCCGCCCCAGCAGACCGGCCGGTCCGGCGAGCCGGACGGTCTGGCGCACGAACCCGCGCTGGCGCGGGGCGATCAGCACGAAGACCACGGCGGCGAGCGCGGAGAGCACGCTCACGGTGATCGTGCCGGTCCGCCAGCCGAACGCGTCGCCCACGGGGGCGGCGATGATGCGCCCGGCGAGACCGCCCAGACTGGTGCCCGCCACGTACGTGCCGGCGGCCACGGCGGCGTGCCGGCGGTCGAGCTCCTCCGCGAGGTAGGCCATGGCCACGGCGGGGATCCCGCCCAGGGCGACGCCCTCCGCGAAGCGCAGCGCCACCACGGCCTCGAAGCTCGGCGCCAGGGGCATGACGAGCCCCAGGGCCGTGGCGGACACGACGGCCATCACCATGGTCCGCAGCCGGCCCCACCGGTCGGAGACCACGGACCACGGCAGGACGCCCACGGCGAGGCCGAAGGTCGCGGCGGAGACGCCCAGGGACGCCTCCGCGGCGTCGATCCCGAGGTCCGTGGCCATGAGCGGCAGCACGCCCTGCACGGAGTAGAGCTGCGCGAACGTCGCCACGCCCGCGCACAGCAGGGCCAGCAGCACCCGGCGATAGCCCCGGCTGCCGCGGTCGTAGCCGGTCCAGGCGCCGGGCTCAGGCACGACCCGCGCCGCCGGCGTCCCGGGTCCCGGCCCGCAGCCCGGTGACCGTCCACAGGGCCAGGAGCAGGAACAGCGCGAGATAGGACAGGGCGGCCACGAGGTCGATCGCCGGCCCGGGGACCCCCAGGAGCCGCAGCCACGCGTCCCAGCGGATCGGCCCCACGTACAGGCCCACGAGGGCGACCCCGCCCAGCACCAGGGCGAGCCGGTGCGGGCCGTCCCGGAGGAACGCCGGCCACGCCTCGACCCACAGCGCCGTGAGCACGAGGCCCCACCACAGGTGGTGGTGGGACCAGGTGACCGGGGACATGTAGAGCATGACGAGGGCGTTGACCGCCACCACGGAGAGGATCATCCCGCGGGCGGCCAGGACCCGGATCAGCAGGGCGACGCCGACGACCATGGCGAGGACCAGGGCCCACCGCAGCAGGGGCTCCACCTCCCCGGGGACGCCGAGGTGGAGCAGCACCCCCTGCAGCGAGGTGTTGTCGACGTACGCGGTGCTGCCGACGCGTTCGTCGCTGACCACGGCCTCGGTCCAGAACACGACCGCGTCCCGCGGCAGCGCCAGGAACCCGATCAGCACGGTCGCGGCGAACGTGAGGCCCATCGTGAGGATCGGCTGCAGCTGCCCGCGCACGAGGAACACGAGCCCGAACGCCAGGGGCGTCAGCTTGACGCCGGCGGCCAGCCCGATCCAGAACCCGCGGGGGACCCTGCCCAGAAGGGTGTCGTCGCGGGTGCGCAGCAGGTCGTAGAGCACCAGGGCGAGGATCAGCGCGTTGATCTGCCCGAGACCCACGTTGCGCATCCAGGGTCCCGACCACAGCAGCACGGCAGTGCCCGCGGCCACGGCGGTGGCCGGGCCCAGCAGGGCCTGCAGGGGCAGCGGCCGGCCGCGGGCGGCGGCGTAGCGCAGGAGCACGGCCGAGAGGACCGCGGCGAGGCCGATCGTGGTGAGCCCCAGGGCGAGCTCGGTGAGCCACTCGGGCAGGTAGGCGAGCGGCACGAACAGCAGCGCCGCGAACGGCGGGTAGGTGAACGGCAGTCCGCCGTCGTCGTGCGGGCTGAGCCCGGGCCCGTAGAGCTCGTCGTCGAACCCGTGCCGGTCCACCACGGCCATGCCGCCGAGCCGGTAGACGTCCAGGTCGGTGCTGCCGTCGAGGACCAGCCAGACGGACCGCACCAGCGCGCCCGCCAGCAGCAGCCACACCAGTCCGGTCAGCGCCGTCGAGCGTCCGGTGCGGGACGCGGCGGCGGTGGACGTAACGCTCACCAGGGCCTCAGTTCTCGGGTCGGTGCGGGCAGGAGCGGACGCAGGCGGAGGCTGCGGCCCCCACTCTAAGCCCGCCCGGCACCGTCCCGGTCCGTGGACCCCTCAGGTGCGGGGCCGACCGGCGGCCCCGGTCATCCGCCCCATCCCGAGGCCTCCAGGTGGCGCACGACGGAGGGCTCGGCGGGCCGGTGGGCGGGCAGGGCGTCGGGGACCAGCAGTTCCACGGTCCCGGCCCCGTCCGGGGTGCCGTCGTGGTCGACGGCCCAGCGCAGCAGGTCCACCGCGATCGCCTCGACATGACCCGCGGCGGTGAGATCGACGCTGACGGTCACCGGGGGGATCAGCGTCCGGGCCCGGCGCACCAGCGGATACAGGACGTGCTGGTTGGCCTCGGTCAGGCACCCGGTGACGACCAGGCGCAGGTAGGCGCCGTCCAGGTCGACCTGGACGAGCACGGAGAGCTTGTGGTCCACGAGAGCATCCTTCGTCGCATGCCATCAGTTGCACGGCCGTCTGCTCGACCTCCGCCCAGAGTAGGTTTCTCCTTCCGGCTCAGTCACCGACGAGTGCGCTTTCCGGCCTGCCCCTGGGTGAACCGGCCCAGCCGATCGTGCCCCTGCCACCGGGGTGCGGTGCGGCGCGGGAACGGCTAGCCCTGCCGCCACTCGTCGCTCGTCAGGTGGGAGCCCGCCTGCGGCCCCATCTGCACCATGCCGCCGTCCACGACCCAGGATGCCCCGGTGACGTAGGCGGAGGCCGGGGACGCGAGGAACGCGATGACCGAGGCGACCTCGCGGGCGTCCCCGGGCCGGCCCAGCGGCACGCCGGGACGGTGGGTGGCCCGCGGGTTCTCGTCCTCCTGCCCCGTCATGGGGGTGGCGATCTCCCCCGGCGCCACCGAGTTCGCGGTGATCCCGTGCGCCCCCAGCTCGAGCGCGATGGTCTTCACGAGCCCGCCGAGGCCGTGCTTCGCGGCGTCGTAGGCGCTCGAGCCGACCCGTGGCACGTGCTCGTGGACGCTCGTGACGGCGATCAGCCGGCCGCCCCGGCCTGCGGCCACCATGTGCCGCGCCGCCGCCTGGAGGCACAGGAACGCGCCGTCGAGATCGGTGGCCAGCACCTTGCGCCACGTGCCCAGGGACGTCTCCAGGAACGGGACGTTCGCCCCCGTGCCCGAGTTGTTCACGAACACGTCCAGTCCGCCGAGCCCTTCGACGAGGCCGTCGACGACGGCTCCGCAGCTCTCCAGCTCCGTGGTGTCCAGCCGCGCCACCACCGCCCGGCGATCGTAGGACCGGACCTCCTCCGCCGTCCGTTCGGCGCCCTCCTCGTCCCGGTGCCAGGTGATGCCCACGTCCATGCCGGCGGCCGCGAGCGCCACGGCGGTGGCGCGCCCGATGCCGGAGTCGGAGCCGGTCACCACGGCTGTGCGGGGACTGAAGTCGGACGTGCTTCCCATGATCGTGGCCTTTCCTCCGTGCCGTGCGCGGACCGCTGTGCGGGGCGGCCCGGAGGCATCAGGCTATTCCCGGCGGTGACGTGGCGCACGCCCTCGAGGTCGGCGGCCGGGGCCATTGCGGACGGCGGCCGGGGAGAGGAACATATTAAGCAAACTGATGGTCCGAGACGGAGGAGAGCACCATGGCACACCAGGACCCCTCAGGATCGACCGTCCCGGAGGAGCCGCGGGCGTCCGGGAGGGACCGTCCGGGCGCCTCCACCCCGCGGGGGCGGCGGCAGGAGGTGGTCGCCGCGGAGAAGCGGGAGTTCGGGGGCGTCAAGTTCGGCTCCGCGTTCTTCGGCTGGATGACCGCCACGGGCATCGCCGTGCTGCTCACCGCCCTGCTCGCCGCGATCGGCGCGGGCGTGGGAGTGGCGACCAGCACGGATCCGGGCGAGATCGCGGAGCAGGTGGCGCAGGACGCCGGCACCGTGGGCCTCGTCAGCGGCATCGCTCTCGCCCTGGTCCTCTTCGTCGCCTACTTCGCCGGGGGCTACGTGGCCGGGCGCATGGCCCGGTTCGACGGTGCCAAGCAGGGGGTGGCCGTGTGGATCTGGGCGATCCTCATCGCGATCGTCCTGGCGGTCCTGGGCGCGGTCGCGGGCGAGCAGTTCAACGTGCTGCGCGAGCTCAACAGCTTCCCCCGGATCCCGATCGGCGAGGGCACCCTGACCACGGGCGGCATCATCGCCCTGGTCATCGCCGTCCTGATCCCGCTGCTCGCGGCGATCCTCGGCGGCCTGGCCGGGATGCGCTTCCACCGGAAGGTGGACCAGGTCGGCATCGACCACCAGTACCGGTCGCACTTCTGAGGCCGGTACCGGTCAGAACTCGAGGACGAGCCGCCCCCGCACACCCCCGGCCTCGACCCGGCGGTGCGCCTCGGCGGCGTCCGCGGCGGGCAGGACGGCGGCCACCCGCAGGGAGAGCACACCCTCCTCCACGTACCGGCGCAGCCGGTCGAGCTTCCGGCCCGAGCGGTACTCCCGGGGCACGCTGATCCGGTGCACGGTGATCCCCCGGCCCGGGTCCCCCGTCCAGTGCCGCACGGTCGCGAAACCGCCGCCGTCCCGGACGGCGGGGGCCGCCTTCTCGTGGAGCACGGCGGCGTCCACGAGGGCGTCGACCCCGTCGGGGAAGAACTCCCGGATCCGCTCCGCGACGTCGTCCCCGCGCGCCACCACGTGGTCGGCGCCGAGGCTGTCGACGAGCTCCAGATCGTGCTCCGCGGCGTCCGCGATCACGGTGAGGCCCTCGTGCTTGGCGAGCTCCACCACGTAGTTGCCCAGGGTCCCGGCGGCCCCGGTGACGGCCAGGGTCTGCTCGGGCTTCAGGTCCAGCACCTCGAGGATCTGCAGGGCCGTGAGCCCGTTCATGGGCAGCGTGGAGGCCGTGGCGAAGTCCGTGCCGGCCGGGAGGCGTGCGATCGAGTCGTCGGGGGCGACCAGGAGCTCCGCGTAGGCGCCCCCGTGCTCCCCGCGCGGCAGGGCGATGGCCATGACCGCCTCCCCCACGCGCCAGGCGCTGCCCTCCCCGACCTCGTCGACGGTCCCGGCCGCGTCCATCCCCGGCACGTACGGCGGCCGCAGGTGCTCCAACGGCTGACCGCCGGCGCGCAGCACGGTGTCCGTGGGGCTGACGGCGGCCGCCCGGACCCGGATCCGCACCTCCCCGGGTCCGGGGTGGGGGTCCGGCACCTCGTGCACGGCGAGGACCTCGGGCCCTCCGAACGACTCGACTCCGATGACTCGCATGCCCGTTCCAACCCCGCGGCGCGCGAGCCCATTCCGCTCTCGTCCCGATGCCGTTCCGGTGCGGTTCTGACATGCGGGCGAGGATTCCGTCACACCGTTGCGGCCCCACCGGCCGAGGGCCATCCTGGGGGCGGGTCCCACCGCACCACGAAGGGGAGCACCATGGCACCGACAGACTTCATCACCCTTCCCGTCTCGGACCTGGAGAGGTCGAGACGGTTCTACTCCTGCCTCGGCTGGCCTCTGCACCCCGCGTTCGAGGGCACCGGCGCCGGGACCGTCGAGATCCGCGAGGACGAGCACGTCATGGTCCTGAGCGAGGACCGCCACCTGCGCCTGGTGGGCCCCGGGAGGCCCGGCACCCCGGCCGACGCCTCCGTCGTCAACGCGCTGTGCGTCGACTCCCCCGACGAGATCGACCCCATCGTGGACCGCGCCGTCCGCGCCGGCGGGACCGAGGGCGACGCCCAGGACTACGGCTTCCTGCGCTCGCGCTGCTTCCGGGACCCCGACGGCCACCAGTGGGAGATCCTGTGGGTCGATCCTGCGGCGGCCTCCGTCCGCGCCGCCCGCCGGCCGCAGTGACCACGGGCACGACGGAGCCCGGTCACCGCGGGTGACCGGGCTCCGTGCCGCCTCGGCGGCTCAGGCGCTCACTTCTCGGAGACGGCCGCCGCGAGCCGCTCGAGGGAGTGCTCCAGGGCGCCCTCCTCGAAGAGCGGGAAGGACACGGCCTTCCTGGCCTCCGGGCTCGCGTGCTCCCACGAGTAGGTCTCGGTGACCAGCGTGGCGCCGGGGCCCTGGGGCTCGAGCTCCCAGATCCACTCCCAGCCCTCGAGCTCCGCGCCCTGCGGCTTGGGCTTCCAGGCGAGGAGCTTGTTCTCGTCGTAGCCGGAGACGGTGTTCTCCATGACGTAGTCGCCGCCCATGTGCTCGCCGTTCATGTTCATCACGAACACCTGGCCGACCTTCTGGATGCGCTGGTCGTCGCCGGAGACGACCGTGCCGGAGCCGTCGATCTGCTGGTGGCGCGAGGGGAGGCTGAGGACGTCGAAGATGGCGTCTGCGGGGGCGTCGATGACGCGGCTGGCGGAAAGACTGTTCTCGGACACGGGCGGTTCCTTTCGTCGAAACGGTACGACTCCACCGTAGGCAGACGGGACCGGCCCGTGGCCAGGGCTGTCCGCTCCCCGCGTAGACCCGGAGGCGCACAGCATCGGCCGCACGGGTCGATCAGTAGGGCTGCTGGGACGGGTCCACCTGCTCGATCCACGCCAGCACCCCGCCCTCGAGGTGCGCGACGTCGGGGTGACCGGCGGCCCGCAGCAGGCGCAGGGCCCGCTCGGAGCGCGCCCCGGCCTTGCAGTGCAGCAGCACCCGGCGGCCCGGGGCGATCCGGGCGAGGGCCTCCCCGGACTCGAACTGGCCCAGCGGGACCAGCCGTGCGCCGGGGATCGCCGCGAGCCGGGCCTCGTAGGGCTCCCGGACGTCGACGAGCTCGAAGTCCGCGGCGCCGCGCTCCCGCGCCGCCAGCAGCTCCGCGAGCTCCGGAGCCGTCACGGTCGGCACGCTCCCCGGCACCGGGCCGTGGCCGGGCGCCGAGCAGGCGGGAGCACCGTCGTCGGCCGCCGGAAGGGCCGTCACGGGCGGGCGGCCCGGCGTGGGCGACAGCGGGATCTCCCACCAGCGCGCCGAGAGGGCGTCGTAGGTGGCGACCCGGCCGAGCATCGTGGTGCCGATCCCGGTGACCAGCTTGACGGCCTCGACCGCCATGGCGGTGCCCAGCAGGCCCGGCAGCACGCCGAGCACCCCGGCCTCGGCGCAGTTGGGCACCGTGCCCGGGACCGGGGGCACCGGGTAGAGGTCGCGGTAGGTGGGTCCGTGCGCGCCCCAGAACACCGAGTACTGGCCGTCGAAGCGCAGGATCGAGCCCCACACGTGCGGAAGGCCCGCCAGCTCGCACGCGTCGGAGACGAGGTAGCGGGTCTCGAAGTTGTCCGTGCCGTCCAGCACGAGGTCGTAGCCGGCCAGGATCTCCTCCGCGCTGCCCGCGGTGAGCCGCCCGCGGTGCTCCACGACGCGCACCAGCGGGTTGAGGTCGGCGATCCGCGCGGCGGCCGAGGCGGTCTTGGGCGCGCCCAGTGTCGTCCCGCCGTGGATCACCTGGCGCTGCAGGTTGGAGGCGTCCACGACGTCGTCGTCGACGATCCCGAGGGTCCCGATGCCCGCGGCGGCGAGGTAGAGCAGGGCCGGGGAGCCGAGTCCGCCCGCGCCCACGCACAGCACCCGGGCGTTCTTGAGCCGCCGCTGGCCCTTCTCGCCGATCTCGGGGACGGTCAGGTGGCGGGCGTAGCGGCGCAGCTCGGCGTCGGTGAGCTCCGCGGCGGGCTCGACGAGCGGGGGCAGGTCCACGGCGCTCAGGCGTCCAGTCCGACCCACTCGGTGGAGCCGTCCGCGAACCGCTGCTCCTTCCAGACGGGCACCTCGGTCTTGATCCGGTCCACGAGCGCGTCGCAGGCGGCGAACGCGAGCTTGCGGTGGGCGGCGGCCACGGCCACCTCCAGGGCGGAGTCCCCGATCTCTAGGTGGCCGATCCGGTGGGCGGCCCAGATCCGCACCCCGGGGAACTCCTCGGCGACCCGGCGGGCCACGTCCTGGATGGCCCGGTCCGCGCCGGGGTGGCAGGTGTAGTCGAGGCTGGTGACGGGGCGGCCGCCGTCGTGGTCGCGGATGACCCCGCTGAAGGACACCACGGCGCCGGTGCGCTCGTCCTGCACCGCCGCGACGGCCCGGGCGTGGTCCAGGGGCTCCTCGGTGACGAAGGCGCCGAGCACGGCGGTCTCCGCCCGGATGGGTCCGGGAGCGCTCATCGGTCGGTCTCCTCGTGCGGTCGGGGGTCGTGGTGGGGGCCGTCGTGCCCGCGGTCGCGGTGGCCCTCGAGCTGGTCGCAGACGTGGTCGAGGAGCGGCTCGAGCACCTTCAGCCCGTCCCAGACCCCGCCGGTGGAGCCGGGGAGGTTGACCACGAACGTGGCGCCGCTGACCCCGGCGTGCCCGCGGCTGAGCACCGCGAGGGGCGTGGTCCTCCGGCCCTCCGCCCACAGTGCCTCCATGATGCCGGGCAGCTCGCGGTCCAGGAAGGGCCGGGTGACCTCGGGCGTGAGGTCGTCGGGGCCGAGTCCGGTCCCCCCGCTGGTCACGACCACCCGGGGACGGTCCTCGGGTGCCCGGGCCACGAGCAGCCGCTCGAGCTCGGCGCGCACGTCCTCGCCGTCGGCCACCACGAACGGGCCCTCGACCTCGAAGCCGTGGGAGCCGAACCAGTCGGCGGCGATCCGCCCGCTCCGGTCCTGGTAGACCCCGGCGGCGGCGCGGGTGGAGGCGACGATGACGGCGGCGCTCCTCATGCGGCGTCCCCGTCGGTCCGCGCCCAGTCCCCGGACTTGCCGCCGGACTTCGCGAGCACCCTGACCCGGTCGATCTCGGCGAGCTTGTCCACGGCCTTGATCATGTCGTAGAGCGTCAGGGCGGCCACCGACGCCGCGGTCAGCGCCTCCATCTCCACGCCGGTCACCCCCCGGGTCCGCACCGTCGCGGTGACCCGCACGCCGTCCACCAGCCGCTCGAAGTCCACGGTCACCTTGCTGATCGGCAGGGGGTGGCACAGCGGGACGAGCTCCGGGGTCTTCTTGGCCGCCATGATCCCCGCCACCCGGGCCACCGGCAGGGCGTCCCCCTTGGGGAGGTCCGCGGCGAAGACCTGCTCGACGACGTCGGGGCGGGTGCGCAGCGTGGCCGTCGCGGTGGCCTCCCGGGTGGTCACGGCCTTGTCCGAGACGTCCACCATGTGCGCGGACCCGTCCGCCCGGACGTGCGTGAGGCTCTGCTGATGCTCGGTCATGTCGGTTCGGTCCCCTTCGGATCTCCCGGTCGGTGCGTCCCTCCCATTCTCGCCCACGACGGGGCCGGCCACCGCCGTGGCCTGTCCTGGTACCGCCTCTGGAGCGGTGCTAGCTTGACGGGACGCGACCACATGGCCGTGGAGCCGCCGGCCCACCCGAGGAGAACAGCATGACGGCAGACCACTCCGGTGATGTCGGGGAGCCGGCGGCCAACAGGTGCTGGAAGCTGCGGCGGGACGCGGGCATCGGCCACCTCGACGTGCGCGAGGACGGGCCCCCGGACGGAGAGCCCGTGCTGCTGCTGCACGGCTTCCCGCAGGACGGCACGAGCTGGTCCCGGGTCGCGCCCGTGCTGCAGCGCGCCGGGCTGCGCACGCTCGTGCCCGACCAGCGGGGCTACGCCCCCGGGGCCAGGCCACGGGGCCGCCGCGCCTACCGGCTCGAGCTGCTCGTCCAGGACGCCGTGGCGCTGCTGGACGCCGCCGGGCTGGAGCGGGCGCACGTCGTCGGCCACGACTGGGGCGGGATCGTGGCGTGGGCCCTCGCGGCCCACCGGCCGGAGCGGACGGCGTCCCTCACCGTGGCCTCGGTCCCGCACCCCCGGGCGCTCGCACGCTCCCTGACCTGCTCGCCGCAGGCACTGCGCTCGGCCTACGTCGGGGCCTTCCAGCTG
Source organism: Kocuria arenosa (assembly GCF_042879215.1). NCBI lineage: Bacteria > Bacillati > Actinomycetota > Actinomycetes > Micrococcales > Micrococcaceae > Kocuria > Kocuria arenosa. The sequence goes on along the minus strand of NZ_JBHZTA010000007.1, from coordinate 79,348 downwards.
CCCCGGCTCCCGGAGGCGCTGCTCGGCCCGCGCCTCGAGGACCTCCTGCGCCGCTCCGGCCTGCCCGCCGCGGAGGCCGCCCGCTACGCGGCCCGGATGCGGGAGCCCGGCGCGCTCACCGGGGCCTTGAACTGGTACCGTGCCCTGCCGCTGTCCCGGCTGCGCACCGGACCGGTCGACGTCCCGACCACGTACGCCTGGGGCACCCGGGACCTCGCCCTGGGCCGGCGGGCCGCGGAGCTCACGGCCGAGCACGTGCGGGGGCCCTACCGGTTTGTGGAGCTGGACGCCGGCCACTGGCTGCCGGAGACCCGGGCCGAGGAGCTGGCGGGACTGGTGCTCGATCGCGTCGGCGGAGCCGCGACCGCCCCGTAGCGGCTCAGCCCCGCGGGGAGGGGCCCTCGGACGGCGCGTCTCCGCGCCGGCGCCGGGGGGTCCCCGCGATGCGCAGCGCTGCCTGCACCGCCAGCAGCGCGAACGCCGCGTAGTAGATCCACACGGAGGGGTAGAGCTGGGGGACGGTGCCGTTCCGGCCGACCAGGGTGAGCACGAACAGGACGGCCCCGGCCACGAGCAGCCCCAGGTGCGCCGTGCCGAAGGAGCCCCGCTCGCCGCGTCGGGCGAGGAAGAGCGCCAGGACGGCGAAGAAGATCGGGAACAGCATCTGGCCCACCACGGTGATGCCGTTCTGGTGGTACTCGTAGCGGCCGAGCGCCTGGATCACGGCGGTGGCGGCGAGGAGCAGCGGGGCGAGCAGGGACGTCATGGGGACCTGTTCTGTGCGATCGTCCGGGCGGGGCGCAGACCAGTCTAACGAGCGGCGGTGACACCGCCGCCGCACGCCCGGGCCAGGCCGGATGCGCCCTGCCCGGCAGCGGGGCAGGGCGCAGCGGGGCAGTGCCGCAGCGGTCCGGCCGGGCACCAGGTCGGTGGGGCAGCGGATCAGCCGGGCAGCGGATCAGTCGAGCAGCAGCAGCTCCACCGGGGTCCCCGCCGGCAGCTCGGCCCCGCCCGCCGGCACGAGCGCGAGGGCGTTGGCCCGGGCCGCCGAGGCCAGCAGGTGGGAGCCCGCCCCGCCCGCCATCCGCACCGTGGCGCCGTCCCAGACGACCCGGCGCACCTGCGTCCTGCCGGGCAGCGGCCGGACGGCCTCCGCCAGAGGCCCCGTGCGGCGGGCCCGCGGCGCCGGAGCTCCCACGGTCTCGGTCAGGGCGGGACGGAGGAACATCTCGAAGGACACCAGGGTGCTGACGGGGTTGCCGGGCAGGCAGACGAAGGGCACGCCGCCGGGCGTCGCGAGACCCTGCGGCCCGCCGGGCTGCATCGCGACGTGCACGAACTCGCCGTGGGGCGCCAGCACCTGCCGGACGACCTCGTAGGCGCCTTCGCTGACCCCGCCCGAGGAGACGAAGAAGTCGGGCCGCTGCCGCGCGTCCTCGGCCAGCCGTGCCGCGAAGGCGCCGGCGTCGTCGGAGACCAGGTGGGCGCCGAGCACCTCCACGCCCGCCTCCGCGAGCTGGGCGCACAGGATCGCCGCGTTCGCGTCGAAGATCTGGGCGGGGCCGCGCGGGGCGCCGGGCGCCACGACCTCGTCGCCCGTCGTGTAGAGCACGGCCCGGGGCCGGGCGCGCACGGTCAGCTCCGCGCAGCCCAGCGCGGCCGCGAGTCCGATCCGGGCGGGGGTGAGCCGCTGCCCCGCGACCAGCGCGGTCTCCCCCGCGACGACGTCCTCCCCCGCGCGGCGGACGAACCGCCCGGCCGGCTGGCCCACCGGGAGCCGCAGGCTCGTCCCCGGTACCGGGAAGCCGCTCGGCAGCGACTCCTCGACGGGCACCACCGCGTCCGCGCCGGGCGGCAGCGGCGCGCCGGTCATGACGGGGGCCGCCTCCCCGGGAGCCAGCGGGCCGGGGACGTGACCGGCGGGCACGGGGGCGACGACGACGAACGGTGTGCGCCCGTCCTCCCCCGGCGCCGCCCGGCTGTCGGCGGCTCGGATCGCGAAGCCGTCCATCTGGGAGTTGTCGAAGGGCTGCAGGCTCAGGGGCGCCACCAGGTCCACGGCCAGGACCCGGCCCGGCGCGGCCGCCAGGGGCACGGTCTCCGTCCGGGCGCGGAGGCCCCGCAGGGCGTCCGTGACCGCGCGGCGGTGCTCGTCGACGCTGCGGACCGGGTGCTGCGCGTGCCTGCTCATCCCACCAGCGTAGGTGCCGGGAGGGGCTCGTCCTGGCAGGATCGGAGCCATGACGCGACGGGATGTGGAGCACACGCCGGACGGCCGGTGGATCGTGGTGGACGGCCGGCGGTGGCGCCGCCAGGACCCCGGGCTGCCCACGGACGTGGCGGCCCGGCTGAGGTCCCACCTGGGCCGGGCCCGCGCGGCCGTCCGCACGGTGCGCCGGGACGGCACGGACGAGGAGCTGCGGGCCGTGCGGGACCGGGTGGGGCTCGCGAAGCTGGGCCTGGGCGAGCGCGGCACGCCGTGGTGGGAGCAGTCGCCCGCCGAGCGCGAGGCCCGGTGGACGGGGGCCCTCGAGCAGCTGGACGCGCAGGCCCCGCCGGAGCCGGCATGACGCCGGGCGGCGCGCGTGGCATTTTCGGCATGCCGGCGACTGATTACACTGGGCGGACCATCCCGGCGCGCCGAACACCGTGCGGGCCGGACGCGACCACCGAGGCGGTGACATGAGCGTATCCCTGGGACTTCCGCGCATCCGCAGTGCGGGTCCGGGCCCGAGCGGTGCGCCGCGGGAGGCGGGGCTCGTGGACCGCCACGGCCGCCGGGCCACCGACCTGCGCCTGTCGGTCATCGACAAGTGCAATCTGCGCTGCACCTACTGCATGCCCGCCGACGGCCTGCCCTGGCTGCCGGCCGCGCAGCTGATGAGCGCTGGTGAGATCGTCCGGCTCGTCGGCATCGGCGTGGCCGAGCTCGGGGTCACCGAGCTGCGCCTGACCGGCGGGGAGCCCCTGGTCCGCCGCGACCTCGAGGAGATCGTGGCCGGGGTGCGGGCCGCCCACCCCGAGCTGCCGGTCTCGCTAACCACCAACGGCATCGGCCTCGCTGCCCGCGCCGAGGCCCTGGCCGAGGCCGGGCTGACCCGGATCAACATCTCCCTGGACAGCCTGGACGCGGCGACCTTCCGCGCCCTGGCCCGCCGGGACCGCCTCGCCGACGTGCTGGCCGGGGCCGTGGCCGCGGCCGCCGCCGGGCTGGCCCCGGTCAAGATCAACGCGGTGCTGATGCGCGGGGTCAACGACCACGAGGCCCCGGAGCTGCTCGCGTGGGCGCTCGAGCGCGGCTTCGCCCTGCGGTTCATCGAGCAGATGCCGCTGGACGCCGACCACGGCTGGACGCGGGCGGACATGGTCACCGCCGCCGAGATCCGCGACCGGCTCTCCACCCGGTTCCGGCTGGCCCCGCACCCGGGGGCGCGCGACGGCGCCCCGGCCGAGCTGTGGGACGTGCACCCCCGCACGGCCACCGCGACCCCCGTGGACTCCGCCGTGACCTCGGATGCGACCTCCGCGGCGCCCCCCGCCGCGGCCTCTGCCCTGTGCTCCGGCGCCCAGGACCCGCCGCTGGGCACGGTGGGCGTCATCGCGTCCGTGACGGAGCCCTTCTGCGCCGACTGCAAGCGGACCCGGATCACCGCCGAGGGCAGGATCCGGTCCTGCCTGTTCTCCCACGAGGAGGTCGAGCTGCTGCCGCTGCTGCGCGCCGGTGCGACCGACGCCGAGCTCGCCGACCGCTGGCGGGCCGCGATGTGGGCCAAGCCGGCCGCGCACGGGATGGACCACACGGGCCTGGACTCCGCCGACTACGTCCAGCCGGAGCGCTCGATGAGCGCGATCGGGGGCTGACGCGACGTGCTCGTGCGCTACTTCGCCGCCGCCCGCGCCGCGGCCGGGACCGAGGCCGAGACCGTGCCCCTCGACGCGCCCGCTCTCCCGCGCCGGGAGGTGGAGGAGCTGCTGGTCGCACGGCACCCGCAGCCCCCGCCCGGCCAGCCGCCGCTGGCCGAGGTGCTGGCCCGGTCGAGCTTCCTGCTCGACGGGGTGGCCTGCCCCGACCCGCACGCTCCCGTCCCGGACGGGGCGGTGCTCGACGTCCTGCCGCCCTTCTCGGGCGGATGAGCGCGTGAGCACCACGGCCCCGGTCTTCCACGCCGTCGTCCTGGCGGGCGGCCGCTCCGCCCGCCTGGGCGGCAGGCCCAAGGCCCGGCTGCGGCGGGCCGGGCGCACCCTGCTGCAGCTCACCCTGGACGCGGTCGGGGACGCGGCGGGCGTCGTCGTCGTCGGCCCCCCGGACCCGGTCATCCCCGAGGGCGTGCTGCGCACCCGCGAGGACCCGCCGTTCTCCGGACCGGCCGCGGGCATCGCCGCCGGGCTGCGCGCCCTCGACGCGCTGCCCGCCGCGGGCTGGACCATGACGCTGGCGTGCGACATGCCCGGGGTGTCGCGGGCCGTTCCCCTCCTGCTGGAGGCCGCCCGGACCGGCGACGGCGCCGCCGGCTACGTGTCGGTCCCGCCCGGCGGCCACCGCCAGCCCCTCGCCGCCCTCTACCGCAGCGACGTGCTGCGCCGCGCGTTCGCGGGCCAGGACGCCGCGGACCGGTCCGTGCTCTCCTTCTTGCGGGACCTCCCGCTCCGGGACGTCACCGTGCCCGAGGACGCCACCGAGGACGTCGATACGTGGGACGATGTGCACAGGCACCACCTGACCTGACCACGAACGGGCGGCTCCACCGCCCGGGAGGAGCGGCGCATGCCCAAGGACCTGAGCCCGTCCGAGAACGAGATCCTGGCGCGGTGGGTCGAGGCCGTGCGCGGAGCCCTGGACGTCCCCGACGCCGAGCTCCCCCTGGACGCCGTGCTGGGCCTCACCGGCAGGATCGCCCACGGCACCGTCCGCCCGGCCGTCCCGCCCACCGCCTACCTGCTCGGCTACCACGTGGGCCGCGCCGCGGCCGCGGGTGAGGACGAGCACCGCGCCCTGGACCGTGCGCTGCAGACCGTCGGCGGCCTCGTCCCCGCCGCCCCCCGAACCCCCGAGGAGAACTGATGTCCGGACTGCCCCTTCCCCACGACACCAACAGCCCCTACACGCACGCGCTGCCCGTCATCGAGGACGACAGCGGCACGCCCGAGAGCGCCGCGGAGGAGGTCGAGACCGTCCACGACGCCGAGTGGCACCGGGCCCGGCAGTTCTCCTACGAGATCGCCACCGCGCTGCCCAGCCACTGGCTGCCCCTGCAGGAGGCACTCGGCGAGGTCCTGGCCGAGGACGTCACCGCCCCGATCCCGGTCCCGCACTACGCCTCCTCCGCCATGGACGGCTACGCCGTGGCCGGCCCCCAGCCGTGGACGGTGGTCTTCCCCGAGCCCGTGGAGACGGACCCCCGCAAGATGCTGACCATCCCGCCGCGGGAGCTCTACCGCCCGGTGCTCAACCTGGAGCCGGGCGAGGCCACCCGCATCGTCACCGGCGGGCTCGTCCCCGCCGGGGCCCGGGCCGTGCTGCGCGACGAGTACGCGGACCTGTCCGAGGAGGGGACCGAGCTCAGGATCGCGGCCCACGCCCCCTCGGCCGAGGACATCCCCTACGGGCAGAACATCCGCCGCACCGGGGAGGAGGTCGCGGCCGGGGACGTCATCCTGCACGCCGATTGCCTGCTCAACCCGGCGCACATCGCCTTCGCCGCCGTCAGCGGCCACGACATGCTCCCGGTCCGCCGCCGTCCGCGCGTGACCATCCTGCTCACCGGCAGCGAGGTGGTCGAGGACGGGATCCCCGAGCCAGGCCAGGTCCGGGACGCCTTCGGCCCCCAGCTGCCCACGTTCGTGGAGATGCTGGGCGGCTCCGTGGACCAGCTCCGGCGCGTCGAGGACACCGCCAAGGCGATGCTCTCCGCCCTGACCGAGGCGCCCTCCGGCATGGGGTCGGTGCTCGACGCCCGCACCGAGGTGGTCGTCACCACCGGAGGGACCGGGCACTCCGACGCCGACCACGTCCGGTCGGCGCTCCAGGAGCTCGGGGCGGTCTTCCTGCTCGACGGGCTCGCCCAGCGCCCGGGCCACCCCACGTTCCTGGCGCGGCTGCCCGAGGACGGTCCCTTCGTGGTCGGCCTGCCCGGCAATCCGCTGGCCGCGATGACCAGCATCTTCACGGTGGCCCAGCCCCTGCTGGCCAAGCTGCACGGCGACCAGCCTCCGACCACGCGCACCCTGCCCGCGGCCGAGGAGCTGCCGGGCCAGAAGGTCACGGCCCTCGTGCCCGGCTACCTCCGGGACGGGACGGTCGTCCCCCGGGACCGGGTCGGCGCGAACATGCTGCGCGGCCTCGCGCACGCGGACGTCATCGCCGTGGTCCCGCCGGGCGGCGTGGCCGCCGGGCAGGACGTCGAGGTGGTCCCCCTGCCCTGGCGCTGACGCGCCGCAGCACGCCGAGGGCCCGGACACCCGCTGCGGTGTCCGGGCCCTGCCCGTGCCGGGACGGGTCCCGGCACGGGCGCAGTCGCGGACCCGGGCACAGTCACGGGACCGGGCTCAGGCCGTCGTGAAGAGGACCAGCGCGCCCAGCACGAACACCGTGGAGGCGGCGAGCGCGCACCCGAACTCCACGACGATCCCCAGGCCCGCCGCCTTGAGACCTGCCCAGCTGGAGTCCAGCGCCGCCCGGAGGTCCCGCTGGCGGGCGGTCTCGCTCAGCAGCAGGCCCACGAAGAACCCCACGAAGATCCCGACCACCGGGATCACGAACAGCCCCACCACGGCGCCGGCCGCGGCGTAGAGGAGGGAGCGGTTGGGGATCTGCCGGCGCTTGAGCCGGGTCCCGGTGAGCACGGCGCTCGCGGCCATCCCGGCGATCGCCAGCGCGGAGCCGACGGCCAGCACGGTCCAGCCCTCGACGGCCTGGACCGTGAAGGCCCAGACGAGCAGACCGACCACGACCAGGACCGAGCCCGGCAGCACCGGCACGATGATGCCGAGGCACCCGACGACGAGCAGGGCGGCGGTGATGAGGGTCGCGATGATCTCGGCAGTCACGCCCTCATCGTAGGCGCTGGGGCGGGCTGTCCCCCCAAGAGGCCGCAGACCGGGACGGACGGTGCCTCCTAGCCTGGAACGGATGGCCACCACCGTCCTGGACCCCGCGCGCCCCGGCACCGAGGAACTCGCCCCGCGCGGTTCCCCGTGGTTCCTGCTGGCCTCCGTGGTGCTGCTCCTGATCGGCACCGGCGGACTCTTCCACGCCAACACCTCCGGGTGCTGCGAGGCGTCCCTCGGCAGGGAGCCCAGCCGCACCATCCCGGTCCCGGAGCCGTGGGGCGACGACGTCCTGGCCGCCGCCGAGCTCTCCGGGCTCCCGCCCGAGATCGTGGCCGCCCAGCTGGACGTCGAGAGCCGGTGGGACCCGCGGGCCGTCAGCCCCGCCGGGGCGCAGGGCCTGGCCCAGTTCATGCCGGACACGTGGAAGCGCTACGGCCGGGGCGACCCCTTCGACCCGCGGGCGGCCATCCGCGCCCAGGGCATCTACCTCAAGGACCTGCGCCGCATGGTGCAGGAGATGGCGCCCGCCTCGGCCCAGGAGGAGATCGACCTGGTGCTCGCCGCCTACAACGCCGGGCCCACGGCGGTCCTGCGGCACGGCGGGATCCCCCCGTTCGCGGAGACCCGCGGCTACGTGGCGCAGATCCGCGAGCTCGCGGCCACGAAGTACGCCGGGGGCGGCGCCTGAGCCCCCGTCAGCCGGCGGGCCGCCGGCTCCTCGCGAGGCCCCGCAGCGCTCTGCGGGCCGCGTGGTACCCGGCCATGCCGTGCACCCCGCCGCCCGGTGGGGTCGACGACGAGCACAGCCAGACCCCCGGCACGCCGGTCGCATAGGGGTCGGCCTGCACGGCCGGCCGGAACACCTGCTGCAGCCCGTCCAGGGCGCCGCCGCCGATGTCCCCGCCCACGAGGTTCGCGTTCCACGCCTCCAGCCCGGCCGGCGAGGTGTCCACGCGCTCGCGGACCCGGTCGCGGACCCCAGGGGCGAAGCGCTCGAGCTGCTGGAGCACCCGCTCCCCGGCCCGGGGGTCGTCGCACCCGTGGGGGACGTGGGCGTAGGCCCACAGCACCTGCCGGCCCAGCGGCGCCCGGGACGGGTCGGCGGCCCCCTGCTGGGCCACGAGCACGAACGGGCGCTCCGGCAGCCGGCCCGCCCGGGCCTGCTGCTCCGCGGCGCCGATCTCGGCGAGCGTCCCGCCCACGTGCACGGTCCCGGCCTCGGCCACCCGCGGGTCCCGCCACGGCACGGGGCCGTCCAGCAGCAGGTCCACCTTGTAGGAGGCCGTGCCGTAGCGCCACCGGGCGAGGGCCCGCCGGTACCGGTCCGGCAGCTCGAGCCCGCGCAGGCCCAGCACCTGCCGGGGCGTGAGGTCCAGGAGGACGACGTCGGCCGGGCGGACCTGGGCGAGGTCCGTCACCGGGGAGTGGACGAGCACCCCCCCGCCGTGCTCCTCGAGGTCGGCCACCAGGGCGTCCACGACGGCCTGGGACCCGCCGCGCGCCACCGGCCACCCCGTGGCGTGGGCGGCGGCGCCGAACAGCGTCCCGAACGCGGAGGTCAGTGCGTGCCGCGGGGGCAGCACCGCGTGGGCGGCGGATCCGGCGAAGAGCCCCCGGGCCTGCTCGGTACGGAACAGCGCCCGGGCCGTGGCCGCGGCGGGCCACGGCGCACGCAGGCCGAAGGAGGCCAGCGCCCGCGGGTGCTCGGGCACGCGCACGAGCGGGCCCAGCACCGACTCGACCGTCTCCTCCCAGCGCTCCACCACGCCGCGGTGCAGCAGGGACCACGCCCGGCCGTCCGCGCCCAGCCCCTCCGCCGTGCGCTCGAGCGAACGGTGGAGCAGGCCCGGCGGGCCGTCGTCGAGCGGGTGCGCGGCGACGACCGGCGGGTGCAGCCACTCGAGGCCGTGCCGGTGCAGGCCCAGCTGCGCGAACAGGGGGCTGGCCACGCCGAAGGGGTGGACGGCGGAGCCGAGGTCGACCACCGTGCCGGGGCCGAGCACGGCCGCGGAGCGGGCCGCTCCCCCGGCCGCGCCCGCCGCCTCGTGGACCGTGACGTCGAGCCCCGCGCGGGCCAGCACCACGGCCGCGGCGAGCCCGTTGGGCCCCGAGCCGACGACCGCGGCCGTCCCCTGCACGGGGCCGTCCTACTCGACCAGGGCGCTGCGCATGGTCCGCAGCGCCACGGACAGGGACGCGAGCTCGGTGGAGGCCTCGCCCGTGTCCTCGGCCTCGATCTCCCCCAGCACCTCGCGCAGCCGGGCCAGGCGGGACTCGTTGCTGGACTCCCAGGACTCCACCTTCTCCCGCGCGTCCTGTCCGGACGCCTCGAGCGCCTGGTCGGCGAGGGCCACCAGGGTCGCGTAGACGTCCTCCCGCATGGACATCCGCGCGAGGTTCTCCCAGCGCGTGGTCTGCGGCAGGCCGGTGATGCGGTTGAGCAGGCTCTCGATGCGGTAGCGGTCGTAGAGCCGGAAGTAGACCTTGGCGATGGTCTTGATCTGCTCCTCGTCGAGCTTGCCGTCCTCGGTGACCGCCTCGCCGGAGGCGTGGGCGAGGCGGGCGACGTCGAGCAGCGCGAACGCGTCCAGCAGCTGCGACCACTCCGTGGCCAGCGGCCCGGGGACGCCCTGCCGCTCGGCGGCCTCCGCCCGCGAGTCGACCCGCTGCCGGGAGTCCTCCCCGAGCAGCCGGTCCTCGAGGAAGCGGATGTCCACGGTGGGCTTGTAGCGGTCGATGACCTCGGCGACCGGGTTGGCGGTCTCCTCCCGGTTGATGAGCCAGCGCACCACGCGGTCCAGCAGGCGGCGCATGTCCAGGAACATCCGGTCCCACATCTCGGTGGGCACGTCCGCGGGCAGCTCCCGGTGCTGGTGGGCGTAGCGGTCGATCTCGTAGATCTGCACGGCCGCCACGAACGCCCGGGCCACCTCCACGGGCCCGCACCCGGTCTCCTCCATCACCCGGTAGACGAAGGGGATGCCGCCGTAGTTGACCATCTGGTTGGCCACCATCGTGCAGATGATCTCGGCGCGCAGGGGGTGGGTGCCGACGAGCTCGCCGAAGCGCTGGGTGATCTGCTCCGGGAAGTAGGCCTCCAGGACCTCCTCGAACCACGGGTCCTCGGCCAGGCCGCCGTCGACCAGGGCCTCCGAGAGCTGGATCTTGGCGTAGGCCGCCAGCACGGACAGCTCCGGGGACGTGAGCCCCTGGCCGGCGCGGACCCGCTCGCGCAGCTGCTCGTCGGAGGGCAGGAACTCGATCTCGCGGTCGAGGTCGGCCTCCTCCTCGAGCCAGTGCGTGAACCGGATGTAGGCCTCGTTGAGGGCCCGCACACGCGCCCGCTCCGTGGTGAGCAGCACGTTCTGCGCCACGTTCGTCTCGAGCACGAGCCCGGCGACCTCGTCGGTCATGGCCTCGATGAAGCCGGCGCGCTCCTCCGCGGTGAGCTCCCCGGCCACGACCATGCGGTCCACGAGGATCTTGATGTTGACCTCGCGGTCGGAGGACTCCACGCCGCCGGAGTTGTCGATCGCGTCCGTGTTGATCAGCACCCCGTTCAGCGCGGCCTCCACGCGGCCGAGCTGGGTGCAGCCCAGGTTGCCGCCCTCGGCGACGACCTTGACCCGCAGGTCCTGGCCGTCGACGCGGATGGTGTCGTTGGCCTTGTCCCCCACGTCCGTGGAGGTCTCCTGCGCCGACTTCACGTACGTGCCGATCCCGCCGTTGTACAGCAGGTCGGCGGGCGCCGTCAGGATCGCCCGCATCAGCTCGATCGGGGAGAGCTCCTCGACGCCGTCGTCGAGGTCGAGGGCCTCGCGGACCTGCGGGGAGATCGGCACGGACTTCGCGGTGCGCGAGTACACGCCGCCGCCGGCCGAGATCTTCTCCGGGTCGTAGTCCTGCCACGAGGACCGGGGGCGGCCGAACAGCCGCTCGCGCTCGGCGTAGGAGACGGCCGGGTCCGGGTCGGGGTCGAGGAAGATGTCGCGGTGGTCGAACGCGGCGAGCAGCCGGATGTGCTCGGACAGCAGCATGCCGTTGCCGAACACGTCGCCGGACATGTCCCCCACGCCCACCACGGTGAAGTCCTCCGTCTGGGTGTCGACGCCCAGCGCGAAGAAGTGCCGCTTCACGGACTCCCACGCCCCCCGGGCGGTGATGCCCATGGCCTTGTGGTCGTAGCCCACCGAGCCGCCCGAGGCGAAGGCGTCCCCGAGCCAGAACCCGTACTCCGCGGAGATCGCGTTGGCGGTGTCCGAGAAGGACGCCGTCCCCTTGTCCGCGGCCACCACCAGGTAGGAGTCCTGGCCGTCGCGGCGCACCACGTTCTCGGGGTGCACGACGACGTCCTGGCCGGACCCGTCCCGGACGAGGTTGTCGGTGATGTCCAGCAGGGAGGCGATGAACAGCTTGTACGCCTCCCGGCCCTCGGCCACCCAGGCGTCGCGGTCCACGGCCGGCTCCGGCAGCTGCTTGGGGTAGAACCCGCCCTTCGCCCCGTTGGGCACGATCACCGAGTTCTTCACCATCTGCGCCTTCACCAGGCCCAGGACCTCGGTGCGGAAGTCCTCGCGGCGGTCCGACCAGCGCAGGCCGCCGCGGGCCACCGGCCCGAAGCGCAGGTGCGTGCCCTCGACCCGCGGGGACCACACCCACACCTCGAACATGGGGTGCGGCAGCGGGGCCGTGCTGATCCGCCGGGGGTCCAGCTTGAACGCCATGGTGGGCCGGTGCCGGTACACGTTGGTGCGCAGGGTCGCGGCCATGATCTCGGCCAGCGCGCGCAGCAGCTTGTCGGCGTCCAGGGTGGGCACCTCGTCCAGGGCCTCGGTCAGCCGGCCGTGGGCGGCGTCGCGCTGGGAGCCGCGCACGGCGTCGTCGAGCGCCGGGTTGAAGCTCGCGTCGAAGAACTCGACCAGCGCCCGGGTGACCTGCGGGAACCCCAGGAGCGTGTCCGCTATGTAGTCGAACGAGTTGGGGTGCCCCAGCTGCAGGAGGTACCGGACGTAGGAGCGCAGCACGGCCACGGTCCGCCACGTCATGCGCTCCGTCAGGACCAGTCGGTTCAGGGAGTCCGACTCGGAGCCGTGGGACAGCACCGCGCACAGCGTGTCCTCGATGAGGTCCTCGGTCTTGGCGTCCTCCGGACCGATCGCGTCCACGCCCTCCGGCAGCCGCACCCCGAAGTCGTAGAGCTGGAAGTGGCGGCCGTCGGCGGGGGTGACCTCGTACGGCTTCTGGTCCAGGACCGTCAGGCCCAGGTTCTGCAGCATCGGCAGCAGCTCGGTGAGGGACAGGGAGCGGGTGAGGTAGATGTTCAGCCGCACGCCCCCGGGGTCGTCGACGACGCGCACCTCCGCCGGCAGGTGCGGGTTCCGCCCCCACAGCTCCTCGCAGCGCTGGAGGTCCTCGACGGCCTCCTCGATCTCGTAGTCCGCCCGGTAGGCGTCCGGGAACGCCTCCGCCCAGTTCTCGGCGTGGGTCCGTGCGAGCTCCTCCGGGAAGTGCCGGTGGATCGCGCGCGCCAGTGCCTCGGACCAGGACCGCACCGCGGCCCGCAGCCGCGCCTCGAGGCCCGAGCGGTCGAAGGACTGCACCTGACCGGTGTACGGCAGCCGGATGCGGAAGAACAGGCGGGCGAGGGTCGAGGAGGAGAGCCGGGCGTCGAAGTCGATGGACTCGGCGTCGAACGTGCGCCGGAGCTCGGCCTCGATCCGCCCGCGCACCGACGTGTTGTACCGGTCACGGGGCAGGAAGACGACGGCGGACATGAACCGGCCGAAGTGGTCCTGGCGCAGGAACAGGCGGGTCTGCCGCCGTTCGTCCAGGCCCATGACGCCGCGCATGATGTCGTAGAGCTCGTCCGCGGTCATGTGGAACAGCTCGTCGCGCGGGTAGTCCTCGATGTTGCCCATGAGGTCCCGGGCCGAGTGCGAGTCCTCGAGGAAGCCGAACCGCTCGGCGACGTCGGCCATCTTCTCCTTGATCAGCGGCGTCTCGCGGGCCGGCGTGTTGTAGGCGCGGCGGGTGAACAGCCCCAGCACGAGGTACTCGCCCACGATCCGGCCCTCGTCGTCGTACTTCGCGACGCCGATGTAGTCGAGGTACTCCCGGCGGTGGATCGACGAGCGGCGGTTGGCCTTCGTGATGAACAGCGTGCCGGCCTCGCGCGCGTGCTCCCGGCCCAGCCCGGTCAGGACCTGCCGGTGCGGCTTGCGGTCGTGCTCCACGAGCAGGCCGAGGCCGGTTCCGGGGCGGCTGACCAGGGAGAGCCCGTCGCCGGAGTCCTCGAGGTCGTACTCCTTGAACCCCATGAGGATGAAGTTGCCCCGGGCCAGCCAGCGCAGGAACTCCTGGGACGGTTCGATCAGCGGCGGGTGCCCGCCCTCGGGCAGGTCCAGCTGCCGCAGCCGGTCGAGCTCGTCCGCGAGCCGCCCGACGCGCTCCTTGAGCTCCACCTGGTCGTCGTCGACCCGCTGGACGTCCTCGAGCAGGCTCGAGAGCCGGGCCACGAGCTCCTGGGCGGTCTCGTCCGAGATCTGCCGGGAGAGCTCCACGGAGATCCAGGACTCCACGACGTGCGTGGTGCCGCCGTCCGAGCGGAAGCCGGCCAGGCTCGGCAGCGCGGTGGTGTCGCCGCTGGAGGTGGCCGAGAAGTCCGGCACCTGCTGGAGCTCGCGCAGCTCGTGGGTCTCCGCGTCCCGGGCGGCCACGAGCACGGGGTGGATGAGCAGACGGGCGCCGCCCCACTTGGCGGCGATCTCCGCGGACACGGTGCTCACGAGGTAGGGGACGTCCTCGGTGACCACGAAGACCACGGACGTCGAGTCCTCCTGGCGCACGCCCACGGCGATCTCCCGGGGCGCGCGGACCCGGCCCACCTCGTGGTGGTGGTCGGCCCGCTCGCGCAGCTGCTCCTCGGTGCGCGCGAGCAGGTCGTCCTGGGGCACGTGGCGGTAGTACTCGTTGATCCACGCCCGGTCCCCGGACCACTCGGGGGCCCGGGGGATCACCCGGAGCGCCTCGGTCCGGTCCTCGTCGGGGATCGTGTACTGGTCAGAGGCCACAGCCGCATCACGCCTTCGTCGCCGTGGACGGCCGGGGGCGCGTTCTGTGCGCCACCGTCGCCGCCGCAGGGGGTGGACGGCACCTCGTGGGACCGTCCCTGATGGCTTCAGCTTATTGAACGAAGACGGGGCTGTCAGGGCGCGGTGGACTCCGACACGTCATCTCGCAGGCGCGCGGCGCCGAGGGCCTCCGTCCGCACGGGGACCACCTCGCAGTTGCGGATCCTGGGATGGGCCTCCCCGTTGAGCTCGGAGACCGTCAGGCGGATGAGCGAGCCGTGCGCCACGACCAGCACGCTGCGCCCGGGGTGGTCGTCGCGGATCCGGCGCAGGGCCGACAGACCGCGGCGGGCGACCGCCTCCGCCGGCTCCCCGGCGGAGAGGACCCGTTCCCGCTCGGGCCCCTCGAGGCCGGCCAGGCGCGAGCCCTCGTGCGGGCCGAAGCCGCGCTCCACGAGCTCGTCGTAGGTGGCCGCGAGTTCGAGGCCCAGGGTCGCGCCGATGATCCGGGCGGTCTCCACGGCCCGGCCGAGCGGCGAGGAGACCAGCACGTCCCAGCCGAGGGCCTCGGCGTGCAGGTGCCGGGCGACGGCCCGGGCCTGCTCCCGCCCGGCGTCGTTGAGCGGGACGTCCGTGGCGCCCTGGAGCCTCTCCTCGAGGTTCCAGTCGGTCTGGCCGTGGCGGATGAGCACGATGCGTCCGTGGGTGTTCACGTCCTCCACTCTGGGCGACGGCCCGCCCGGGGGCAAGCGGAGCCGTGGAAACCCCGTCCGCGCGGGCCGGGGCTGCGCACCGCGCCGCGGCCGCCGCCGGCCCGCGGGGCGAGGACACGGACGGCCCGCGGCCCGAGGTCCTGGACGAACCGGGGCAATGCGGGTTGAGTGGCACGCATGACCACCTTCACGTTCAGCTCCCGCGTGCCCCACCCCGTCGAGGACGTCTTCGCCTGGCACGCCCGCCCGGGGGCGCTCACCCGGCTGACGCCCGCGTGGACGGGCTCCGTGGTGGAGGAGTCCTCGCCCCCGCTGCGGGACGGGACGCGGTCCCGGCTCCGGGTCGCCGTGCCGGGCTCCTACGGGCTGGCCTCGGTGCCCTGGACCGCGGAGCACCACGGCTTCGTCCCGGGCCGGGAGTTCCGGGACCGGATGGTGAAGGGCCCGCTCGCCTCCTGGGAGCACCAGCACCGGTTCGACGACGACGGGCACGGCGGCACCGTGGTCACCGACACCGTGGAGTACGCGGCGCTGCCGGGCAGCAGGGCGTTCGGGGACCGGCTGATGAGCCCCGCGCTGGGACGCCAGTTCGAGGCCCGCTCCCGGCGGCTGGCCGCCGACCTCGACCTCCTCGGCCGCTACCCCGGCCGGCCCCTGACCGTCGCCGTCACGGGGGCCTCCGGCACCATCGGCGTGCAGCTGGCCGCGCTGCTGGGCACCGGCGGCCACACGGTCCGGCGCTTCGTGCGCCGCGAGGCGCGCACCCCCCTCGAGATCTCGTGGGACCCGGCGGCCGGGGAGCTGGACCCCGCCGCGCTGCGGGGCGTGGACGTCGTGGTGAACCTGGCCGGGCGCAGCATCGGCGGGCGGCTCACGGACTCGGCGAAGCAGCAGATCCACGACTCGCGGGTGCTCGGCACCCGGCTGCTCGTCCGGGCCCTCACCGCGCTCGGCGACGAGGCCCCCTCCGCGCTGATCAACGGCTCCGCGATCGGGTACTACGGGGCGGACACGCACGGGGAGACCGTCACGGAGAAGTCAGCGCCGGGCGACGACTTCCTCGCCGAGGTCTGCACGGCGTGGGAGCAGGCCGCCCAGGAGGCCGAGGCTGTCGGCACCCGCGTGGTCACGGTGCGCACCGGGGTGGTGCAGAGCCCCGCCGGCGGCGCCCTCAAGGCCCAGCTGCCCCTGTTCCTCGCAGGACTGGGCGGACGGCTCGGCTCCGGGGACCAGTGGCTGAGCTGGATCTCGCTGGACGACGCGGTGGGCCTGTTCGCCCACGCGGTGCTCTCCCCCGGCCTGCACGGGCCCGTCAACGCCGTGGCCCCGATGCCGGTGACGGGCCGCGACTACGCCCGGACCCTCGGCAAGGTCCTGGGCCGGCCGGCGCTGCTGCCCACCCCGGGGTTCGGGCCGAAGCTCGTGCTCGGGTCCGAGGGCGCCGAGCTGATGGCGCTCGCGGACCAGCGGGTCTCGGCGGACCGGGCCATCGACCGGGGCTACCGGTTCCGCCACCCCGACCTCGGCTCGGCGCTGCGGGAGGAGCTGGGCCGCTTCTGACCCGCCCCGGCCCCGTCGCCCGCCCCGCGCGCCGCCGCTTCCGGGCCGACACGGCCGCCGCACCCGCCGAAGCCACCGCTCCCGCCCGAGCACACCGCGGATCGGCGGTGGCCCCGGGCGGAAGCGGTGGCTTCGGCGGTGGGGAGCGGCGGTCAGAGGCGGCCGGAGACCGGGAACCGCTCCCAGGCGCGGTGGCTCTTCATGAGCGTGACCACCTGCTCGACCACGGCGGCGGCGTCCTTGCCGGAGACCACGGCGGGCGCGCCCTCGGGCAGGCCCGCCGCGGCGAGCACCTGGCCCTTGGCGCCCCAGGTGCCGATGGCCTTGGCCTGGCGGAACACCTCGCCGAGCAGCAGGTGCACGCGCGGGTCCACGCCGCCGGAGGTGACGGCTCCGGCCTTCGCGTCGAGGCCCTGCTGGGCGTCCGGGGCCGGCGGGACGGCACCGGCCACGAGCACCGAGTCGAACTCGACGGAGCGCGCCGTGAGGTAGGTCCGGTGGGCCACGACCTTCCCGCCGCGCCCGACCGGCCCGCCGTGCGGGGCGATGACCAGCGGCACCATCCCGGCGTCGTCGATCGCGGAGACCACGGCCACGAGGTCGTTCTCGTCGGGGTCAGGACCCACCACGATGCCCACCTGGCGGCCGTCGAGGGGCCACTGCCCGCCGACCTGAGACAGGGCCGGGCTCGGCGTGATCTTCCCGTGCTTGACGGTCGGTCCCGGCGCCGGCAGGCCCAGTCCCCGGGCGACCACGGCGCACAGCTTCTCGTCGATGTTGGCGAGGGCCTGCAGCTGGCGCTCCTTGACCGACTGCTCCCAGCACTTGCCGAGCTCGAAGGTGTACGCCTGCGCGATGTGCTCCTTCTCGACGTCGCTCATCGACAGCCAGAACAGGCGGGTCTGGCTGTAGTGGTCCTCGAAGGTCACGGGGTTCCCGCGCTCCTTGACCGACTCCGCGACCGGGGCCGGGTGGTCGATGAAGGGGCGGGCCGGCTCGTCGGCGGGGAAGGGGTTGTTCCCGTCCAGCGAGTTCGGGTGGTAGGGCGCGACGCCGGTGTGCACGGCGGTCTGGTGCATCCCGTCCCGGAGCATGTCGTTGACGGGGGCGTGCGGGCGGTTGATCGGCAGCTGGGTCCAGTTGGGCCCGCCCAGCCGGCTGAGCTGGGTGTCCAGGTAGGAGAACAGCCGGCCCTGCAGCAGCGGGTCGTTGGTGACGTCGATGCCGCGGACCATGTTGTTGGGGTTGAAGGCGACCTGCTCGGTCTCGGCGAAGAAGTTCGACGGGTTGCGGTTGAGCGTCATCAGTCCGACCGGCTCGACGGGCGCGAGCTCCTCCGGGACGAACTTCGTGGGGTCGAGCAGGTCGATGCCCTCGAACATCTGCTCCTCGTTGTCCTCGAAGACCTGGACCCCGAGCTCCCACTCGGGGTGGGCGCCCGCCTCGATGGCGTCCGCGAGGTCCCGGCGGTGCACGTCGGGGTCCATGCCCATCGCGATCTGCGCCTCCTCCCACAGCACCGAGTGCACGCCGAGCTTCGGCTTCCAGTGGAACTTCACGAGCACGCTGCGCCCGGCGTCGTCGACGAGCCGGAACGTGTGGACGCCGAAGCCCTCCATCGTGCGGTAGGACCGGGGGATGCCGCGGTCCGACATGTTCCAGATCGTGTGGTGCTGCGCCTCGGTGTGCAGGGAGACGAAGTCCCAGAAGGTGTCGTGGGCGGACTGCGCCTGCGGGATCTCCCGGTCCGGGTGGGGCTTGGCCGCGTGCACGACGTCCGGGAACTTGATGGCGTCCTGGATGAAGAACACGGGGATGTTGTTGCCCACCAGGTCCCAGGTGCCCTCGGAGGTGTAGAACTTCGTGGCGAAGCCGCGGGTGTCCCGGGCGAGGTCGGCGGAGCCGCGCGAGCCGAGGACGGTGGAGAAGCGCACGAAGACCGGGGTCTCGACGTCCTTGCCGAACACGGCGGCGGAGGAGATCCTGCTCGCGGTGCCGTAGGAGCGGAACACGCCGTGGGCGCCGGCGCCGCGGGCGTGCACCACGCGCTCCGGGATGCGCTCGTGGTCGAAGTGGCTGATCTTCTCCCGGAAGTGGTGGTCCTGCAGGAGCACGGGTCCCCGTCGGCCTGCCTTCAGGGAGTGGTCGGTGTCGCCGCGCCGGGAGCCGTGGGCGGTGGTCAGGTGCTCCCCGCCCTGGGCGTTGAGGGTGGGGTCGATCCCCGTGTTCTGGCCCGTGGGGCTCACGGGCTCGGGCGTGCCCTGGTCCGGCTTGGGCGGCAGCGGCGGGCGGGGCGCGGTGGGCTCCGCGACCGGGGCGGTCTCGCTCCCGGGGACGCCGGGAGCCATGGGCACCTGCCCCCCGGTTTTCTGCCGCATCCTGTTCAGCCTCTTGCGCATGGTGGACCTCCCGGTCGTCGAAATGTGGTCGACACCGGCCGGCCCCGGCCCGCACGGACCGGAACGACCAGCTCACTTGCCATTACTTCACTCCCGTGAGGCGGGGCACAAGCCCCGGGCGCGGCCTCCGCGCTGGGTGAACAGGCGCCGGCGGCGCAGCGGGACGTCCCACGGCGGCACGACGGACCCCCTCGGCCGGGGGGGGCCGAGGGGGTCCGGGACGGGGGCTCAGTCCTCCTCGACGTCGATCCGCTCCTGGCGCACGGTCTCCTCGACGACCTCGGTGCGCTCCGTGCGGCGCACGACCAGGCGCACCCGCTCGTAGGGCACGCGCACCGTCTGCACCACGGGCACCTCGCGGTAGAGGATGACCTCGTCCTCCCCCACCGGCAGCTCCCGGCCGGCGAGGAACGCCTCGCGCTCCTCCTCGGTGACGGGAGTGCGGACCTCCTCGACGTCCTCGGACGCCAGGGTCTGCTCCGCGCGCACCGGCTCCTCCACCACGTACTTGCGCAGCCGGGCCCGGCCGGACTCGACCCGTTCGGTCCCGACCTGCAGCCGCTCCTCGTGCCGGACCACGGACGGGCTCTCCCCCGGGCGCTCACCGCGCCCGCTCCCTGCGGCCCCGAGCTCGCCGGCCCCGTCCCCGGCGACGTGGCGGCCGGCTCCGCGCTCCGTCGTGGCCCGGTCCGTGGCGCCCGGAGCCGTGGCGTACCGGTCCCCGGCCGCCGGGCCGGTGCTGTCCCGGCCGGTGCTGTCCCGCCCGCTCACCTCCTGGTCGAAGGCCTGTCCGCCGGCGCCGGATGCGTCGTCGCGCAGGTCGCCGCGCCCACCGTCGCGCTCCTCGTCGCCGACGCTCTCGCGGCCGTGGCCGGCCGTGGCGTCCGCCCCGGTCAGCGACTCGCCCGTCGCGCGCACGTTCGAGCCGTCGTCGCGGCCCGAGTCGTCGCCGTGACGCACGGCGTCGTCGTCCCCGGCGTCGATGTTGTAGGCGGGGGCCCCGCCGCGCGGGTCGCGCGTGTCGGTGGCGCCCGAGGTCGCGGAGCCGCCGATGTCGCCGTCCTCCCGCCCGTAGGCGTTGTGGTCCCAGAGCTCGTTCGCCGAGCTGGGCGGGTGGCGCTCCACCCCGGTGTCGTCCGTGTCCCTTCCGCCGGCGGGCCCGGCGGTGGGCTCCTCGTGGGCGGATTCCTGGTCGTACGGACGGTCGTCGGAGGTGGACATCGTGGACTCTCCTCGGGGTTGCAGTCGACATGCACATTTTATCAGCGTGCTGAGCGGTGGCGCAGCCCACTCTACGGGGGACCGGAGACCGGCACGCCCCGGCGCCCGCCCTTGTCCGCCCGCCCCGGCGGTGCGAGGATCGATGCATGAGCACCTGGACCGTCCTCGCGGCCGGCGGCGCCGAGGCCGTGCGGACGGGGGCGTGGGAGAGCGGTGCGACGGTGGCCGGAGCGGTCGTCGTCGTGCTGATGGTCGCCGCCTCGGTCTCCCTGCTGCGCAGCCCGGGCCTGGACCCCGTGCTGCGCCTGCTGTGGCTGCTCGTGATCCTCGCGTTCCCCGTCGCCGGCGCGGGACTGTGGTTCGCGCTGGGCCGCCGGGCCCCGCGCCCGCAGGACCCGCACCCCGCGTAGCCCCCTGACGTCCCCGCAGGACCCGGCCGAGAAAGGAATCCGCATGAGCTACCCCCAGGACGGGCACGGGTTCTTCACCCGGGCCCTCGACGCCGAGGACCGCGGACGGCTCGACGAGGCCGAGACCGCCTACCAGCAGGCCATCGTCCTCTTCGAGGAGGAGGGCGACTCCCTCCAGGAGCAGGCTGCCTGCCACTACAACCTGGGCCACCTCTACCTCGGGATGAACCGCCCCGGCCGGGCCGTCACCGCCTACGAGAACGCCCTCGGGCTCTTCTGCCGCATCCCCGGCAGCGGCAAGCACCGGGCCCGCACGCACTTGATCCTGGGCAGCCTGCTGCTCGAGCTGGACCGCGCCCACGACGCCGAGGAGCACCTCCTCGACGCCCTGGGCCAGTACCTCGACGCCCCGCACGAGGCGCAGGACCAGGCGCAGTGCCACGTCAACCTGGGACGGGTGTACGAACTGGGCGAACGTCACACCCAGGCCATCACCGCGTACAACCGGGCGCTGGACTTCTACCAGGAGACCGAGGCCGCGGCCACGGACCAGGCGGAGTGCTTCACCGCCCTGGGCCGGCTCTACGAGCGCGCTGGCCGGATGAAGGAGTCCGGGGCCGCCTACGCGGCGGCCGCCCGCCTGCGCTGGGCCGCCGAGCAGCAGCGCCTGGAGCAGCAGAGTCCCACCCGGGACGCCGGAGTGCCCGAAGGAGAGGACCGCCCATGAGCTCGCGCCTGATCTACGGCTGCATGACCATCGGCGGGTCGTGGGACGACGCCCCGCTGAGCGCCAGGACCGTGGACCGCGCCCGGGCCGCCGTGCACGCCGCGCTGGACGCCGGCATCACCGACTTCGACCACGCCGACATCTACGCCCACGGGAAGTCCGAGGAGGTCTTCGGCGAGCTCCTCGCCGAGGACCCGGGGATGGCGCGGAGGGTGACCCTCCAGACCAAGTGCGGGGTGCGCCTGCCGGGCAACACCGCCGCACCCGGTGCGCCGACCCACTACCGGCTGGACCGGGAGACGATCCGGAGCAGCCTCGAGGGATCCCTGCGCCGGCTCCGCGTGGACTCGGTGGAGCGGTTCGTGCTGCACCGGCCGGACCCCCTGGCCGACCCCCGGGAGGTCGCCGGGGCCCTGGACGAGCTGCGCAAGGAGGGGCTGATCCGCTCCGTGGGCCTGTCCAACATGTCGGTCCGCCAGGTGTCCCGCTACCAGCAGGTGCTCACCACGCCCGTCACCGCGGTGCAGCTCGAGCTGAGCCTGCGGCACCGGAGCTTCGTGGAGCAGCAGATCCTGGCCAACCACCCGGAGGGCGCGGAGCACTCGTTCCCGGAGGGGCTCCTGGAGTACTGCGCGGCAGACGGCATCGAGGTGCAGGCGTGGGGCGCCCTGGCCCGCGGCCTGTACACCGGTGCGCCGATCCCGCCGGAGGACCAGCACGCCGCGGCCACCGCCGGGACGGTCCACCGGATCGCCTCGGCGCACGGCGCCTCCGGCGAGGCGGTGGTCCTCGCGTGGCTCATGAAGCACCCCGGCGGAATCCGCCCGGTGCTGGGGACCACCGACCCGGAGCGGATCGCCGCGTGCGCCGGGGCGGAGGAGCTCGCGTCCCGGCTGGGCCACGAGGACTGGTACGCCCTGCTCACCGCGGCGCGCGGCCAGTCCGTCCCCTGAGACGGCGCCGGCCGCTCAGCCGGTGAGCCGCGCGCCCAGTTCCCCGGCCGCCTCCTGGAGGGCGGGCACCATCTCCACGAGGCCCTCCAGCCGGTGCCGGAACACCGGCGCGGACAGCGCGAGCGCGCCGACGCAGCCCCCGCCCGGCCGCAGGACGGGCACCGCCACGGCGACCATCCCCACGTCGTGCTCCTGGTCCTGGGTGGCCCAGCCCTCCTGCCGGACCCGCTCGATCCGGCGGCGCAGCTCGTCCCGGTCCGTGAGCGTGCCCGGGGTGCGCGGCTCGAGCCCGATCGTGCCGACGAGGTGCTCGCGCACGTCCTCCGGGGCGAACGCGAGCAGGCACAGCCCCAGGGCGGAGGAGTGCAGCGCGCCGCGGTAGCCGGGGTCGGAGGTGACCCGGAAGTCCGGCCCGTCCTCCTTGGCGAGGGTGTGGAAGCGATCGCCGTCCAGGACGGCGAACAGGCAGGACTCCCCGGTGTGCTCGACCATCCGCCGCAGCACGGGCACGACCGTCCCGGTGATCCCGAGGCGCTGGGCCACGCTGTGGGCGGCGTGGAAGATCTTCAGGCCCAGGACGTAGCGCCTGTCCTCCTGCAGCTCGGCGAAGCCGTCCCGGACGAGTGCGTTGAGCAGCCGGTACGTGGTGCTGAAGGGGTAGCCGCAGATCTTGGTGGCCTCGGCCGCGGTGAGTCCGCCCGGGTGCTCCCCCAGCAGCTCGAGCAGCTGGAGGGCCTTGCCCACCATGTCCTGGCGGGCGGCCCCTGCCGGCTCCGGGGCCGTCATCGGGGGCACCCGGCGCCGGGGACGGCGGTCCGGCTCGGTGTTCTCACGGCGGGGCTCCGTTCGACCTGCGGTTGACATGTGGACCAGCTCACAGCAATCATGATCACACAACAGAAGCGATTCCCACAATATGAGAACGTCGTCGTGCTGTGGGCCGATCCGGAGGACCTCCATGAGCTCAGCAGCGACGACCGCCGAGACCCCGGCCCCGCCGCCGCCCGGCCGGACGCCCCGCAGGGCCGCACCGGCCAGCTGGATGGGCGGCGCCCTCACATCCTACGACTCCGCGGAGCAGGTCGCCGCTGAGCCGGCCGTCTCGGGGGCGGGACGCTGATGCGCACCTCGATCGCCACGGTCTGCCTCTCGGGCACCCTCGAGGAGAAGATGCACGCCGCCGCGGCGGCCGGGTTCGACGGGATCGAGGTCTTCGAGCAGGACCTGGTCGTCTCCCCCTCCTCCCCCGAGGAGATCCGAGAGCTCGCCGGGCAGCTGGGCCTGAGTTTGGACCTCTACCAGCCCTTCCGGGACTTCGACGCCGTGGGCCCGGGGCAGCTCGCCGCGAACCTGCGGCGCGCCGAGGCCAAGTTCCGGCTGATGAACCGGCTCGGCACGGACACCCTGCTCGTGTGCTCGAACGTGGCCACGGCGGAGATCGACGACGACGAGGTCATGGCCGGGCAGCTGCGGCAGCTCGGCGAGCTCGCCGCGCGCCACGGTGTGCGGCTGGCCTACGAGGCGCTGGCGTGGGGGAGGTTCGTCAACGACTTCGAGCGCGCCCAGCGGATCGTGGACCTGGCCGACCACCCGAGCGTGGGGACCTGCCTCGACAGCTTCCACATCCTCTCCCGCGCCTGGGACCCGGCGCCCATCGAGGACATCGCGGCGGAGAAGATCTTCTTCGTCCAGCTGGCCGACGCCCCGCTGCTGAGCCTGGACGTCCTCTCCTGGTCCCGCCACCACCGGGTGTTCCCCGGGGAGGGCGGCTTCGACATGGTGGGCTTCATGTCCCACCTGGTCCGCGCGGGCTACGACGGGCCCGTCTCCCTGGAGATCTTCAACGACGCCTTCCGCCAGGCCGACGTCAACCGCACCGCGGTGGACGGGCTGCGCTCCCTGCGCTGGCTCGAGGACCAGACCCGGCGGGCCCTGGCCGGGGAGCGGACCCGGGACACGCTCCAGCTCCAGGCGCTGCCCGCGGTCGAGGAGCCCAGCGGCCACGACTTCGTGGAGATCCGCACCGGGCGGCTCGGCGAGACCACCCGGCTCCTGCACCAGCTCGGCTTCGCCCTGGGCGGGCACCACCGGTCCAAGGAGAACGTGCAGGTGTGGGTGCAGGGACCGGTGCGGGTCGTCGTCAACGACGCGGTCCCGGACGGCTCCCCCACCGAGGTCGCCGCGCTCGGCTTCGACGTCGCCGACCCGGACGCCGCCGCCGAGCGCGCCACCCGGCTCGAGGCCCTGCCCGTGCCCCGCTCCCAGCGCGACGACGAGCAGGTGCTGCGCGGCGTGTTCGCCCCGGACGGCACGGAGATCTTCTTCTGCGAGCGCACGGCGGACGGGGTCCCGGCCTGGCTGGGCGAGTTCGGCGCGGACGATGAGCTCGACACCGGCGCCCTGGTCACCGGGGTGGACCACATCAACATGGCCCAGCCGTGGCAGCACTACGACGAGGCCGTCCTGTTCTACACCTCGGTGCTCGCCCTCGAGGCGCAGGCCGCGCAGGACGTCCCCGGACCCTCGGGGCTGGTGCGCAGCCAGGTGATGCGCTCGGCCAACGGCGCGGTGCGGATGCCGCTCAACGTGGCCCCGGCCGCCGCCGAGCAGGGCTCCTTCGTGGGCGCGGCCTACCCCGAGCACGTGGCGCTGTCCTGCGCGGACGTCTTCGCCGTGGCCCGGCGGGCACGCCGGCGCGGGCTGCGGTTCCTGCCCGTGCCGCAGAACTACTACGAGGACCTCGACGCCCGCTTCGACCTCGACGCCGGGTTCGTGGCCTCCCTGCAGGAGCTGCACCTGCTCTACGACCGGGACGCCGAGGGCGAGTTCCTGCACTTCTACACGGAGACCCTGGGCACGGTGTTCTTCGAGGTGGTCGAGCGCCGCCACGGGTACTCCGGCTTCGGCGCGCCCAACGCCCCGGTCCGGCTCGCGGCGCAGTACCGGCGCTCGCAGGCGGGCCACCGGGCGCGCACGGAGGCCTGAGCGGCGCGGCTCCGGGGCAGTCCGGGTCAGCGGAAGACGCGCGGGCCCGCGTGCGGGGCGAGGAGCTCCTGCTGCTCCGCGGAGATGCGCAGCACCGTCCCGGTGGCGGGCACGAAGAACGCGAGCTGGGTCTCGGCCCGCACGCACGCCCGGCGCGAGACCACGTCGGTGATCTCGAAGCCCAGCGTCAGCGCCCCGCCGCGGGCAGAGACGACCCACACCCGGACCTCCACCGGCGTGTTGCGGTACTCGAGGGGGCGGAGGTACCTGATCCGGTTCTCGGTGATCAGCGCCTGCGTGCCCTCCGGCAGCGCGGAGAAGAACGGGATCAGCGGGGGCTCCACCTGGTCGCCGGTGCCCACGGGCACGCCCAGGGCCGCGATCCGCGACTCCTCGAGCAGCCGCACGACCTCCACGTTGTTCACGTGCCCGTACGGGTCCATGTCGCCCCAGCGCATGGGCACCCGGCACAGCACGCCGGACTGGTCCTCCACCGTCATGCGGTCCGTCCTCCTCGGTCGTCGAACTGCCGTGCGCACGGCACGCCCGCGCGCACCGCACCGGCGTCCTACATCGTAGGCCCGCGCCACCCCGCCCGATCGGTCCCGTCGCGTCACACGGTGACCGTGCCCCGTGGCGGGTGGGACAATGTCGGCTGACCCGGACTCCGTCCCCACGACCGCCGAGGAGCGGCCCCGATGCCCCGCAGCGCCCGCACCACCCGCCGCTCCGCGTGGCCGGCCTGGGTGCTCGTCGCGGTGCTCGCCCTGGGCCTGGTCTGGCTGCTCGCCGGCTGGGCGGTGTTCCAGCACCCCCGGACCGACGACCCGGCGCGCTCGGACGCCCTCCTCGTCCTGGGCCCGCCGGACCGGACCCGGATGGCCGAGGCGCTGCGGCTCATGGACGCCGGGGTGGCGCCCGTGCTGGTCGTGGCCAACCCCGGCACCAACGACCTCGGCGACGCCTCGGGCGAGGTGTACTACGCGCGTGCCGCGCAGACCTGCGCCGAGGACGGCGAGCAGGACTACGAGGTGATCTGCTTCCGCCCCGACCCCTCGACCACCCAGGGCGAGGCCATGGAGCTGCGCGCGCTCAGCGAGCAGCGGGGGTGGGAGCACGTCAGCGTGCTCACCTACCGTCAGCACGTCGCCCGGGCCCGCCTGCTGCTGGGTCGCTGCTACGCCGGGGAGCTGGACGTGCTCTCCTTCGACTACCCGGCCGTGCCGCGGGGCCACCTGCGGGAGTTCGCCTACCAGTCCGGCGGCTTCGTGAAGGCCTGGCTCACCCCCGGCTGCGAGCAGCAGCTGCCGGGGCAGCCGAAGTCCGTGGACTGAGCGGACGGGACCGCCTCAGCCGCCCCGGTCGGCGAGGTCGCGGATCCACTCGGCGGACCGGCGGCCGCCCTCGGAGGAGACCGTGTGGGCGTCGTCGCGCCCGGAGAGGACGTCCCCCGCGGAGGGCCGGGGCGCCCCCGGCCGGTGGGGGCCGCCGGAGGCGGCGATGCCGGCGACCCACGCGTCGGTCTCCACGCCGCGGTGCGCGTCCGCGGCCGTGCGGGCCCGTGCGGCGGCGACGGTGATGGGGTCCACGGGGTCGGTCATGGGCCCAGTCTTCCCCCGCCGCGGCCCGAGGGGAAGACTGGGGCCATGACCGACCTGCAGTGCCCGGCCACCGCCGTCCTCCTCGACGACGCCGCCTCTCCCCCGCCGTGGACCGCGCGCCTGCGCGTGGCCGAGCGGTTCACGGCCCGCGGCGCCGAGGAGCTGGTCTGTCTCGTCGAGGACTCCGCCGACCTGTTCCGCGGGGAGACCTTCGTGGTCGCCGCCGCCGCGGGTGACATCGAGGCGGCGCTGCGGCGGCGGGGCGTGGGCGGCCGGGCGCCCGTCGTCGTCGAGGTGGACTCCGCGGGGTGGCGGTCCGTGCCGGCCCCCTGACGTACCGCTGCCCGACGGGGGCCGGTCAGGCAGGGCGCTCGAGCTCGTCGGCCACCCAGCCGTGCACGATGCCCGCGAAGGTGTGCGGGTCGGTGAGCACACCCATGTGCGCGGTGTCCGTGACGATCCGCGTGACGTGGCGCTCCTCCGGGTCGAGGGCGTCGATCGCGGGGTCGTCGTCCCCCTGGACGAGCAGCACCGGCAGCTCGGTGTGCTCGAGCAGCAGCGGCGTGCGGTCGGGCCGGTCCCGCATGGCCTCCAGGGCGCGGACCACGGCGGCCTCCGGCCAGTCCCGGGCCTGCCGGAGCGCGGCCTCGACGTCCTCCTCGCGGGCGTCCTCCCGGAACGTCCGGGGCATCTGCCGGTCCGCGTAGGCGGCGACGCCGTGCTCCCGCACGGCGTCGATCCCCCGGTCCCGGCCGGCGCGGGCCGACGCGTCGTCGGCCTCGGTGGTGCTGTAGGCCAGGACGGCGTGGCTGATCCGGTCGGCGTGGCGCTCCAGGGCCGCCGCCAGCACGTAGCCGCCCAGCGAGTGCCCCACCCACACGCAGCGCTCGATCCCCTCGGCGTCGAGCACCTCGCACACCCGGTCCGCGTACGCCTCCAGGTCGGCGGCGCCATCCGGGAGGTCGCCGCCGCCGACGCCCGGCAGGTCCACCGTGAGCACGTCGTGGAAGGCCTCGAGCAGCGGCCGCGCCCGGTCCCACAGCCGCTGGGTGCACAGCAGCCCGGGGAGCAGCAGCAGGGTGGGCGCCCCCGCACCGGAGCGGGTGGATCGGAGCACGGCGCTGTCCTTCCGTCGGCGGAGTCCTGGCCGCCAGCCTACGGACCCGGGGGATCCGGTGTCACCGGGCGCCCGTCGTGCAGTCCCCGGCGCTGTGCTGTCCGGCCGGGACTCTAGTGTTTCCGCTGGTGAGGTCGTCCGGACCCCACCGCACCGGAGATCCGAGGAGGACATCACTTCCATGATGGGACCGAGCCATGCGGCCTGCGGGGCGGCCGCATGGGTGGCGCTGACCGCCGACTACCACCTGCACCTGCAGGACCTCAGCGTGCCGATCGGGTGGGGGCTGCTGGACGTCGGCGACTCCGGGGTCCTCACCGGTGCCCTGGTCACGGCCGGCGCGGCGCTGCTGCCGGACCTGGACCACCCGGGCGGGACCGTGGCCCGTTCCCTGCGGCCGCTGTCCACCTGGCTGGCCCGCGGGATCTGCCGGCTCTCGGGCGGGCACCGGCGCGGCACCCACTCGGTGCTGGGGGTGGTGGCGTTCACCGGGCTGGCGGCGGCCGCGCAGAAGATCGGCATCCCTGCCGGGGACCTCGGCCGGGTGTGGCCGCTGGCGGCGGTCATGTCCGTGCTGCTCATCGCGTTCGCCGTGCAGGTGCTCGCCTTCGTGCCGGAGCGGGTGGCGAAGCTCAACTGGGTCGTGGGGATCGGGCTGGGCGTCGTCGTGGGCCTGTATCCACCCGCGCACGAGTGGTGGTTCGCCGCCGCGGTGGGCACGGGCGTGGTGGTCCATCTGGCCGGGGACCTGGTGACCACACGCGGGATCCACCTGCTCTACCCGCTGCGGGTGCCCCTGCCCCTGCCCCGCGCCCTGTACAAGAACCGGTCCTTCCTGACCGTGCCGCTGATCGGCAACGCCGGGTCGGTCGCGGAGCTCGCGCTGCTCGCCCCGATCACCCTCTTCGCGCTGACGGGGCTGTGGGGCGCCTTCGCCCTGGCGACCGGGCTGGTGGTCGCCTGAACCGTCAGTCCTCCAGGCCCTGTGCCACGAGCTTCCTGCTCTGCTCGGCGCGCTCCTTCTTGATCAGCTCGAGCGTCCGGATCAGTCGCGGCAGGGTGATGATGACCAGCCCTCCGGCCATGTTCAGCGGAATGACCCACAGGAACCACACGAACCAGTCCGAGTAGGAGATCGCCGCGCCCAGGTGCATGGCGCCGAAGATGACGATGGAGTTGAGGGCGCCGTGGAGCATGCCCAGTCCCACGACCAGCAGACCGCTGATCAGCGAGATCAGCGCGGTGACGACGTCGTTGGAGGTGCCCTGGCTCATCCGGGTGCTCAGCGTGATCGTGCTGCCGGCGAGGATCGCCAGCGCGGCCGTCTCCAGCGTGAGACCGCTCTCCATGTACTTCACCGAGGTCTCGAGCAGGAGTTGCTCGAACTGCGGGAAGGCCGCTCCCACCACCCACATGAACAGCCAGCCGCCGGCGAGGTTGGCCACGAGGGTCACCGTCCACAGCCGGCACAGCTGCAGCCACGTGCCGTGCTTGGCGACCACCGCGTTGATGGGGATCAGGAAGTCCTCGGTGAACAGCTCCGAGTGCGCCAGCCGCAGGGCGAACAGCCCGATGCCGAAGGCCATGCCCGCGAGCAGGTCGGAGCCGGTGGCGTCCTTGACGGCGAGCATCGCCATGATGCCCAGTCCGACGTCGATGCCGCCGAACAGCCCGGTGATGACGAGGGCCCGCCACGTGCGGTTGAGCCGGTCCGCCCCCTCCGCGACGGTGTTCTCGAACTCCTCGACGAGCTCGTCCTCGACCGGCTCGTCGCTGCGCCCCAGCTCCTTGCGCTTGTCCTCGGTCTGCTGGTGATCGGGCTGCATGTGCACTCCCCTGGTCGGCGCCGGCCACCCTCCGTGCGGAGGATGGGACCAGCGTACTGACCGCGCGCCGTCCTCACGATTGGCCATCGGGGGCGATCGTGGGTAGGATTGCCGTCGTTGCTCACAGCGGTCAGCCGCTGTGGGAGACGAGCGCGAGTGGCGGAATAGGCAGACGCGCACGGTTCAGGTCCGTGTGCCCGAAAGGGCGTGGGGGTTCAACTCCCCCCTCGCGCACCACGCAGGCGAAGCGGGACATCCGACGGATGTCCCGCTTCGCCTTTTTCGTGCCCCGAGCCGCCGGTGCCCCGAGGAGGGCACCGGCGGCCGGGTTCAGCCGCCGACCGGGAGGGTCCCCGCCCAGTCGGTGCTGTAGCCGGTGACCGGCGCGTGCGGGATCTCCTCCCAGCGCTCCGGGTCCTGCTGCTGGACCTCTCCGGTGGCCAGGCCCAGCAGGAGCTCCTTCACGGCGAGCACGTTCTGCTGCACGCTCCTGCCGCGGGCCTTCTGGCCGAGGCTGCCGTCGGAGGAGTTGCCCGAGGTCTCGAAGAACACGACCGGGTGGGAGTGGCGCTCCGGGTTGAGCCCGTCGTGGTCGAGGCCGAGCATCATCGCCGACACGACGCCGCCCCTGATGTCGATCTCGTAGCTGCCGCCCACCTGGTAGCGGTCGATGTTGATGGAGCCGTACTTCGACAGCTCGTCGTAGACGTGCACGTTCATCTGGCGCGTCAGCCGGTCGTAGGCCCCGTCGTGGATCCCGGGCAGGGTGGGGCCGCCGGGAGCGAGCGAGATGCCGAGGGAGAGGGTGACGTCCTCGCCGGTCCCGTACTGCTGCTTCAGGCCCTGGTGGTGGATGTCGACGCCCCACGCCGGGTCCACGGTGGTCCAGTACTCGTGGAACGCCCGGGACTCGTCCGCGGCGAAGCCCTCCGCCGTCCAGTCGCGGTTGAGGTCGATCCGCTGCGGCGTCCCGCCCTCCGGGGCGTCCGTCACCCGGTCCCACAGCACGGTGTGCCGGATGTTGGCCTCGGCGCCGTCCGGGTTGTACATCGGGATGACGTGGAAGGTGAACTTGTCCCGGAGCAGCCCGTACTCGGCCGAGCCGTTGGTGCCGAGGTCCTTGAGCAGGGTCAGCAGGGCGTCGGTGCCGTAGGGCTCGTTGCCGTGGATCCGGCCCTGGAGCCACACGTGCTCCGGTCCGGAGCCGACGGTCGCGACCCACAGGTCCCGGCCCTGCTCGGAGGTGCTCACCTCCATGCCGGCCTCGTCGAGGGTGAAGGCGTTCACGCCGTGGCGGCTGGTCCGCTCCAGCTTCTGCAGCTCCTGCACCACGTCGTCGTAGGTCAGCAGGCTGGAGGTGCTGGTCCTTCCCTCGGTCGAGGGGAAGTCGGCGTCGGCGGCCGCGGGGGCCGCGGCGCCGAGGGGAAGGGCGACGGCGAGCGCGACCGCCGCCGCCGTCCGGCGGCGCGGTCGGTCCGAGGGGCGTGCGGTCGCGGGGGCGTGGTGCTGAGGGATCACGTGGGTCCTCCGGGGGTGAGGGCTGCTGCCGGCACGGCCCTGCGGAGGGGCGGCACCGGAACGGGGGTGATCGTGATGCTCATCACGATCGCACATGTCCGTCACCGGCCGGGCGGCAACAGTGGAAGTACTGCTCGGTAGCACGGCGTCGGCGGACGGATCGTCCACGGGCCTCGCGCCGGGCGGCCGGGCGGCGCCCCGGTCCCGCCGCCGCCCGGCTCCGGCTCGGGTGCCGGGCCCGGGGAGACGCCGCAGCCCGCCGGGGCACGGTGATCCGGACCACATCCGCCGCACGGTGACGCCCGACGTCGTCGTCCCGCGCCCCGGAGCCATAGACTGGGCCACTGTGAAAGCACTGCTCCTGGAGAACGTCCACCCCGAGGCCGAACGCATCCTGACCGAGAAGGGCATCGAGGTCGAGACCCGCAAGGGCGCCCTCGACACCGGAGAGCTCGTCGAGGCCCTCGCGGGCGTCGAGCTGCTCGGCATCCGGTCGAAGACCCACGTGACCCGGGAGGTGTTCGAGGCCCACCCGCAGCTGCTGTCCGTGGGCGCCTTCTGCATCGGCACGAACCAGATCGACCTCACGGCCGCCACCGAGCACGCCGTGACGTGCTTCAACGCCCCCTACTCCAACACCCGCTCCGTGGTGGAGCTCGCGGTCGCCGAGATCATCTCGATGGCCCGGCACCTCACCGACAAGAACAAGGGCATGCACGAGGGCGTGTGGGACAAGTCCGCCACGGGCGCCCACGAGGTCCGCGGCCGCACCCTCGGCATCGTGGGCTACGGCAACATCGGGTCCCAGCTGTCCGTGCTCGCCGAGACCCTCGGCATGCGGGTCTACTACTACGACGTCGTGGACCGCCTCCCCCTCGGCAACGCAAAGCGCTGCGACACGCTGGAGGAGCTGCTGGAGCGGGTCGAGACCGTCTCGCTGCACGTGGACGGTCGCACCAGCAACAACAACCTGTTCGGGCGCGAGCAGTTCGAACGGATGCGCCCCCGGTCCCTGTTCCTGAACCTGTGCCGCGGCATGGTGGTCGACTACAACGCGCTGCGGGACGCCCTGGTCAGCGGGCACATCGCCGGCGCCTCGGTGGACGTCTTCCCCAACGAGCCCAAGGTGTCCGGGGACCCGTTCACCTCGGTGCTGCAGGGCCTGCCCAACGTGATCCTCACCCCGCACATCGGCGGTTCCACGCAGGAGGCGCAGGTGGACATCGGGCGGTTCGTGGCCGCGAAGCTCTCGTCCTTCGTGACCTCGGGCTCCACGACCCTGTCGGTGAACATGCCGCAGGTCCAGCTGGACACCGCCGTCAACGGGACCCGCATCCTGCACCTGCACCGCAACGTCCCCGGGGTCCTGGCGACCGTCAACAGCGTCCTCGGCGACCACGGCATCAACATCGACCGCCAGCAGCTGTCGACCCGCGGGGACACCGGCTACCTCGTCACGGACGCCGGCAACGGCGTGACGCGGGAGGTCATCGAGCAGATCCTGGGGCTGCCCGAGACCATCCGCCTCAGCACCATCAACTGACGCCCGCCCCGCCCGCCTCCAGCACCTGACGGAGGCAGGTGGCACAATGACCGCATGAGCGGCGTCGAGGCGGAACCGGTCGTCCCCGGCAAGACCACCTACGGGGCCGTCCTGCTGGCCCTCGACCCCTCTGTCGAGGAGATGCACTCCGTGCTCGTGGAGATGGACGAGCGGCACGTGCCCGACGCCGGTGCGCAGGGCCTCTTCGCGCGCCTGCGGGCCGAAGGCGTCCTCACAGCGGTCGTCACCGCCCGTCAGGAGCTGCCCTCGGAGTTCCTGGCCGACGTCGTCGTTGCCGCGGACCCGCCGGACGGCGACCCGGAGGGTCCCCTCTCCGGACGCCCCCACCGGCATCCTCCGTCCGCCTCCCTCCGGCTCGCCTCCCACCAGCTGGGCGTCGATCCGGAGCATGTCGTCGTCGTCACCGACAGCCACCGCCTGGTGCGGACGGCCG
Organism: Kocuria arenosa; assembly: GCF_042879215.1. Classification (NCBI taxonomy): domain Bacteria; kingdom Bacillati; phylum Actinomycetota; class Actinomycetes; order Micrococcales; family Micrococcaceae; genus Kocuria; species Kocuria arenosa. The sequence continues at coordinate 46,201 of NZ_JBHZTA010000007.1, read as the reverse complement.
TGACCGAGGGATTCGGCCTCGTCGTCGGCCTCGGTGACGCGGATCGCCGCGGACCGCTGCTCGCCGCGGGCGCCCACTTCGTCGTCGACGACCTCGAGGCCCTCGACCTGCCGCTGGCCCCCGTGTCCGGGACCGCCGCGTGGGGCGGCGGATCGGGCGGGGACAGCCCCTGGAACCTGACCTACACGTCCTTCGACGCCCGGCAGGAGGGGCTGCGCGAGTCCCTCTGCACACTCGGGAACGGGTACATGGCGACCCGCGGTGCCGCCAGCGAGGCACGGGCCGGAGGTCCGCACTACCCGGGGACCTACCTGGCGGGTGTCTACAACCGCCTGCGCACGGACGTCGACGGGCTCACCGTCGAGGACGAGCACCTGGTCAACGCCCCCGACTGGACGATGCTGCAGTACCGCGTCGGCAACGGCTACTGGTACCTGCCGACCGAGGAGAACGTCCTCGACTACGCGCAGGACCTCGACGTGCGCACCGGCGTGCTGACCCGCAGCCTCCGTTTCCGGGACGACGTCGGCCGGACCACCCGGGTGACCACGCGGCGCTTCGTCTCCCAGGACCAGCGTCATCTCACGGGCCAGGAGACGGTGTTCGAGGCCGAGGACTGGTCCGGGACGCTCACCGTCCGGAGCATGGTGGACGCGGACGTCGCGAACCGCAACGTCCGCGAGTACTCGTCGCTGGCCGACCGCCACCTGGGCACGGTCACGGTGGAGGACCTGGGACCCGGGTCGGTCCTGGTGGACACCGTGACGAGCCAGTCCCAGATCCACATCGCGGTGGCGATGCGCACCCGGGTGCTGGAGGAGAACCGCGCGCGGCGCTCCGGATCGATGGTCCCCGTCACGCCGGCCCCCCGGGTGACGGGCCACGAGATGCGCATCGGGATGGCGGCCGGCGAGGCCGTGCGGGTCGAGAAGATCGTCGCCCTCACCACCTCCCGGGACCGGGCGATCTCGACGCCAGCGCTCGCGGCGGCCGGCGCCCTGGCCCAGGCCGGGACCTTCGAGGAGCTGCTGAGCCGGCACGTGGCGGCGTGGCAGGCCCTGTGGTCCGCGTTCGCCGTCGCGACGGGCACGGGAGGACAGGAGGGGCTCGCCGTGAACCTCAACACCTTCCACGTCCTCCAGTCGGTGGCCGCCGCGGGACCGGACCTCGACGCGGGCGTGCCCGCCCGCGGACTGCACGGCGAGGGCTACCGGGGCCACATCTTCTGGGACGAGATGTTCGTCTACCCCATGCTCACGCTGCGGCGGCCCGAATGGACGCGGTCGATGCTCGCCTACCGCTACCGGCGCCTCGAGGAGGCCCGGGCCGCCGCGCGAGGGGCCGGCCACGCCGGGGCGATGTTCCCGTGGCAGAGCGGCAGCGACGGCCGTGAGGAGACGCCCACGGTGCTGTTCAACCCCCGGACCGGGCGGTGGATCCCCGACAACTCCCGGTTGCAGCACCACGTCGGCCTGGCGATCGCCCACTCGGTGTGGCAGTACTTCCAGTCCACGGCGGACACCCGTTTCCTCGTGGAGGAGGGGGCGGAACTCATGGTGGAGGTCGCCCGGTTCTTCGCGGGCCTGGCCGTCCACGACCCACGGGACGACCGCTACGACATCACGGGGGTCATGGGACCGGACGAGTTCCACGACGGTTATCCCGGCGCCCCGGGGTCCGGCCTGCGCAACAACGCCTACACCAACGTCATGACCGCGTGGCTGCTCACCCGCACCCTGGAGATGATCGACCGCCTCGGCCAGGACTACGGGGGTCCCCTGTGGCAGCGACTGGACCTGCGCGACGACGAGCTGGTGAGCTGGAAGCGGATCCGCACCCGGTTGCGGGTCCCGTTCCTCGCCGGCGGCGTGCTCGCACAGTTCGAGGGCTACGGGGACCTCCCGGAGTTCTCCTGGGAGGAGTACCAGGAGCGCTACGGCCGCATCGGCCGCCTGGACCTCATCCTCGACGCCGAGGGTCTGTCCACCAACGACTACCGGCTCTCCAAGCAGGCCGACGTCCTGATGCTGCTCTACCTGTTCTCCGACCAGGAGCTGCGCGAGCTGCTGGAGCAGATGGGCTACGCCTTCCCTCCGGAGGCGGTGCAGGCCACCGTGGCCTTCTACCGCACCCGTTCCGCCCACGGGTCCACGCTGTCCAACGTGGTCCACTCGTGGGTCGAGTCGCGCCTCGACCGCCGCGGCTCCTGGTCGTTCCTCACCCGCGCCCTGAGCAGCGACCTCGTCGACGCCCAGGGGGACACCACCCGCGAGGGCATCCACCTCGGGGCCATGGCCGGCTCCGTGGACATCCTCACCCGCTGCTACACGGGCCTGGAGATCCGGGAGGACATGCTGTGGTTCCGCCCGGCGATCCCGCCGCAGGTGCCCGAGGTGACCTTCTCGATCCACTACCGGGACCAGCCGATCCAGGTCGAGCTCACCCCGGCGGCGCTGCGTCTCTACCTCGGCCCCGGCCCCGCCCTTCCCGTGCGCGTGTGGGTGGACGGCGAGGTCCACGAACTCCGCGCCGGGGAGATCCGGCACTTCCCCGTGGCGGTGCCCGATGCCTGAACCGTGCACCGCCGGCCACGGGGCCGCGGTCCCCGTGGAGGACCCCACGAGTTCACCGGATGATCACCGGGGGTTCCCCCTCGGTGGCACCGTGGTCGGGCCGCCCGGTCCACCATGGGACGACGACGCCCCCACCCTCCCCCACCCTGGAGCAGTGATGTCACCAGACACCGTCCTTCTCGACCGTTCTGCGACCGCCGGCGTGGCCGACCCCGCGGTGCCGCTCATCGGACCCGCCACGGGCCGCGCCCTGCACGTGATGAGCTACAACATCCGCTTCCACCACAGCGGCACGCACGCCGGGAACCCGGACCACTGGCCCGACCGCGCGCCCCGGCTGGCGCGGCTGCTGCAGCTCGAGCAGCCCACGCTCCTCGGGGTGCAGGAGGCCCTCTACCACCAGCTGCCGGTGGTGGAGCAGGCGCTGCCCGCCGGCTACCGGATGGTCGGCTACGGACGCGCCGGGGGCAGCAAGGGCGAGTACTCCGCGATCTTCTACGACGCCCGGCGCCTGGATCTGCTGGAGTGGGACCAGCTCTGGCTCTCCGGCACCCCGGAGCTCATCGGCTCCACCACGTGGGGCAACGACATCCCGCGCATCGTCACCTGGGGCCGTTTCCTGGACCGCGGCACCGGCACCGAGCTCGTGCTCGTCAACACCCACTTCGACCACGACTCCGAGGACGCCCGGGACCGCAGCGCGGAGGCCCTGGTCGACCTCGTGCACAGCTTCCACCCGCACACCCCCACGGTGGTCACCGGGGACTTCAACGCGGAGGCCGGCGGCTCCGGGGCCTACGCGACGCTCGTGGGCTCCGGGCTGCTCGCCGACACCTGGACGGCCGCCGAGGAACGTCTCACCCCCGAGTGGGGCACGTTCCCGGACTACGGGGAGGCCGTCGAGGGCGAGGAGCGCATCGACTGGGTGCTGGCCGGCCCCGACGTCCAGGTGCGCCGCGCCGCGATCAACACCGCCCGCTTCGCCGGGGGCCACCCCAGCGACCACGCCCCGGTGCAGGCGCTCGTCACCCTGGAACAGGACTGAGCGCTACGGTCCTGCAGGGTCCTGCAGGCCTGCGGGGCCCTGCGGCCCTGCGGGGCCGAGGGTGAGCGGGCGCCACGGGCGGGCGCCGTCGGCCTCCGCGCCCATCGACCCCACGGTCCGCGCGGTGCGCGCCAGGGACGCGGCGTCCTCCTCCGGGGAGCGGCAGACGTCCTCGGCCGGCAGCGCGCACCACCGGATCGGGTCCAGGGTGAGGATGTGCGGGGTCCACACCGGGTCGCCCGCGACCCACTGCCCGTCCTCGCGCGCGAAGGACATGCTGACCGTCAGGCCCTCGTTGTTGACCGGCACCCGGGTGGCGTGCTCCGAGAGGCTGTTGCCCAGCCCGTGCACGATCCAGGTGTCCCCGTGCTTCTCGATCGGCAGCACCGAGTGCGTGTGGTGGCCGTAGACGAAGTCGAACTCCCCGCTGTCGGCGAGCGCGTGCGTGACCTCGAGCTGCTGCCGGTCGGGCGCCGAGGAGTACTCCTCCCCGGCGTGCACCGCGGCCAGCACGATCTCCGCCCCCGCCTCCCGGGCCCGGCGCGCCTTGTCGATCATCTCGGGCACGTCCAGCAGGTCGACGCGCCACGGGGCGTCCGGGACGTTGCCGTTGAGCCCGTAGGTGCCGGCCACCAGCCCCACGCGCACGCCGTCCGCGTCGAGGACCAGCGGCTCCCGCGCGTCCTGCGCGGTGCGGTACGTGCCGGTGGTGGCGATCCCGGCGTCCGCCAGGGCGTCGAGGGTCCGCTCGAGGCCCTCCGGGCCGGCGTCGACGGCGTGGTTCGTGGCCGTGGTGCACGCGTCGTAGCCGATGTCCGCCAGCGCCGGGACGATCTGCGGCGGCACCTCGAACGAGGGGTACCCGGAGAAGGGGCCCTCGGGCGCGGCGAGCGGGGTCTCCATGTCGCAGACGGCGAGGCCGGCGCTCTCCGTGAACGGGCGCAGCCCCTCCACGAGCGGGCCGAAGTCCAGCTCCCCGTCACCGTCCGCCTCGGCCTGCGCCCACAGCCCCGGGTGGAGCAGGACGTCGCCGGTGACCACCACCTCCAGCCGGTCCGGAGCCGGGTCCGACGCCGACGGGTCCGACGACGACGCCCCGGCCCCGTCCGGGGCGGTCCCCGGCGGATCGGACGGCGCCGGGGAGCAGCCGGCGAGGACCGTCGCTCCCGCCAGGAGGACCGCGGCCAGGCCCGCTGCGGGGCCGCGGCGCACCGGCGGGGAGACACGACGAGAGGTCATGGACCGAGGGTAGGCCACCACGGCAGGGACGGCCCACCCGCGGCCGGTCAGGACAGGACCGTCGACCAGAGCCCCTCGTCCTCGGGACGGTGCGGGACCTCCGTGCTGGGCACCACCTCGGCCGGCGCCGGGTGGGACCTGCCCTTCAGCCCGAGCATCTCCTCCAGGTCGTCCAGCGGGGTGGGCGAGTTGTCGGCGCGCAGGTCGACGTCGAGCAGCACGGGGTACTGGAAGCCGGCGAGCGTGTCGGACACGAGCACCGCGGCGCTCTGCTGCCCCCGGCTGTCCCCGCCCGCGTCCTGGCCCGCCCGCAGGCAGGCCAGGAGTGCACCGGCCATCCCGGTGCTGGTCGGACCGGGCCCCGCGAGCGCCTCGTCCATCGCGGCGCGCATCGCCTCGACGACCTCCGGGCCGGCCAGGTAGTTGCCGATCACCACGAAGTCGGCCCCGGACACGCCCCCCGCCCAGGGCGTGCACAGGCTGCCGGTGAGGTGCGCGCCGGGCCCCGCCACGGGCAGCACCGCCACCTGGCGCAGCGCCAGGTCGGGGTCGGCGTCGGTCAGGGCGGCGATCGCCTCCTCGGCCGTGCCCCCGTGGTGCAGGGTGCGGAGCATCTCGAAGCGCAGCCGCCGGTTGGTCCACGCCTGCGAGGCCACCACCCCGGCGGTGGGCACGAGGGCCGGCACGGCGTTGCCCACGGCGAGCGAGCAGCTCGCCGTGGCGGCGCCGAGCAGGCGGGAGTCCGCACTCCGGGCGATCACGGTGTAGGTCACGGGCACCTCCTGGCCGTCACGTCCGTGACGACCCGTTCGTTGTCGATGGCTGTCCCGCGCGAACCGGGGTGGACGTCCCCGCCCCGGCAGGACGGCCGAGCGGCGCACCTGCCGGGGTCCTCCCGGGCGGACGGCTCATTACTACCACCGGGAGGCGGCGGATGGCACGCGGAGCACGGATCGTCGCCGTGGGGAGCGCCGTGCGCCGAGCCCCCTGCACCGGCTGGGCGGGCGAGGGCGTGGACCCGTGGGCGCGCGAGACGTCGACACCGACAACCACCTCGAGATGCAGCCCGTCCCCGCCGAGTCCTGGGAGGTCAGCGAGGACCACCTCTCCCGGACCGTCCGCCTGCGGCTGGGTGTCACGCTTCACGACGGCTCCGGGTCCACGGCCGAGGACGTCGAGGCGGTCGACGAGTGCACGCGGACGGCGCCCCGTCCTGTGCAGGCGATCCGCTCGAGGGGCGTCAGCGGGGTGGGGCCCATGACGGACGAGCTGACCGGTCAGCTCGTGACGGCGAGGTGGAGCACGAGGGCGGGCAGCGTGGCCCCCAGGAGGAGCTTGTTGCCCGGGAAGGGGATCCCGCGCACCGACCGGCGCAGGACCCGGGTGCGAAGCCGATCACCGCGTTGAGGACCACTGCGGCGGGGATGGCCACGGTGTCCACCCCGTGCCGCTGCACGGCCGTGACGACGGCGCACACGAGCAGGAACACGACCAGGGACCGGCGAACTGGTGCAGGAGGACCTTCCGGCCCGGAGCGGGCTCCGAGAAGGTCAGCCCGTTGGTGCCCCACACCTCCCGCCGGGCCTCCGCCGCCGTCTCCGGGAGACCCTCCCGGCCCGTCGCCAGCTCCTCGAGGGCCACCGGGACGGGCAGGTGGTGCCAGGGGCGGGGTGCGGGCGGTCCTGCGGTCCGGTCGACCGAGATCACAGCGGGTCACCCCTCGGATCAGCGGGAGGTACCGGATGCCCGTCGTGTCGAGGCGCGCCGTCCTCCCGGAGGGGTGCCCCGGCGGCCGCCGCGATCCTGCGCTGCAGCGCGTCCCAGTTCTCGGCGACCCGGATCCGGGAGTCCAGGACGTGGATCAGCGCGGTGTCCTCCTCCATGGACACCATGAGCGTTCCGGGCATCAGGCTCACCATGGCCAGGGCGATCTGCCGCTGGTGCCCCGGTTCCAGGAGAAGGGGGTGGCGCTGCACCTCGGGGACCACGTCCACGCGCCGGGCCAGGATGCGGCGGCTGACGTCGATGCCGCCCAGCACGGAGTGGACGAGGAACCAGAGCACCAGCCGGACCGTGTGCCCGGCCCGGGAGACGTAGCGACCTCCCGGTGCCGCCGGCGGGGAGAGCCGCAGGCTGAGCACGAGCGCCGCCCCGCCGGCCACCACCCCGTAGTACCAGCCGGGCGGATCGCCCTCGGTGAGCACCCACCACAGCAGGCCGAGCAGCGCCCCGCGGAACACCAGCGCCCCGGCCCACCTCACGGGACCACCGCCAGGGCCACGGCCGTGCCGGTCACCAGCAGGAGCAGCGCCACTCCGCTGCCGGACCACGAGTGCACCGCGCGCACCGCCGACCCGACGGCGGCGACCCTCCGGGGCCCCGGCCGGATCCGGCGGGCGGCAGCCCGCACCACGGCCCCGGTCCGGGCGGCGGCCTGCTCGGCGCGGGCGGCCGACCGGCCGATCCGCCGCAGCACGCGCTCCTCCGGGACGAGCAGGTCCCCGGGGGGCACTGCGCGTCCGTCGGGGTGCGCCGCCCACCCGGGGACGGCGTCCCGGGCCGACAGCCGCCACCACGCACCCCCGATCGCCAGGCCGAGCAGGATCGGCCACGAGGCGTCCCAGAGGGTGACGGGCTCGATCCCCGGGAAGGCCGCGACCGGCACCCACTGCCGGGTGAGGGTCCACGGCACCGTGATCCCGGTCAGCACGACGAGCAGCCACGCCCACAGCTCGGCGTCCGGCCGGTGCTGCGGCCCGCGCTCGGCCCGCGCCAGGAGCAGCCCGAAGCGCAGCAGCAGCAGGGTGGAGCCCGTGGCCACGAGCGGCAGGAGCTGCGTGAGGTCCAGGCCCGCGACGGTGACGCCCTCGACGGCGTTCTTGGCGGCGTACTTGCCCACCGCCCCCGAGCTGAACGGCGCCCCGGCGACGGCCAGGCCGGCCCCGCACAGCCCCAGCGCGGCCAGCGGGGCGGTGCGGGCGGCCCCGAAGTGCTTCCACACCGGCACCCCCAGGAACAGGGCGCCCTTGGCGAAGCCGTGGTGCACGCTGTACACCACCGCGGCCCCGATGCACGCCTCGGCCAGCTCCGGGACCGCCAGTGCCACCCCGACCACGGCGGCGAGGAACCCCATCTGGCTGATCGTGGAGTACGCGAGCACGACCTTCGGGTTCTCCTGCAGGTCCCCCGCGGGCACGGCGAGGAACGCGCCGAGCAGGGCGAGCACCACCAGGGCCGTGCCCCAGCGCTCGAGGGCGACCTCGCCGAGGGGCAGGAACCGGAGCCAGCCCACCAGACCGGCCTTGACCATGGCGCCCGAGAGCACGGCGCTGGCCGCCGGCGGGGCGGCCGGGTGGGCGAGGGGCAGCCACACGTGCAGCGGGAGGGTGCCGGCCTTCACGCCGAAGCCCGCGAGCAGCAGACCCACGATCCAGTGCAGGTGCTCGGACCCGGCCACCGCCGCGGGGGCCTCTGCGAGGCGCGTCCCGCCCGCGGAGACGACGAGCAGCAGGGCACCGAGGATCGCGGACTCGCTCAGCACGGTCAGCACCAGGTAGACGCGTCCCGCGCGCCGCGCCTCCCGGGTGCCGTGGTGCACGACCAGCCCGTAGGCAGCGAAGCTCATGAGCGCGAAGCACAGGTAGAAGGACACGGCGTCCGCGGCCGCGTAGACGCCCATGTTCCCGACCAGGCTCACGAGCAGGAATCCCGTCAGCCCGGCGGAGCCGATCCCGTCCGCCGGTGAGGGCCGCGGCCACGTGGTCGCGGCGAGCGCCGCCCCGTAGAGCAGCGCACCCGTGAGCACCAAGGGCCGTGCCACCGGGTCCAGCTCCCAGGACACCCCGAACAGCATCCAGGGCGCCTCGAGCGACGGGCGCCCGGCGGGCCCGTCCGGCGGCAGCAGCGTCAGGAGCACGAACGGGACCACCGCCGGCGGGGCGCAGCGGATCAGGCGCCGGCGGGTCCGGTCGGCACGCTCCGGGGCGGCGAGCCCGCTCACGGCCAGGGCCGCGACGAGCCCGAGCGGATAGAGCAGGGCGAGGGACCACAGCGCGGCGGTCATCCCGGGTACGCTCCTTCCGCGATGAGCAGGGACATCCACAGGGGCGAGTACGGGACGCCCGCGAGCACGCCCGCGGCGAGCGACAGGGCCGCCGTCGTCAGGACGGGCACGAGCAGAGCGCCCGGTGCCTCCCGCAGGGGACCGCCGCGGCCGCGCGCCGGAGGCGCGGCCCCGTCGCTTCCCCCGCCCTCCGGCTCCTGGAACCAGAGGGCGTAGACGGCCGGCAGGAAGTAGGCGGCGTTGAGCAGGGCACTGAGCAGCAGGACCCCGACGATCTCGGGGTGACCCGCGTCCAGGGCGCCCCGGCCGAGCTGCCACTTGGAGACGAAGCCCGCGACCGGCGGGAGCCCGATCATCCCGAACGCGCCCACCGTGAAGGCGGCCGCGGTCAGCGGCATCCGGCGCCCCACCCCGGCCAGCCCGGACACGGTCTTCACGCCGAGGACCTCCGCGAAGATCCCGGCGCAGAAGAAGAGGGTGATCTTCATCAGCCCCTGGTGGACCAGGTGGACCAGCCCTCCCGCGGTCGCGGCCTCGCTGAACACGGCGATGCCCATGGTCACGTAGGACACCTGGCTCACGGTCGAGTAGGCCAGGCGTCGTTTGAGGTCCTGCTGCCGCAGGGCGAGGACCGAGCCGAAGAGCACCGTGAAGGCGGCCAGGGCCAGCAGCGGGCCGAGGACCCCCAGAGCATGGGCCAGGTCCACGCCGTAGACGTCGTCGACCACCCGGACGATCCCGAAGACCCCCGCCTTGACCACGGCCACGGCGTGCAGCAGGGCGCTGACCGGGGCCGGCGCCACCATGGCCCGTGGCAGCCAGCCGTGCAGCGGGAACAGGGCGGCCTTGACCCCGAGCCCGGCCACCATGAGCACGAACGCGAGCGCGGCGCCGGCCGGGTCCTGCTCGGCGAACTCCCGGACCGCGGCGGCGCCTCCCTCCGCGAAGTCCACCGCCCCGGCGTGGACGGTCAGCAGCGCCACCCCGGCCAGCAGGCTGAGCCCACCGGACAGCGTGTAGAAGAGGTACAGCCGCGCGGCCCGGACCGCCTCCGCGGTCCCCCAGTGGGCCACGAGCGGATAGGTGGTGATGGTGAGCAGCTCGAAGAAGACCAGGAAGGTCACGAGGTTGCCCGAGAAGGAGATCCCCACCGTCGCGGCCACGCACAGGCTGAAGAACCCGAAGAACCGGCTCCGGTGGGAGTACTGCTCGAGGTAGCCGATGGCGTAGACGGTGGTGAGCAGCCACAGGACCGCGGAGAGGCCGGCGAACAGCAGGGACAGCGGTTCCGCCCGGAGGACGAGGTCGATCCCGGGGAACAGGGGCGTGCGCCACTCCGGCCGGGCTCCGGCGACCACGACCGGCACGAGCGCGGCCACCAGCCCCAGCTTGGCCACGGCGGCGGCCAGGTTCAGCGCCGAGCGCGACCGGACCTGGTCCTCGCGGAGGAGGAAGATGACGGTCCCGGGGACCAGGGAGATGAGCACCATGACCAGCGGGACCACGCTGGGCCCGGTGGAGGCGAAGCCGCCGGCGGTCATCGGCCACCCCCCGGTGGCGCCCCCGAGCTCACGAGCTCGGTGAGGACCGGGCCGCCGAGACCGGCCAGCAGCGGGACCAGCGCCAGCACGAGCGGAACCCAGCGGACCGGCAGGGACGCCGGGCGGGACGCGGGCAGCGGGAGCGTCCCGCCCCGCGGCTCGCGCAGCATCACCGTCAGGGGCTTGAGCAGGTACGCGGCGGAGAGCAGCCCTCCGCCGACCACCACCCCGGCCCAGCCCCACTGGCCGCTGCCCACGGACACCAGGACGAGCTGCCACTTGCCGGCGAAGCCGAGGCTCGGCGGCAGGCCGGCCAGTGTCACCGAGGCGACGCCCATCGCCATGACCACGGAGGGCAGCGGCCGCACGACGCGCGCCAGGGCCGGCAGCGAGTCGGTGCCGTAGACGCTCTTGAGCGTTCCGGCCGAGAGGAACAGCGAGGCCTTCGCGAAGCCGTGGCCCACGGCCAGCGCCGCGACCCCGCCCCACAGCGCCCGCAGGGCCTCCGGATCGTGCGTGGAGGCCGCGGAGAGCGGGAAGATCAGGAAGAGGTAGCCCATCTGCACCACGGTGGAGTAGGCCACGACCTGCTTGAGCCGCTGCTGGGCCAGGGCCATCGTCCCGCCCCAGAGCACGGCGAGGGAGCCGAGCAGGCCGAGCAGCACCGCCACCGTGGGCTCGGGACCCAGGACCCAGAACCACATGCGCAGCAGCACGAAGAACGCCGCCTTGACCACCAGCCCGGAGAGGATCGCGCTCACGGCGGTCGGGGCGGACCCGTGCGCGGGCGGCAGCCACGCGTGCATCGGCACGAGGGCTGCTTTGAGGCCCAGCCCGGCGACGAGGAGCACCGCGGCCCAGCGGTTGTCCCACTCGGCCTCCGCCAGCCGGTCGCCGGTCGCGAGGAGGTCCAGGGTCCCGGCCTGCGCGTACACGAGGGCGACCACCACCAGGAGCAGCGTGGAGCCCAGCACCGTGACCAGCAGGTAGCGCAGGGCCGGGCCCCACGCCTGCCGCCCGCCCAGGGCCACGAGCCCCACGGCGGCGATCCCCACGACCTCGAGGGCCACGTACGTGTTGAAGAGGTCCCCCGCGACGTAGACCGCGTCGAGGCCCGCCCAGGTGGCGAACCACAGGGGCCAGAAGCGGGCGTCGTCCCCGGTGGCCGCGCGGTCGGAGGCCGCGTACACGGTCACCCCCGCGCCCACGAGCGCGGTCATCAGGAGGAAGACGGCGCTGAGCCCGTCGGCGTGCAGGACGATGCCCAGGGGGGAGCCCCACCCGGCGAGGTCGTGACCCGCCGTGCCCGAGCCGGCCACGCGCACCACGAGCGCCAGGGTCGCCGCGGCCACGGCGGCGGCGCCCATGAGGCCCACCGGGGGCAGCCACCGGTCCGGCAGGACGGTGGTGAGCACGGCCAGGGCCAGCGGGGCGAGGACCACCAGGCCGAGCAGCGCGGAGGAGTCGTTCATCGACCGCTCTCCTCCCCGGCCGGCTCCCCGGGGTCCGGCGGGATCTCCTCGGTGCGCCGCAGCAGGACCAGTCCCACCCCCGTGAACGCCACGGTGATCACGATGCCCGTGAGGACCAGGGCGTGCGGCACGGGGTCGGGTGGGTCCGAGCGCGCGGCCAGGGCCACCAGGGACAGCAGGGCCCCGCTGCCGGCCACGTTGAGGCAGATGAGGCGCACGAGCGGATCGCGTGCCAGCAGCAGGCGCACGGACCCCAGGACGGTCAGGGCCGCGGCGACGCACAGGTACCACTCGAGGACGCTCACGGGGTGTCCGTCCGTTCCCGGCCCAGCGCGAGGAAGACCACGGTCAGCGCCGTCCCGATGCTCAGGGCGAGCGTCGTCTCCACGGCCACGATCACCCGCCCGGCCCACGCCGGGTCCAGGGTGAGCCACGCGCTGCCCGTCGCCGGCCCCCAGGCCGCCGCGGCGAGGAAGGCCAGGGGTCCGACCACCAGGGCCGCGCGCAGCAGCCCACCGTGCCGCGGCGACGGCCCCAGTCCGGCCGTGTTCATGAGGATCAGGGCACCGGCCAGCACGGCGCCCGCCTGGAACGCGCCGCCCGGCCGGTCCGACCCGGCGAAGAGCACCCACGCCGCGATCAGCAGCAGCACCGGGGAGATCACCCGGCAGAACCAGACGAGGGTGTCCGGCCGCCCGGCCGCGGCGACGGGGCGGGGCGGGACGGCCGCTGCGACGGGGCCCCCGGGTCCGGTCCGCAGGGTCACGGCGACGGCCAGGACCGCGACGAACAGCACGGCGATCTCCAGGAGCGTGTCGTAGGAGCGGAAGTTCAGCAGCACCGCCGTCACGGGGTGGTCGACCCCCGACTCGCCCGTCCGCCCGAGCACCTGCTCGGTGAGACCCGTGCGCCCGCTCCGGGCGGCCCGCACGAGCGCCACCGCCAGACCGGCCCCGAGGAGCACACCGGCGAGCACCCCGAGCACGGCGGTCGCCGCGGACCCCCGGGAGACCGTGTGCTCCTCCTCCGGGGCGTCGCGCCCGCGCGTCACCGTGTCCACGAACAGCGCCCCGGTCACCCCCGTGCCGATCGCGGCCTCGGCCAGGGCGACGTCCGGGGCGCCGAGCCGGGTCCACAGCACGACCAGGAGCACCCCGAGGACCAGGAAGGACACGGTGCCGCCCATCCGGTGCCGCGGCGTCACCGCGGCGACCGCCCCGGTGAGCACGGCGAGACCCAGCAGGACGTCCAGGGCTCGGAGCGGCTCGTCACCCATCGACGGCCTCCTCGGCCGGCCCGCCCGCGGTCTCCCCCGCGGCGCGCAGCCCTTCGCGCCGGGCCAGCAGGGAGGCGACCACCGGAGAGGCGAGCATGGCCAGCGACCAGATCACGAGCAGCTTCGCGGCGGCGCCCACCGAGCCCGCCTGGACGGCCAGTCCGGCGATCAGCAGTCCCAGGCCGAGGTTGTCGGCCTTCGTGAGCGCGTGCAGCCGGGTGCGCAGGTCCGGCAGCCGCAGCAGACCGACGGTGCCGATGGTGAAGAAGGCCGTGCCGGCCACGACGAGGACGGTCGAGAGCAGCTCCAGGGCCAGGTCCGCGGTCACGGCTCCTCCGCCTCCGCCCGCAGTCGGGACACCGCCACCACCGCGGCCAGCGACATCATGACCAGGGCGGCGTCGCGCAGGGCCGGCACGCCCGTGCGCACGGACAGGACGGCGAGGAGCCCGGCCCCCGTGGTGCCCGTGAGGAGGACGCCCAGGAGGCGGTCGCGGCCGGTCGGTCCGCGCAGGACCCGGACCAGGCAGAGCAGGAGGTTGGCGCCGAGCACCACGGCGACTCCGTCGAGGACCGGCCCGATCACGGGGAGCCTCCGCGCGGACGGGCGCGGCGGACGGTCGGTGACCCGACGGCCGTCCGGTCGTGGACGGCTCCGTTCCCGGATCGGCGACGGGCGTCGTGGCGCATCGTGCTCCTCGGGCCGGAGGGTCGATTCCGACCTTATCAGCCGGCTCCGGGCACCTGTCCGGCCCGGCCGGACGGCCCGGCCGGACGGCCCGGCCGGGCGGCTCGGCAGGGTGTCAGGGGTCACCGTGTGGACGGCTCCGCGCCTAGACTGTGGGCACCCGGACCCGCCGCCGCGAATGGAGTTGGAGCAGACATGGCCAGCAGACCGTCCGTCCCCGGAGCCCCCTCGGAGCAGCGCAGCCCCCGGTCGAGCGGTGCGGGGGACGCCGACCACCGCTCCCCCGGGGAGCAGGCACCCCCGGAGCACGCCAAGACGCACCGGATCAAGTGGGCCGGGCTCGTCGTGGGTCTGGTCCTGGCCCTGCTGGTCTACGTCGCCATGCCCGCGGACCTGGCCCACCCCGCCAAGCTCACCGCCGCCACCGCCGTCCTGATGGGCGTGTGGTGGATGACGGAGGCCATCCCGATCCCGGCCACCGCCCTGCTCCCGCTGATCATCTTCCCCGTGCTCGGGGAGGACGTGACCGTGGACGACGTCGGCGCCTCCTACGGCAGCAACATCATCTTCCTGTTCATGGGCGGGTTCCTCCTGGCCCTGGCGATGCAGCGCTGGAACCTGCACCGCCGGATCGCCCTGCGCACCGTGCGCGTGATGGGCACCAAGCCGGCCCAGATGGTGGCCGGGTTCATGCTGGCCACCGCGTTCCTCAGCATGTGGGTCTCCAACACGGCCACCGCCGTGATGATGCTGCCCATCGGCGTGTCCGTGCTGCTGCTGCTGCCCAGGCTGCTCGAGGACTCCGGTGCGGCCTCCGGGGGCGCGGACGGCGGAGGCCTGGAGGACGCCGACCTGGAGGGGGCCGACCCGCAGAGCGCGGAGGTGAAGGAGGCCGTCATCGCCTCCAACTTCGGCACCGCGCTCATGCTCGGCATCGCCTACGCCGCCTCGATCGGTTCCCTCAGCACCATCATCGGCACCCCGCCCAACACCCTGATGGTCGGCTACCTCCAGGAGGCGCACGGCATCGAGGTCGGCTTCGGCCAGTGGATGCTCGTGGGCGTGCCGCTGTCCGCCGTGATGCTGGTCATCGCCTGGTTCCTGCTCACCAAGGTCCTGTTCAGGCCCGAGATCGACGAGATCCCCGGCGGCAGGAGACTCATCAACCAGGAACTGGAGAAGCTCGGCCCCATGTCCACCGGTGAGAAGCTGGTGCTCGCGATCTTCGCCCTGGCCGCGCTCAGCTGGGTGTTCGTCCCCATCGTCTTCGACTCCCCGCCCATCAGCGACGCCGGCATCGCCATGGTCGTGGGGCTGCTGCTGTTCCTGCTCCCCGCCGGGGCCCGGCGGGGGGTGCGGCTGCTGGACTGGGAGTCCGCGGTGAAGCTGCCGTGGGGCGTCCTGCTGCTCTTCGGCGGCGGGCTGGCCCTGTCCGCGCAGTTCACCTCCTCGGGTCTGACGGACTGGATCGGGCAGGGCGCCGCGGCGCTGGGCGCGGTGCCGGTCGTCCTGGTCGTGGCGATCTTCGCCGCCGGGATCCTCTTCCTCACGGAACTGACCAGCAACACCGCCACGGCCGCCACGTTCCTGCCGGTCTCCGGGGGCGTCGCCCTCGGCCTGGGACTGGACCCCATGCTGCTGGCCATCCCGGTGGCCCTCGCCGCCACGTGCGCGTTCATGCTGCCGGTGGCCACCCCGCCCAACGCCATCGCCTTCGGTTCCGGCTACGTGACCATCGGGCAGATGATCAAGGGCGGTCTGTGGCTGAACCTCGTCGGGATCGTCCTGATCACCCTTCTGACCATGACCCTGGGCGTCTGGGTGTTCTCCATCGTGTACTGACCGGTCCGCGCCCCCGGTCGGTCCGCGGCGGCCCCGCCCTCAGGAGGCGGGGCCGTCGTCGTGCTCGAGCTCGGCCAGCACCGGGAAGTGGTCCGAGGCCCACACGCCGCGCGGACGCTCGGCCAGGACGCGGGAGTCGAGCACGCGGACCCGGCCACCGTAGAGGATCCAGTCCAGGCGCGGCGTCCTGGCACCGGGCTCCCGGTAGTTGGGGAAGGTCCCCGCGGCGTCCGCGGGGAGGGTGTCCCGCAGCCCACCGGCGAGCGCGGCGTCCCAGGTGCGGGACCGGCCGGCGGCCGCGTTCATGTCCCCGAGCAGCAGCAGGGGCCCGTCCCAGCCGAGGAGCAGGCCCTGCAGCGCGGCCAGCTGGCGCAGCCGGCCGCGCTCCGGCCACGGGTCGAGGTGGGTGGCGACCGCCCGCCAGGCCACTCCTGTGCGCCGGTCCGTGAGGTCCGCCAGCACCAGGGTGCGGGGGAAGAGGTCCCCCGGCCACTTCGATCCCGGGACCTCCGGCTGCGGGGACAGCCACCGCTGCTGCCACCGCTCGATCCCGAAGCGGGCGGTGTCCACGGCCAGCAGGCACCGCTCGCCGCGGCCGCCGGCGTCCCGCCCCTCACCCAGGAGGACGTGCTGCGGCCCCAGGGCGTGCTGCAGGAGGTGCAGCTGCTGCGGGAGGACCTCCTGGAGGGCGGCCAGCTCCGGCCGGTGCGCCCGGAGCACGGCCTGCACCGCGGGAGCCCGGGTGAACCACGCGTCCGGTGCCGTCCGGCGGTACTTCTCCAGGGGACGCCGGATGTTGAAGGTCATGGCCGTGAACGTGCCCCGGCCCCGCGAACCACGGGGGTCGGCGGGGCCGGGGCGGGCGTGGGCTGCCACGGGGCGGAGCGGACTACTGGGCGGCGGACTCCGCCGCGCCCTGCTCCGTGCGGGCGCCACCATGCTGGAGGTCGCCGCCGCTGTTCTCGAGGTGGGCGCGCATGAACCACTGGAAGAGCTCGAGCTCCTTGACCTGGCCGATCAGCACGTCCTCCGTGACGGGGTCGAGCTCGCCGACCTTCTGGATCGCGTCGCGGTGGTCCTCGATCACGCCGTTGTAGACGATGTCGAGGGCGGCGAGGTGCTCCACGCCGGTGGCGCGGTGGACCGAGTAGTCGTCCCAGGTGCGGGCCTGGACGAGGTCGCCGGGCAGCCCGGACGGGCCCACCCCCATGGTCGCCATGCGCTCGGCGAGCTCGTCGACGAAGCCGCGCACGAGCTCGATCTGCGGGTCCAGCATCTCGTGGACCGAGATGAAGTTGGGGCCCACCACGTTCCAGTGGGCGTGCTTGAGCGTGAGCTGCAGGTCGTTGAGGGCGTGCAGGCGCTGCTGGAGCGTCTGGGCGACCTCGTGCCCGTTCTCGGTGGACAGACCGGGCACGGTGTAGGGGGCGGTGCGCTGGTTCGGAGTGGCCATGGGTTCGTCTCCAGGTTTCCGGCCGCCGCCGGGCGGCGGCCTAGCTCGACAACTGTGGGCGGCCCGCAGCGGCAGGCCTCTTCCGACCACTATGGCACGGCCCCCACCCACTGTCAGCACCCTGTCCATTCGCTGTGCGCGATATCGCCACGACGCGTTCCCGCCCGTCAGGACGGTCCTTGCCAGGTGCCCGGAGCACTGGTTGTCTGGACCCATGGACACCACTCCCGCCTCCGGCGGCCAGCTCCCCGACGACCCGCACCTGGCCGAGGACATCGGCACGGCCGCCGACACGCCAGCCGAGGACATGGCCCGCGAGCCGATGCCCACCGGGCAGACGAACGCCGGGCAGCAGGTCTCCGGCGTGCGCGAGGCCGGCACGCCCGCCCACGAGATCACCGGGGACGGACAGGACCCGGCCGAGGGCGGTTACCAGCCGCCCACCTCGGACTGAGGACATGAGCACCCGCGGCACCAGCACGGCCGCGATCGCCCGGGCCACCGGCGTCCCGTGGGAGACCTGGACGGCACGGCTCGACGCGCTCGGGGCCCGGTCGATGAGCCACCCCGAGATCGCCCGCCGCGCGGCGGAGCAGCTCGAAGGCGTCGTCGAGAACCACGAGTGGTGGGCGCAGTCCGTCGCGGTGGCCTACGAGCAGCACACGGGAGCCCGCCGGCCCGGGCAGGCCGGGGACGGCAGCTTCGGGGCGAACGCGAGCCGCACGGTGGCCGGCACCCCGGACGAGGCGCTCGCCCGGTGGACCGCGCTCATGGCGGAGCGCACGGAGGTCGGCGGCGTCCCGTTCCAGCAGCCGCCCACGACCGCCGCCACCGAGAAGTGGCGCTACTGGCGCGTGCGTCTCGCCGACGGGACCAGGGTCTCCGCGACCATCGGCGACAGGGGGAGCGATCGCGCCACGGTGGCCCTCGTGCACACCGGGCTGGCCGCCGCCGAGGACGTCGCGCAGTGGCGCTCGGCCTGGAAGGACCTGCTGGCCGCGCTCTGAGCCCGCGCCGCGCTTGTGAGGCGGCTCACTCCTCGCCTACGGTGACCCAAGTACCTGAGACGAGGAGTATCACATGACCGTGCCCTATCCGCGCCTGCTCGCGCCCCTGGACCTGGGCTCCACCACCCTGCCCAACCGGGTGCTCATGGGATCGATGCACACCGGTCTCGAGGAGCTGCCCGGCGGGTTCGAGCGCCTCGCGGAGTTCTACGCGGAGCGGGTGCGCGGCGGCGTCGGGCTCATCGTCACGGGCGGCATCGGGCCGAGCCCCGAGGGCGCCACGCACGCCGGCGGCGCCGTGCTCCGCACCCCCGAGGAGGTGGCCCGGCACCGCACGGTCACGGACGCCGTGCACGCCGAGGGCGGGAGGATCGCCCTGCAGATCCTGCACGCCGGCCGCTACGCCAGGACGCCCGGCGCCGTGGCCCCGAGCCCGTTGCGCGCCCCCATCAGCCCGGTGGTCCCGCACGAGCTCACCGGCGAGGAGATCGAGCGGACCATCGAGGACTTCGCCCACACCGCGGCCCTGGCACTGGAGGCCGGCTACGACGGGGTGGAGATCATGGGCTCCGAGGGCTACCTCATCAACGAGTTCGTCGCCGCCGAGACCAACCACCGCACCGACGAGTGGGGCGGGTGCTACGCGCACCGGATGCGCCTGCCCGTCGAGATCGTCCGCCGCGTCCGCGAGCGCACCGGCCCGGACTTCATCCTGATCTACCGGCTCTCGATGCTGGACCTGGTCCCGGGCGGCTCCACGGTCGAGGAGGTCGTGGCGCTGGCCCGGGCCGTCGAGGCCGCCGGCGCGACCCTGCTCAACACCGGCATCGGCTGGCACGAGGCGCGCATTCCCACCATCGCCACGGTCGTCCCCCGCGGCGGCTTCTCCTGGGTGACCCGCCGGCTCAAGGGCGAGGTCGGGATCCCGCTGGTCGCCGTGAACCGGATCAGCACCCCGGAGACCGCGGAGCGGATCCTGGCGGACGGGGACGCCGACATGGTGTCCCTCGCCCGGCCCCTGCTCGCGGACCCGGACTTCGTGGCCAAGGCCGCGCGCGGCCGGGCGGACACGATCAACACGTGCATCGCGTGCAACCAGGCGTGCCTGGACCACACCTTCGCGGGCCGGACCGCGTCCTGCCTGGTCAATCCGCGGGCCGGCCACGAGACCCTGCTGCGCCTGGGCCCCACCCGCCGGGCCGAGCGGATCGGTGTGGTGGGCGCGGGCCCCGCCGGGCTGGCCTTCGCCGTCCGTGCCGCGGAGACCGGGCACGCCGTCACCCTCTTCGAGACGGAGGACCGGATCGGCGGACAGTTCCTGATGGCCCTGCGCGTGCCCGGCA
Source organism: Kocuria arenosa (assembly GCF_042879215.1). NCBI lineage: Bacteria > Bacillati > Actinomycetota > Actinomycetes > Micrococcales > Micrococcaceae > Kocuria > Kocuria arenosa. The sequence continues at coordinate 26,660 of NZ_JBHZTA010000007.1, read as the reverse complement.
AGGAGGAGTACGCGGAGACGCTGCGCTACTACGGCGTGCGGCTCGCCGAGCTGGGCGTGGACGTCCGGCTCGGGACGGCGGCCGGGCCCGAGCACCTGTGCGGCTTCGACCGGCTCGTGCTCGCCACGGGCGTGGAGCCGCGCGTGCCCGCGATCGAGGGGGTGGACCATCCGTCGGTCGTGGGCTACCGGGACGTCCTGCAGCACGGGGCGCCCGTGGGCCGCCGGGTCGCGGTCCTCGGCGCCGGGGGCATCGGCTTCGACGTCGCCGAGTTCCTCCTGCACTCCCCCGGCACCGGGGCCGACTTCTACCGGTCCTGGGGCGTGGACACCACGCTCGCCGCCCGCGGCGGCCTGGCCGCGCCCGCGCCGCCGCGCCCGGTGCGCGACGTGACGCTGCTGCAGCGCTCCCCCGGCAAGCTCGGGGCGGGCCTGGGCCGCACGACCGGCTGGATCCACCGGGTCTCGCTCCGGGCCGGTGGCGTCCGCACCCTCAGCGGGGTGACGTACCGGCGGATCGACGACGACGGACTGCACCTCACCGTGCCGGGGCCCGACGGCACGGAACCGGTCGAGCAGGTGCTGCCGGTCGACACCGTGGTGCTGTGCACGGGCCAGGAGCCGCTGCGGAGGCTGCACGACGCGCTGCTCGAGCACGGGCACGACACCGGCGCCGTCCCGGTGCACCTCATCGGAGGGGCCGACGTGGCGGCCGAGCTGGACGCCAAGCGGGCGATCCGGCAGGCCACGGAGCTCGTCGCCGCCCTGGGCTGACGGGGCGGCGCTGTGCGGACCCGGGCGCCGGGTGCCACGATGGGGGCAGCCCCGCGGAAAGGATGCCCATGCAGCTCGACCTCCTGCTCGTCAACGCCACGTTCCTGACCATGGAGCCGGACCGCCCCGCGGCGTCGAGCCTCGGCGTGCACGGCGGGCGGATCGTGGTCCTCGACGACCCCGACGTGCCGGCGGCCGAGACCGTGGACCTCGGCGGGGCCACCGTGCTGCCCGGGTTCGTGGACGCGCACTGCCACACCGCGTGGTTCGGGCTGGGCCTGGCGGAGGTGGACCTCTCCGGCTGCACGTCCCTGGACGAGCTCTACGCGGCCCTGGAGCGCGGGATGGCCGCGAAGCCGCGGGACGAGGAGTGGCTCATGGCCACCGGCTTCCTCCCGTCCACCGTGGGCGGGTCGTTGCCCGACATCGACGTCCTCGACCGGCTCACCGGCCGCACGCCGCTGTTCGTCCGGCACACCTCGGGCCACGCGGCGGTGGTGAACTCCGAGGCGCTGCGCCGGGCGGAGATCTTCACCCCGGGAACCCCGGACCCGGTGGGGGGGCGGGTCGTGCGGGACGACACGGGCCGCGCCACGGGCCTGGTCGAGGAGACCGCCCAGGCCGTGGTGCAGGAGCTGTTCCGCCCCTACCCGCTGCACAGGATCGTGGCGGCGCTCGACCGCGCCACCGCCCGCTACGCCGCCGAGGGCATCACCACGTTCGCGGAGGCCGGGGTGGGCGCCGGGTGGATCGGGCACAACCCCTCCGAGCTGCAGGCCTACCAGCAGGCCAGGGACGCCGGCGCTCTGCACGCCCGGGCCCAGGTGATGCCCGTGCTGGACGTCCTGCACGGGATCGGCGGACTCGGGGACGGCTCCGAGCGCGGGCTCGACCTCGGGCTGCGCACCGGCTTCGGCGACGACGAGCTGAGGCTCGGACCGGTCAAGGTGTTCGTGGACGGCTCGCTGCTCGGGGAGACCGCCGCGGTGACCGAGGCCTTCTGCGGCGGCCACTCCACGGGCTACTTCCAGGAGAACCCCGAGCAGATGGCCGAGGCGATCCACGCCGCGTACCGTGCGGGCTGGTCGGTGGCCGCCCACGCGATCGGGGACCGGGCCATCGACTTCGCGATCGACGTGATCACCCGGTGCCAGGACGAGCACGGGCGCCACCGGGTGCCCAACCGGATCGAGCACGCGAGCATCACCCGCCCGGACCAGCTGCCGCGGCTCGCGGCCGCGGGGATCGTCGTGACCCCCCAGATCGGCTTCCTGCGCCCCATGGCCGCCCAGTTCCGCCGGCTCCTGGGACCCGAGCGCACGGACTGGACCTACCGTGGCCGCAGCTTCCTGGAGGCCGGGGTGCGGATCGCGGGCAGCTCCGACCGCCCGGTCGCCGACGGCGACGTCCTGCGCTCGGTCCAGGCCTGGACCGACCGCCTCGACGGTGACGGGCTGCGGTTCGGCCCCGCCGGGGAGCGGCTCGACGTGCTGGACGCCCTCGCCGCCTACACGTCCGGGGCCGCGAAGGCGCTGGGGATGTCCGACCGGATCGGCTCGCTCGCCCCCGGCAAGCTCGCGGACCTGGTGGTGCTGGAGGAGAACCCCCTCGAGGTGCACCGGCGCGGCGGCTCGGTGGAGCACATCGGCGTCCGCGCGACCTACCGCGGCGGCAGCCTCACCCACCACGCCCGCTGACCGGACGGCTGGACCGGGCCGGCCGAGCGGACGCCGCTCAGCCCTCCACGAGGATCCCGTCCTCGTCGGCCCACACCGTCCGGCCCGGGCGGAAGGTCACGCCCTCGATGACGACCGGCACGTCCTGCTCCCCGACGCCGTCCTTGGCGGACTTGCGCGGATTGGAGCCCAGGGCCTTGACCCCGAGGGGCAGCCCGGCCAGGGCGACCCGGTCCCGCACGGGACCGTTGATGATGACCCCTGCCCACCCGTTGCGCACGGCGGACTCCGCGATCATGTCCCCCATGAGCGCGGTGCCCATGGAGCCGTGGCCGTCCACGACGAGGACCGCGCCCTCCCCCGGGGAATTCAGCACGGCCTTCACCAGGCCGTTGTCCTGGAAGCAGCGGACCGTGCGCACCGGCCCGGTGAACGCGGCCACCCCGCCCAGGTCGAGGAACTGGCGCGGACAGGACATCAGCTGCTCCCCGCGCTCGTCGTAGAGGTCGGCGGTGGTGAACGGGCGCGGGTCGGTCATGTGCTGCTCCTGAAGCATCCGGTGGCGGTTCCGGCACCAGCCTAGCCACCGGCACCGCCGCGACCGGTCCCGGCGGGCTCCGTGGACGGGCCCGGCGTCTCCTCCTGCGCGGCGGACACGGTGGTGCCCAGCGGGATCTCCTCGATGAGCAGGGACAGCACGAGGCACCCCGCCGCCACGGGCAGGCCCCACAGGAAGATCGGCGGCAGCGACTGGGCGAAGGCCTGCGCGACGGCCTCCTGGACCGGGGCGGGCAGGCCCGCGAGCACCTGGGGGCTCAGGGCGTCGACGTCGAGGGAGGGCACGGCGCGGCCCGCGAGCGCGTCGTCGAGCCGGGCGACGAGGACGGAGCCGAACACGGCGATGCCGAAGGACGCCCCGATCTGGCGGAAGAAGTTCGACGACGACGTCGCGGCCCCCACCTCCGCGGGCGGCACCGCGTTCTGCACGATCAGGACGAGGTTCTGCATGAGGCAGCCGATGCCGAGACCGGTGACGGCCATCCCCGCGGCCGTCAGGGCGTACGGGGTGGTCTCGTCGATCAGCGCGAGCAGCGCGAGACCGGCGGCCATCACGACGGAGCCCAGCACGGGCCAGTGCTTGTAGCGACCCGTCCGCGCGATGCGGCGGCCGGTGCCGATCGTGCCGACGAGCATCCCGACCGTCACGGGGATCATCATCAGGCCGGCGCCGGTGGCCGACGCGCCGTCGACCATCTGCAGGTAGGTGGGCAGGTAGGTGATCGTCGCGAACATGATCACGCCCATGCCGACGGCCGCCGCGGTGGGCACCACGAAGTTGCGCACGCGGAACAGGTGCAGCGGGACGATCGGCTCCGGGGCGCGGCGCTCGACCAGCACGAACAGGACACCGAGCACCAGGGCCGCCCCGGCGAGGCCGAGGATCCGCGGGCTCGACCACGCGTACGCCGTGCCGGCCCACGTGGTGAGGAGCACGAAGGCCACGCTGCCCAGCGCCAGCAGCGCCGTGCCCAGCACGTCGAGCCGCACCCGCCCCCGGGGGACGTGCGGCAGGTGCAGGAAGCGGGGGATGAACAGGAGCGTCACGAGCCCCAGGGGCAGATTGATGTAGAACACCCACCGCCAGCTCACGAGGTCCGTGAGGAACCCGCCGATCAGCGGCCCGCTCACCGAGGCGAGGCCGAAGGCCGCCCCGATCACGCCCATGTACCTGCCGCGCTCACGAGCGGGCACGAGGTCCGCGATGATCGCCTGCGCCCCGATCAGGAGGCCGCCGCCGCCCGTGCCCTGCAGGGCACGGAAGACGATGAGCTGGGTCATGTCCTGGGCGGCGCCCGAGAGCACGGAGCCGAGCAGGAAGACCACGACGGCCACCAGGAAGATCCGCTTGCGCCCGTAGAGGTCGCCCAGCTTCCCGTAGACCGGCAGGCCCACGGTGGCGGCGAGCACGTACGCCGTGACCACCCAGGAGATCCGGTCGAGCCCGTCGAGGTCCCCGACGATCGAGGGCAGCGCCGTGGCCACGACCGTCTGGTCGAGGGCGGCCAGCAGCACGGCCATGAGCAGCCCCAGGAACGTGAGCCGCAGCTGCCGCTGCTCGGAGCGCCCCGGGCTCCCGGTCACCGGGTCAGCGATCGACCTTGACGACGGAGCCGTTGGCCACGTTGACGTACACGTCCACCGAGGTGCCCTCGGGGTCGTCGATGTCGACCTCCCAGACGGTGGTGCCGTCCTCCGTGTCGAGCTGGGCGCCGTCGAGCGTGCCGTCGACCTCGTCCAGCGCGGTCCGGACGGCGTCCTCCATGGGGACCTGCACCTGGGCGATCCGCTCGCGGTCCTCCTGGTCCAGCTGGTCGTCGCCCTCCTGCGGGGTGACCTCGGAGCCGTCCTGGGCGACGTCGACCTCCTTCTCCCGGTCACCGACGGCGAGCTTGACCTCCCAGCCGCCCTCGTCGTCCTTGCGGTCGATCTCGAACACCTGGCCGCCCGTCACCGCCTCCTCGGCGGCCACGACCGCGCCCGCCACGGCGGCGGCCTCGCCCCCCGCGCCCGGCGAGGAGGTGGCGGTGCCCGAGGGGCTCGCGGAGGCGCTCCCGTCGCCGGTGGCCGAAATGGAGGGGGTCGCGGAGGCGCTCTCGTCGCCGGTCGCCGTGCCCGAGGGCGTGGCGCTCTCGTCGCCGGCGGTCGGACCCTCGGTGCCCGTGGGCTCCGCGGGGGCGCTGGTCCCGGCTCCGTCCGTGGTCTCCTCGCCGCCACCGCCACCGCCGTCACCGCATCCGGTCAGCAGGAGCGCCGAGAGCGCGAGAGCGGCCAGGGAGAGGGTCTTTTGATCAGTGTGCTTCATACCAGAATTGTTCCCCCGGCACAGCGTCCTGGCAAGGGGCCTCCCGCCGCGCCTGCCTCCGCCCACGCGGCTCTCAGGCGTCGCGTCTACTATCCTGGAGAACGCCTGACCCGGGACCGGGTGCATGCGCACCGTGATCGACGCCAGGAAGGAGGCGGCATGGGATTTCTCGAGAGCCTCGAGAAGAACATCGAGAAGGCCGTCCGCGCCACCTTCGCCACGGGCTCCCGCAAGCGGGTGGAGGCGGTCGAGATCGCCAGCGCCCTGCGGCGGGAGCTCGACCAGGAGGCGTTCACGATCTCCGCCGGCCGCACCATGGCCCCCAACGTCTTCGTCGTGGAGTTCTCGGACGAGGACTTCCCCCGCGCCCAGGACTGGGGCACGCCGCTCGCGGAGGAGCTGTGCGACGTCGTCATCAAGCACGCCCGCAGCCAGGCCTACACCCTCCAGGGGGCGGTGAAGGTGTCCTTCACCCGCAACCCGGAGGTGGAGGCCGGTGAGTTCCGCGTCCACTCCTCGGCGCAGCGCACCGCGGAGTCGCCCAACACCCCCGCCACCCCGAGCGGGCAGCGGATCGCCCGCGGCCACCGCCGGGAGGAGGACGAGCCGACGCGGTCCGTGCCCGTGCAGCACTGGATCCCGGTGCTCGACGTCGAGGGCGCACGGTTCTCCATCAACGCGGACTCGATCGTGCTGGGCCGCTCCGCCGAGGCGGACATCACCGTGGAGGACACCGGCGTGTCCCGCAGGCACCTCGAGATCCGGCGGCAGGGCGAGCACTTCGTGGCCGTGGACCTCGGTTCGACCAACGGTTCCTACGTGGACGGGGAACGGGTGATCGGCCGCACCGAGCTGGTCAACGGTTCCGTGATCACCATGGGTCGGACCAGGATCACGTTCCGCCTCCTGACCCCGAAGGGGAACCGCTGAATGTCCGAACTCACCGTCACCCTCCTCCGCTTCGGGTTCCTGGCCCTGCTCTGGATCTTCATCTTCAGCATCGTCGCCAGCCAGGGACGTGACCTGGCGGTCGGCGGGAAGCTCCCGGCGGTGCTTTCGAGGTCCCGCGCCGAGCGCCGGGGCCCCGCGGAGGACCCGGTGCCGCCGGCCGCGGGTCCCACCACCGGGCAGCGCTCCCGTCCCCAGACCCTGGTCGTCCTCGACGGCCCGCTCCGCGGCCGCAGCTACCCCCTGGGCAACGCCCCCGTGCTGCTGGGCCGCTCCCCCGAGGCCACCGTGCCCCTCGGCGACGACTACGCCTCGGGTCGCCACGCCCGGCTGTTCCCGCAGGGCTCCCGCTGGTTCCTCGAGGACCTCGGCTCCACCAACGGCACCTACGTCGGCCAGCAGCGCCTCTCCCGGGCCGTGCCGCTCGAGCCCGGGACCTCGTTCCGGGTGGGCAAGACCGTCCTGGAACTGAGGTCCTGACGCATGGCGATCGCCTTCCGCTACGCCGCGCGGTCCGACGTGGGCCGGGTCCGCTCGAAGAACGACGACTCCGCCTACGCGGGCCGCCACCTCGCCGTGGTCGCCGACGGCATGGGCGGGCACGTGGGCGGGGACGTCGCGTCGGCCTCCGCGGTCATGGACCTCACGAGCCTCGACCGGCCCGACCACCACGGCGACGGTGCCACCGTGCTCACGGACGAGATCCAGAACGCCAACCAGAACCTCGCCAAGCTGGTCCTGGGCAACACCCGTCTGGGCGGCATGGGCACCACCGTCACGGCCCTGCTGGCCGACCGGGACGAGCTCGTCGTGGCCCACATCGGGGACTCCCGCGCGTACCGGCTCCGGGGGGACGAGTTCCGCCAGGTCACCAAGGACCACACCTTCGTCCAGCGGCTCATCGACGAGGGCCGCCTGCGCCCGGACGAGGCCGAGTCCCACCCGCACAAGAACGTCCTGATGCGCGTGCTCGGGGACGTCGACGCCTCCCCCGAGATCGATGTGGAGACCCTCCGCCCGGAGAGCGGCGAGCGCTGGCTGCTGTGCTCGGACGGGCTCAACGCCGTGGTCCGCCCGGAGACCATCGAGTCCGTGCTGGGCTCCACCGACGACCTCAACCAGATCGTGGACACGCTCGTGGAACTGACCCTGGACCGCGGGGCCCCCGACAACGTGACCGTGGTGGTCGTCCAGGTCTTCGAGACCGACGACACCGCCCCCGTGCCGCAGGCCGGCGAGGCGCGCGGCGCGGTCCCGGACCCGGAGTCCGCACGCACCTCGGACGAGATCACCGGGGACGCCGGGACGCAGGGCGCCGCCGAGTCCTCGGCCGCCGCGCTGCGCCGCGACCTCGCCGCGCGCCCCCACCTGCTCGTGGGGGCCGCCGCCAACGCCACCCAGACCGGGCGCATCCCCACCGTGAGCGACAGCGTCCTCGAGCGCCGCGCGACCCTCCTGCAGACCTCCGCTCCCGACACCCTGGCCGACCCGCGGGACGTCGAGTCGGCGCTGCACCGGGCGGACGCCACCGTCCCGTCCCCGCGCCGGCGCCGCCACCGGCGCGCCGTCGCCGTGCTCGCGCTGGCCACGGCCGGGCTGCTGCTCGTGGCCGGGGGCTGGCTGACGAGCAGCTGGATCAGCTCCCAGTACTACGTCGGCGAGCAGCAGGGCAACGTGGCGATCTACAACGGCGTCTCCCAGTCGCTCGGGCCCGTGAGCCTCAGCGACCTCGAGCGCGCCACGGACCTGCGGGTCGACGACCTCCCCGGCTTCGCCCAGGAACGGGTGCGCAACGCCATCCCCGCGGGCAGCCTCGAGGAGGCGGAGCGGATCGTGCGCGAGCTGCGCGAGTCCATGCCCGAGGAGACCAGCGGTCCCGAGCCGCGCCCGACCGGCACCGTGCAGCGGGCCACCGCCTCGCCCGCGGCCTCCCCCACCGCCTCGCCCGCCGCCTCGCCGGGCGGTGACGGATGAGCGCCCCCGCCGGGACCGTCCCCCAGGAGGAGCAGGTCGAGGCCCAGCAGAAGCCGCGGCGGCTCACCGAGCTGCTCCTGCTCGTCCTCGCCGTGGGCATCGGCGTGGGCGCCAACGTCCTCGTGGACCCCGACCAGCTGGGCTCGGGAGACCCGCACATCCTCGTCTCCGGGCTGGTGCTGGGCATCGGCGCGCTGGTCCTGCACGTGGTGCTGCGGCTGCGGGCCAAGTACGCGGACCCCTACGTGCTGCCGATCGTGGTGGCCCTCAACGGGCTGGGCATCGCCATGATCCACCGGATCGACCTCACCACGGACCAGACGGCCGCGGGCTCGCAGGTGGTGTGGACGGCCTTCGCCATGACCGCCGCCTGCCTGGTGCTCTGGTTCCTCAAGGACCACCGGGTGCTGCGGCGGATCACCTACATCTGCCTGGTGCTCAGCGGGCTGCTGCTGCTCCTGCCCCTCCTGCCCGGTCTCGGCCTGGAGCTCAACGGCGCCCGGATCTGGATCTCGGTGGGCGGGCGCACCTTCCAGCCCGGCGAGGTCGCCAAGATCACCCTGGCCGTCTTCTTCGCGGGCTACCTCTCGACCAACCGGGACCTCATCCTGCTGGCCGGCAAGAAGATCGGCCCGGTGCGCCTGCCGCGGTTCCGGGACATGGCACCGATGTTCGCGGCGTGGATCATCGCGATCGGCGTGCTGGTGTTCCAGCGGGACCTCGGTTCCGCGATCCTGTTCTTCGGCCTGTTCGTGGCCATGATCTACCTCGCCACGAGCCGGCTGAGCTGGATCGTCATCGGGCTGCTGCTCGTGGCCGTCGGAGGGTTCTTCGCGAGCCAGGTCTTCGGCCACGTCGCGGCGCGCCTCGACTCCTGGCTCAACGCGTTCGACCCGGAGGTGTACAACCGGGCCCCGGGCGGTTCCGGGCAGATCGTCCAGGGCCTGTTCGGGCTCTCCTCGGGCGGGCTCTTCGGGCAGGGGCTCGGCCAGGGCCGGCCGGACCTCGTCTCCTACGCCAACTCGGACATGATCATGACCGCGTTCGGCGAGGAGCTGGGGCTGATCGGCCTGAGCGCCGTGCTCGTGCTGTTCTTCCTGTTCGTCACGCGGGGCTTCCGGGCCGCCCTGGGCACCCGCGACTCCTTCGGCAAGCTGCTGGCGGCGGGACTGTCCGCGGTCATCATCCTGCAGCTGTTCGTGGTGGTGGGCGGGGTCACCCGCCTCATCCCCCTGACCGGGCTGACCACCCCGTTCATGTCCGCCGGCGGCTCCTCGCTGCTGTCCAACTGGATCATCGCGGCGATCATCCTGGCGATCTCCCACACCGCCCGCCGGCCCGTGGTCACCGGTCCGGCCACCGAGGCCGACCTCGCCGAGGTCGCCGCCCACGAGGCCGCGCTGCGGGAGGCGGCGCGGCGCGACGAGCAGGAGCGCGCCGAGCGCCTGGAGCGCCGCCGGGACCGCCGCGGGAAGGAGCCGGACGGGCCCGAGCAGGACGGAGCGCCGGCGGACGGGGAGGACCGTGCCGTCGGGCGGCGGGGCGCCCAGCCCGACACCGCCCGTGGTCCGGCGGTGCCCGCCGACACCGCCGCCACCGAGCCGATCACGGCCGCGGGCCCGGGCGGGCACCGGGACGCCGAGGACGCGGACCACGACGGCGGCACCCCCACCGAGGCGATGTCCCGCCTCACCGACAAGGACCGCCGGAGCCCCGGCGGGTCCCGGAGCACCGAGAACGGAGGAGCATCGTGAACCGGGCGATCCGACACACCTGGGTGGCCGGCGTGGCCATCTTCACGGTGCTGCTCCTCGCGCTGACCTACGTGCAGTTCGTCGCGGCGCGCACCCTCGAGGCGCACCCGTGGAACAACCGCAGCCTCTACGACCAGTTCGGCGCGGACCGCGGGGCGATCCTCGTGGACGGCGACCCGAAGGCGTCCTCCGTGCCCTCGGAGGACGACTTCGAGTACCAGCGCGTCTACGCGGACCCGCTGACGTACGGGCACCTGACGGGCTACTTCTCCCTCGTCTACGGCGCCACGGGACTCGAGGCGGCCCTCGGCGAGGAGCTCTCCGGCGCCTCCGACGAGCAGTTCTACGACCGCGTGGTGTCGATGTTCTCCGGGAACCAGCCCACGGGCGCGTCGGTCGAGCTCACCATCGACCCGGTGCTGCAGCAGACCGCCGCCGAGGTGCTCGAGGGCCGGAAGGGCTCGGTCGTGGCGCTGGACCCGGAGACGGGCGCGATCCTCGCCATGGTCTCGAGCCCCGGCTACGATCCCAACGAGCTGGCCTCGCACGACTCGGGCTCCGTGATCGCCGCCGCGGAACGGCTCAACGCGGACCCCGAGGAGCCCCTCGTCAACCGGGCCGTCGCCGGCGACCTCTACGCCCCCGCCTCGACGTTCAAGATCATCGACACCGTGGCCGCCCTCGAGTCCGGGGACTACACCACGGAGACCCTGATCCCGAACCCCCAGGAGCTGCCCCTGCCCGCCACCGACGTGACCCTGCCCAACTACGTGGGCGGCGGGTGCACCGCCCGCACGGAGGCGGACCTGGAGTTCGCGCTCGAGCAGTCCTGCAACACGCCGTTCGCCTCGATCGCCCTGGACCTCGGGGAGGACGCGATCCGGGAGACCGCCCGGAACTTCGGCTACGGGGAGCCCCTCTCGGTGCCGCTCCAGGTGACCCCGTCGGTCTTCCCCGAGGAGCTCAACGAGGCCCAGCTCGCGCTGTCCTCGATCGGCCAGTACGACGTGCGCACCACGCCCCTGCAGGTGGCCATGATGAGCGCCACGATCGCCAACAACGGCGTGCAGATGAAGCCCCAGCTCGTGCGCACCGTGCGCTCCGCCGACCTGTCCGTGATCGAGGAGCTCAACCCCGAGCAGCTGCGCCGTTCCACGAGCGCGGACGTCGCCGGGACCGTCTCGGACCTCATGGTCGAGGTCGTCGACGACGGCATCGCCCGGGGCGCGGCCGTCCCGGGGGTCGAGGTGGCCGGGAAGACGGGCACCGCCGAGATCGGCTCGGACGAGGGCCTCAACGACTCCTGGTTCACGGGCTTCGCCCCGGCCGACGACCCCCAGGTGGCCCTCGCCGTCGTCTTCGAGGACGTGGACGTGGCGACGGGCGCCTCGCTGACCAGTCCGGGTGCCAAGCGACTCTTCGAGGCGGTGTTGAACAAGTGAGACCATCGTCGAGCACCGTCCTGGGCGGGCGCTACGCACTGACCGATCGGATCGCGATCGGCGGCATGGGTGAGGTGTGGAAGGCCAAGGACCAGGTCCTGGGCCGGATCGTGGCCGTGAAGATCCTCAAGGAGGAGTACAACGGGGACCCGAACTTCCTGCAGCGCTTCCGGGCGGAGGCTCGGCACACCGCGCTCCTGAACCACCCCGGTGTCGCCAACGTCTTCGACTACGGCGAGGAGGAGGGCTCCGCCTTCCTCGTGATGGAGCTGGTCCCGGGCGAGCCGCTGTCCAACATCATCGAGCGGCAGAAGACGCTCGCGCCGGACACCGTGCTCAACTACATCGGGCAGACGGCCCGGGCGCTGGCGGCCGCGCACGCCCAGGGGCTGGTGCACCGCGACGTGAAGCCCGGCAACCTCATCATCACCCCGGACAACCGGGTGAAGGTCACGGACTTCGGGATCGCGCGCCTGGCGGACCAGGTGCCGCTCACGGCCACCGGGCAGGTCATGGGCACCGCCCAGTACCTCGCGCCGGAGCAGGCCACGGGCCAGACCGCCACGGGGTCCTCGGACATCTACTCCCTGGGCATCATCGGCTACGAGTGCCTGGCCGGGCGCCGTCCCTTCACCGGGGAGTCGCAGATCGCGATCGCCCTCGCACAGGTCAACGACCCGCCGCCGCCGCTGAAGGACAGCGTGCCCGAGACCGTGCGGGCGCTCCTGATGTCGATGCTGGCGAAGGACCCCACGGACCGCCCGGCCACGGCCGGCGCGCTGGCCACCGCCGTGGACGCGATCCGCCGCGGGGACGAGGACGCGGCGGTCGCGGCCGTCCCCGGGATGCGCCCGTTCCTCGACCTGCCCGACGACGACGCCACCCAGGCGTTCGAACCGGTGCGCGACGAGCCGACGCAGGTGCTGGACCGCGAGAGCACCGCGGTCGCCGCGGCCACCGGTGCCGCCGCGGCCGGAGCGCCGCGGCCCATCACCGCCGAGCTGGACGTCGTCGACGGTCCGCGGGGGCCCGAGGACGACGCCCGGGGCCCCGGCACCGATCCGGTCCGCCCCGAGGAGCGCCGCGGGCGCCGCTCGGTGTGGTCGTGGCTGCTGCCGGTGCTCCTGGTGCTGCTCGTGGTGGCGGGACTGCTGTGGTTCTTCCTGCTGCGCGACCCGGCGCCCGTGAGCCAGGAGCCGTCCCCCACGGGCACCGTCTCCACCTCGGCGGTGCCCGGCGCCCCGACGACTCCGGCGGCGGAGCCGCCCGGCGCGGCGGACACCGTGGAGGTCCTCGCCGCCCGGTACGAGGGCCGGCCGGTGGACGAGGTGGTGCAGGAGCTCTCGGACCTGGGCTTCCCCGTGGAGCGGGAGGGCCGCACCGCGGACGAGGAGGAGAACACCGTCCTGTCGCTGAACCCCGTGGGCCAGGTGGCACGGAGCACCACCATCACGGTGGTCTACTCGACGGGCCCGGACACCGTGGAGCTCCCCTCCGGGATGGTCGGCCGGGCCGCCGACCCGCTGATCGACGAGATCCGGTTCCTGGGCGTGAACATCATCCGCTACGACGAGACCACCGAGGACGCCGAGCCCGGGACCGTGCTGCGCACCCAGCCCCTGGGCGGGTCCACCGTCCGCCCCGGCGACACCATCGAGATGTGGGTCGCCGCGGCGCCCGAGACCTCCCCCGACCCCACCACCGGATCGCCCTCGCCCACCGCGACACCGACCGGACCCGGCCAGGAGGGCTGAGCCGTGCCGGGCCGGAACCCCGTCCCCTCCCTGATCAACGACCGCTACGAGGTGGGCGAGACCATCGGCCGCGGCGGGATGGCCACCGTCCACCTCGGGCGGGACCTGCGGCTGGGCCGGCGGGTGGCCATCAAGGTGCTGCGCCCGGAGCTGGCCCGGGACGGCACCTTCCACGAGCGGTTCAAGCGCGAGGCGCAGTCCGTGGCCGCCCTGAACCACCACTCGATCGTCTCGGTCTACGACACGGGGGAGATCCTCGCGGCGACCGACGAGGGCGTGGACCGGCCGTACATCGTGATGGAGTACGTGCCCGGCCGGACCCTGCGGGAGCTGATCCACGAGAACGCCGTGACGCCCCAGGAGGCCGTGGACATCACGCTGGGCATCCTCGACGCCCTGGAGTACAGCCACCGGGCGGGCATCGTCCACCGGGACATCAAGCCCGCCAACGTGATCGTGACCCCGGAGCGGCAGGTCAAGGTCATGGACTTCGGCATCGCCCGGGCCGTGGAGGACACCTCGCCGGCGCTGACGCAGGCCCAGGCGGTCCTCGGCACCGCGCAGTACCTGTCCCCGGAGCAGGCCCGGGGCGAGTCCGTGGACGCCCGCTCCGACCTCTACTCCGCCGCGTGCGTGCTCTTCGAGATGCTCACGGGGCGGGCGCCGTTCGTGGGCGGGTCCTCGGTGGACATCGCCGCCCAGCACGTCCGGGACCGTCCCCCCGCGCCCTCCGACCTGGACCCCCGGCTCGGCGGACGCGTCGACGACTTCCTGGCGAAGGCCCTCGCCAAGGACCGTTCCGCCCGTTTCCAGGACGCCGGGCAGATGCGCCGGGCGCTGCGCGAGCTGCGCCCGGCGGTGCCGGGGGACCTGGACGCCACTCAGCCCCTGCACGCGGTGCGGCAGCGGGACGAGGACACGAAGACCCTCCCGCCCGTTCCCGTTCCCGTGCCAGCCGCGGCGGCGGAACCGCCGACGGCGGCGGGCGCGGCGGTCGTCGCGTCGCCGGTGGCCGCGAGCGGCCCGGCGGGCGGCTCGACCCCCGCCCGGCGCCCCCGGCGGGGTCCCCTGCGCACGGCGCTGATCGCCCTGCTCGCCCTCGCGGTCCTCGCCGTCCTCGGGGTCGTGGCCCTCCAGTGGGTCCAGGACCAGCGCGGCGGACCCGCGCTCGTCGCCGTCCCCCACGTGGCGGGGATGGACGCGTCGGTGGCCGAGACGGTGCTGCGCAACGCGGAGCTGGTGCCGCAGCGCGAGGAGGTCTTCGACGACGAGGTGCCCGAGGGCGACGTCGTCGGCACCGACCCCGTCGCCGACACGCAGGTCGAGGAGGGTTCCACCGTGGTCCTCGGCGTCTCGAGGGGGCCCTCCCGGGTGGAGGTCCCCGACGACCTCGTGGGCCGGTCCGAGGAGGACGTGCGGGACGCCCTGGAGTCCGCCGGGCTCGAGCCCGGCGCCACCCGCTCCGCGAACAGTTCGTGGGTGCCCCAGGGGATGCTGGTCGCCACCGACCCGGCCGGCGGGACCACCGTCCCGAGCGGCTCGGAGGTGCAGCTCGTGCTGTCCACGGGACGGGTGACCGTGCCGCAGCTCGTGGGCCTGAGCCGGGAGGAGGCGGTCGCCGCCCTCGGCGAGGACGCGGTCCGCCTGTCGTCCGAGGTCGTCGCGACCCCCCGGGCCGGGGTGCCGGCGGGGCAGGTCGTGGACCAGAGCGTCGACGCCGGCCAGTCCGCACCGCAGGGATCGACGATCACGCTCACCGTGGCGGTGACCCCGGAGCCCGAGCCGATCCCGGAGCCGACCCCCTCGCCCACCCCGTCGCCCTCCCCGGAGGCGACCGAGGACGAGGAGGATCCGGAGGAGACCGTCGCACCGGACGACGAGGACGCGTCCGAGCCCGGCGCCTCCCCGGACGAATCCGCCGACACGCCCCCAAACGACTCTCCCGACGCCGAGGCGCTCGACGACGGCGAGCAGGACAGCATCCCGGAGCGCGCGGCCGAGCGGGCGCGCGAGGCGCTCGACCGGGCGGCGGAGCGCGAGTCCCGGCGCGACTAGCGGCCGGGCCGAGGAGGCGCCGGGGCGAGGACCCGCGCGGGCGGGCGGCGCGCGGTCAGACGGTGATCAGCGGGGACAGCGACGCGGCGGCCCGCGCCGCGCCCTTGAGTCCCACGAGCTCGAGCCAGTTGCCGAGCATGAGGTAGCCGCCCTCGGTGAGGACGGACTCGGGGTGGAACTGCAGCCCGTGCAGCGGGGCGCTCTTGTGCCGCAGCCCCATGATCACCCCGTTCGGGGTGCGTGCGGTGACCTCGAGGACGTCGGGCACGGACTGGTCCACCACGGCGAGCGAGTGGTAGCGGGTCGCCGTGAAGGGGCTGGGCACCGCGCCGAAGACGCTCGTGCCGTTGTGCTCCACCCGGGAGGTCTTGCCGTGCATGAGCTCCTCGGCGTGGGTGACGGTCCCCCCGTACGCCTCCGCGAGGGCCTGGTGGCCGAGGCAGACGCCGAGCAGCGGCTGCTGCGTCTGCTCGGCGTGGCGGATCAGGGCGGTGCACACGCCGGCGTCGGCGGGAGCCCCCGGCCCGGGCGAGAGGAGGACGCCCTGGTGCTCGTCGGCAAGCGCGCACGCGGCGGCCTCGTCGAGGTCGTCGTTGCGGATCACCGTGGTCTCGGCGCCGAGCTGCTCGAGGTAGCCGACGAGGGTGTAGACGAAGCTGTCGTAGTTGTCCACGACGAGGATCTTGACGGTCACAGGATCTCCTGGGAGTGGGGTGCCTCTCGGCGCGTGCGCCCGTCCAGCTTACGCGCCCGCGGGAAGGCACGCACCGGGCGGCTAGACTGGTGCACCGGACCCCCCCCGCCGTGCAGACGGCCCGCTTGGTGACCAGGAGGATCAGTGCCCGAGTCCAAGAACCGCCGCAAGAAGCCGACCCGCCGTCCGGGCGGCTCCGGACGGACCGCCCCGGCCGCCGCCCCGCCCGTCGACGCGGAGCTGGTGCGGCTCGCGGCGGAGGGGCTGCCCGGCGGCTCCACCGCCTTCGACCCGGAGGCCACGGCGAACGCGGTGGCGCAGGAGCTCACCGAGCGCTCCCGGCACGGCTCCCCGGAGGCCCATGCCCCGACGCCCACCTGGTACAAGGCCATCATGCTCGGCCTGCTGGTGGTCGGGCTGCTGTGGCTCATCGTCTACTACCTCTTCCAGGGCACCTACCCGGTGCCCGGGATCGGCACGTGGAACATCGGGGTCGGTCTGGCCCTGATGATGGTGGGACTGATCATGACGACGAAGTGGCGGTGACCTCGGTGTCCCGCCCCGGCACCGGTTCCGAGGACCCGCACGAGTCCTCCCCCAAGCCCCTCAAGGACGAGATCGCCGAGTCCCGGCCGGGGGACGGCCGGAGGCTCGATCCCGCGACGTTCGAGGTGCGGCTGCGCCGGTGGGCGCTGCTGCTGCTGATCGCGGGCCCCGCGCTCTGGTTCCTGGCGCAGCAGTTCCGCTAGCCCCGGTCACGGCACCGACGACGGTGGCCCGCCCCCCTCCCGGGGTGCGGGCCACTGTCGTGCGCGGAGCGCTCGTCGGGGACTCAGGCGCGGGCCGAGACGGCCTCCTGGCCCTCGACGGTCTCCTCGGGGTCGTTCTGCGGCGCGGTGAACGCGACGTCGAGGCTGATGACGACCTTGTCGGAGACGAGGACCCCGCCGGCCTCCATCGCGGCGTTCCAGGTGATGCCGAAGTCCTTGCGGGAGATGGTGGTCTCGGCGGAGAAGCCGGCACGGGTCACCCCGAAGGCGTCGACGACCACGCCGCTGAACTCGGTGGCGAGCTCGACGGTGCGGGTCACGTCCTTGATGGTCAGCTCACCGGTGATCGTGCCCTCCTCGCCGTCGAACGCCACGGCGGTCGAGGTGAAGGTCATCGTGGGGTGCTCCTCGACCGCGAAGAAGTCGGCGCTGCGCACGTGGGCGTCGCGGTCGGCGTTCTTGGTGTCGATGGTCGCCATCTGGATCGTGGCGCTCAGGGTCGAGCTCTCGACCGGGTCGGTGACCTCGAGCTGCGCGTCGACCTCACCGAAGGTGCCGCGCACCTTGGAGATGCCGGCGTGGCGGACGGTGAAGCCGACCTCGGAGTGGGCGGGGTCGAAGGTCCAGGAACCGGGGACGAGACCGTTGAGCTGGGACATGGTGTTCTCCTTGGGGTGAGCGACGAGCAGGTGGTTGCTTCGTCAACTACTCTAGGAGCATCTTGGTGATGTGTCAACAACAAGGTCGGACGAATCTCCGGACGTCGGCTCGGACCCCGCCGCCGGACGCTCAGGCCTCGGGGTCCAGGGCGGAGCGGTCGTTGAGCTCGTGGAACCGGCGGCGGTGGTAGACGAGCGGGACGCCGGTGCCCTCGTGGCCGAGGACGTCGACCACGGCGGCGTTGAACACGAGGGCGGGCCCCGCCTTGATCCGGGCCAGCGGGATCGCGCGCAGGACCCGGGCGACGCTCAGCAGCCGGGGCTCCCCCGTCTCCAGGTACTCCCAGGGCATGTCCGCGCCGAAGCGCGGCGCCCCGGAGACGGCGAAGGACCGGGCGAGGTCCAGGTTCTCGGCGTCCAGCAGGTGCACCAGGAAGGAGTCGGCCTCGGCCAGCAGCGCGGCCGAGCCCTGGCGGGCCTGCAACGAGAAGCCGAGGATCGGCGGGACGGCCGACACGGAGGACACCGAGGACGCCGTCAGGCCCACCGGCCCCTCGGGGCCCCGTGCGGTGATGATCGCGACCCCCGCCGGGTGGTGGGCGAAGGCCGCCTTGAACGCCTCGCCCACGTGCTCGAGGTCCTGGAGGTGGTCGGCCGGGATCTCGAGGTCGGCGACCTCCGCGGCCGCGCGCTCGGCCGGCGGACCGGGCGGTGGGACCGCGCTCAGCCGGGACTCCTCCGCCGTCCGCGCAGGCGTCTGCTCCGGCGTGCCGCCGAGGGACGCGCCGTCGTCGTGCCCTCGACGAGGCCGGCGTTCGTGGTGCTGGGCCGCCATGGGAGTCCTTCCGTGGAGAGCTGTGGGTGGATGCCGCCGGGCGGCCCCACCCGTCCACGCTACGACCGGAACCGGAGCGGGAGTCAATCGATTCCGCCGCTGACGGGACGGGGTTCACCCGACGTCACAGTCTTGCACGGGCGCCGTTGCCGTGTCCGGCGCCCCCGGGTCACCGGGCCAGGCTTCGGTAACCGCGGGCGTAGTGCACCAGCGGGTCGTCGGCCTGTGCCTCGGCGACCCCGCGGCCCATCGCGGTCACCTCGCCCACGACGATCCGGTGCGTCGCGGCGGTGTGCACGGCCACGGTGGAGAGCTCGAACCACGCGAGCGCCCCCTCCAGCACGGGGGCCCCCGAGCGCGGCGCGCGCCGGAAGTCCACCCCGTCCAGCAGGCCCTCCACGGGATTGCCCGGGCTGGCGAGCCAGTTGGCGACGCCCTCCTGGTCCCGGCGCAGCACGGAGAGCGTCCACGCGCCGGAGGACTCCACGGCGTCGCAGATCCGCCCCTCCTCGAAGAGGCTCACGAGCATGGTGGGCGGGTCGTAGGAGACGTCGAGGAACCCGGTCACGGTCGCGGCGACGTCCCGCCGCCGGTGCCGGGCGGCCACGACGGCCACGCCGGACGCGATGTCCGCGGCGAGCAGGCGGTAGGCGCCGACGTCCTCGGCGTCCGGGGCCGCAGGGTCGACGAGGTGGGCCGGTGCGGGGTCGGGGAGCTCCATGACGCCAGTCTGGCACGGGGCTCAGCGGTCCGGCCGGGCCCGGCCCGTCATCCGGAGGGTCAGGTTCAGCCGCCCGCCCTTCATGCCCAGCGCGGCCGCCCCCGTGCCGGGGCGGACCCGCGGCACTCCGTGGAACGCGTAGCGGGAGGGGCCGCCGAAGACGAAGAGGTCGCCGCTGCGCAGCTCCACGTCCCGGTACGGCGCCGAGCGGGTCTGCGTGTTCCCGAAGCGGAAGACGCAGGCGTCCCCGAGGGAGAGGGAGACGACGGGCGCGGCAGAGGCCTCGTCCTTGTCCTGGTGCATGCCCATCCGGGCGGCGGCGTCGTAGTAGTTCACCAGAGCGGTGTCCGGCCGGTAGTCCTGCGCGTCCGGGCTGCCGGGCCCGTAGGCCTCCAGCACGGCCCGGCGGCCCAGCGCGGTCAGCCACGGGGGCATGTCCGGTGCGCGCTTGCGCTCCCCGGTGCGCAGGTACCGGTAGGGCGCCCAGTCCCAGCCCAGCGTCGTGGAGCGCACCGACATCCGGCCGCCTCCCGGGAGCACCGCGTGCCGCATGGGCACCGGGCCCACGGCCCACTCCCGGCAGTGCTGCACGAGCTCCTGCTGCTCTCCGGGCCCGAGCCAGTCCGGGACGTGGACGGCACCGGGGGCGATCTCGGCGCGCTCCCGCGGCAGCTCGAACAGCTCGGGCGCCGAGAACGGGATCGAGGGGTCGGTCATGCCGCCGAGCGTAGCCGCGACCGCCGACACCGCGCGCGGCGCTCCCCCGGGCGGCGCCGGTGTGCGCCCGGCCACGGCGGCCCCGGGCGGAGAGGAGTAGCGTGGAGGGTCTCCTGATCCCCGTGAAAGGTCCGCCGTGCCGCTGCCCCTGTCCGTCATCGACTTCGCCACCGTCCGCAAGGGCGCGTCCGTGGGCGAGAGCTTCGCCGACTCCGTGCGGCTCGCCCAGCACGCCGAGCGCCTGGGATACTCGAGGGTCTGGTACTCGGAGCACCACAACATGCCCACGATCGCCTCCTCGGCCCCGGCCGTGCTGATCGCCCACGTCGCGGCGCACACCTCCACCATCCGCCTGGGGGCGGGCGGCGTCATGCTGCCCAACCACTCCCCCCTGGTGATCGCGGAGCAGTTCGGCACGCTCGCCGAGCTGCACCCCGGGCGCATCGACCTGGGCCTGGGCCGGGCCCCCGGCACGGACCTGCGGACGGTGCGGGCCATGCGCCGCGACCCCTCCGCCGCCGAGCAGTTCCCCCAGGACCTCCGCGAGCTGCAGGGCTATCTCAGCGGGCACTCGATCGTCCCGGGGGTCAGCGCCGTGCCGGGCGCGGGGACGGACGTGCCTCTCACCGTCCTGGGGTCCTCGCTGTTCGGCGCCCAGCTCGCCGCCGCCTACGGGCTGCCCTACGCTTTCGCGTCCCACTTCGCCCCCGACGCCCTCGTGGACGCCGTGGCCGTCTACCGTGCCGCGTTCCGGCCCTCCGAGCAGCTCGCGGAGCCGTACGTCATCGCCGCCGTCAACGTCATCGCCGCGGACACCGCCGAGGACGCCGCCGAGCAGCTCGGGACCGCCCGGCGCGAACGGGTGCGCGCCATGGTGGGCCGCGGCCGCGAGCTGAGCGAGGCCGAGCTGGACATGGTGATGGACAGCCCCGCCGGACAGCAGATCCTGCACATGCTGCACTGGTCGACCGCGGGCACGGGCGCCGAGGTGCGGTCCTACCTGGAGGACTTCGCGACGACGGCGGACGCTGACGAGCTCATGATCGCCCCCGCCTCGCCCTCCGCCGACCAAGTGTTCCGCTCCATGGCGACCCTCGCGGAGGCCTGGGCGCAGGACACCGAGGCACATCTTCCGTCCGGGTCGTCGCGACTGTAAATTCGGGGAACTGCCGGCGTCCGCCGCCACGGCGCCGCCCCCGGGAGGCGCCGCCCCTCCCGAAAGGTCCTCACCATGCGCTCCGCCCCCCTCCGCCGCACCGTCACCGCCCTGGCCTCGGCGCTTGCCCTCGCGGGCACGGCCGCCTCCCCGGCCGCCGCGGCACCGCGCACCATCGAGCTCGTCAACCTCGGCGACTCCTACTCCGCGGCCTTCGGCACGGGCGGTTACCAGCAGGTCGAGGACCTTCCCGGCTGCGCCCAGGGGACGGGACGGGACCACGTCGACAAGCTGGAGTCCCACCCCCGCATCGAGGTGACCCTGGACGCGGCCTGCGCCGGCGCCACCACGGAGGACGTGCGGGGCCTCGTCTCCGTGCCGTTCGTGGGCGACGCCCTCGCGGAGGCCGACGTGGTGACGCTGACCATGGGGGGCAACGACATCAGGTGGGGCCGGTTCATCCAGGCGTGCAGTGCTCCGGCGGAGGCCCAGTACGGCCCGGGGCCGTGCGAAGCCATGCTCGCGCAGGCGCCCTCGCTCATCGCCGGCGCCGCCGCCTCCGCGGCCGAGACCGTCACGGCCATCGACGCTGTGGCGGACGCGCGGATCGTGGTGCTGGGCTATCCGTGGCTTTTCGACGACCGGCAGGACACCCCGCTGCTCTCCGCCGAGCGGGCCGCCCAGCTCAACGACTGGACCGACGAGCTCAATGCCGCCCTCGCGGCGGCCGTGGAGGAGGAGGGCGCCGTCTTCGTGGACGTCACCGACCGCTTCCGCGGCCACGGCGTCGGCTCGGCGGACCCGTGGATCCTCTTCGGGCCCGGAGCGGGGGACCACAACCTGCACCCGACCGAGCGCGGTTACCTCTCCGGCTACTTCCCGGGGCTGCTCGGGCAGGTCGCCCGGGCCCGCTGACCGCTCCCCGGCCACGACGAAGGCCCCGGATCGTCGATCCGGGGCCTTCGTCGTGCCGGTGCGTCACCGGGTCCCGGCCGCGGGGCGGCCGGGCGATGCTCAGGCGTTCTTCGTCTCGTCCTTGACGGACTGCGCGGAACCCTGGGCGGAGGACTTCAGCTGCTGGGCCTCGTCCTGGCCCTGCGACTTGACCTCCTGGGCGCCCGACTGCGCGGTCTCCTTGACGGACTGCGCGGCCTCCTGGGCCGGCTCCTTCAGGTCCTGGGCGACCTCCTGCGCCATGCCCTTCGCGGACTCGACCACGTGCTGGGCGTGGGGCTGGACCCGGTCCGCCGCGTCGGCGACGAGCTCCTGCTCCTTCTGGGTGGAGGGCAGCAGCGAGCCGACGAGCCATCCGGCGCCGAGGGCGATCAGACCGGCGGCCAGCGGGTTGCCGCGCGTCTTCGCCTTGGCCGCGGCCGGGGCGTTCTGCACGGCGTCGCGGGCCTGGTCGGCACGGTGGGCCGCCTCGCCCTTGACGTCACCGGTGGAGTAGCCGCCCACGGTGAACTCGTCGCCGGAAGAACCCATGACTCGCTCCCTCACTCCCTGCACGGTGTCCTGGACCTTGCCGCGGACCTTGTCCTTCTGCCGCTCGACGACGCGATCGGGCGTCACCTTCTCGGCGACGGCATCGACGTCGGAGTTGAGGCGAGCACGAGTGGCCTCGATGTCGGCACGGATCTGTTCGGGGTTCTGCTGGCTCATCGGTTCTCCTTCTTGGAGGGCTTCACGGTCTCCGGGATCTCGGTGACCGTCTCGCGGGTCAGGGGCAGCGGGTCCTGGGTGGCCTCGGCCATCTCCCGCTTGCCCTCGTTGAGGTTCTTCTTGCCCATCGCGGCGAGGATGCCGGCGATGATGGCCCAGAGGACCGCCACGATGACGGACGCCCAGACGAGGCTGTCCACGAGGTTGCTCAGTCCCCACATGAGGGCGAGGGAGAGGAAGAGGAGGACGAAGTGACCGGCCACGCCTGCCCCGGCGAGCATGCCGGCGCCCTTGCCCGTGCTCTTGGCGGACTCCTTGGCCTCCTGCACCGTCTGGGTCGCCTCAGCCTTGGCGAGAGCGATCTCCTGCTGGATGAGGGTGGAGAGGTTCGTGCTCAGCGACTTGAACATCTCGCCGAGCGACTCGTGCTCAGCCCTGTTCTCAGCGTCCGAGGGAGGAATGGGGTGACTCATCGACGGTCGCCCTCCTGGTCCGGGTAGACGGTGCCGGGCACGCGGTCGGTGTAGGTCCGGGCTGCCTCGCCCTGCTCGTCGGAGCGGTAGGCGTAGGGGTCGGCGGGGGTGTAGCCCGAGGTCTCGGTCGCCGTGAGGTTGCGATCGTAGCCCTGGTCGTAGACGGCGCCCGTGGCGACGCCCGCCCCGGCCGGCGTGCCCTGGCCCTGCTGGCCGGAGACGCCGAAGAACTCCTTGGCGCCCTGGCGGTCGGTCGCGATCTCGTCGCTGTCCTTGACGCCGCGGGTGGCGCGGCCGGCGAGGAGCCCGACGCCGGCGGCCACGGCCAGGAAGGTGCCGGGACGACGCGCCGCGAACCGGCGGACATCCGCCAGGAGGTCCTTGGCGTCCTTGTTCTCCAAGGAGGAGGCGAAGGAGTCGACCCGGCCGGAGACGTTGCCCAGCAGGCCCGACACGAAGTCGGTCTCGGGCTTCTCACCACGGGACAGGGCGCTGATCTCGTCGCTCACGGAGCGGACGCTCGAGGCGATGCGCTCCTGCTGGGGCGCCACCTGGTCCTTGAGGTCGCTCCGGAGCTGGCCGAGGAGGTTCTGCGCCTGAGCGGTGACCTCCTGCTTCACGGCTCCGGCCTGCTCCTTGGCCGTCTCCTTGACGCGCTGGCCGGAGTCGGCGGCCTCGTGCTTCAGCTGGCTCGCCTCGGCCTTGGTCTGCTCTGCCGCGACGTCCTTCTTGGAGCTGGTGCCGGTCTGCGCGGCGTGGCTCGAGCCGGCGTCGTAGGGGGTCGGGTCATAGGGATTGGTGGTCATGATTCCGCCTTTCTGGAACACTTCATAAGTCCACTGATGGTGCGGGCTGGTCCTAGCCTAGGTCGAAGGCTCCACTGAACCAAGTCCCTCCGCCGGATCGGCGCGTCTTCCGCGCGGTGGCCGCACGGAAGGCGGGTCTCACGGCGACGGGCTGCCGCCATTGACGTTCAGCGTCTCCCCGATGACGTAGCTGGACTCGGACGAGGCGAGGAAGACGTAGGCCGGGGCGAGCTCGGTGGGCTGGCCGGCCCTGCCGAGGGGCGTCGACTGCCCGAACTCGGGCAGCGCGTCCTTCGGCTGCCCGTCCGAGACCTGGAGGGGGGTCCAGAACGGTCCGGGCGCCACCGCGTTGACACGGATGCCCTTGGGTGCCAGCTGCTGGCCGAGGCCCTTGGTGAAGTTGTTGATCGCCGCCTTGGTCGACGCGTAGTCGAGGAGCTCCGGCGACGGCTGGTAGGCCTGGATCGACGTCGTGTTGATGATGGAGGACCCCTCGGGCAGGTGCCGCAGCGCCGCCTTGGTGATCCGGAACATCGCCAGGATGTTGACCGTGAAGGTGTCGACCAGCTGCTCGTCGCTCAGGTCCTCGAGGCTCTCGACCGCGACCTGCTTGCCGGCGTTGTTGACGAGGATGTCGAGCCCGCCCAGGCCGGACACGGCGTTCTCGACCAGGGTCGCGCAGAAGTCCTTGTCGGACAGGTCACCGGGGAGGAGGACGGCCGTGCGACCGGCCTTCTCGATGACGGCCTTGACGACCTGGGCGTCGGGCTCCTCGTCCGGGAGGTAGTTCAGGGCGATGTCGGCGCCCTCCTTGGCGAACGCGATCGCGACGGCCGCGCCGATGCCCGAGTCCGCCCCGGTGATCAGGGCCTTGCGCCCCTCCAGGCGGCCGGTCCCCCGGTAGGAGAACTCCCCGCGGTCGGTCCTCGGCTCGAGCTCGACGTCCAGGCCCGGCTCGGGCTGGTCCTGCGTCGGGGGCGACAGGACGGGGTATCGCGTCACGGGGTTCTGGAACGCGAGCTGGTCCACCGTCTCGCGGTCGGCGTCCTCGGGGTTTCCGTCGTTCGTCTCGGTCATGCCCACTCCTCTCGTCGTGCGGTGTGTGAACAGCATACTGACTACTCCGCCGAGATGACACCGGTTCTCTCTGAGAGAACAGGCCACCCCGTGCCCCCGCGGCGGTGGGACCGCTCGGGGAGCACGGGGGACGAGGACACGACGCCGCGGGGCGGCCCGCTCTCAGGCGTCGAGACGGCGCAGGAAGGCGTCCAGGGCGTCGTCGAAGGCGGCGGGCTGCTCGATGTTGGGGGTGTGCCCGGCGCCGTCGACGACGACGAGCTCCGCCCCGGGTGCCAGCTCCGCCATCCGCCGGCCGGCGCCGCCGTCGAAGGCGTCGTCCGCGCCCACCACGACCAGCACGGGGATCCGGGCGCCGCGGAGCAGCTCGGTGAAGTCCCGGCGCTCGGCGCGCCCCCGCATCGCCGCGGCGGCCCCCTTCGCGGGAGCGCCCTGGAGCATGGCCAGCACCTCCGCCGCCACCTCGGGCCGGGACTCCACCGTGGACTCGGCGACCATCTTGGCCAGGACGTTGCGGCCGTACACCTCCATGCCGCCGGTCAGGATGGCGTCCGCCGTGACGTGGCGGCGTCGCCGGCCAGCGGTGTCCTCCGCCTCGGGGACGGTGTCGTTGACGACCAGTGCTCGCACCCGGCCGGGGTGCCGGTGGAGGAGCTCCATGGCGACCTGCCCGGACATGGAGAACCCGACCACCACCGCCCGGTCGACCGCCAGGTGCTCGAGCAGTCCGTCGACGTCGTCGGCGAACTCCTCGGTGTAGACGATCCCCTCGGTGACCTCCGACTCGCCGAAGCCGCGCAGGTCGGGGGCGACCACCCGCCAGCCGCGGCCGGCGAACACCTCGATCTGCCGGGCCCACATGCTCCGGTCGTAGGCGTGGCCGTGCAGCAGGAGCAGCACCGGCCCCTCCCCCCGGTCCGTGTAGGCGATGGTGACCCCGTTGATCCGGGCGGTGGCGGGACTGACGTCGGGCATGGTGGGAGACCCCTCTCGAGGGCGTACGGCAGGAACCCTCCCAGGGTAGCGAAGGACGCCGCCGCGGGAGCGGGGCCTCACCCGCCGCCGGTACGGACCGCGGTCACTCCACGACGCCACAGGCCAGCCGCGCCCCGGCGTCGCCCGTGCCGAGGGTCGCCTCGTCGGGTCCGTCGGGGGCGTACCGCTCCGGGACGTTGGCGTAGTTGTCGGGGCCCGAGTGGATCATCACGGCGCTGCCGTCCTCGTCGGCCACGAGGTCCTGGACGCCGAAGCGGTCGGTGACGACCGTGAGGAAGCCCAGCCCGTCCTCGGTCACGAGGAGAGCAGGGAGGTCTCCGGTGTGCTCGGGGTGCTCGGCGTCCGCACCCCCGAGGTGGCCGCCGGCGGAGAGGAAGGCACCCGTGGTACCGGGGTCGCCCGGTGCGGTGCTGTCCGGCTCGCAGAGACCGGTCGCGTGCACGTGCAGGCCGTAGAAGCCCGGCTCGAGCCCCTGCACCTCGGCCACGACCTCCGTGCCGGCGGAGACCTCCGAGAAGCTGACGCTGCCGACCTCGGCGCCCTCCGCGTCCCGGAGCACGGCACGGGAGCCGGCACCGGCCTCCGCGGCGGCCGACGTCTCTGCAGTGGCCGGCGTCTCCTCGACCCCGGCGCCCTCGCCCCCGCCGCAGCCGGCGAGCATCAGGGCGGTCGTTCCGATCACTGCTGCCATCAGTCTGCTCCGCCGCACGGCTCCTCCTCGTTCCACCGGACCCTGGTCCTCGACCATAGGCCGTGGTGGGAGGGGATTCAACGGCAAGGGTGGGTTAAATGCGGGGAGCCCCCGCACGGTGTGCGGGGGCTCGACCCTTGGTGGTGTGGTCCGGCGGTGTCCTA
>NZ_JBHZTA010000006.1:0-273142 GCF_042879215.1 Kocuria arenosa | reverse complement strand
GGGGGGGGGGGGGGGGGGGGGGGGGGGGGGGGGGGGGGGGGGGGGGGGGGGGGGGGGGGGGGGGGGGGGGCTACGGCTGGTCCCGGTGGTACTCCCGGCGCAGTTCCCAGACGTTGGTGTCGCCGTGGCGTTCGAACACCACCGTGCTCACCAGAGCCTGGATCAGCGCCATGCCGCGGCCGGACTCCTCCAGTTCCTCCACCGCGGGAGCGGCTCCACGGTCCAGGACGACGGGCGCGGCACCGACCTCGTAGACCTTCGCCTGGAGCCGGCACGGTGCGGCAGTGACGTCGACCTCGAGCTCCAAGGCTGCCTCGGCGGCGGGGATGGCGTGGTCGACAACGTTGGCCGCCGCTTCGACCACTGCCAAGGTGAAAGCCATCCGGTCGACCTCCGGCACGAAATCCGCCTCGGCCCACAGACTGTCGAGGTCGTCGTGCACCGCCTCGACGGTCTCCGCCCTCGCCGGCCCCCGGCGGGACCGCCGGGCCAGGCGCTCAGGCATCGGGGAAGGCTTCCTGTGCGGAGCCGTAGGGGGTCAGCACCCGGTCCATGCCGGTCAGCTTCAGCACCATGCGCACCTGGTCGTTCACGGCGGCGATGCGCAGGTCGCCGCCGGCCTGGCGGGTGAGCTTGAGGCAGCCGATCAGGGCGCCGAGGCCGGAGGAGTCCACGAACTCCACCCCCGCCATGTCGAGGACGACGTGGTGGTGGCCGGCGGCGACCACCACGGCCACGACCTCTCGCAGCTTCGGTGCCCGCACCATGTTCAACCGGCCGGTGCCGGCGATCCGGGTGTAGCCCGGTGTGTGCTCCACGGTGAATTCCAACAGCGTTCCTTTCCTCCGGAGGTGTCCCCGGTCGTGACATCAGCGGTGGGCGCCCGTCGGCGCACTCCCGGAGCAGCCAGGGGGAAGGGGCTGCTCAGCAATGACTGCCGTGCACAACACTAAGCTGGGTGCCCACGGGCGGGTGCGACCTCGCCGCAGAACACCGACAAGGAGATGATGTGCACCGTTTCTGGATCCGCCTGCTGGTCGTGCTGACCGTCATTCTCGGGGTGAACTACGTGGGGTGGCGGTGGATGGAGTCGCTGAACTGGTCGGCGTGGTGGATCGCGGTGCCGCTGGTGCTGGCCGAGACCTACAGCTTGATCGACGTGATGCTGTTCGGCCTGACGATGTGGCGGCTCAAGGAGCGCACGCCCCCGCAGGCCCCGCCGGGACTGACCGTGGACGTCTTCATCACCACGTACAACGAGCCGCTGGACATGGTGATGGACACCGCCCTCGCCGCCCACCGCATCCGGTATCCGCACGCCACGTGGATCCTCGACGACGGGGCGCGCGAGGAGCTGCAGGAGCTGGCCGAGTCCCACGGCATCGGCTACCTCACCCGCAGCGCGGAGTGGAAGGACCGGCCCCGCCACGCGAAGGCCGGCAACCTCAACAACGCCCTGATGCTCACCCAGGGCGAGTTCATGCTCATCCTCGACGCCGACCAGGTCCCGGAGCCCGAGATCCTGGATCGGACCCTCGGCTACTTCAACAACCGCAAGGTCTCCCTGGTCCAGACCCCGCAGTACTTCGTCAACGTCCCCGAGGACGATCCGCTGGGCAGCCAGGCGCCCCTGTTCTACGGTCCGCTGCAGCAGGGCAAGGACGGCTGGAACGCCGCCTTCTTCTGCGGCTCCAACGCGATCCTGCGCCGCGAGGCGCTGATGCAGCTGGGCCTGGTCGGCTACGTGGAGGAGGTCGAGCGCAACATCCGCAATGCGCTCAGGGGCTCCGGCTCGGCGGTGCGGAAGGCACGCCGGTCCGCGCAGGCGGCCGACCCGGTGGTCGTCCGGCTGCTCGACGAGGTGGAGCAGGCCACCCGGAAGGCCCAGACGGATCTGAAGGCCGGGCGGTCCTTCAGCGAGATCACCTACGAACTGCGCCGCGCGGTCGACGACGCCGTCCAGGAACTCGTCGCCGCGGACGTCTCCGCGCTGCAGGCGGACCTGGCGGAGATCTCCGCGATGGGCCTGGACAGCGGCCACGGGCACCTGTCCCCAGAGGAGGTCGAGGAGGCGGTCGCGCAGCTCTCCGCCCGGGAGTGGTCCCCGCTCGGGGCGCTCGAGTCCGTGCAGGCGGTGCTCGACGCCATCTCCGTGGAACGCGGCGACGAGGCGCAGCCGGTCATGCCGCTGGCGACGATCTCGGTGACCGAGGACATGGCGACCGCCATGCGGATGCACGCCCTGGGCTGGCGCAGCGTGTACCACCACGAGATCCTGGCGCTGGGGCTGGCCCCGGAGGACCTCAAGACCATGCTCACCCAGCGCCTGCGCTGGGCGCAGGGCACCATCCAGGTGCTGCTGCGGGAGAACCCGCTGTCCAAGCGGGGCCTGAAGTGGACCCAGCGCCTGATGTACTTCGCCACCATGTGGAGCTACCTGTCCGGCTTCGCGGCAGTGGTCTACATCGCGGCGCCGATCATCTACCTGCTGTTCGGCGTCCTGCCCGTCGCCAGTCTCAGCACGGACTTCTTCGTCCGGTTCATCCCCTTCATGATCGTCAACCAGGTCCTGTTCGCGGTGGCCGGGCGGGGGGCCAAGACCTGGCGGGGACAGCAGTACAGCCTGGCCCTGTTCCCCACCTGGATCAAGGCGTGCACCACGGCAGCGCGCAACGTGTGGTTCGGCCGCCCGCTCGGTTTCGCCGTCACCCCGAAGGTGAAGGAAGGCAGCAGCCGCGATTGGCATCTCATCCGGCCCCAGCTGGTCGCCATGGGCCTGCTCGCCGCGGCGGCGGTCATCGGCACCGTCCGTCTGGCGGTGGGGTTGAACGAGCCGATCGGCACCCTCGTCAACGTGGCGTGGGTGGTGTTCGACCTCGTGGTGCTGAGCGTGCTGATCAAGGCTGTGCGCTACGACGGGTTCGTCCCGGAGGAAGAACCTGCGCGTTCCGACGCCCGTTGACGGCGCCTGCACCGTGGACGGGTCAGGGTCCCACGGGCAGGGTCTGCCAGGCGTCCGGCATCATGCGGCCCGTCCGACCCGCCGTTCCGTCCTCGCCGCCGCGGCAACGGCGGCCCTGGTGACCGCCTGCGCGGAAAGGACCACCATCGAGACCTTCCCTCCCCACCACCGCACTCGCCCGCTGGAGCACGGGGTCTTCCTGCCCCACGGCCCGCAGGACGGACCGGCCTTCACCACGATGATCGGTGTGGCGCCGCAGTGGATGCTGCTCTTCCGGGATTGGACCCACGAGACCCCTCCGTTGGGCGCCCTCGAGGCCGTGCGGGCCCAGGGGGCCACCCCTGTCCTCACCTGGGAGCCCTGGTACGCCCCGCCCATGGACACGGCGCCCGCGAGCGCCTCGCACCAGCCGGCCTTCGCGCTGGCCCGGATGCCGGCCGGGGACCACGATCACCGCATCGGCACCTGGGCGGAGGCGCTCGCCTCGTGGGGCCACGACGTCGTCCTGCGGTTCGCCCATGAGATGAACGGCACCTGGTACCCGTGGGGGGCAGGCGTCCAGGGCAACACCGCCGATCAGTACGTCCGCGCCTGGCGCCACGTCCACGACAGGTTCGCCGCGGCCGGGGCCGCCAATGTCCGCTGGTGCTGGGCGCCCAACATCCCGGCCCCCGGACCCGGCGCGGACGGTGCACGGCTTGCCGACTTCTTTCCCGGGGACGACGTGGTCGACGTCCTGGGCATCGACGGCTACAACTGGGGGTTCCCGAACCCTCCGCTGTCCTGGACCACGCCCGCGGAGCTCTTCGACCCCGGCCTGGCAGAGCTCCGCGGACTGGGGACCCGGTTGCCGATCGTGGTGACGGAGACGGCGTCAGCCGAAGGGCACGTGCCCGGGCACTCCAAGGCCGACTGGATCACCCAGCTCTTCGACTACCTGAACCGACAGGGAGACGTGCGGGCGGTCATCTGGTTCCACGAGAGCAAGGAGCGCGACTGGAGAATCGATTCCTCCACCACGGCCTGGACCGCGTATCGCCGCGCCGTGGCGAAGCTGCGCTGACTGCGCGGGGGTGCTCCGCTCAGGCTCCGACGTACGCCGCGAGGTGCTCGCCCGTGAGGGTCGAGCGGGCGGCGACGAGCTCGGCGGGGGTGCCCTCGAAGACGATCCGGCCGCCGTCGTGGCCGGCGCCGGGGCCGAGGTCGATGATCCGGTCCGCGTGGGCCATGACCGCCTGGTGGTGCTCGATGACGATCACCGACTTGCCGGAGTCGACCAGCCGGTCGAGCAGGCCCAGCAGCTGCTGGACGTCGGCGAGGTGCAGGCCGGTGGTGGGCTCGTCGAGGACGTAGACGCCGCCCTTCTTGCCCAGGTGGGTGGCCAGCTTGAGCCGTTGCCGCTCCCCGCCGGAGAGCGTGGTGAGCGGCTGGCCGAGGCTGAGGTAGCCCAGTCCCACGTCGGCGAGCCGGTCGAGGATGGCGTGCGCGGCCGGGGTCCGGGCGTCGCCGGCGCCGAAGAACTCCTCGGCCTGCTCGACCGGCATCGCGAGCACCTCGGCGATGTTGCGCCCGCCGAAGGTGTACTCGAGCACCGCGGCCTGGAACCGCTTGCCCTCGCACTCCTCGCACGTGGTGGCCACGCCGGCCATCATCACCAGGTCGGTGTAGATGACGCCGTTGCCGTTGCAGGCGGGACAGGCGCCCTCGGAGTTGGCGCTGAACAGCGCCGGCTTCACGCCGTTGGCCTTGGCGAAGGCCTTGCGGATCGGGTCCAGCAGCCCCGTGTACGTCGCCGGGTTGCTGCGGCGGGAGCCGCGGATGGCGCCCTGGTCGATCGACACCACGCCCTCCCGGCCGAGCACCGAGCCGGAGACCAGCGAGCTCTTGCCGGAGCCGGCCACCCCGGTCAGCACCGTGAGCACGCCGAGCGGGATGTCGACGTCCACGGACCGGAGGTTGTGGGTGTCGGCGCCGCGCACCTCCAGCACCCCGGTGGGCGTGCGCACCGAGGACTTGAGGGCGGCGCGGTCGTCCAGGTGCCGCCCGGTGAGGGTGCCTCCGGTGCGCAGACCCTTCACGGTGCCCTCGTAGCAGACGGTCCCGCCGGCCGTGCCGGCGCCGGGGCCGAGGTCGACCACGTGGTCGGCGATCGCGATGGTCTCCGGCTTGTGCTCCACCACCAGCACGGTGTTGCCCTTGTCCCGCAACTGCAGCAGGAGGTTGTTCATCCGCTCGATGTCGTGCGGGTGCAGCCCGATGGTCGGCTCGTCGAAGACGTACGTGACGTCGGTGAGCGAGGAGCCGAGGTGGCGGATCATCTTGGTGCGCTGGGCCTCGCCGCCCGAGAGCGTGCCGGAGGACCGGCTGAGGGAGAGGTAGCCGAGCCCGATCTCCACGAAGGAGTCGAGGGTCTCGCCCAGGGCCGTGAGCAGGGGCGCCACGGACGGCTCGTCCAGCTCCCGCACCCACGCGGCGAGGTCGCTGATCTGCATGGCGCAGGCGTCGGCGATGCTGATCCCGCGGATCTTCGAGGACCGGGCCGCCGCGCTGAGCCGGGTGCCGCCGCACTCGGGGCAGGCGGTGAACGTCACGGCCCGCTCCACGAAGGCGCGGATGTGGGGTTGCAGCGCGGCCACGTCCTTGGACAGGAAGGACTTCTGGATCCGGGGGATCAGCCCCTCGTAGGTCAGGTTGATGTTGTCGACCTTGATCTTGGTCGGCTCCTTGTGGAGCAGGTCGTGCAGCTCGGTCTCGGAGTAGTCGCGGATCGGCTTGTCCGGGTCGAGGAAGCCGGAGCCGCCGAAGATCCGGCCGTACCAGCCGTCCGCGCTGTAGCCGGGGACCGTGAGCGCGCCCTTGTTGAGGGACTTGGACGCGTCGTAGAGCTGGGTGAGGTCGAAGTCGTTGACGGAGCCCATGCCCTCGCAGCGCGGGCACATGCCGCCGGTGATGGAGAAGCTGCGCCGTTCCTTGATGGTCTTCCCGCCGCGCTCCATGGTGACCGCGCCGGCCCCGCTGATCGAGGCGACGTTGAAGGAGAACGCCTTGGCCGTGCCGATGTGCGGCTGCCCGAGCCTGCTGAAGAGGATTCGCAGCATCGCGTCGGCGTCGGTGGCGGTGCCCACGGTGGAGCGGGCGTTGGCGCCCATCCGCTCCTGGTCCACGATGATCGCGGTGGTGAGGCCGTCGAGGACGTCGACGTCGGGCCGGGCCTGGGTGGGCATGAAGCCCTGCACGAAGGTGCTGTAGGTCTCGTTGATCAGCCGCTGGGACTCCGCGGCGATGGTGCCGAACACCAGGGAGCTCTTCCCGGAGCCGGAGATGCCGGTGAACACCGTGAGTCGGCGCTTCGGCAGCTCTACGCTGATGTCCCGCAGGTTGTTCTCCCGCGCGCCTTGGACGCGGATCAGGTCGTGGCTGTCGGCCACGTGCGGCGCGGAAGACGTCGCGGGGGACTGCGGGTCCTGGTGCGGGGGTGTGCTCATCGTGTCTCCATCCCTGGGGCGCCGACGTCAGGATTCCCGACGAGGCTGCCCGGTTCGATCCGACCGGTTCCGAGCATACGTGCGGCCCGGCCGCCGCTCGAGGATTCAGCGGAGCTGACAGCACAGCTGACGGCAGAGCCGCTCAGGGCAGAGCCGCGCACAGCAGAAACGGGTTCCGCTCAAGAGGGTCCGGGTCCACGCTGGGCCCATGAACACCACCACCGCACCACCGAGAACCCCGATCGACGACGAGCTCGCCTCCCGGCTGCTGGAGCAGCGCATCATCGTGCTGGGCGCCGAGCTGGACCAGGCCACCGGCAACCGGCTGTGCACGCAGCTGCTGCTGCTCTCCGCCCAGGACCCGCGGCGGGACATCAGCCTCTGGATCAACTCCCCGGGCGGCTCCGTCCCGGCCATGCTCGCGATCATGGACGTCATGCGGATCATCCCCAACGACGTGTCCACCCTCGCCATGGGGCTCGCCTGCAGCGCCGGGCAGTTCCTGCTCTCGGCCGGCACCCCGGGCAAGCGCAGCGCCCTGCCGCACGCCCGGATCCTGCTGCACCAGGGCTCGGCCGGGATCGGCGGCACCGCCGTGGACATCGCCATCCAGGCCGAGGACCTGCGCCACACCCGGGACACCGTGCTCGGGCTCATCGCCGAGCACACCGGGCAGCCGCTCGAGCGGATCGTGGCCGACTCCCAGCGGGACCGCTGGTTCACCGCCGAGGAGGCCCTCGCCTACGGCTTCGTGGACCGGGTCATCGCCGGGCTCGACGACGTGCGGCCCCGCTCCGCCACCACGGCCGCCGCGGGGGTGGGGTCGTGAGCAGCTACCCGGTGCCCTACGTCGTCGAACGCACGCCGAACGGCGAGCGCAGCATGGACGTCTTCAGCCGGCTGCTGGTGGAGCGCATCGTCTACCTCGGCACGGAGATCGACGACGGGGTCGCGAACGTCCTGATCGCCCAGCTGCTCTACCTGGACTCCTACGGCTCCGACCAGCCGATCGGCTTCTACATCAACTCCCCGGGCGGGTCGACCACGGCGATGCTGGCCGTCTACGACGCCATGCAGCATGTGGGCGCCCCGGTGGAGACCACGTGCGTGGGGCAGGCGGCCTCGGCCGCCGCGGTGCTGCTGGCCGCCGGCGCCCCCGGGCGCCGCTCGGTGCTGCCCCACGCCCGGGTGGTGCTGCACCAGCCGGCCGCGCAGGGCCAGGGCACCATCCCGGACCTCATCCTCGAGGCCGAGGAGATCGCCCGCACCCGGGCGCAGCTGGAGCAGGTGCTCGCCCGGCACACCGGGCGCAGCCCGCAGCAGGTGCGGGAGGACACCGACCGGGACCTCGTGCTCACCGCCGAGGAGGCGGTGCGCTACGGGGTGGCGGACCGGGTGGTGACCCCGCGGGAGGTCCGGGCCCGGTGAAACCGGCGGGTGTCAGGGCGAGCGCTCAGACGGCCAGGGCCACCGGACCGGCCAGGCAGACCGGTCCGCCCGGGACGGCACGGGCGGCCGGGGCGCTGTCGAGCAGCACGCCGGTGGTCCCCTCGGTGAGGTCGACCAGGTTCAGCCCCAGGGCACCGACCACCGCGGCGATGATCTCCGACGAGGGGTCCTTCACCCCGCGCTCGATCTCGGAGAGGTACTGCGTGGAGACCCCGGACGTGCGGGCCACCTGCGCCAGCGTCAGTCCCTGCGCCAGGCGGTGGCGGCGCAGGAACATCCCCAGCACCGACCGCCACAGCGGGTCCACGGGCGCTCGCGGCGCGGCACTCTCCCGCGGCGCGGGCACCGGGAGGTAGTCCGGCGACGAGACAGATGTGGGGCGGATCACGTCCTTCATGGACCCATGCTAGGTCCGTCCGGGCGCCGACGGGCGAGTCGTCTGCTGTGAGCAGATCACGGTGTCCTGTCCACGCGGCGGGCGCGGTGGGATACTGCTCGCATGGAGTCGCCGCAGGTGGGCGATCTGATCCACGCGGGCACGGAGGCGCTCGAACGGTCCGACTGGGCCGGCGCGCGCCAGGCCTTCGAGCGCGTCCTGGACGGCGACGGATCCGCCGGGAACGCGGAGGCCGCCGAGGGCCTGGGACTCGCCCTGTGATTCCAGGGTCAGGTCGCGCAGGGCATCCAGTGGCGCGAACGGGCCTCCACCGCGTACGCGGCAGAGCGGTGTGCCGACGACGCCGCCCGGGTGGCGGTCTGGGTGTCCGACCAGCACATGATCGCCGGCCGCCCGTCCGCGGCGCGGGGCTGGCTCGCCCGGGCCGAGCGGGTGGTCGAGGGCACTCCCGTGAGCACCGGGCACGGATGGGTGGCGATCGGGCGGGCCGAGCACGCGACGTCCGTCGAGGAACAGGCGCGACAGGCGGAACGGGCGCTGCGCATCGGCCGGGAGACCGGCGCCGAGGACCTCGAGGTCCTCGCGCTGAGCCTCCTCGGCCGGGCGGAACTGGCCGCCGGCCACCGGGAGCCGGGCATGCGCCTGCTCGAGGAAGCCATGGTTGCGGCCACGGCGGGACGGGTCCGCAACATCCACACCGTGGGCTCGGCCTACTGCCACCTGGTCACGGCCTGTGCCGAGGCGGAGGAGTGGGAGCGGGCCAGGGAATGGTGCGAGCACGTCGAGGCCTTCGCACAGGCCCACCGTGCGGCCCCGCTCATGGGAGTCTGCCGGACCGTGCACGCCGACGTGCTGCTCGCCACGGGCCACTGGTCCGAGGCCGAGGTCGCGCTGGAGTCCGCCGTGGCGGCCCTCGACCGCTCCATCCCGGAGCTCAGCGTCCCGGCGCTGGCCTCCCTGGCCGAGCTGCGGATCCACCAGGGCCGGCTGCGGGACGCGGAACAGGTCCTGTCCGGGCGCGAGGAGCACCCGTCGTCGTTGCGGTCCCTGGCCCTGCTCCACACCGCCGAGGGACGACCGCAGGTCGCGGTCGCCCTGCTCGAGCGCGGCCTGTCCGAGACGGAGGGCCACGCGGTGCGCACCGCGCAGCTCCTGGCGGCCCTCGTCGATGCCTACCTGGCCGCCGGCGACCTCCGGGCCGCAGAAGCGGCCACCGAGCAGCTCGACCGGCTCGCCGTGGAGTCCGGGATGCGTCTCGGCTCGGGGCGCGCGGATCTGGCCGGGGCACGGTGCGCCCTGGCCGGCGGCGACCGGGGCGCGGCCGCCGAGCGCGCCCGGCGCGCGCTGCGCGCCTTCGGCGCCCTGGCGATGCCGCTGGACGCGGCTCTGGCCCGGCTTGAACTGGCCCGCTCCGTGGCGAACACCTCGCTCGAGCTGGCGCGGGACGAGGCGCTGGCCGCCCAGAGCGCCTTCCGCGCCCTCGGCGCGTCCCGGGAGCTGGACGCCGCGGCCCAGCTCCTGCGCGAGCTCGGGAGCGGCACCGGCCCCCGGCCGAGGAGCGGGGGAGACCTGACGTCCCGGGAGCACGAGGTGCTCGACCTCATCGCCCTCGGGATGTCCAACGCACGGATCGCGAGAGCCCTGCGGATCAGCGAGAAGACCGCCGGGCACCACGTGAGCCGGATCCTGATGAAGCTGGGCGTGCACAACCGGGCGGAGGCGGTGGCGCACGCGGTGGGAAGGGACCGGGGACATGAACCCGAGATAGGGCACGAATAGGGCGTTCTCCCGATGTTCCGTCCTGCCGATCGGCGGATGCTGGGACGCATGGCGCAGCTGAACAGCACTCCAGCAGCAGGCCTCGACCCGAGGCGCCCGACCCATCGACCAGGAGACCCCGTCATGAGCCAGATCAGCACCAACCAGACGGCAGACCAGCAGCTCAAGGCCAAGCACCGCGCCGTCTGGGCCTCGGGCGACTACCCGACCATGGTGGACACGTTCCTGCTCCCGCTCGGCCCGCGCCTCGTCCAGGCCGCGGGCATCGGCGCCGGACAGCGTGTCCTCGACGTCGGCGCCGGCAACGGCAACGCCTCCCTCCCCGCGGCCGCCACGGGTGCCCGCGTCACCGCCAGCGACCTGACCCCTGAACTGCTGGCCAGCGGCCGGCAGCGCGCCGCGGTCGCCGGACTCGACCTCGAGTGGGTCGAGGCCGACGCCGAGCACCTCCCGTTCGAGGACGCCTCCTACGACGTGGTGATGTCCTCGATCGGCGCGATGTTCGCCCCCCACCACCAGCAGACGGCCGACGAACTGGTCCGCGTGGTCCGCCCCGGAGGCACCGTCGCGCTGCTGAGCTGGACGCCCGAAGGGATGGTGGGCGAGCTCTTCCGCACGATGAAGCCCTTCGCCCCGACCCCGCCTCCGGGCGTGCAGCCCCCGCCGCTGTGGGGGAGCGAGGAGCACCTGCGGGGACTCTTCGGCGGACGGGTGGAGTTCCACCGGTTCGTTCGGGACGTCCTTGACGTCACGGCGTTCCAGAGCGCCCGTGACTTCGGCGAGCACTTCAAGGCCAACTACGGTCCGACCATCGCCACCCGTGCGAACGCGGAGCGGGAGGGCCGCGCCGCGGAGTTCGACGAGGCGCTCGACCAGCTCTGCGACGAGTGGAACCGGGGGACGCCCGATCGGGCGCGGTTCGAGATCGAGTACCTGGTGGCGGTCGGCACCCGGCCGTGACCGGCGCCCGGTGAGCCCGCCAGCACCATCGGCTCCGGAGGCCACCGCCAGGTCCAGAGGCGGATCAGCTCCGCGGTGATGACTTGTCCCCTGAGCCAGGGCGGGGGGCGCTCGGCGTCCCCCGCCCTGCGTGCTGCCTTCGCTGTCGGGCCTTCGCAGGAGCGCTACGAGCAGGTGTTGCGGCGCTGTTCCGCGTTGGAGGGGTTGTTGTAGCAGGTCTGACCGGTGCCACGCGTGGAGGTCTCGACGATCGGCTCCCCGGGGCGGCGGGTCTCAACGACGAGGGGCTCGAGCTCACGCTCGCTCGGCGTCACGACGGGAGTAGTGGGCGCGCACACAGGTTCGCCTACGATCGGGTCACCGGGCAGCGTCTCCGTGGTCATGCTGGGTTGGACCGGAACAGTCCTCGTCTCCACGAGCGGCTCGGCCGGTGTGGTCTGGGTTTGGACGCGCGGATTCGGCGCGCCCCCCGCAAAGACGACGGGCACCAACGGACCGGTGGTGTTGTTCGCGTACCTGTTGGTGGTCGTGGTGGTTGTGGTGATCGTGCGCTGTTGGTATGTGATTGTCTCGTCTCGGACCTGACCTTGCGTCGTCGTGCGCACGAAGCTGGTTTGCTGCGTCGTCGTGATGCACTCTTCGCGCGCTTGCGTCGCGACCGTGCGCTCGGTCCGCGGGGTAGTCACCGTCGTGACCACGGTGGTGGGAGTCGTCGTGGTGGTGACGACCGCGCGCTCACACCGCTCGACCGACCTCCTGCCGTTGTCGTTGTTGACCCGCTCACAGTTGACCGTGCCGGGAGCCGCGGTGCTGGTCGGTGCGCCACGCTCGGTGCGCTCGGCCGTGGTGGGCGTTCCGGCAACGACCGTCTCGACGTTGGTCTGATCGCCGACATTGCGCTCCTGGGAGTCAGTCGTGGTTTCGCCGGTGGGAGTCGTGGGACCGTCGAAGAAGATCGAGCTCGTGCCGTCGGGCCGCGGTTCGCTGTTCGTGTTCGTCGGCCTCCCGAACGGTCCAGTGACAGAGGTCGATGTCGTGACGACACAGCGGTCCAGGTTCTGAGTCGAACCGGCCGTAAAGACTCCGCCAGCTTGCTCACACGTGTGCTGGCGCGTGTGGTCCGCATGCGCCGGAGGTGCTGCCAGTGCTCCCGTGAGGAGCAGTGGCGCTGCGACGGCGATCACGCTACGAATCCTGAACATGAGTGGTCTCCTTCAAGTTACAGGGGGGTAGTTGCAGACGTTACGGACTGGATCGGCACTCCACCAAACTTTTGTCCAGGTTACGATTGCAAGCCTTCCGCATACGGCGCGGCACTGTGGACAACCTGAACGGTGGGTTTCATGGCAACGATGTCCTGCGCGCAGGCACTGGTGTATGCCCATCACCAACGGCGAGAATCCGGAGGGTCCCATGTCGATGGAGACGGCGATGGCGAACAACTTCGGACCCTTGACTGGCAACCAATAGGTTGCCTATTCTTAGTACGTGGACATCGTGTTCCAGGCCCTGGCCCATCCCGCGCGGCGGATCCTCCTCGAGGAGCTCGCCGCGCGGGATCGCCAGAGCCTCTTCGAGCTCACAGTGCGGCTCATCAACGACCACGGCCTGGCCATGACCCGCCAGGCCGTGACCAAGCATCTGGCCGTGCTGCGCGAGGCCGGCCTGGTGACCACCACGGTCCAGGGGCGCACCACGGTGCACCACCTGGACACCTCCCCGCTCACCGACGCGCGGCAGTGGATGGACTCGCTGCCGCCCCCGCCGAAGGACACGCCATGATCATCACGTACGCCTCCGTCTTCGTGGACGACCAGCAGAAGGCCCTGGAGTTCTACACCGACAAGCTCGGCTTCCAGCTCAAGGTCGACGTGCCGACCGGGCCCTACCGCTGGCTGACGGTGGTCTCGCCCCAGGCCCCGGACGGGGTGCAGCTGCTGTTGGAGCCCTCCGAGCACCCGGCCGTCCACCCGTTTAAGGCGGCCCTGGTGGCCGACGGCATCCCGTTCAACAGCTTCGGCGTCGAGGACGTGCGGGCCGAGCACGAGCGCCTCACCGCCCTGGGCGTGCACTTCGTGCAGGAGCCGACGCCGATGGGCCCGGTCACCACCGCGGTGCTCGACGACACGTGCGGGAACCTCATCATGATCGCGGAGCTGACCGACCCGGAGGCCGCTGGGCAGTGAACTCGGTACGGGGCGCGACCGTCCTTGGGGGCGGAAGCCTGTCCCACCGCCTCGAGGCGAACCGATAACGCGGTAGTCACGCCCTGGTGATTGGATGTCCGGTACGGAGACGCAGGCGCGGCGTCGGCCGCGGGGCGAGATCATCGCGCCCCTGGCCCCTCGGCGCTGCCCGGACCCAGTGCGGGTGGCAGAGAAGCTGCTTCCCGCGCCGGTGAGGAGGATGTCATGAGCAACGATCCCGATCTGCCCCCGCTGATCCACATGGAGGTCCGCGCGGCCGAGCTGGAGGATCTACGGGTCTTCGCCCGGGAGACCGGTGCGGATCTGGGCTGCCGGGCGACACCGCGGCGGGAGGCCGACGGCTGGGTCGTGGACGCCTACCTGCCGGAGGACCGGCTCGCGACCGCCCGGAGCTTGCGCGCCGCCGGCCGGGTGCAGTTGGAGGTCCGGGAGAACGCCACCGCCGTCGGCCGGGAACGCCAGGCCGAGGTCGGCACCGGCAACCGGTTCAGCGGCGGGGATGTCACCCGCGGCGGGCAGACCGTCCGCGGCACGGATCTGGCCCCCGTGCGGGGCCTCGGGGAGACGCGCTGATCATCATGGCCTATCTCAATGTCGACGAGATCGAGACGGCCCTGCAGTCCCTGGCCGCCGAGTACATCGAGCTCACGGAGCTCATCGACCTCCCGCACCCCACCCACGAGGGCCGCCGCACCCGCTGCCTGCGCATCGGGGCCGACCCGGACGCGCCCGGGGTGCTGCTGCTGGGCGGCGTCCACGCCCGGGAGTGGGTGCCGCCGGACGCCCTCGTGTCCCTGGCCGCCGACCTGCTGGAGGCGGGCACCCTCGGCACCGGCCTGGTCTACGGAAACCACCACGTCCCTGCTGCCCGGGTGCGGCAGGTGCTGGAGAGCACCAACCTCTACGTCTTCGCGTGCGTGAATCCGGACGGGCGGCACCACAGCCAGACCGTGGAACCGATGTGGCGGGGGAACCGGCGTCCTCACCCGGCCGGCGGCCTCTGCACGGGGGTGGACGTCAACCGCAACTTCGACTTCCTCTGGGACCACACCACGGCATTCCATCCCGGGGCCGAGGTGGCGACCTCCGCGGATCCCTGCGATCCCCGTCAGGTCTACCGCGGGCCATCGGCCGCCTCGGAGCCGGAGACCCGCAATGTGGTGTACCTGCTGGACACCCGGCCCGGGATCCGCTGGCACGTCGACGTGCACAGCTTCGTCCCGGTCATCCTGCACAACTGGGGCAGCGACGAGCACCAAATCACGGACCCGCCGCAGAACTTCCGCAACCCCGCCTTCGACGGGCTGAGGGGGATCCCCGACGACACCGCCTACCGCGAGCACCTCCCCGCCGCGGACCTCGACGCCGAGGTCGCCCTGGGGACCGTGATGAGCGACGCGATCCGGCAGGTGCGCGGCGACGTGTACCCGGTGGTGCCGTCCTTCGGGGGGCTGTATCCGACCTCCGGGACCAGCGACGACTACGCCTACAGCCGGCACTTCACCGACCCGTCACGCCCCCGGGTGCTGGGCTTCACGATCGAGTGCGCCCACAGCTTCCAGCCCCCGTGGGCCGAGGCGGAGCACGTCATCCGCGAGGTCTCCGCGGGCCTGGTGGCCCTCGCCGCAGAAGTCGTCGACGCGGTCGCCGGCGAAGGACAGGCGTCCACCGCCCAGGAGAAGATGTCCTGAGCAGTACGTCCGGCGGATCGGGACCGGGGGCATCCGGGTCCGGGCGAAAACGACAGGCCGTTCAGTCCTCGACCACGCTCAGAGCTCCGGACGGGCACCTGTCGACCGATTCACGAGCCGAATCCTCCTGCGCGGCCGAGGGCGTGTCGGTGAGCAGGACGACGACGGCGTCCTCGTCCTGGTCGAAGAGGTCAGCGGCGACGAGCACGCAGTTGCCGGAGCCGATGCACACGCTGCGGTCGGCGCGAATACCCATGTCGTCCTCTCAGCCCAGGTGCACGGGCAGGGCACGGTAACGCAGCCAGAGGGGCAGGGGCTCGACCTCGAGCTCCGAGCGGTCCACGGCCAGACGCAGTCCGGGATTGCGCTGGACGAGGACGCCCAGGGCGATGCGGGTCTCCAGGCGGGCCAGGTTCGCGCCGAGGCAGAAGTGCACGCCGTGGCCGAACGCGAGGTGATTGTTGGGGTGGCGGTCGATGTCGAACCGGTCCGGGTCGGGAAACTCGCGGGGGTCGCGGTTCGCGGCGTGCAGCAGCGGCACGACGGAGGCCCCGGCCGGGATGGTGGTGCCGTGCCAGGTGACGTCCGTGACGGCGGTGACCGGCTCGGTGCCGCCGATGGGGCTGCTGTAGCGCAGCAGCTCGTCGACGGCGCCGCGCCAGAGCCCGTCGTCGTCGGGTGCGGCGCGCAGCCTCTCGAGCTCCTGCGGGTGGTCCAGCAGGGTGAGGACCGCATTGGTGATCAGGTTGTAGGTCGTTTCGTAGCCGGCCGTGACCAGCAGGAACACCATCGCGGTCAGCTCGTCGTCGCTGAGGCGGTCGCCTTCCTCCTCCACGTGGATCAGTCCGGTCAGGATGTCCTCGCCGGGTGCGGAGCGCTTGTGCTCGATCAGTGCACGGACGAGGTCGGTCAGCGCGTTCACGTCCCGGGACCAGCTGTCCTGGCCGAGCGCGGTCATGCCGGCGATGAGGGCCTGCACGCCCTGCTGGAACCGGTCCCGGTCGGCGAGCGGAACACCGACCATCTCGTTGATCACCGTCGTGGGGATGGGCAGGGCGAACTGCTCGCGGAGCTCCATCTCGCCGGCCGGTTCGAGCCGGTCGAGCAGACTGTGGGCCAGCTCCCGCACCCTGTCGCCGAGGCCGGCGATCGCCCGCGGGGTGAAGGAC
The DNA here is from genome assembly GCF_042879215.1 of Kocuria arenosa. NCBI lineage: Bacteria > Bacillati > Actinomycetota > Actinomycetes > Micrococcales > Micrococcaceae > Kocuria > Kocuria arenosa. The sequence continues at coordinate 257,043 of NZ_JBHZTA010000006.1, read as the reverse complement.
TTGGCCACCAGTCCACGCAGCCGTCGGTGCGCGGGATCGTCCATCAGGATCATGCTCGAGGTGGTCAGCAGCCGCATCGGTTCCTGCACGGAGTCGGGGAACTGGTCCAGGAACGCCGGGCCTCGCCCACCGGGGGAGCGCAGGAACCGAGCGTCGGTCAGCAGCGCTCGGCAGTCGGCGTAGCGCGAAACCATCCACAGGTCCTGCTCGCCCATGTACGCCATCCGCCCCTTGTAGACCGGGGCGTTGTCCCGCAACCACGCGTAGTGGGAGTCGAGATCGGCCAGGAACTCCGGGCTTCCGACGGTGATGGGGTGGACGATCGAGGAGTCAGCGGCGTTCATGACGGTTCCTGCCCACCGCAGGGCGGATCGACTCCCGCCCATGCCCACCGACGATCCGTACCATGGTTGCTCCCACCGTCCAGGTTCAACGGTAGTGAGGCGGCAGGGCGCCTTCAAGAGCAGGGAGCGCGGTTGCCGCGCCACGGACGACGGGCCAATTCCACGGTGGGTGCCGGCGGGCGTCGTCGACCCTGGCATGCAGTTCGGGGCGCCTTCCCGCAGGAAGGCGCCCCGTGGACGGCGTGGCCGGAGACCGGCCGGGCTCAGTGCCCGGTGGCCGTGGATCCGCTGGACGAGCCGGACCGGTTCCACGCCTCGAGGCCGAAGCTCTCGTGCGTGGAAGCAACATCGGCGTCCGCCTGCGCCGCGCGCGTCGGCGCGGGGGCCGCGTCCTCGGCCGACGGAGCCGTGGGCTCCTGCGGCGTCCGGGGAAGGGACGGCTGCTGGGCGGCAGTACTCACTGAGCGGATCTCGGTGCCCCACGGCTGCTGCGTGCCGACCGGTGCGGCGACGACCGGCTGCGCACCGGTTCCCGGTGCCGGCTGCTCGTCAGAGTTCGCGTAGTAGGACTTGCCGTAGTAGCCGTAATAGCCGGCGTCCGCACCGGTGGTGGGCACCCGGTTGAGCACCACGCCGAGCAGGTTGCCGCGCACCTGGTGCAGGTTCCCCAGCGCCTTGGACAGCTCGTCGGTGGTGGTCCGCTGCGCGGTGGCCACGATGATGGCGCCGTCGGCGGAGGCGGTGAGCAGCGCGGCGTCGGTGACCGGCAGCAACGGGGGAGCGTCCACCAGGACCAGGGCATCCTCGGCGAGGGTCTCGAGCATGGCGTGCATGGCCTTCGAGGACAGCAGCTCCGTGGGGTTCGGGGCGGTCCGGCCGGCGCCGAGCACCTGGAGGTTCGGGAACTTGTCGTAGGTCTGGAGGACCTCGTCCACCTGCACCTGCCCGGTCAGCACGTCGGTGACGCCCACGCCGGGCACGAGGCCGAACAGGTCGGTGATCACCGGTCGGCGGAGGTCGCCGTCCACGACGACGACGTTGCGCCCGGTCGAGGCGATGGCCACCGCCAGGTTCGCCGTGATCGAGGACTTGCCCTCACCCGGCAGGGAGGAGGTGACCACGATCATCTTCGGCGGGTTGTCCACGGAGACGAAGCTGAGGTTGGTGCGGAGCTCGCGCAGGGCCTCGGAGAACTCGTGGTGACCGCGCCCGGCGGAGAAGCCGGTCTCGACGATCTCGCGGTGGTCGGCCAGCCGGTCGTCGGTGGGGATGACGCCGAGCACGGCGACGCCGAAGCCGTCCCGGATCTCCTCGACGGACTTGATGCGGCGGTCCATCTTGTAGCGGGCGAAGGCGTACAGGAGACCCAAAAAAACTCCTATGAAGGAGCCAAGCAAAACATTGAGAACAGTCTTGGGCGAGGCCGGCTCCACGGGTACGGGAGCTTCACTCAAAGGTTGCAGAGTGACGGATGCTGCGTCTTCGTCGCTTTGGCTACCCGACTCAAGCTCTTCGACCTTCTCACTTAGGGCTTGGACCCAAGCGTCAGCCATCTCGGCCGATTGTGCGGCAGAAGTAGACCGGACTGTAACGTCGACCTGAACAGAATCCGTGGGATTGACTGCCGAAATATCCGGAAGGAGCTCCTCCGGTGTTGCCGTCAGATCCATTTCATCGATCACAGCTACGGCAACGGGTCTTGACCGAGCCAAAGATTCATAAGTTGCCGCTTTGGATTTAGCCACGTTATCCCCGGCTAGAACGCTGGCAATGTCTGCTGTTCCATTTGTTAGAACTATTCCAGAAGCAGTCGTCTCGTAAGTCTTAGGCTGAAGCAGAGACCATGTCAATGTTAAAAGCGCGCCGAGTACAAAAAATGTCGTTATCGCTTTCCAGTGTGACTTCATCAGCCTGAGGCCGTTACGTGCGTCCAGGCCACGCTTATCCGAGTGGACGTCCGTGTGGTCCACAGGTACTCCTTATGGTCTGCTGGGGGGAATTCTGGAGAATGCGCGCCCAAGGACCCAAAAATAGGTCGCACTGCTGCCGACCTTCAATATCGACCCCAGGCAGCTCCGCCAGTCGTGTCGCAGACTATACCTGTGTCTCCGGCCACTGAGAGTCAAGGACTCGCTGACGGCGGCATGCGAGAGGAGCAGTGGTGGCGTGCCAGCGGCTCCAATCGTTCGCCACCCTGGTGCGCGTCTCCAACGACTGCATGGGAAGAGTCGACGCCGAAGCCGAAGACGACCAGTTGGCAGGTACGCCACCCAACAGCTGGCATCTTGAACGCACGGGGACCAAGAAACGACATCACCGAAGTTCAAGCACGGCACTCGCCCCTTGACCTCGGCGCAGTCCCCCGCTAACCCGCCCCTGCGGTCGAGCGACATGGTGGGGACCAATGAAGTGACCCTCGCCACATGGTGGAAGGTCTAACAACGGAATCGATGAACATGGGGTGGCAGGTTGGTCACGACTGCAAGCTGATGGCAGCCCCTCTTGTGCCGCGGTCCCGATGAACTGGTCGCCCGGCCGCCGGCCCCGCAGGCTACCGAACGCCTAGACACGCGGGTCATAAACGGCCAGGCTCACGTCCGGGCATGTAGCCTGGCCAACGATACGAGGGCTGGTGGACGTGGCATCACATTGCGGCAGTCACCAGCCGGTAGACCCCCCAAGGCACCCCCCACCCCCCCCGTTATATCGCCGACCTCAACCTCTTTCATCAAAGCCCTATAGGCACATATGGAATTCATCCTTTCGTACCGAAAATAATACGGTGACTTCCAGCGCAAAGAGACAGAGGCGCGGCCCAGAGATTCATCGAGGCCAACGTGACTTCAATCCCGGCAAGAGACCTGACTTTGTCCGTATCTGAAAAGAACATTTTTCGAATTGGTTCTAACACGGTCTTTAACGGAACCTTTGAAAAACTGTTGTCCGCACTTAGGGATTTAAGTAATGATGGTGTAAGCCATCTGGTCATAACCTGCAATGTTGACCAAACCATCAATCTAACCAAAGACGCTGAGCTTAGGAGTGCCTACGATAAAGCATCCCTTATTACTCTAGATGGAGCCCCCCTGGTGGCCATCGCCCGTGCGATGGGCGCAACGGAAGTGCATAGAATTACCGGCGCAGACCTGCTACCCGCTGTGTGCAAGAATGCAATGTTCGTTGGCAAGAAAATAGCAATCACCGGGGGAAGGGACGACACACTAAGGAAAGCTGTTACGAATTTGAGGGCTGCATATCCGCAGGCCGACGTCTTGGACATACCATTTCCGATGCTTTCGTCGTGTGATGACAAAAGAAGCCTCAGCGTCATATCCGCGCTTCATGACGCGAACCCGGATATCGTCTTCGTATGTCTGGGTTCACCTAAACAAGAAGCCTGGTACCTGACATGGCAAGATCAATTGCCAAACGCAGTCTACGTTGGCGTAGGCGCGGCCGTAGACTTTGCCGCGGGATCGGTCGTGCGAGCGCCTCAATGGTTGCAGGGGCTAGGGCTCGAGTGGACGCACAGACTCCTTCAAGAGCCAAAAAGGCTCGCCCATCGGTATTTGATTCGAGGCATGGTCTTCGTGCCGATTGTTCTAAATTCTCTATGGAATCACCTCTTCACTCGTCGGAAAACAGCTGTGTTCGAGGCGACAAGTGACTAGAGTCCTCGCCGCGATCAGTTCTCAAGCTCTAGCGAGTGTCGCGACAGTGGTGTTGTCCATAGCCGTGGCGCGTGTGACGACTTCTACTGAGTTCGGGTATTTCTCTATCGTAGTGGCCACTTGGATCATCCTCGTCGGGTCTATTCGGGCAGTTACCGGGGAATTGTTGACATACGACCACTCACATAGGCCAGACCAAGACAGAATAAAGTACCGACAAGGGGCTCAGGCAGGTGCACTGTACTTAGCATCTCTTGTAGCTGCCCTACTTGCTATTTCGAGTATTTTCTTGCCGGACTTAACCGTTCCATTGTCAATCTTGGCAACCGGACTTCCCGCATTTGTCGCGCAGGACAACAATCGCTTCATTCTTTCCAGTTTGAATTGGCAAGGCCGCGGATTACTGGTAGACGGGATATTCATAATAAGTCTCGCCGCGGGGTTATTCATGCCAAGGTCACCTGAATCGCTAAATGTGCTGCTACTAATCTGGGTGCTTTCGGCGTGGGCGGCGGCTTTGCTGGGAACAATACTAATAGGATTTAATGCATCACCAAAAGTAGCGCATAATTGGTTCATTTCTCAGTCTAAGCAAAGTCGCCTATATTTTTCCGATTTTTTCGTGGCTAACGCGGTGGCGAATTCTGCAGTATTCATAGTTGCATTTCTGTCGGGACCGGAAGCATCCGGGGCAATACGTGGTTCTCAAGTCTTGCTAGTTCCAATACTCCTCATAATGCGAGGTGCCAGCGTAGCCTTGGGTCCGCAAATGGCTCGCTACGCACGTAGTGGACGGCAACAGAAAGTAATTACGATAACCGTTGTTCTTACAGCCGCACAAGTAGCAGCAGTGCTTGCATGTTGGCTTGTAATCTCAATAATGCCTAGAAAGTACATCGAAAGTCTCCTCGGTAATTCCACGACAATTACTTTGGAAATTTTTCCCTACGCCGCTGCGGCGACACTTGCTCTTGGATCCGCCACCGTGGCGATGCTTGCTCTCAAAGCTTCTGGGAATGTTCGCTGGTCCGTTCGATTCAAAATTTGGACGGCACCGCTAACGTTAGGCTTGGTGATCCTAGGTGCCCACGAATGGTCAGCAGCTGGCTCCCAAATAGGTCTGGCTGTTGGGGAAGTGGTTAGGACCATTATGGAATGGATAGTACTCCTAACTTGGCATAAACGATCGAAAATTCCCACACCCAAACGCGAGAAAAAGGAACTGGTTAATGACGCAAAGGAGACCAAATCCGTTGGCTAACTTCAAGACGACAAAAGAGTCGATTCGCGCTAAGGCCGTGCCTGTGGCTAACACTTTAATAGAACCGCTGCTGGCCGTTCGGGAGTTTTCACAAGATGCCCTGAGGTATCTCAAATACAGTACGTCGAGAGACGGCGCGGTAACGCGACGATCAAATAGTAACTCCATCGAGGCGCAACTTACCAAAGATTATCATAGAATTGAAAAAGGGCTAACTCTAGTAGAACCAAAACGCCCTTTCGGGAGCCGAGTCGAGGCCCGTATCGAGGCTTTACTGCCTGAGCTACAAAAACGAAGTCCACATTCACCGGCATTAGAGCACTCGGAAACGGCGTTGAAGGCGCTAAAAGCGTGGAATGACCATGCGCGAGTGGACGATGCTATAGCGCCCGCCCATAATCTCTCGGCTCGCCCCGGGGAGAACTTGTCCGCTGATATGTTTTTCTCAAGCCGGCACAGTGTCAGGAATTTTGACACCTCTCGTCCCGTTGGTCGGGATGTTATAGAAAGGGCCGCAGGTCTAGCCCAAACAACGCCCTCGGTTTGTAACAGGCAAGCTGGCCGACTTCACGTCTTCACAGACAGACATGACGTTCAACGAATTCTTCGGCACCAGAATGGCAACGCTGGATTTGCCAAAACTGTACCCGCCGTAGCCGTTGTCACTGTCGACACCCGTCTCTTTACGGGCGTCCATGAACGGCACCAACGGTGGGTGGATGGTGGTCTATTCGCCATGACCTTCGTTTGGGCCTTACATGCATTGGGTGTTCAATCATGCATGCTCAACTGGTCTCGGAATAATCGAGATAGTGATCGACTTCGTAATGAAGCAGCTATAGGTGGAAACGAAGACATCGTCGTGCTAGTGGCATTTGGTTTTGGTACGAGCGACCACAGAATCGCTCGTTCGCCGAAACGAGCGCTACGTGAAATCTTGACGTTGAAGACCGAGAACTCCGAAGAGACGGGGATAAATTAATGAACTTGACGAGTCAAGCCCTGCGCGGTTTCCGGGACTCTAGACTTTACGACTATTTCACTTCGTCGTCTCTTTACCGGTTAGGCGTATTGCACGGTGATCGGATTATCGGTCGGATAAGTAGACGATTCTCTGCTTGCCCCGAGGGCTCTCAAACTGGGCATATTCTTGTTGCCCCAACGGGTGGTGGGAACATTGGGGATCAAGCATTAGTGGAGGCGTTTTTGCAAACTGTCGATGGCAAAGTTACCATCTTGCTATCGAGTGCGGACGCGATTTCGATCCCAGCTGAGCATCAAAATCGAGTAATCGTTAAGTCAGGCCGAGCGTTTATTTATCTGCCGCCTCTCGTGCGCATTCCAGCTGTGTGGCGAATGACAAAGTTGATCAAGGCGGCTACGTCCGTCAGTGTTTTGGGTGCCGACCTGATGGATGGTCTATATAATGCGGGAGCTACAGTTGCCCGGGTAAGCACTCTTTGCCTCGCCCGTGAGCTGGGTAAGCCATCCGTGCTTGTCGGCTGCAGTTGGTCGGGGAGCGCTCGGAAAACTGCTGTGCTGGCCCTGCGTTTAGCAGCCGATTTGGGCGCGGTGGTGAACGCCCGCGATCCCGTCTCAGCCGAACGGATGAATCGCGACGGTATTTCGAATGTGCAACAGACGGCTGACATAGTTTTTGCTCTTACCGGTACCCACGTTAACAACGACGTAAGGCTGGCCATAGAGCGAGGTCGTGTCCTTGGCCGTCGGATCGCCGTCGTAAACATGAGTGGCCTCATTGGCAGGCGCTTCGATCAGCTTCCCGAATACAGGCAAATAGTATCCGCCCTGACGCGTCAGAACTACTTTGTTGTTTTGTTGCCGCATGTCTTTAGGTCAACTGGTGATGACTTGTCGGAGTGTGAGCGGCTCACTGATCAGTTGGGTCTGGAGACCATTTATCTGGTGGCGCAGCAACTTACGCCCCGGGAAGTCAAATGGCTCGTTGGAGAGTCTGACCTGGTTGTTACAGGCCGCATGCACCTGGCGGTCATGTCTCTCTCGAGTCGCCGGCCCGTCATAACTCTTGGCTCGCACGGAAAAGTGGAGGGGTTGTACGCCTACTTCCCTTGGATGCCCGGATTTGTCGAACCGACTCCGGGTTTCGGTACAGAGGTCGTCGCCGCAATTGAAGCGGTCTTGGGACGACAGGGAGACTGGGACCAAGCACTGACAGATGTGAAGCTGCTGGCCGAACGTAACGTGCTATCCCTTAAGCCATAGGCGGTCCAGATTATGTCTGTAGGAGCCACTTTGTCCAATACCTTGAGGCGCGACACCCGAGATATTGGTGTGGGCGCAGTCTCCATAGTGTGGACCTTTGCGTCAGCGGCCATGACTTACGGAATTCCCATTCTATTTTCACATTCTGGAAATTCCACCATTGCTGCCGTTCAGACATGTTTACTGGTGGTTGTTCTCACCTTAGTCACGTACCTTGTGGATCCAAGGTGTTATGTGCTTTATTGGCTTAGTTTGGTTCTCTTGCAGAATGTAATGGCAGGTTTCTGGCACTCGGGGCAGGCGGACGATATTCCGTTCGTGGTCACCGAGGCCAAAACCCTTTCCCTCATCGCGGCGGTAAGTTTGATGGGTGCCAGCATTGCTCGGCTTGTCAGGAATAGTCCGTGGATCGGCGTGGGCGCGGTCATATACTTCTCTTCTTTGTTGCTGAATGTTTCCGACTTATCTTTATCTATGCTGGCCAACATGCGCAATTTTGTGGCGCCGTTCCTCATCGTCCTTGTAGGAATCGTCGCGGCGGAACGTTTTTCGTACTGCATGCGCATTGAGTTTGTTTTCGTTTTGCTTAAGTTCGCATCATTCTGGCTTTTTATCGGTGCTATGGGTGAATTGATCATGGGAACTCTCAGTTGGCGAAATGCATTCTCCGTCTCGTCTATAGGTGGATTGAATTCACTGGCCGAATCGACTTCCCTTTTTGGGGTATCGTTTTCTAGAACCGGCGGTATCCTTTTCGAGCCTGTTAATGCCGGATATATTGCTGCCTCAGTTTTAGTGGTGCTTATCGTTATCCGTTATTTCTTGCGTTATCGGGCGGAGACACTCGCTTGGGTATTGTGTTTTTCAGGGGCATCAGTGGCATTGCTGTTAGCGGCAACGAAAAATGCCCTTTTGATGTTTGCTATCGTGTGTGTCATTTGGTTATTTACTCGATATTTAACTGGACGGTCCGGTGTGGCAGTTATCTCCGCTTGGATAATGTCTTTCCTGGCCACCCTGTTGTATGGAACTGTTGTTAAGGGCACTGGCTATCTAGCCGGCGTGTGGTCGAACCCCATTGGAGTTAGTGGTGGTGAGAGTACAAGCATTCATATGGCGGGTCTTATTTCCGGTTTTAAAGGTCTGGTTTCCGCGCCGTTTGGCATGGGGATTGGTTCTGGTGGCAATTTTTACCGGTTGTATAACCCCGAGATAAGTCGAGAAGTGTGGTTGGGATCAGGTAGCGAAAGTTCGTGGGGAACGCTTGCTTTCCAGTCGGGCTTTTTGGCTATTTTAGGTTTTGTTGTTCTAATTTTAGTTTTAGCTTCTAAAGGTGGTGAGGCGACGATGGTTCTCATTGCGGTATGGTCTGGAGCCTCGTTATTTACTGAAGCGTTTTTTGGCCCCATTGCTTGTAGCGTGCTCCTGCTAGCTGCGGGCCTATTGTGGCGCGACGTTGGTAAGACCAGGAGACGGAGTCCTTCACATTTAGGTGTGCGTAGGGACCTGTCGCCAGGGCTGGTGGCCGCCAGCCGCGAGCAGGGCTTGTAGGTGATAATTGTGGATGTTGCGTGATGCGGGGGCGACCTGGCGCATCGTCTCGGTCAGCCCGTTGATCGATTCCGTGAAGCCGGTCGATGCCCCAGCAGTATCGAAGTGGGCCAAGATCGCGAACTCCCACCGGCGCAGGGTCCGTCTTAGCCGGGCCATTTCCGAATCTGGTCAGGTCGGGAACGAGCCGAGGATCTTGGCGATGAGCTGGCGTCCCTGTGCGGGGCGGGCGTGTTAGACCGCGTTCCATGATGGCCGCAGCCGGGTCTCGTCGTTGGGCAAGGCCTTGTCGTAGACGGTCTTCCCTGCGGCGGTCACGGCCACCGGCTGGTGGTCGGACTTGCCGACGAACACCCCCGGCAGTGGCTGCTCTGACATGGCTGAGCCCCTTCTCATCCAGTGCCGCACGAGCATGCTGGCCGGCCCGAGGGTGGTGGCGCTCGGCACCCACGTTACGAAGGCCCTGAACCAGCGGCCCTGCCTAAACTAGAGATCCGCGATCACCGGACCGGTCCTCGGTGACAACACCCCCGGATCATGGGTGACTGGGGGCAAACGATCATGCCGAGGACCGGCCGGTCAGCAGTGTCGATGCCGTCTGAATACTGACCCTCGGGCGCCGAGCGAAAATTGACCCCCTCGGCGGTGATGCTGAGGGAGCGATCAGTGTGGAGAACTGGGCCGAGATCCGCCGGTTGCACCGGGCGGAGGGCATGCCGATCAAGGCGATTGCGCGGCAGCTGGGGTTGGCCAGGAACACGGTACGGGCAACGATCGCCAGCGATGTCCCGCCGAGGTACGAACGCGCTCCGACCGGCTCGATCGTGGACCCGTTCGTGCCGGGGATCGAGGCCCTGTTGCGGGAGTTCCCAACGATGCCGGCGTCGGTGATCGGCCAGCGCATCGGGTGGGAGCACTCGCCCTCGGTGCTGCGGGCCAAGGTCGCCCAGCTGCGGCCGCGCTACGCCCCACCGGATCCGGTGGACCGGGTGCGCTGGGGTGCTGGGGAGGTGATCCAGTGCGACCTGTGGTTCCCGCCGCCGGTGGTGCCCGACGAGCACGGGGTGGCCCGGTCCTTCCCGGTGCTGAGCATGATCTGCGCGCACTCCAGGTTCCTGATGGCGGTGATGCTCCCCTCGCGGGCCGGCGGGGACATCCTCGAGGGCATGCGCGTGCTGCTCGGGGATCTGGGGGCGGTGCCGAAGATGCTGCTGTGGGACAACGAGGCCGGCCTCGGCGCCCACCGGCGCCTGGCCCCGGCCACGACCGCTTTCGCCGGGACCTTGGGTACCCGGATCTGGCAGGCCCGCCCCTACGACCCCGAGACCAAGGGCATGGTCGAGCGCGCCCACGGCTACCAGCGCACCTCGTTCCTGCCCGGACGCACGTTCACCTCCCCGGCCGACTTCAACACTCAGCTGCAGGACTGGCTGGACGAGGTGGTCAACCGGCGGAAGGTGCGCGCCGTGGGCGCCCGCCCGATCGAGGTGCTCGATGCCGATCAGGCCGCGATGGGGGTGCTGCCGCCGGTGGCCCCGGCCACGGGCCTGAGCAGCACGACCCGGCTGGGACGGGACTATCACCTGCGCCTGGCCGGGGTCGACTACTCCATCCACCCAGAGGCGATCGGGCGGATCGTGAACGTGCGCGCCGATCACCACACCGTTACCGCCACCACCGCCGGGCGCGAGGTGGCCTGCCACTCCCGGCTGTGGGCCGGCACCGGCACCGTCACCGACCCGGTGCACGTGGCCGCGGCCGCCGCAGCTCGTGCGGCCTACCAGCAGCGCCCGACCCGGGCCGCAGGGCCTAGGGAGTTCGCCGTGCCCACCCGGGATCTGGCCGTCTACGACCAACTGATCAGGAGAGCCTCATGAACCCGACCACCGACCCGGCCAAGGAGATCGGCTACCTGTGCCGGGCGATGAAGACCCCGCAGATCGCCGAGCTGGCCGGCCCCCTGGCCGCCCAGGCCCGCACCGAGCACTGGTCCTACGAGCAGTACCTGGCCGCGGTGCTGGGCCGGCAGGTCGCCACCCGTACCGCCAACGGCAACCGACCGGCTGCGGATCGCCGGGGCCCACTTCCCGCAGATGAAGACCCTCGAGGACTTCGACCCCAGCGTGCTGGCCGCCCGGGAGAACGAGCTGCTGGCGCACCTGGCGACCACGACCTTCGTGCCCCGGACCGAAAACGTCGTGCTGCTCGGGCCCCCAGGGACCGGCAAGACCCACCTGGCGATCGCCCTGGGTATCTGCGCGGCCAACCACTCCTACCCGGTGTTCTTCGACACCGCCACCGGATGGATCACCCGCCTGCTCGCCGCCCACAACACCGGCACCCTGGAGAAGGAATTGCGCCGGCTGCGCCGCTACCGGGTGCTGATCATCGACGAGGTCGGCTACATCCCCTTCGAAGCCGAGGCCGCCAATCTCTTCTTCCAGCTCATCGCCAACCGCTACGAGCACGGATCGGTCATCGTGACCTCGAACCTGGCCTTCTCCCAGTGGGGCCACACCCTCGGCGACGACGTGATCGCCGCGGCCACCATCGACCGCTTCATCCACCACGCCCACGTGCTCACCATGGACGGAGCCTCCTACCGCACCCGCCGCTACACCACCGAGGAGGGGTCAGATTTCGGTCGGCGATAAGGGGTCAATATTCACTCGGCGTTGACACAGCACCCCTCCATCCTGCTGGATGGACGGGTCACGAAGAAGGTAACGGGGCTTCTGGGGCGAGATCCAGGGTGACACCACCGTCGCCGCGGCCCTGCTCGACCGGCTCCTGCACCACTCCATGGTCTTCAACTCCGATGGGAACGACTGCCAGCTGCGCCCACCAAGTCCGCGCCGACACCCTGCGCCGCACGATTACCGGCACCCCACGGCCGCTACAGCGACCACAACCACCGGATGGGAAGAATCATCGAGCATTCCTGGGGTATTCAGAAACCGCCGTTAGCGACGCGCACGAGACAATGCGAAGGCCCCTCGAACATCTCACACTTCCAAACTACTGGTTCCAAGTCCCAGGGTTTCGGAAAGATGACGACACGACCAAGGTCTACATGCAATTGCATTTGCAAAAGGCCCACTTTGCGTAGTGGCAGATTGTGCCAGTGTGTCTTACGGCTCAAACACCGAAGCCTGAAGTGGGTCTGGCAACAGCGGCGCTACGACGCCCCAGATAAGTCTTGCCAATTTTTATCATTGGCTCCTCAACTATCAAACGCATTAGCCAGGCGGTTAGAATGGCAACCCCCAGAGCCGCCGCGGCCGTCAGACCTGCAAGAACGGGACCGCCAGAGGGCAAAGCCAGCTCAACGGCATTAATGGCAAATCCGTGAGTAAGGTAAAAAGCGTAAGAAATTTGCCCTAGGAACATCATGGGTCGCGAGCCCAGCCATGCGACACTAGGACTTGTGGTCGTGACGACACCGGTCAGCATGACGGCTACAAGCAGTCCAAATGGTATGTAAAGCGACCCTTGGGGAAGTATTTGATTGGTGGAGACTTGGAGCGTCGCCAGGATTAGAGTCGTCGCCAAAAGGATCCGGCTGTGCCCAAGAATTTTGAGCCGGTTATACCAAGAAGGGTGATTGAGGAGCATGGCAATAATGCAACCCAAAGCTATTAATGCGTAAGGTTGTAAGATGATGGAAACGTCACCGAGCACAGCCGTGACGGTGAAGGCAACAACAAAAAAGACCAAGAACAACATTCTGGCCCGAAAGCGACGGGATAAAATAACAAACCCGAGCAGTGGCCAAAATAGGTAGAACTTTTCCTCAATGCCTAACGACCATGCGATTGAAAACGGCACCTCCGTGGCTTGGCCAAATAGCATGATGGGTCTTTCGGGGAAAAAGAACAAATAGAACGGAAGATTGTCCAGGAACACTTCTCGTTTATCAGCCTGCAAGCCGACGACTAGTAACAGAATGCAGTACGCAGCCAGGACTGCAAAATACACCGGGTAAATGCGGAACAGGCGGCGCAAATAGAATGCCTTAAGATCGATTTTGCCGGCCTTCGTTTCCTCACGGAGGGCTAATGTAGTAATGAGGTATCCACTGAGGACGAAAAAAATTGAAACCCCTGTGCCTCCATGCAGTCGGTGCCAAAAGTTGGGTTCCAGATGAACAGTGAAGACTAAAAGCACTGAAATGGCCCTTAGGCCATTAAGTTCATCAAAATACTTACGTTTCATGTAGGCATCATGGCTGAGCAATGAAAACCCTTCCCGTAATTAAAAGGCGCTTAGTCACATTAGTGCGCGATGGAACTCTAAATTAGCGTGTTATGGAAAACTAGATCGCAGGCCAGAATCTGCTAAGCAATCCTCCAGCCACGAAAGTTAGCGTTGTACGTGGTTTTCTGGGGCGCCTTCGCTACATGCATTCAAACCTCTAACCCATCGGTCTGAAGTCTTCGTTCGCATCTTAATTTAACTATTATTAGTGGCTGTGGCGCGACCTTAGCCGGTCTTTCTCGCAGTTCACAGCGAATGCCCGTGGGTGGGTTTGCTCCGCCTCATCGAAAATGTATGTAAATATCCTGACATGGAATGATTGTTTAGTAGGCACCTTCCTTGGCGACCACGGCCTTAAACGTGCGAATCAGGATCAGCATGTCTTGTACAGGTGACCAGTTCTCCACGTAGTAGAGGTCAAGGCGAACCGACTGTTCCCAGTCCAAGTTCGACCTCCCGGAGACCTGCCATAAACCGGTGATACCGGGCTTCACGCGCAGCCGGCGGTGGACGTAGTCCTCGTACTGCTCCACCTCGGCGGGGAGCGGGGGGCGGGGACCGACCAGGGACATCTCGCCCCTGAGAACGTTGAGGAACTGAGGGAGCTCGTCCAGGCTGTAGCGGCGCATCCACTTGCCGGGGGCGGTGACGCGGGGGTCGTCCTTCATCTTGAACAGCAGGCCGGCGCCCTCGTTCTGCTCCTTGAGGCGCTGCAGGACTTCCTCGGCGTCGGTGCGCATGCTGCGGAACTTCAGCATCTTGAACCGCGAGCCGTCCTGGCCGATGCGCTCCTGGGCGAAGAGGGCGGGGCCCTTGTCGTGGGTCTTGACAATCAGCGTCAGGGCGAGCAGGACGGGGGAGAGGACGAGCAGTGCGGCGCCCGAGCCGAGGATGTCCATGAGGCGCTTCGTCATGGCACGGCTGCGGCTCAGCTTGGGGGTGGCCACGTGGATGAGGGGAAGCCCAGCCACCTGTTGCATGTGGATGCGGGGGCCCGCGATGTCAGTGAGTCCGGTGTCCATGACCAGGCGGATGTGGGCGTCGGCGAGCTGCCAGCTGAGGTGGCGGATCTCAGTGGTGCCCAGGGGGACGTTGGAGGACAGGACGACGGTCTCGATGTCGCGCTCGTAGCAGGCGTCGACGATGCCCTCGACCGTGGGACGCTCACCCGGGGCCAGTGCATTGGGGGGAAGGTTCATGCGCTGCAGCTCGGCGGGGACCGGCTTGCGGGTCTCGGGGACGTAGATGGCGGCCGCGTCGAGCCCGGAGGTCGGGTGCTGGCGCAGGGACTTGATGAGGTCGCACGTGCCGGCCAGCCGGCCCACCACCATGGTCCTGGACAGCGCCTCGCCCCGGTACCGGTCCTTCACCAGTCCATCCCGCACGATGAAGCGCCCGAGGATCAGGAAGCCCAGTCCCAGGGGGAGGGCGAGCAAAACATAGCTGCGTGCCGTGGGGAGGTCGAAGCCGAAGGAGATGATCGCGATGGCGCCGAACAGCACGAGGCTCGAGTGCACCACCTGCCGGGTCTCCTCGAGGCCGTGGCCGATGAGCCGGACGTCCCGGGCGCCGCGGGCGCCGAGGTGCATCCACCAGACCAGGGCCAGGGCGACACCGACGATCCAGTAGGGGACCGAGAAGTCCCCGCCGAGGTGCAGGCCGGCGTTCTCCAGCTGGAACCGGAGCAGGTGAGCGCCGAGGAGGGTGACGATCAGCGCCAGGCCGTCGGCCCAGCGCATGCGGGTCAGGTAGGTGGATCGCCAGCCGGATGGGGACGCGGCGTCGCGAACGGTGGTGCGGGTGGCGTTGAGCTGCGGACGCTGGTGGTCGTCCGCTCGGCTGATCTCGTTGGCCTTGAGCATGCTGGTGCTCCCTCCCCGAAAAAGCACGCGGCCACCTGGGGTTGTCTCTTCCCAGCCCGTGGGGGAGACGGTGGACCGCGCGCTGCATTGCACTTGTCGCCAGTTTAGTGGCGCAAATCGATGAAACTGGCTCTATGACGAAAGGTGTTTGCACGTGCACTTGATTGCGCCGGGAACTCGCGGAACAGCATTGTGCCTAGTGGTGACGGGGGTCACGGCGTCGGGCGGGGAAGTCTGCCCCGACGCGGACGGTGCCGTCTCGTGTCCCCCAATCGGGGGACTGTGGTGCCCTTGGGCGTGCGGCTCAGGCGGCGCGAGCGTGTGAGTCGGCGTGGCCGGCGGTGCGGAGGTGCTCGGCCTTGAGGCGGCGGAGGTTCAGCGCCAGGCAGTTGGGGGCGTAGGCCGGGCGGAACACGACGGGCGTGCCCTCGTAACCGTGGGTGGCGAGGATCTCGCCCAGGGCGGCCTCGTGACGCTCGAGGAGCACGTGGCCGAAGTAGTGCTCGTTGAAGAGATACGCCAGGTCCAGGGCGTAGGCCCAGGTGGGGGTGCCGACCTCCATGGACGCCTTCGGGCAGGCCCAGTCGCTCGGGGTGCCGGCCGTGCGCAGCTGGATGCGCAGCACGCGGTCGAGGGCCTCGGGGGTGAAGGCCAGGGTGAGTTCGGCGACGTCCTCGACGATGTCGAGCTCCAGGAGGGTGAGGCCTGCGGGGGAGCAGGACTCGAGGTAGTGCTGGACGTCGGTGGCGAGGGGGGTGGTGCGCATCGGATTCTCTTTCGTCCGTCGAGGGGTACGGATCTTCGGGTACTCCGAGCGTATCCGGGTGACAGTCCTAGTGGGGGGCCGATTCTGTCCCCACATGGTCCCCATCGGACCGGACAAAAGTCTATTGTCACGCCCTTGTTCCTATGCGGAGAGTGGTTCGGTGTAGACCATTGTCCAGTACGGATTTCCAAGATGTGTCTGGGGCCACACAGGCATTGCTGTTGACGCGGCAACCGTGCGTGTATTCATACGTGTGCTGACTTCTTTCCGGGCGCGGATACGCTGGAACGGTGAATCCTCCTGAGCGAGCGCGGGGCAGGCGGTCGTCGCCCGGACCGGTGCTCCTCGCCGAGCTGGTGCACGACATCGGGGGGACGATCGCTGCGGGAGACGTCCTTGTTGACCCGGTGGTGCGCCGGGTGGTGGAGGACCACCGCGAGGCCGGCCCGGGCGACCTCTTCGTCGCCCTGCAGGGCGGTCGGGGCCACGGCGTCCAGCACGCCGCGGCGGCGGTCCGTGCCGGTGCGGTCGCGGTGCTCACCGACCGCCAGGGTGCGCAGCTTCTGGAGCAGGGCATCAGAGTGCCCGTGGTCGTCGTCGACGAACCGCGGGCCGCGCTGGGCCCGGTGGCCGCCCGGTTGCACGGCCACCCGGCCGGGGACCTGACGATGCTGGGGATCACGGGCACGAACGGAAAGACCACCACCGCCTATTTTCTCGAGGCGGCACTGCTCCGCCTGGGCCGCCGCCCCGGTCTGCTGAGCTCTCCGGAGACCGTGGTGGGCGACCGGCGCCTGCGCAGCGTGGTCACCACCCCCGCCGCTCCGCGGCTGCAGGAGCTGCTGGCGCAGATGCGGAACGCGGGCAACGACGCGTGCGTCATGGAGGTCAGCAGCCACGCCCTGGACCAGCACCGGGTGGACGGCATCCACTACGACGTGGTCGCCTTCACCAATCTCTCTCACGAGCACCTGGACTACCACGGGGACATGGCGTCCTACTTCGCCGCCAAGGCTCGTCTCTTCACCCCCGGGTTCGCGTCCCGGGCGGTGGTCGTGGTCGACGACGACGGCGGGCGCCGCCTCCGCGATCTGGCCGGCCGCCGCGGGGTGCCCGTGGTGAGCCTGGCCAACGATCCCGGGGTGGACGCGCCGTGGCACGTCGTGGGAGAGCGGGGCGAGGACGCCTTCTTCCTACGAGGCCCGGCCGGCAGCCTCGCGCTGCGCACACCCTTGCCCGGGGAGCACAACCGGACCGACACCGCGGTGGCCGCGCTCGTGCTGCTCGAGCTCGGGGTCCCTCCTTTTGAGGTGGCGGCCGCGCTCGACGGGCCGATGAGCGTGCCGGGCCGGATGGAGCACGTCGACCTCGGCCCGGGGTGGCCCCGCGTCGTCGTCGACTTCGCCCACACCCCGGACGCGCTCGCGTCCTCGGCGGCCGCGCTGCGGGCGCGCACTTCCGGGCGGCTCGTGGTGACCGCGAGCTCCGGCGGGGACCGCGACCCCAGCAAGCGGGAACCCGCCGGAGTGGCGGCCGTGGAGTCCGGCGCCGACGTGGTCCTGGTGACGGACGACAACCCCCGGTCGGAGGACCCGGCAGCCATCCGCGCCGCGGTGATGCGGGGAGTCCGCTCCGCCGTGGCCGCACGTCGATCGGCCGGTCTGCCCGTGCCCGAGGTCCGCGAGCTGCCGACCCGGCGGGAGGCCATCCGGTTCGCCCTGGAGACGGCCGGGCCGGACGGCACGGTGGTGCTCAACGGCCGGGGGCACGAGTGGTGGATGGAGATCGGCCCGCGGGGGAGCCGGGTGCCGTTCGTCGACCGCGACGAGGTCCTCGCGGCCGCCGCCGCGATCTCCCTCGCCAGGAACGCTCCTCGTCCCGGCCTCTGACGGTGCTTGTCGCGTCGGCGTGCGGCACCCGTGCGGCCTGGGCTGTGCGGTGGAGTTCTGTGCGGGCCTACGCGACGAAGATGCAGAACGGGTGGCCGGCGGGATCGGCGAACACGTACAGCGGTTCCTCCGGGTCGTCCGCGCGATCGAGTAGCAGCTCGGCTCCGAGCTCGAGGGCTCGTGCCCTCTGGAGCTCGAGCGCTTCCTGGTCCGGGACGGTCAGGTCCAGGTGCAGCTGCTGCGCGACCCCCGAAGGGTCGGGCCACGTCACCCGGGGCAGAACGGGGACGGCCTGGAACGCCAGTTGTCGTGCTCCCTGCGCGTTAGTGAGGACCAGCCAGTCGTGATCGTCGGCAGATCCGTGCGCCGGGGGCTCGTCCCCGGGTCGGTACTGCAGGCCCAGCAGCTCCCGGTAGAACTCGGCCAGCTCCCGGACGTCCGTCGCGTCCAGCACCGTAGTCTGCAACTGCGGATGATCGGCCATGCGTCCACTCCCTGCGCTCGTTCCCACGTCCCACGGTAGTCAATGTCGGGCCGTGGCGGCACCGTCCGCGGGCGGCAGGTGTCTCCGCCCGCGGGCCCAGCCCGCGGGTCCGAGAAGTCCTGAGGGCCCCGCGAATGACGTGGCGACGGAAGAGTAGTCACACCGCCGTCACGTCGTCGCGGTGATCATGGCCCTGCAGGAGGTCGCCATGAAAACCACGGTCCATCAGCGTCTGGCTGCTTCGGTCTCCGCTGTGCTGCTGAGCGCCGGCGCCTGCCTGGCGGGCGCGGCGCCGGCCCATGCTCAAGAGCTCTGTTTCGGTGCGGAGGCCACCATCGCCGGGACCGCCGGCGACGACGTGCTGATCGGCACGGACGCCGCCGACGTCATCATCGGCTTCGGCGGCGACGACATCATCTACGCCCGTGACGGCACCGACGTGGTCTGCGCCGGCGCCGGGGTCGATGTCGTCTGGGGCGGTGCGGACCGTGACCGGCTGGAGGGCCAGGGAGGCCCCGACTTCATGCACGGTGAGGACGGCAACGACCAGATCTTCGGGGGCAACGGGTTCGGGTGGCTCCGTGGCGGACCCGGTGACGACGTCCTGGTCGGTGGCCCGACCTTCGACTTCCTGGAGGGCGGTCGCGGCGTGGACATCGTGCTGGGTGATGCCGGGGACGACCGCCTGGCCGGTGGCGTCGACGACGACTACCTCGACGGCGGGGGCGGCCACAACAACAACGACGGCGGCCCGGGTGCCGATCTCTGCCTCGCGCCAGGTGCGGGCGAGCGGGCGGTGAGCTGCGAGACCGGCTCGCCGCCGGTCGAGGAACGTCTGCGGTGGAACGAATAGGCGGGGTTGCCGTGGCTGAGTGCCGGCGTCCTTCACGGCGTGGGGACGACGCGCTCACCCGGACCGGGCCGGCTTGCCGGCGACCTTTCAGTGCGCGCCCTCTTTGGCGACCACGGCCTTGACGGTGCGCAGCAGGATCACGAAGTCCTGGACCGGGGACCAGTTCTCCACGTAGTAGAGGTCCAGGCGCACGGCCTGCTCCCAGTCCAGGTCGTCGCGGCCCGAGACCTGCCACAGCCCCGTGATGCCCGGCTTGACCCGCAGCCGGCGGTGGACGTGCTTCTCGTACTGGGCGACCTCGGAGGGCAGCGGCGGGCGCGGGCCCACCAGCGACATCTCGCCCTTGAGGACGTTGAGGAACTGCGGCAGCTCGTCGAGGCTGTACTTGCGCATCCACCGGCCCGGGGTGGTGACCCGGGGGTCGTTCGCCATGAAGAACAGCACCCCGCCCTTGGCATCGTTGGCGGCCATCAGCTCGGCCTTGCGCTCCTCGGCGTCGGTGTACATGGAGCGGAACTTCAGCATCCTGAACGTGGAGCCGTCCAGTCCGGTCCGCTCCTGGGCGAAGAGCACGGGCCCGCCGTCGTGCGTTTTCACGATCATGGCGAGCACCAGCATGACGGGGGAGAGGGCCACCAGTGCGGTGACCGCGCCGGCGATGTCGACCAGGCGCTTGAGCATCCGCCGGGAACGGCTCAGTCGCGGGGTGGAGACGTGGATCAGCGGCAGCCCGGCCATCTGCTGGGTGTGGATGCGCGGGCCGGCGATGTCGGTGAGCCCGGTGTCCAGCACCAGGCGGATCCGCTCGTCGGCCAGGTACCAGCTCAGGTGCCGGACCTCCTCCGAGCTCAGCGGCGCGCTCGCGGCCATCACCAGGGTCTCGATGCGGTGGGCGTGGCACGCGGCCACGATGCCTTCCACGCTCGGCTTCTCCCCGGCCGGCAGCATGTTTTCGGGCACCGGCACCCGGGCCAGGTGGTGCGGCAGCACCCGGGACGACGACGGCGCGTAGACCGCCACCGGGTCGAAGCCCGCGGCAGGGTTCTGCTGCAGGGACTTGAGCATCTCCACGACCCCCGGCACACGCCCGACCACCAGGGTCCGGGACATCGCCTCGCCGGCCAGCCGGCGGCGGGTCAGCCCCCGCCGCACCAGGCCGCGTCCTGCGAGCAGCAGGATCGTGCCCAGCGGCAGGGCGATCACCACGTAGCTGCGGGCCATCGGCACGTTGAGCACGTAGGACAGGATCGCCAGGGCGCCGAAGAGCACCAGCGTGGCGGAGACCACCTGGCGGTTCTCCTCGACGGCGTAGCCGATCAGTCGGACGTCGCGGGCGCCCCGCAGTTCCAGCCAGCCCCACCAGGCCCCGCCGAGCAGGGTGCCCACCAGCCAGTACGGCACGGTGAGCTGGTCGGTCACCAGCGCCTCCTGCTCGAAGCCGAAGCGCACCAGCTGCGTCAGCACGAGCGTCACGGCCAGGGCCGCCGCGTCCACGCGGCGCAGGCTGCTGATGTGGGTCTCCCGCCAGGCGGCAGGGCGCACGGACATGTTCTTCTTCAGCACGTTGGTCACTCCCCCCGAGTGTGCGGGGGCCGGAACACTCCTCCTACGCCCCCCGGCGTGGTTCCGGCCCCCATCGATGACTTTACAAGTGCACATCGATGCAAACAGGTGCTTAACAGGGGACAGTTCCGAGGGGGTCGATGCTCCACTGTCTTTGCTAGCGTAAATGCAGGTGCATGTTCGTGGATCGCCAGGGCTGGTGGTCGTGGGACGTGCGCTGCAGGGGGTGCCGGTCCGCCGGCGGGATCCGGGGGGATCCTGCGGCGCCACGGACGGTACGTCCTGCGAAGACGCCGGCCCGGTCTCTGGTCCCGGCGGGGGAGCGAGGCGCCGCAGAGGCGCAGCACAGGGGGAGTTCGCATGTTGAAGTACCAGACCCGTGCCCAGAGCACGGGCCCGATCGAGATCCCGGTCAGCGGTGTCCGGGTGACGCCCATGGACGCCGAGGAGCTGCACCGGTGGATCTCGGCCACGTGGCTGGAGCGGCGCAAGGCCGCCGTCCTCGCCCACAACCTGCACAGTCTCTACACGTGGGAGGTCAACCCGACCTTCCGCGCCTTCTACGAGAAGGCCGATGTGGTGCTGACGGACGGCTTCCCCGTCCTGAAGCTGGCCAAGTGGCGGTCCGGGCGCGATCTCAGCGCCAAGCGGCACCGCCTGGGCACCCTGGACTGGCTGCCCGACCTGATGGGGCGCAGCCCGGTGCGGCGCGTCGCCGTCGTCGGCGCAACTCCTGAGGGCAACGCCCGTACTGTGGACATGCTCCGGCGGGACGCGCCCGCTGGGCGGATCGAGGGCTGGCCCGGGGAGGGCTGGAACCCCGTGCTCGAGGACCACATCGTCCGGTCCCTCCAGGAGTTCCGGCCGGACTTCGTCATCGTGGGCCTGGGCATGCCGCTGCAGGAGGAGTTCCTGAGCCGGCGCTGGGATGAGCTGCCCACCGCGATCTACGCCGCCGTCGGCGGCGGGATCGACGAGTACGCCGGCATCCAGAAGCCGCCGCCGCGGTGGCTCGGACCCATGGGTCTCGAGTGGGCCTACCGATTGGTGACCCAGCCGCGGCGGCTGGGCCATCGGTACGTCGTCGAGCCGTGGATCCTCGCCTACCTGCTGGCGACCAAGGCCGTTCGGCGTGACGCGGTCACCGGCGCGGGTGCCTGAGTGGACTCCTCGCCGGGGCCCGGACCGTCCATCCGGGCCGGTGCGGTCCTGTCCGCCGTGCTAGCCTTGTCCGGTTGCCAAGGCGAGGGGACCCTGCGGGTCCCGTGATCGACGACGGCTGGTTGAACGTTCCCGCCCCCACCGGTGCGGCGCCCGGCAAGGCGTGCCGCACAGCGTCCAGAACGCGGGGGAGGGTCTGCGGCCGGTATCGCCTGGCCATTCAGACAACAGACCCGACTTCGAGGAGTTCCCATGGCTGACACCATCCGCATCCCCGCCACCACGCGCAGCGACTTCGGCAAGGGCTACGCCCGCCGCATCCGCAACAACAACCAGATCCCCGCGGTGGTCTACGGCCACGGCGCCGAGCCGCAGCACGTGGTCATCCCCGGCCACGAGACCATGCTCGCCGTGCGCCACTCCAACGCCGTGCTCGAGCTCGACGTCGAGGGCGCCACCCAGCTGGTCATGGTCAAGGACATCCAGCGCCACGCCACCCGCCCGGAGATCCTGCACGTGGACCTGCTCGCCGTGCGCCGCGGTGAGAAGGTCGAGGTCGAGATCCCCGTCCACGTCATCGGCGAGGTCGACCAGACCGCCGTGCACAACGTCGAGGAGAACACCCTCACGGTCGAGGCCGACGCCCTGAACGTGCCCGACGCCGTCACCATCAACCTCGACGGCCACGGCGTGGGCGACCACGTCTACGCCGCCGACGTCCGCCTGCCCGAGGGCGTGACCATGGTCTCCGACCCGGAGCTGCTGGTCATCAACGTCTCCGAGCCCCAGGCCCAGGACCTCGGCGAGGAGTCCGCCGGCGGCGAGGACGAGACCCCCGAGGGCGACGTCGTCCCCGAGAACGAGGCCTGAGCCTCACCGCTCAACCGATTCTCCGAAGTGCGGGGCGGCTACGGCCGCCCCGCACTTCGCATGACCGCACTCTTCCCAACTTCGATGGAGGCACCGATGTCCGACGCATGGCTGGTCGTGGGACTGGGCAACCCCGGCCCCGAGTACGCCCGGACCCGGCACAACGTGGGGCAGATGGTCCTCGACGAGCTCGCCTCCCGCCTCGGCGGCGCGTTCAAGGTGCACAAGGCCCGCGCCCAGGTCCTCGAGTCCCGGTTGCGCCCCGGCGGGCCACGGGTGGTGCTGGCCAAGCCCATGACCTACATGAACCTCTCCGGCGGGCCCGTGGCCGGGCTCGCCAGGTTCTACGACATCCCGGCCGAGCGGGTCATCGCCGTGCACGATGAGATCGACATCCCCTTCGCCGCCCTCAAGCTCAAGATCGGCGGGGGAGAGGGCGGGCACAACGGCCTGCGGGACATGTCCAAGGCCCTTTCCACCAAGGACTACTACCGGGTGCGCGTGGGCGTGGGCCGTCCGCCCGGTCGGATGGACGCCGCCTCCTACGTGCTCAAGCCGTTCTCCTCGACCGAGGGCAAGGAGCTGCCCTTCCTGCTCGACGACGCCGCCGACGCGGTCGAGCACCTCGTCGAGAACGGGCTGCTCGAGGCGCAGCAGAAGTTCCACGCCCGGTGACGCTCGCCCGCGAGCTGTGGGCGCGGGAGCTCGCAGTGCCCTGGCCTGTGCGGATCGCAGGTGCGGCCATGGTGGTCAACGCGCTGATGCTGATCGCCCACGTCATCCACCGCGGCGGCTTCGCGCTGGACCCGGACGGCAGCTCGTTTCGACCTTTCCGCTCGGGCGCGCTCTGGAACGGTGGAACTGACGGCTCGCTGATGGAGCTGTTCGGGCTGCTCCAGCTCGGCGCCGCCGCAGTACTTCTCCTTCGTCTGGGCCTGCGCGATGCGGCACACCGCGTGCTGGCCGCGTGGGGCGGTGTCTTCCTGCTGCTGATCGCCGACGACCTCTTCCGCATCCACGAGCGGGTGGGCGCCCGCCTCAGCCTGGACCGGGTGGTGCCCTCGCTGGGCGCAACCGCCGCCCAGGAGCTCGGCGGACTCGTCTTCTGGGCGGTGTCCGGACTCGTGCTGGTGGGCGGGCTGATCCGGCTGCATCGTGCGAGCGCGCCGACGGCCCGCTTCCAGTCTTGGGCGCTGCTGGCCACCGTGGTGCCGTTCGTGCTCGTCGCCGTGGGCTACGTCCTGTTGGGCGCCCTGCGCCCCGGGCTTTTCGACGGCCCCTGGGGCGAGGTCGCGGCGCTGGTGCGGATCACGGTGAAGCTGCTGACCATGACGCTCCTGCTCGTCAGAGCGGTGCGATTGAGCGCGGAGCCTCGATAGAACGCGAACACCTCAAGGACGGGCCTGTGCCGTGGGCGCAGCGGCGTCAGCGGCTCGCGAGCCAGGCCTCGGCCTCCTGGGACTGCAGGGACAGGGCCTTGCCGATGAACGGCTCGGCGGCCTCGGCGACCATCTTGCCCACGAACGGGATGTTGGCCTTGACCACGCAGTGCACGTGCACGTCGGTGGACTCGCCCTGCGGGGTGAGGGTCTGGGTCGCGGAGCCGGAGACCGGCAGCGCGCCCACAGAGATCTCGGTGCGCACCACCCGGATGCCGTCGGCGTCGGCGGTGTGGTAGGTGTCCACCTGGGTGAGCTGCACGGAGGAGCCTACGAACTTCCGGGCCATTTCCGGCAACCGGTCGGCGGCCATGTTGCGGACCGTGGTCACGGCGAACTGGGCCTCGACGTCCCCGATGACCTCCACCGACTCCAGGGTGGCACCGGCGCGGTGGGTCACGTGCCGGATGAACTCCTCGTCGATGAAGGTCACCACTACCTGGTCAAGGGGAGCTGGAACGGTGGTGGAGGCGGTGACGGTCATGGGTAGTTCCTCTCTGGCGGGATATGGGTGTACTCCATCCTAGGGTTCGCCTCGTCAGCCCAGACAGGGGAGCTGCATGCACGGCGCGACGGCAGGCATGAGCGAATATCGTCGAACCTTTGGCGGGGACGGACGCTTGATTTGCAGTTGAGAAGTTTGTTACCAGTTGTGATCATTGATCGATCAGTTGCCGAGTGGGATCCTTTGACCAGTAGCGCCACGGTGCCACTTCCTGATGAGATGCAGAGGGCGATGCGGATCGAAAAGGCGTCGAGCGTATCCAGGGCGATGTGACGCATGACCAGTTGACAGGACGTCTGTTCGCCAACTTGACGGTTTTTCGGGGGAAGCATGTTGTTGTCAGTGTCGGGCGCACTGTTGAGCCTTGCGGTGCTCGTCTACGTCCTTCCCAATGATCGCTATGTATCGTATAAGCGGCGCATCCGCAGTGTCCGGCCGCTGCGTCAGGCGGCGATCGTCGTCTACTCAGTACTACTTGTGCTCAACCTATGGTGCGCGGCGTCCATGCCCGGCTTGCTATGGCGCGACCTAATCGCTGTGGCAACCTTGGCCGCGACTGCGGCCTTCGGTTTTCTGGTTAGTGAACGCCGTCTACCCTCCGTGCTTCTGGCACAGAGACGGAGGGTTCTGGCCGTGGGGGCGCACCCGGACGACCTCGAACTCGCCTGCGGGGCGACCCTGGCCAAGCTGGTCGACGCCGGTCACGAGGTCCGCGGCCTGGTGATGAGCTCGGGGGAGGTCGGCGGCAACGAGAGCTTGCGCTCGGCCGAGGCCCAGCGCGGTGCCTCGTTCCTCGGCCTCACGGGGCTGCGGGTGCACGACTTCCCGGACACCGAGCTGGAGACGGCCAGCAACGACATGGTCCGGGCCATCGAGGCCGCGATCCGGGAGTTCGAGCCGGACGTGATCTTCACCCACTCCGCCCACGACCAGCACCAGGACCACTACGCGGTGCACCAGGCCACCCTGCGCGCCGCCCGGGCCCACCACTCGATCCTGTGCTACGAGTCCCCGTCGGTGACCCGCGACTTCGACCCGTCCGTGTTCGTGGACATCGACGGTTATTTAGAAGTCAAGGTCGAGGCCGTGCTCTCCCACCGGGACCAGGCCGGCAAGCCCTACATGACTCCCGGGCGTGTCCGCGGGATGGCCGCGTTCCGCGGGGCGCAGGCCAAGCACACTAGTGCGGAGGCCTTCGAGCCGGTCCGCCTGCTCGGCTCCGCGATCGGTGACCTCTGACCGGCAGGCCCCACTGAGCAAGCTGGGTTAGCTGGGTGCCCTGTCGGGGCCCGGGAGTAAGCTGGGACCCGCGAACGTTGGCTCCGACAGCCTCTGTGCTCCACCAGCACCTCACTCAGCGTCCCAGGAGACTGCTCACCCATGACCTTGTCCGGACTGCTCGCCGCCCTCGGGGCGGAACGCTCCTTCGCCAATCTCCGCACCCAGGCCGGCCTGCCGCCGGGGGAGCGCAGCGCCGAGACCGTGATCAGCGCCCCGGACGGGATGCGCGCGGTGCTCACGGCCCAGCTGCGCGGCGCCCTCGACGACGCCCCGGCCCCGGCCGACTTCCGCCCCCCGGTGCTGCTGGCCGTGACCGCGACCGGCCGCGAGTCCGAGGACCTCGCCGCGGCCCTGGGTGCGTACCTGCCGGCCGAGGAGGTCGCGGAGTTCCCGGCGTGGGAGACCCTGCCGCACGAGCGGCTCTCGCCCCGCTCGGACACCGTGGGCCGCCGCCTCGACGTGCTGCGTCGGC
Organism: Kocuria arenosa; assembly: GCF_042879215.1. Classification (NCBI taxonomy): domain Bacteria; kingdom Bacillati; phylum Actinomycetota; class Actinomycetes; order Micrococcales; family Micrococcaceae; genus Kocuria; species Kocuria arenosa. The sequence continues at coordinate 230,570 of NZ_JBHZTA010000006.1, read as the reverse complement.
TGGCAGGCAAGGACACCGAGCGCCCGCTGCGGGTGGTGACGGCCCCGGTCCGCTCCGTGCTCCAGCCCGTCGTCGAAGGCTTGGGGGACATGGCCCCGGTGCGCTTCGCCCGGGGCGAGGAGCTCGACTTCGACGCCGCCGTGACCGCGCTCGCCGAGGCCGCCTACGCCCGGGTGGACATGGTCACCCGGCGCGGGGAGTTCGCCGTTCGCGGCGGGATCATCGACGTCTTCTCCCCGGTCGAGGACCACCCGGTCCGCATCGAGTTTTTCGGCGACGAGGTCGACGAGCTGCGCTGGTTCGCCGTGGCCGACCAGCGCACCCTGACCACCGGGGACCACCCGGAGCGGCTCGTGGCCCCGCCGTGCCGGGAGGTGCTCATCACCCCGTCCGTGATGTCCCGGGCCGCGAAGCTCAAGAACACCCTGCCCGGCGCGGAGTCGATGCTCGAGCGGATCGCCGGCGGCATCTATGTGGAGGGCATGGAGTCCCTCGCGCCCCTGCTGGTGGACGGCCTGGTGCCCATGCTGTCCCTGCTCCCGCCCGGCTCGCTCGTGGTGGTCATGGAGCCGGAGAAGGTCCGCACCCGCGCCCACGACCTCGTGGCCACCAACGAGGAGTTCCTCCTCGCCGCGTGGGAGTCCGCCTCGGACGGGCAGTCCGCGCCCATCGACATCACCTCCGCAGAGCACGTCGTGCGGAACGACGACGGCGAGGGCCGCACCCTGGCCTCCGGGTCCTTCCAGACCCTCGCCGAGGCCCGGGCCACTGCGCTGGAGACCGGCCTCGGCTGGTGGGCCGTGACCGCGCTCAACGTCAACGCGGTGGCCGGCCAGGACGTGGACGCGGACACCGCCGCGGAGGACATCGCGCTGATCGACTCGGACGCCGACACCCTCACCGTGGCCGCCCGGGACCCGCTCGGCTTCCACGGGGACGTCGAGGCCATGCTCGAGTTTCTGCAGGGCCGGGTGGCCGACGGCTGGCGCGTCGTCGCCGTCACCGAGGGCCCGGGCCCGCTGGCCCGGATCGCGGAGCTGCTGCACGAGGCCGGGATCCCCGCCGCCCGCCGCGAGACCCTCGCCGAGGAGCCGCGGCCCGGGATCGTGGAGCTCACCACGGCCGTGGCCGGCAAGGGCTTCGCCCTGGACGGGCCGCGGATCGTGCTGCTCACCGAGGCGGACCTGCTGGGCAAGGCCAGCCCGTACACCACCAAGGACATGCGCAAGCTCCCGGTGCGGCGCAAGCGCAACGCCGTGGACCCCCTGGCGCTGAGCCAGGGCGACTTCGTGGTGCACGAGCAGCACGGCATCGGCCAGTTCGTGGAGCTCATCCAGCGGCCCATCGCCGGCGCGATGATCAAGCCCGGCCAGCCGAAGCCCGTGCGCGAGTACCTGGTGCTCGAGTACGCCCCCTCCAAGCGCAATGGCCCGCGGGACCGCCTGTTCGTGCCCACCGACCAGCTCGACCAGGTCACCAACTACGTGGGCGGTGAAGCGCCCACGCTGTCCAAGATGGGCGGGACGGACTGGAACAAGACCAAGCGCGCCGCGAAGCGGGCCGTCCGGGACATCGCCAACGAGCTGATCCGCCTGTACTCGGCGCGGATGGCCTCCCGCGGGCACGCCTTCGCGGAGGACACCCCGTGGCAGCGCGAGCTCGAGGAGGCCTTCCCCTACATCGAGACGCCGGACCAGCTGACCACCATCGACGAGGTCAAGGCGGACATGGAGCGGGAGGTCCCCATGGACCGACTGATCTCCGGGGACGTGGGCTACGGCAAGACCGAGGTGGCGGTGCGCGCGGCGTTCAAGGCCGTGCAGGACGGCAAGCAGGCCGCCGTCCTCGTGCCCACCACGCTGCTCGCCCAGCAGCACGCCGAGACGTTCACCGAACGCTTCTCCGGCTTCCCGGTGCGCCTGGCCGCGCTCTCCCGGTTCCAGTCCGCCAAGGAGACCAAGGAGACGCTCGCCGGGCTCAAGGACGGGTCGATCGACGTGGTGATCGGCACCCACCGGCTGCTGTCCAAGGAGGTCCAGTTCAAGGACCTCGGCCTCGTGGTCATCGACGAGGAGCAGCGCTTCGGCGTGGAGCACAAGGAGAAGCTCAAGGCGATGCGCACCAACGTGGACGTGCTGGCGATGTCCGCGACCCCGATCCCGCGCACCCTCGAGATGTCCCTGACCGGGATCCGGGAGACCTCCACCCTGGCCACCCCGCCGGAGGAGCGCCACCCCGTGCTCACCTACGTGGGCGCCTACACCGACAAGCAGGTCTCCGCCGCCGTCCGGCGCGAGCTGATGCGCGAGGGCCAGGTCTTCTACATCCACAACCGGGTGTCCTCGATCGAGCGCAAGGCCAAGGAGATCGCCGAGCTCGTGCCCGAGGCGCGGATCGCCGTGGCGCACGGGCAGATGTCCGAGTCCCGGCTGGAGCAGATCATCGTGGACTTCTGGGAGAAGAAGTTCGACGTCCTGGTCTGCACCACGATCGTGGAGACCGGCCTGGACATCGCCAACGCCAACACCCTGATCGTCGACGGCGCGGACCGCTACGGCCTCTCGCAGCTCCACCAGCTGCGCGGTCGCGTGGGCCGCGGCCGGGAGCGGGCCTACGCCTACTTCCTGTACCAGGCCGAGAAGCCGCTCTCCGAGACGGCGCTGGAGCGGCTCAAGGCCGTCGCCGCCCACAACGAGCTCGGCGCCGGCATGCAGCTGGCCGTCAAGGACCTCGAGATCCGCGGCGCCGGCAACCTGCTGGGCGGGGAGCAGTCCGGGCACATCGCCGGGGTGGGCTTCGACATGTACCTGCGCCTGGTCGGCGAGGCCGTCGCCGAGTACCGCGGCGAGGAGGACGAGCGGCCCACCGAGATGAAGATCGAGCTGCCGGTCAACGCCTACCTGCCGCACGACTACGTTCCAGGGGAGCGGCTGCGCCTGGAGGCCTACCGCAACCTCGCCAACGCCGCCACGGAGGAGGCGATCCAGGAGGTCGCCGACGAGCTCGTCGACCGCTACGGCGAGGTGCCCGAACCGGTGCAGAACCTGCTCGAGGTCGCCCGGTTCCGGGTGGCCGCCCGCGCCGCCGGCCTCACCGACGTCGCGGCGCAGGGCAACATGGTCCGCTTCGCCCCGGCCGACCTCCCCGAGTCCCGGCAGATGCGGCTCACCCGCCTCTACCCGGGCGCCCAGGTCAAGGCGGTGCCCGGAACCGACACCTTCCAGGTGCTGATCCCCAAGCCCAAGACCGAGCGGATCGGCGGCAAGGACCTCGTGGACGGCGCGGTGCTCGCCTGGGCGCGCGGCGTGGTCGAGGCGGTCTTCGCCAAGGAGCCCGCCACCGCCTGACTCGAGAGCGCGGCAGCCGCCCCGGTCCACCGGGCACGGAAAAGGTCCCCTCCCGCTGCGGGAGGGGACCTTTGCGGTCCGATCCGTCGGCGCCGTCGCTGGACCTGTCGCCGCCGGACCCCGGTCAGCTGGGGTCCGGCCGATACGGTCCTACTCGGTGGCCTTGCCGTACTTGTCGTCGTGGTGGACGGCAGCGGTGTGGGTGTCGCGCTCACGGATGTCCCGGGGACCGTCGTCGAACTCGGCGGCGGTGCCGCCCCTGCCCATCCGGGGCACCTCGGTGGACGAGGGGACGTCCATGGCCACGGCGCGCCCGCCCACGGATTTCTTGGCGGTGCTGTTGTGCAGGATGGTCACCGGGATGAGCAGGGCCAGGGTGTAGAGGCCGAGGCCGATGAACCAGATCAGCGGGCTGTTGGGGTAGCTGGCGAAGGCGATGAAGCTGCCGATCATGATGGCCATGCAGACCGTGAGGAACACGAGGTTGTTGACCGTGCGTCCCTGGCCCGAGTGCGAGCGAACGGTGGCGCCACCGCTGCGGCCGGTCGACGCGTCCGCCGAGGTGCTGGTGGACGACTGGGCTCTGTTGGCCATGGATCTAACCCTTCTGGCGGTGGGAGGCGGCCGGTCACGGGCGGCCGCGAAGCATTCGCGTCCAGTCTAGTCCCACGGACCGACGCCTCGGACGTTCCGCGTGGCCACCTCCGGACGACAACGACGGGCGGCCCCGCGCCGACCCCACCCCACCCGTGCGGCCCCGGACGTTCCGCGCGGCCGCCCCACGGGAACCGCGACGGCCCCCGCCCGCGAGTGCGGGAGGGGGCCGTCGGTCGCCGTACGGGATGGACTACTGGGTGGCCCTGCCCAGGGCGTCGTCCTTGTGCTCCGCGCGGACCTGGGCGTCCCGGGTGCCGATGTCGCGGGGAGCGTCCGGGAAGCTCGCCGCGGTGGTGGGCTCGCCGGCGACCTCCGTGGTCGGCGGGACGTCCATGGCCAGGGTGCGCCCGCCCTCGGCCTTCTTGGCGGTGCTGTTGTGCAGGATGGTCACCGGGATGAGCAGGGCCAGAGTGTAGAGGCCGAGGCCGATGAACCAGATCAGCGGGCTGTTGGGGTAGCTGGCGAAGGCGATGAAGCTGCCGATCATGATGGCCATGCAGACCACGAGGAACACGAGGTTGTTGACCGTGCGTCCCTGGCCCGAGTGGGAACGCACGGTGGCGCCGCTGCGGCCGCTGGGCGTCGCGTCCGCCGAGGTGCTGGTGGACGACTGGGCTCGGTTGGCCATGGATCCAATCCTTCTGACGGTGGGAGCGGCCGGTCGCGCAGCCGCAAGGAGTCGGATTCATTCTAAGGGGTTCGGCTCGAGCCCGGCTCGTGAGTGGACTCCGCGGCGCCGCAATATAGCTGCAATCGGCATAGCCCAACTTGCGGGCAGATCAGGTTTAATCAATTGGCGGTTGATATTTCGGTGGGAGCAGACCCTCAATGGCCGTTGGTCATGAGTTGATGGCCCGATAGGAAACAGTCACGGCGCGATGATCCGATCGGCCGACGTCCATGAAGCTGATGCGGACGGGTTCCCAGAGGTTTCCATCTGCGAGCTGGTGATCAATGCTTGCTCCAAGAGGAGACGGCACAACCGTAGGCCAAGTGCCAACCGAACCCCTGCCCAGATGCGTGCCGGCGTGGATGCAATCACGGCCCATCACCTGTGCAATCTGCGTCGAGGATGCATTGAAGTCCCCGCCAACTATTGCGGCCTGCTGTCGGCAAGGAGCAACGGCCGCTTGCAGTTGCTGCGTCCAGACGGATGCCGGCACCTTTCCAGGGAGCGGTGCCGGAGGATGCACAGCGCTGAGAACGGGTCGTTCGGACCAGAGAGGCTCCGTGTCTGCGCGAGTGTTACTGACTGGTTGCACCGTGACCGCCCCAAACGCCAAGGATGGGCCGGGTGACTCATGATATATCCCCAGCTGTTCGGTCACGATGATCGCGACCTCTTCCTCCCCTGCTAGGGAAGATCCGCTACCCATAAACAGCTGACTCTGAATACCCCGCCAATGCAAGCGCTGAACCAGCTCTACTGCGACATCTCTGCTGGTTTCCACCAATAACACGGCATCAGCCGTGGTCTCCACAGTGACCTGGGCCAGGTCCGACGCAGAGGTGTCTCGAGCATTGAAGGAAAGCACCGTCAGATCGCCTTTGCCGATCGCCACCGCGGCGGATCCGGCCGACAGAAAGCCTCCCGCGCGATAGAACACCGCCCCTTCGACTAGTACAGCGGTGCTGAGAACAATAATCATCACTGTGAGAGCCGTCCTACGCAGAGCGCATGTAGCGGAAGCGCGGTGCAGCACGACTCCGGCACAGACGATGCACAGAACCATTATAAAGATCCCCACCATGGGAAGGGCATGCACCTGGACGATGGGATAGGCATTCCACAAACCAAAGGCATGTGAAGGTAGGAGCATGACAGGCCAACCCAAAGCTGCAATCAAGCACAGCGGAGAAAGAAACCGATTGAGGGTGCCATCGGAGCAACAAGCCGGCGACCCCGCTTCCCGAAGGGAATGTTTACGATCGTGGCCCATGACGACTCCGTATCTAGTCAATGTTCCAGCGTTGGGATGACCACCCATGATCGCGGGGGTTACGACGTGGAGGCCGACACGAACTACATCCAGCGTCGAAGAAAACGCAAACCACCGCGAAGCCGCCCAGCCACCCCCGAGGCAAGCTCGTGAAAATGATGAGCAATACTCCGCAACCGCTTAATCTGGCACCGCGAATGTGGTGATCAAACTTAACATGAGTATCCGGCCAAATATTCATGGCTGGGCTGAAAAATGAACAAGTGTCGGAAGTGAAGCTCCTAAAAAACTTATCTTTCCATTATTCACCACTGGTTGATCGAACCACGTCAGTACAATTCGCCAAAATTATATGCAACCGTCGCCGCTAAATCGCGCGCTCCAGCATGGGCGGCGCGAGAACTTTGTCGAACCAGTATTTGCGTTCGAGCATCGTGCGGCTATTGGAGCCGTGCCGGAGCAAGGTGTCTACAATCGAGAGCCTGCTGAGGTCGACTTCAGTGTCCGCATCTGATTCGCCGGATGCGGTGCGGACAATTTCTAGTTCCACTCCTGAATTCTCTATCAACGGAAGGTCCAAATATTCTAGTGCGCCAGGGCCAACCCGCATCACATTGCATCCAGTTTTCGCACATAAGTCGAGAAGACGATCTGTCTTCTGGCCTGTAACGTTCAAAGAACTGCTTCTTATCACCTTAACCTCCAAGCGCAGCAGGCGGATAACCATGTCGATAAAGGCCTCGTTCGCCTCGCGAAGGTGACTAAAGGTGTGCCCATAGTACTGCAGTACCTGTTCGCCAGCCTCGCCTCGTTGACCGAGCTTAGGATAAGCGTGAGTGATTTGACTCAAGTGCTTGCGTTCCCATCCCGAGGCGGCGATTTCAACATCTTCGATCAACTGTCCAAATCGTCCCTTCATTCGCACAGGAATGGTCAGCATGCGTCGCCCATCAACAGAATCCCAAATATGGTTACGGTTTTGCCATCCGTGCTTGACGAATTGAACGTCGTCCATAAGGACTAGCTGGTCGGCCTGGATGAGTCTTGCAAAATATCCGGGCCATGCCAGATAAGTCGGCTGGGAGGGGACCAAAACTTTCCTGGCGCCAGAATGGTTTTCCATCACGAGTGAATTCCTACTCTCTGCACAAACTTCCAATATTAAGTGAACCGTTTGGAAGCCGAAATGACTTCAAAGGGCTTCAAAAAGCCAGAGAAGCAAGGTATGAACGGGCTTCACATCACGTCGTGAAGACCCATGATCTTGCCAAATCTGACACGTACCAATCTGTGAAACGCAATCCTGCAACGTGGACGAGTGAATTGCCAGCTCTTTGATGACCGACGCGTGATCACCGGAAACCGGTCGAACCACCATTGAATCGATCTCAAGACAGAAAGTAAGCCTAAGGTCGATCGCTCGCAACGGCAGTGCGCATCCTTTCTGTGGCAGCGGAGTCGGCATGTTCGCCTTCACTCGAAAAGTGGACGGTATTCGCGTGATATTCAATCTGGCATTTTTCCCTCCACCAGAACCAAATGAACTTCCAGCCCCCTACGCAAGAGACGTACTCCCGACTTTGTCACTGCCCTGACACGCTCTTGCTTCTCATGCGCTCTATGCAATCAGCAATAGTTTTCGTCAACGACCACACCGGATCTTGCCGCCCGGCAGTCACTCCGGCCCTTGGCGAACGCAACGACTGAGCTTGTTGCAAACTCAACTCTAAGGGCACTAGTCGCGAGATTTCTAGGCATACTACAAAATGGTCCAAAAATGGCCAACTATGAATTTACTTTTGCGACAATTGCGGGCTTGAGGCCCTGTTATATGACAATGCATTTTAACGCGATCTTGAAACATTTTCTCAGAACTCATCGCTCAAAGTAATCAACATGGCAATCACGGTTACCACTTGCCGATTCACTATGTTCCCATCCATCGTTGAGTCGTTAGTATGCACGGAGAAGCCGCTACCCGTGCGCTCGACACGGTGGACTGAAAGTCATGCTGTTGACGATAAAAATCGTTCAAGTAGAAACCCCTGTCCAGGTCCCTTTAAAAATGTGAAACCCAATCGCAAAGAATACAACTGCTAATTGCTTAGGTGTGTCATCGAACCGGCTGCGTCCTTTATGCCGTTCGGTCTCGATGAACAGCTCCTAACGCCTAATGGAATGCGCTTGGGCAAGGAACGCCATAAAATTGAGAGGAACTTAGGATTGATGTGCTATTGGTTTATCGCCGCTCGGTAGGCCGCCGCCTGCCTGACAGCTGAAGTTTCCCAGTCGAAGCGCGATGCGAAGTTTCGGCCCGCTTGTCTGGCCTCCTCCAAATCCTCCGTCCGGTTGTAACGCAATGCGATTTCAGTCGACAGTGCGGTCGCATCAAAGGGCCTGACAAGCCAACCGGATCCAGGCGGCACTACCTCCCGCAGGCCAGGGATATCGAAGGCGATGACCGGCGTGCCCGTTGCCGAAGCTTCAATCGCAACGAGGCCAAAGGACTCCTTTCGTGAAGCTATGACGACCAATCGTGCGTTGCCAAGTAACTCGAACTTCTCTGCACCCTCCATCCAGCCCGTGAATCGGACCCGCTTGTTGAGCCCTTTGTCTCGGACCATTCTCAATACTTTGCTCTCGTCCGGGCCTGATCCAATGATGACCAAATCACCGTCAACGTTCTCGTGGGCGCCTTCCCAAGCGTCCAGCAGCAGATCAATTCCTTTGTCCAGAATATCCAGCCGCCCAATGAAAACAACGTCGTTCCCGAGCCTCGGCTCCACCTCCAGGGCTCGCGGGTCCAGTCCGTTACTAATAATATCGATATGAGCACTGTGATTAAGCTCGCGGAGGGCCTCTGCAGTCCCGCGCGACACCGTAACCAGTCGTTTGTGGGACCTTACTCCGGCCCGTTCCACGAGATGGAAGGGGAGTTTGTACTGGTGCCACTTTTCCTCAGCATCCAGCCACTGAACCATTCCAACAGTGGGCTTGCTTGTCCAAAGAGGGGCCGCCATGGTAGAAAAAGGCGCAAAGAAGTCTTCGACAACCAGATCGCATTCACCACGTCGGCGACGCACCTCGCAGGGAAGTCGACCGATGTAACCGAGCAATCGCGCGAGGCGTGTACGACCCGCACCGAATCCGACGGGGACATAGCGCACACCGTCCTGCCAACGTTCGACAGCGCCCGGGTAGGTTGTTGTCAGCACGGTAATGTGGTGGCCCTCTGCCGCAAGACGCTTGTTAATTTCATGAGTTCTTACAGAGCCCCCACCTGCGCTGGGCATCCGAGGATCCTCAAATCCCAAGTGCAGCACTCGCATCTGGCCCGTTCCGTTGTGCGCACATTGAGGCCGCCGGTCTGTTGACTCGGGTACCGATGATGTGTAGCTATTGGACGCCGACATGGTGTGTCTCCTAAAACTCCCGGGTATAGAAATAGCCGGCTATGGGTTCGCGTTGTCCGCGCGATTCATTGATAGGTAGAGATGCTTTTTCGGTAGTCATCGAGCCGCGGGTGTTGCGGCTCACTGAATAGATTGTCCTCAAAAGCCCACAGAAACATCGAAAGTCCGCATTCCGCCGCATAGCGAGGCGCATGTTTCATTTGATCCTGCAAGTCATCCGATTCCGAATGCCCGCCGGTATTTGAGGCATGAGGTGATCCCGGATTTTCCCCGATGACCTTCAAGCCGAATTTTCGGGCATTGGCAATGGTCCATCGCGACGAGGACCAGCGCTCTGCGTCCGGATTCGTAGTCAAGTCGATGAGATGGTCGACCGGGCTGCAAGAGTCCGTTGCTGGCGTTCGGGACCTTGCCTGAACGGCAGTCACGTCATCCAAGCCGGTCACGTCCGCTATAAGAGCATCTTTGTGCTCCCCTTTCGATAAGGCCCTCAGCTGGTCCGGATAGTAAAGACCTCTTTCGAGGCTCCCGTCTGGATCCTCTATGTTGACCAATTCAGAGGCGATGGCCTTCTGCAGTTGTGAGGGGTATGCGCCCCCGCCGGCGAGCGGCACATGGAAATTTCCTGAAAATCCGAGTCCTCGGAGCACATTCGCCTGCCAGAGTACGGCAGCTACCGGCGCCTCGGAGTACCAGCCAAACCAGGACCTCATTTGAGCTGGTGTCACTGCCTGCCCGCGCCAAGTGCCGTCTCCCGGTCTCCATCCAGGAAGCGGGGCTTGGCCCACGTCGGGCGGAACATTGTTTACCGCTGGATTAGCCTCATTGAAGGCCCAAAAGTTAGGGACTGAGTGTTCGGCGCGTTTTTTGCCCAGAGGATAGCCAAGCTCTCCACCTTCACTCGTACCGAGTCGGATGGCATGAATGGATGCGGGAGGGGCGATCCTTAGAACGTTGGCGGCGTGTTGCTCGAATGCTTGACGTACGTATTTGCTGAACACTATGTTGGGCACCTGTCCGGTATGAGGATCACCAGCTTGGTTCCAATATGTGCCGTTCGGCAAATCTCTCACCCATTCAGGCGCGTATTGTAGTCCCAGCCCCAATATGACTTTGATTCCGGCGTCTTGGCAAGTGGTAATAGCCGCGGCCAAATCGTCGGCGTACTCCCGATCGACTTGGCCGGGAATTGGTTCGAGTTGATCCCAAAGAACGTCCATTTGCGCCAATTCCACTCCAGCTCGACTCAACGCGCCAACACGATCCGCGGCACAGGTAGAATCCAGCACACCAAATGTTAACTTCGGTCCGACCGTTCCTGTCGAGTTCTGGTCGAGTGTAACTAGTAGAACTGCTCCGACAACGATGGCAATATTCCGGCTCAGACGTCGCTGGCGGAGCGGACGAAAAAAACTGGTCATGTGTCTATCCAGCTCTTTCCAGATAGAAGTTTTCAGTTGGCGGGGCGATGCTCGCATCGGCAGCCTCCCGCAGCTCATTCTCGTCGACACGCCAAAGCGTTGTGGCGCCGTTCGTGGGCCCTTCGAAGGTGACCACCTCGGTGGCTGTATAAGTTAGCCACTCGAGCATTTCAGGGCTGGCGTAGCCATACCCCTGCAACGTAAGCAATGAGTGCGTCAAAATGTAATCGACGTTGTTCTGGTCCATGAGTTCCGGCGACGGCCATGCGCCAAAACGCGAATCGTCTGCGAACGCCAATTCGGCAGTGACATTGGTGACGCTTACCGAGGCGTTGGCCGGAAGATTGGACGGCATCCATTGCCGAAATCTTGCATAGCCATCGTCGGAAGTGGTCTCAGCTCGAAGCCCAAACAATACGACCACGACTGCGAATAGGGTGCCGGCTACAGTCACCATTTTTATAAAGTTTTTATTGCGTTCACAAACCTCTAATGCGAAAACTGACATGCTAAGAATGCCGGCAATCATTACCGGGTAGCCGTACTGTTCCTCGAAAGTACCAAATGCTGCGCTGTAGAGACCAAAAAAACCCATAACGACTCCCGCGAGGCCAATCAGCCGCCGTTCGGGGCGCGCGCTACGGCAAACATATAGTGCTGTGATAGGTCCCAATCCCAGGAGGATATAGCTTGTGCCGAAGGATGTGATCTGGTCGATCATGCGGCCCACTAGGCTAGGGGCACCTTCGGCATTGAATCCGGTGCTTTGTTCGAAGCCCAGCATCCGTCGAAGTCCATTGGTTTTCTGCAACAGCCAGTCGAATAACACGTTGTTTGCAGCTAGAACCACAAGATAGAAGACGTACGGTGCGGCCGACGACATTAGTAGAATGATGGCCTGGAGCGGACGAAGTGTCTGTTTCCACATTACAGCGAGAATTATAGGTGCGACTGTGAAAAGTACGAAAACGTCTTTGGTCAAAACTCCATACCCTAGAACCAGACCGCCGCATACGGTGCCCAGGGGAAAAATGCGGTCGGACTGACGTAGCATAAGGGACACGATAATCAGAAGTCCGACAAGGACCATTGCGGTGCCAAGGGTTTCGATGTAGACGCGGCTGTGGTTGCGTAACACAAACGGTTCGAATGCGAGCACAACCGCGGAGACACTGGCAACTGACGTATTTGTGAGTTTGCGTATTAATAGGAATCCCAGTCCCACCGACAGTGCGCCGATGATGGCGTTCAACCATCGGAGATCATACACGAGATCAAATGTATTACCTGACAATCCGAGCGTTTTGATTGCAATTCCCTCAATCAGGAAAAACCCGGGGGGATGAAGAAAAAATGGGCCATCAGGCAATGTTTGTAATTCCAAATTGGGCAATTGGCCGAAGCTAACGGAGCGGCCGAGCTCTGCGTAAAGTAGCTCGTCTCCTTGGAGTTCAAAGGAACGACCCAGACCAACTGCACGTATGCCTATCGCCGCGGACGTGGAAATTACAAATCCGGCGATCGCGATGGCAGCCGAGGAGTGGCGCAGATTCTGCAGGACTTCGCGACGCGTGACCAGATCGCCAAGGGTTGGGAGCACATTGCCTCGTTCCCACCTTTGCAGGGTGAGAACGAGAAGGCCGGTCATTGCTGCGACCAGGAGCCATAGGACAGGTACGCTGGCGGCAAGTGTGAAAAGTGCAGCGAGGGCTGCAACGGCAATGACTGCCTTGAGCGTCATCCTGATCATGGAGGAGGGTAGCCTGGGCAGCGAAATGGCTATCAGAACTGCTGCGGCGAGCAACGATCCGATTGCGGATCCGATTGCTAGTCCTGTCACACTGCCGAGGTGCCAGCCAACAAAAATGCCAGCCAAGATCAGCAATGCCGTCGCTACAAGGCCGAGTTGGCAACGCCGGTAGCAGCGTAGACCAAGCAGAATAGTGGCCAGCACTGAGATTGCGGCGTAGCCGAGACCTGCGGCCGCCAGCCAGGGCAGCATGTCCAGCGCGGAGTGATATCTCTGTGGCAGGACAAGAGCCATCAACGTTGGTGGAACGGTGGCAATCACTGCGGCAGCGGGCAGTGCTAGGCCACCAAACGCGCGGAGTGCATGGGCGACGATGCTGTCAGTGTCCGCGGTCGCGCTGCGAAGCAGTGGGAAGGCCACTAATGCTGTTCCGGCGGCGATGTACACCGGTCCTTTGGCGATGGTCGCGAGGGCTTGGAACCCGGCCGCAGCATCCGAGCCGTCATCGAGAAATGGGATGACGACGACATCGAATCCGACCAGCGCGGAAACGACGCAGAGGACTATGGCTATGTCTCCGGTCTCCAACCAGCGCCACCGCTGTTTGACGATTGCCGGAAGAAGACGGAGGTCTCGATAGAAGGACAGCGGAACGACCAACAGCACCAGAGCGCCGAGTGCGAACCCCAGCACTGCGCCAGTGGAGCCCCAAGCGAAGGCAACGACCATCAAGCTGAAGACCAGCCGAAGCGCAACTTCCGCCACCGCCACTACGGCATACCACTTGAATCGTAGTTCGCCCTGAAGCCAGCCTTGAGACGCAGACACCACGAAAAACAACAAAGCGGCGAACCCGACAGCCAGGGCCATGGGCAGTGATGCGAAGGCAGCCGTCAGGGTGCCGGCAATCACTGCCGCAGCAGTTCCGACAATAACCGACACCAGTAGCGCAAAGGCCAGACCTTCACGCCTGGCTTGTGACCCGATGGGATTCGTTGCAACAGCATGCGAGAGAGGCAGGGGCACCAGCGCTGCAGCAATGGTGCCAGCAATGCCCAGCAGCATCTGTGCCGCAGCGAAGTCGCTGTAATCAGCCGAGCCGAGACTGTTCACCATCAGCAACGTACAGGCGTAGCTGAGCACGCCCACCAAGGCGGCCGAGACGGAAAGCAGTCCGTTGTTCTCGGAAATTACTGCTGTGTCAGCCGCAGGATGGCCAGTCGCGCACTTCGTCGCCGCTTCGGACGCGGGGACGACGACGTCTTTGTCTCCTGCGATTGTCGAGTACGTCGCCGATCCCCAGCCGTCCCCAAGAAGGGTTGATGACGTCATTGAATTTCCGTTGCTCCATGATCGATAGAATGCCGGTGCGAACGTCGCCCGGCCGGTCCAGCCAGGAGATCGCTGGTCTCGACCGGGCGAAGCTCGGCGTCTACGACGCCCATGGACGCCAACACTTGCGCCGTGTCGAACTCGTCACACCCGTTGAAGAGAACAGTTGCCCGATTGCCGTCGAAGATTGCTTCGTCGGTGGGCCGTAGCTTCGCACGCAGATCCATGCCCGCGGGCACTGCGAACTTGGCCATGGTGGACAGATCCGTCCGGCTGCCGCGGCTCTTCGCCAGAGACCAGTCGATTCGGAGAGCCGCTTCCTGCACGACTCCGGCAAGAAGGGAAGCGCTACGATCCCAGTCAAAGCAACGAGCCCATGCCTGGCACGCCTCGGCCACTTCCCGCGCGTAGTTCTCATCAGACAGCACTCGAAGTTTCTCGACGAGGGTCTCGCCAAACTGCCTGGAATCGTCGACAAGCCATCCGGTCTCACCATCGACGACGGAATCCCGCACCCCGGGAACGCGCAAGGCCAGACAGGGGACGCCCCACGCCGCAGTCTCAATCACTGACAGTCCCCAGCCCTCGGCGGCCGATGTGATCGCCGTCAGCCACGACCCGTTCAGGAGCTGATCACGAGTCGAGTTGGGCTGATACCCGTGGAATTTAACAGTCGAGTGGAGCCCCAAATCCACGGCGATCTGCTGCAGTCGTGCCCTGTCAGGGCCATCCCCGACAATGTTGACCCGGAGGCGGGGCACCTTTTGCGCAGCCACGGCAAGGTGTCCAAGCAAAAGATCGACCCGCTTGTGCGGTACCAACCGTGTGACGACGGTGATCGTGGGATCCGGGTCACGCGGACCGACCGTTTCTGGCACGTCCACGGTTCCATTCGGAACGACGAAGATCGGTCCGGGAAACCGCAGCTGTCGGCGCAACTCACGCCGTGTGGACGGAGATACCGCTGCAAGCGGCCGTTCTCCATACACCCATCGGGCGGCAGGGCCCTCCAAGAACCTGCCGACGGCAGCCATCGGCGCCGAGAACCGCGTACTGAACTGGTCCTGATGCACGTGGTGGACGACTTGTACGACTGGAATGCCTGTACCCGCGAACATCGGTGAGAAAAAGGGAATGCCGTTCTGACAGTCGACAATGGCATCGAAGTCTCCCCGACGACCTACCAGCTTCAGCGCGGCCAGCGGGTACAGGCTCAAAGCCCCGCCCATGCGGAAGATCTTCACCCCGTCGATGTTGTCCGAGGACCCTTGGACATCGCCTCTGCCGGTGAACCAGGTGACATCAACGCCCTCTGCGACCCATCGACGCGAAATCTCGTGCATGTACCTTTCGGCGCCGCCTGCCAGCGGGTGCTCCGTGTCCCGCCAGTTGAGCACCAGCACTCGCTTGCCCCGTAGACCATCGACCGATGTCAAATACATTTGTCTGCCTATCCTTTGTACATCTGGAAAACGGCGCCGAAACTGGCTGCTCCATCCCGAAGAGGTCGGAACGTCGATGAAGGGCTGTCGGTCCAAGCAACGGGCACCTCGACAATCTGGCCTCCTTCGCACTGCATTCGATGCAACAGTTCGACGTCAAATGCGAAACCAGTTGTTCGGCACTGGACCAAGGCCTGGTTAATTGCACTGCGGTCGAAGAACTTGAATCCGCACTGAGTGTCGTGAATTTCTCGAACCATCGATCGAGTAAGCGCGCGAAAAGCCATCCCACCTATGCGTCGACCCAAAGGCTGGTGGCGGACGAAAGTGGAACCAGGGCAATGCCGCGAAGCAATCACCGCGGCGGCGCCCTGCTTCAAGTGCCCCATGGCCACGCTCAAAGTCTCCACCGGCGTGGCCATGTCCGCATCAAAAAAGCCGGTGAATGCGGACGTGCCGCTCAGGATGCCTCGGCGAACCGCCGCGCCTTTCCCGGGGCGTCCGCAACCTATGACCATGATGGGAACACTCCCCGATCTATCGAGGGAAAACCGTCTGACCACACTGCCGGTGTCGTCTGAGCTCCCATTGTCCACGACGACAACCCGGGAACTCCAAGGCTGAGTTTCCAAATATTCGACAGTCTGGAGCAATGTGCTCGAGATTCGGTCCGCTTCGTTGTAGGCGGGAACTATGATTTCGAGATCCACCGCCGAACGTGGCTGCACCGAGGCAAAGGTGCCAGTGTCGACCGTGTGCACCGCAATGAGTGGGATGGTCACTTGGTCTGTGGTTTCCATCATCGGCTCCTTTCAGGAAAAGGACATGAAGGTAATGGCGAAGCGGGTGCTCATGATGCTTTTTATGTTTCGCGGCAAGCAGTGGAACGCGTCATGCTGAAAGTTGCGGATATCCATGAACTGCCCGCCCATGCCGTCATTGCCAGTTTTCTTGAGCGGCGATTGCTGTCCCGCGAGAGGCAACGTACGGTGTGCTGATGTAGCCTTCTGTTCACCCATGAACAAACGGTGACTGCCGCAGGCGGGTAACCCAGAATGCTGGCCTGAATCAACTTCAGCGGCAATATTGGCGTCGCACCAAAGCCCTGGATTCAATATGAGCTATTTAATTCAGGTGTCCGAATGCTATAGTGCAAGAATATATCCGGAAGTCGACTTTCAATCTTGTCGGTCCGAGTCCTAGCTGGCACCGGGGAACTCCGCAGTGCGTGTCTCGGAAGTTCCGGCCTGCTCCATGCTTGAATCACGCATCTTGCTCGAGATATTTTTCGCGAATGTCAGGTAACTCAGTGAGCCCGCGTATATGCGTGTCGATGAATTTGCCTTTAGGCATGACGGATCTTTCTAACACACTCATTGCTAGCCCCCTTGAAGCATTACCGACTCGCGTTCGCGAGTCGGTTGGCCCGTCCCCCCGGAAGAACCAACCTGCTGAGAGCATGCAGTATCTGCGCTTGTAGTCATAGGCCGGCACCTGGCGACACATTGGCGGCAGCCAATTCAGAAGTATGTATTTGGGATCGCCAATGACTGGATTGGGGGGGAGGGCGGGGCGGCCAGGGCGTCGACTGGCCTCGAAACGTGGGTCAAATTGTGGACACGGTGACCCCTCGGTGTCCCCTAATTGGCTATGCGCGACTGTGAAGTGTGGTCACTTTCGTGACGGTGTATTGCAGACATGACCGAGGGGCTGTCGTCCTGACTAGCCGAAGCAGTCACTGCGGACGCGTGTGCCTAGTTCCTCTGCACCTCGGGAGTGGATGCAAATCCATGTTGGTGGCAGATGCGCCACGAAGGCCTCCGACTTGCCGGGCTACGGGGCTCTGCGCGCAGGAATGAAGTCCAGACGAAGGTGCGGCATGTCTGGGGCTGCGGCGGACAGCTATAGCTGGGCAGGGGTAAGCCCACGGAGGGCGCGGCGGGCTCAGTCGAGGAGTGCGGGACCGCTGCTGGCGCCGATCCGGGAGGCACCGGCCTCGATCATCGCCAGGGCGTCCTCACGGGTGCGGATTCCGCCGGAGGCCTTGACGCCGATCTCCGGGCCCACGGTCTCCCGCATCAGCCGGACGTCCTCCACGGTGGCCCCGGCCGTCGAGAAGCCCGTGGAGGTCTTCACGTAGTCCGCGCCGGCGGCCACGGCGGCCTCGCAGGCCAGGACCTTCTGCTCGTCGGTGAGCAGGCACGTCTCGATGATCACCTTGAGCCGGGCCCCGCCCTGGTGGGCCGCCTCGGCGACGGCCCGGACGTCCTCCTCGACCCGCTCGCGCTCGCCGGCGCGGGCGGCGGCGATGTCGATGACCATGTCGATCTCGTCGGCCCCGGCGGCCACGGCCGTGGCGGTCTCGAACGCTTTGACCTCCGTGGCGGACGCGCCCAGCGGGAAGCCGACCACCGCGCAGGTCAGCACGTCGCTGCCCGCCAGCTGCTCCCGCACGAAGCCGGTCCACACCGGGTTGGTGCACACCGAGGCGAAGCCGTACTGCTTGGCCTCCGCGCACAGGGTGGCGATCTGCTCGCGGGACGCCTCCGGCTTGAGCAGCGTGTGGTCGACGTAGGGGGCGAGCTGGGGGGTGGTCACGGGCGGCCTTTCGACGTTCGGGCGGGTCGCGCCCAGCCTACCGGCCACCGTCGGAAGACCCGGCGGAAGGCACTGTGGACGGTCCCGTGGAGGTCCCGGAGGCACCGCCGATCCGTGAACCGTGACCGTTTCGTCACCATTACATCAGGAAAGTGTTCGCTAATCTGTGTCGGTCTGCTACATTCAATGTCATGGCGAACTGAGGTTTGCCTTACCTGCGTCCACCGGTGGTTGCCGAGCGGTCGCAGGGGTGCGTCGGGATACCCCCGGTTCCCCTGACCCCCGTCCTGGCGCGCCCCCGCAATCGTCCCGCGCCCTCCGAGCCGACACGCGTTTGCCGCTGGGTGCGTCGTCCCCGCCGCGTGCTCCTGCCGCGGCACGCCTGCACCTCCACACGGTCACCGGTTGCGGCCGCAGTGGGTGCGGCTACCGCCCGTCGTCGTCGGACTGCGCGCCGGTCAGGGCGTCCGTGAGCTGCTTGAGCATCGCGCCCATCCGGAACCGCTCGGGCACGAGCGGCTCGATCCCGAGCTCCAGCAGCGGCGCGGCCGTCACCGGCCCCACGGTCGCGGCGAGCATCCCACCGCGGAACGCCGCCAGCAGCTCCTCGTGCAGCCCCAGCTCCTCGGCCGTGCTGAACAGCGCGTCCACGGCGGGGGCGGCGGTGAACGTCACGGCGTCCACCCGCCCGGCGGCGGCCTCGCGCACGAGCACCGGCACCTGCCCGGCGTCGTCGGCGGAGGCCCACCGGTAGGGGGTCACGGTGAGCACGCGGGCCCCGGCGTCGGTGAGCCGGCGGCGCTGGACCACGTCGGCGATCCCGTGCAGCTGCAGGCCGATCGTGCGCCCGGTGAGGTCCCCGCCGTGCTCGGCCAGGACGAGGTCCACGAGCCCTGCGGTGGTCTCGTCCGCGGACATCCCGGCGTCCTCGAGGCCCAGACCGCGCACCGCGCCCCGTCCCTTGGGCCCGCGCACGTAGACGGCGGCCTCGCGCAGGCACAGCAGCAGGTCCGCGTCGAAGCCCTGGGCCACGGCGGCGTCGTGCCAGCGGCGCAGACCGTAGCCCGTGGTCAGCAGCACCAGGTCCGGGCGGGCCTCGAACATCGCCCGGGAGGCGGCGGCGAGACCGGCGTCCTCGCCGACCGGCTCCACGCGCAGTGCGGGGGCGTGCAGCACGCGGGCCCCGCGGCGCTCGAGGGCCGCGATCTGGTCCTCGGAGCGGCGGTGCGCGGTCACGCCCACCACCCGCCCGGCCAGGGGCAGGTCCTCAGCAGCCATGGGCGGTCACCTCCGCGAGGAACGCGTCCCGCTCGGCGGTGGCCAGGCGGACCACGGGGCCGACGACGACGACGGCGGGCGAGCCGCAGCCTGCCGCCGCGGTGTCCGCGACCGCGGTCGCGAGCGTGGTGATCGTGGAGCGCTGCCGGTCGGTGAACCCGCGTTCCACGACAGCGAGCGGGGTCCTGGGATCGGCGCCGGCCCGGACCAGGCCGGCCACGAGGTGGGGGAGGGTCGCCACGCCCATGAGCACCACGAGGGTGCCGCCGCCGGCGCCGAGTCCGGCGAAGTGGGCGAGCTCCGCCTCGGAGAACGGCACGTGCCCGGAGGCGACCGTAAACATCCGGGACACCTCGCGGAAGGTCACCGGGATCCCGGCCGCGCCCGGCACCGAGACCGCGCTGGTGATGCCCGGGACCACGTCCACGGGGATGCCGTGGGCGGCGCACGCGGCGAGCTCCTCGGCGCCGCGGCCGAAGACGTAGGGGTCCCCGCCCTTGAGCCGGACGACCGAGCGGCCGGCCAGGGCGTGCTCGACCATGAGGTCCTGGATCTTCGCCTGCGGGACCGGGTGGTGGCCGGGGGTCTTGCCCACCGGGACGATCTCGGCGCCCGGGGCGGCTGCCGCCACCGCGCCCGCGGGGGCGAGCCGGTCGACGAAGACGACGTCGGCGTCCTGCAGGGCCGCCACGGCGCGCACGGTGAGCAGGTCGTCGGCGCCGGGACCGCCGCCGACCAGCGTCACGCGGCCGCCGGTGCGGGCGGCGGGCTCCTGCACCACGGGCACGCGGGCGCCGGCCGCGTCCAGGGCCTCGCGCCAGCGCGGTGCCGCCGGGCCGACGACCACGGCGAGCGCGACGCCCGCGAGGTCCGCCGGGCCGAGCAGATCCGGCCTGGTCACGGAGCGGACGGCCGCACCGGCCGCCTCGTAGCGGTGCCGGGCGCGCCGGGTGTCGTCCGGGGCGCCGAGGACGAGCACCGGGACTCCGGTGAGGTCGGCGGTCAACAGCATGCGGTCCTCCAGGGGGCGAGCGGGGGTCGTGGCGGGCCGGCCACCACTACCAGGATGAGGCACGCGTGTTACAGCACGGTTGCCCGCGTGACGCCGCGTGACGCCGGCGCCGCGGCCCGGGCCCCGATCGTAGGCTGGATGCATGACGACAACCGAGCCCCCCGTCCTGCTCGCCTGCGCCCACGGCACCAGCTCCCCGGCCGGGCGCACGGCCGTGCAGCGACTCGTGGACGCTGTCGCCGCCGAGCTGCCGGACGTCGAGGTGGTGCCCACGTGGGTGGACGTCCAGACCCCCGACCTGGCCGAGCGCACCGAGCAGTACGCCGGGCGCCCCGCCGTGGTGGTCCCGCTGCTGCTCTCCGCCGGCTACCACGTCTACGTGGACGTGGCCGAGGCGGTCGCCGCCGACGACCTCCACCGGGTCTCGGCCGCCCTGGGCCCGGACCGGGCGCTGGCCCGGCTGCTCGCCCGGCGGGTGCACGAGGCGTGCGCGGCCGCCGGGGCGCCGCTGGGGGAGCACGACGCCGTGGTGCTCGCCACCGCCGGGTCCTCGGACCGCCGCGCGGTGGCGGACTGCGCCGCGGTGGCGGACCTGCTGGCCGGCGAGCTGGCTCGGCCCGTGACCGTGTCCTACCTGGCCGCCGCTCGCCCCCGCGTGGCCGAGGCGGTGTCCGGCGCCCGGGCCGGCCTGGCGGACGGGGGGCGCGTCGTCGTCGCCAACTACCTGCTGGCGCCCGGCTACTTCCTGGACCTCTCGCGGGCCGCCGGCGCGGACGTGGACACCGGCCCCCTGGCCGTGCCGGAGGGCGAGGTCCCCGCCGAGCTCGTGGACGTGGTGGTCTCCCGCTACCGCTCAGTGGCCTGACCCGCTGCCCGCCCAGCCCACCGGGTGTGCCGGGTGTGCAGGTGCACTCGTCCGGGCCACGTGGTGCGCCGAGCCCCCAGTTCCTCTCGCCCTTCTGCGCCGAGTCCCCAGTCCCATCGCAGATCCCCAGATTTAGTTTGGGGAAATGCCACGGCACTGGGGACCCGGCGGAAATGCCACCCGGATTGTGGGGACTCGGCGGCGGGGATCCGGGAGCGTGGGACTCGGGGCGGTCAGTCGCGCGGGCGGGTGAGGTCGGCGTCCTCGTAGCGGACCATCGTCGAGCCGGTGACCAGCTTGTGGCCGAACCACAGGGCCAGGAACAGCGGCAGGCCGATGTAGGCGGTCAGGGCGGCCATGAGGTCCATGTCGCCGATGAACGCCTGGTAGTTCTGCCCGAGGATCACCACGGCGCACAGCACGAGCGCCACCACGGGACCGAGCGGGAAGAACCGTGCCCGATAGGGCAGGTCCGCGAGGTCGTGGCCCTGGGCGGTGTAGGCCTTGCGGAACCGGTAGTGGCTCCAGGCGATGCCCATCCACACGATGAACCCGGCCAGCCCCGAGGCGCTGACCAGCCACACGTAGGCGTCCCCGTCCCCGATGAACGTGGTGAGGAAGGACGCCCCGCCCACCAGGGTGGTGGCGATCAGCGCGTTCATGGGCACGCCGCGGCGGTTGACCTTCGCCAGGAACTTCGGCGCCTTGCCGCCCTCGGCCAGGGCCCAGAGCATGCGGGTGGAAGCGTAGAGCCCGGAGTTGCCGGCCGAGAGGATGGCGGTGAGGATCACCGCGTTCATCACCGACGCCGCCGCCAGCACGCCCGCGTTCTGGAAGACCAGGGTGAACGGGGAGATGGAGATGTCCTCGACGCCGCTCGTGAGCAGGTTG
This sequence comes from Kocuria arenosa, assembly GCF_042879215.1. Lineage (NCBI taxonomy): Bacteria > Bacillati > Actinomycetota > Actinomycetes > Micrococcales > Micrococcaceae > Kocuria > Kocuria arenosa. The sequence goes on along the minus strand of NZ_JBHZTA010000006.1, from coordinate 208,624 downwards.
GGGCTGGTGTAGGGGATGAGGAAGCCGATCACGGTGATCGCGCCCACGTAGAACAGCAGGATCCGCACGAACACGGTGCGGATGGCCTTGGGCACGTTCTTCTCCGGGTTCTCCGCCTCGCCGGCGGCGACACCGACGAGCTCGGTGCCCTGGAAGGAGAAGCCGGCCACCATGAAGATGGCCAGGATGCCGAGGCCGCCGCCCACGAAGGGCGCCTCCCCGGTGGTCCAGTTCTCGAAGCCGGGCGACTCCCCGCCCAGGACCCCGACGATCATCAGGATGCCGAGCCCCAGGAAGAGCACGATCGTGACGACCTTCACGAGGGAGAACCAGAACTCGCTCTCGCCGTAGGCCCGGGCGCTCAGGGCGTTGAGGGCGAACAGGATCGCCAAGAAGGACCCGGACCAGATCCACGAGGGCACGTCGGGGAACCAGTAGCGCATGATCAGCGCGGCGGCCACGAGCTCGGCGGCGACGGTGATCGCCCAGTTGTACCAGTAGTTCCAGCCGATGGCGAAGCCGAAGGAGGGGCTCACGAAGCGGGTGGAGTACTCCTCGAAGGCGCCGGAGACGGGCAGGTAGGTGGCCATCTCGCCCAGGGACTGCATGAGCAGGAACACCATGAACCCGATGACCACGTAGGCCAGCAGGGCCCCGCCGGGGCCGGCGGTGGCGATGGTGTTGCCCGAGGCCACGAACAGGCCGGTGCCGATGGCGCCGCCCATCGCGATCATGGTCAGGTGGCGCGGCTTGAGACTGCGGCGCAGCTTCTGCTGGGACTGCAGCTGCTCCTGGGTCGCAGGAGGGCTCTGCTCGGCCCGAGGGCGTGCGGTGGTGGTCACGCGGAATCTTCTCCTCTGGTGCGGTGGACGGACCACGGAAGGAGGAAGTGGGGGGCGCCGTCCCCCCGAACGGTCCTGGCCGATTATGGGGGAACGGTTGCGAAACCGAAATTCGGCAGGAGGCCGCTGCACGTGCTTCCGCCTAGGATGGACGGGTGAAAACGCATGCGGATCCGGGCGAGGCCGCGCCGCGCCGCGGATCCCGCTGGGTCGTGGATGTGGCCATTCTCACCGGCGCCCTGCTGGCCCTGGTCGCCGCGACGCTCGCCGTCCGGTGGTCGTGGACGCCGGCCCCGGGGCCGGAGGAGCAGGTCTCCTGCGCCCCCTACGGCCTCGACGGCGTGCGCACCGCCCCGCGCGGCGCGGCCCGCCCGCTCAGCACCGGCCCGGCGCTCACAGGGGGGCTGCGCTGGGCGGAGGGTCCTTCGGACCGGCTCGACGTCGCCTTCGAGCACGACGGCACGACCAGCAGCTACCACGTCTTCGCCGACGGCATCGACTGGAGCGAGCCGGTCGGCGTGGTCTTCCGCCTGCACGGGGACGGGGCCTACGAGTACCACCACCCGGAGCACAAGGTCTCGTGCCTCGCGGAGGTCGCGCGCTCGCACAACGCGGTGCTCGTGGCCCCCCGCACCCCGGACCGGCAGGGCGAGCCCACGTGGTGGGAGGACCTCGACGGCAACGCCGACTGGTTCGTGGCCCTGGCCGAGCAGCGGATCTTCGCCGAGTACGACCTCGACCGCTCCCGCACGTGGCTGCACGGCTACTCCGGGGGCGCCGAGTTCATCAGCTACGAGCTGCTGGCGGACCGCGCGGACTTCCTGGCGGGCGGCGGCGCGGTGCTCTCCGGCGGCGGCGGGGCGCCGTCCACCGGGTCCTCGGAGCCGACGGACGAGCAGCTCGAGCAGCTGGTCCTGCACTGGGACGTGGGCCTCGACGACGACGGCACCGACCCCTATGCACCGTTCGACGCGCTCTCCGCGGCGGCGGCCGGGCGCGCCTGGTACGAGGACGCCGGCTGGGCGCGGACCAGCGTGCGCTACCGCGAGGGCGTGGACCACTTCGAGCTGCCCGAGGCCCGGGTGCTCGACGCCGCGATGACCGCCGGGGAGTCCGCGTCAGGGCCCGCGGCGGGGCTCTCGCCCGACCTCCCGGCAGACCCCTCGCCGGGGCCATCGGCACCCGGACGTGACTGATCTCTCGTCGTCGTCCCTCGTCAGCGATCGATCCGCGGATTGGCGCGGCCCAGCGGGGGGAGGGAGCGCTCCCGGAGCGGACCGCCGCCTCCCTCTCGGCTTGCACATGCAATAACACCGACCGTACGGTGCAGTAAGTAGAGCTGGCAGGGGAGCCGGTTCAGGGGGAAGGCCGATGCCGGGGGCATCACGGCCGAACAATCACTCTCGGCACCGCGCTGATCCGCGCGCGTGCTCCCGGGAGCCTTCCAGCCGGTCCGTCCGGTCCCTGAGCCCGTTCCTCCCGCCGGCACCGGCCGTTGTGCAGATCCGCAGCGGCAGTGAAGTCGATGGGGGAATCAATGACAGTGCGCCCAACCACGCGCAGCGGCTCGACCCGCCAGGGAGGCGGTCGGCACCTGCTCGAGGACCGGTACCCGGAGCAGGATCCGATGGAGGACAGCGAGGTCCTCGACCGCGCCCTGCACACGCAGCCCATGCCGCAGGTCCCGGGCCGCGCCGTCTTCCCCGTCGCGTCCGCGCCGGCCCCGCGCACGCTCGTGGACATCGTCATGGACACCGTCTCGCGCCACCCGGACGCGGTGGCCGTCGACGACGAAACCACCGTGCTCAGCTACGCCGAGTTCCTGGAGCGCGTCGAGGCCCAGGCCCAGCGCCTGTGGGACCTCGACATCGGCCGCGGGGACCGCGTGGGCATCCGCGTCCCCTCCGGAACCGTGGACCTCTACGTGGCCGTGCTCGGCACGATCTTCGCCGGCGCCGCCTACGTCCCGGTCGACTTCGACGACCCCGACGAGCGGGCCGACACGGTCTGGGAGGAGGCCGGGGTGTGCGCCGTCTACGGCACCGGCCTGTCCCTCCGGCCCCGCAGCGGCGTCCGCGCGGGCGCGGACTGCCGGCAGCCCGGCACGGGCGACGACGCCTGGATCATCTTCACGTCCGGGTCCACCGGCAAGCCCAAGGGCGTGGCGATCAGCCACCGCTCGGCCGCCGCCCTCGTGGACGCCGAGGCCGATCTCTACCTGCCCCGGCGCCCCCTGGGCCCGGGCGACCGCGTGATGGCGGGGCTCTCCGTGGCCTTCGACGCCTCGTGCGAGGAGATGTGGCTGGCCTGGCGCTCCGGCGCCGCCCTGGTCCCGGCCCCGCGCGCCGTCGTGCGCTCAGGCACCGACCTCGGCCCGTGGCTCGTCGAGCGGGGCATCACCGCCGTCTCCACGGTGCCGACGCTCGCGTCGATGTGGCCGGCGGAGGCGCTGAGCCGCATCCGCCTGCTCATCTTCGGCGGGGAGGCGTGCCCCAACGAGCTCGCCGCCCGCCTGGTGCACCCCGGCCGCGAGGTCTGGAACACCTACGGCCCCACCGAGGCCACGGTCATCGCGACCGGTGCCGTGCTCACGGGCGAGCCGCCCGTGCGCATCGGCCTGCCGCTGCCCGGGTGGGAGCTGGCCATCGTCGACACCTCCGGCAACCCCGTGCGCTGGGGCGAGGAGGGCGAGCTGATCATCGGCGGCGTCGGGCTGGGACGCTACCTGGACCCCGCCAAGGACGCCGAGAAGTTCGCGCCCATGGACTCCCTGGGCTGGGAGCGGGCCTACCGCTCCGGCGACCTCGTGCGCGCCGACCCCGAGGGCATCGTCTTCGTGGGCCGCGCCGACGACCAGGTCAAGATCTCCGGCCGGCGTGTGGAGATGGGCGAGATCGACGAGCAGATGTCGCGGCTGCCCGGCGTGCAGGCCGGTGCCGCCGCCGTGCACACCACCCCCGCCGGCAACCAGGTCCTCGTGGGCTACCTCGTGGCCGAGGCCCCGGGCTCGGTGGACCTCGCCGACGCCCGACGCCTGCTCGCCGACCGGCTGCCGGGCCAGATGGTGCCCGCGCTGACCCTGATGGACGAGCTGCCCCTGAAGACCTCCGGCAAGGTGGACCGCAAGGCCCTGCCCTGGCCGCTGCCCTCCGCCGGCGCCGCCGCGGAGGCCTCCCAGATCGACGCCGAGCTCGAGTGGCTCGCCGCCCTGTGGGCCGACCAGCTCGGCCCCCTGCCCATCGACGAGGACAGCGACTTCTTCGTCCTCGGCGGCACGTCCGTGGCGGTGGCCAAGCTCGTCTCCGAGATCCGCCGCACGTACCCGGACGCCGCGATCGCCGAGATCTACCGGCACCCCACGCTGGCCGGGATGCACGAGTACCTGGCCGCGCTGGCGCCCGTCGACGTCGTCGCCCAGGAGGCCGCGCGCGAGCGCCGGGTGGCGGACGTCCCCCGCTGGAACGGCCTCGTGCAGGTCCCCTTCCTCGCGGGCCTCTACGCCGTCTCGGGGCTGCGCTACGTGCTCGGCGCCGCGATCGTCGTCTGGCTGCTCTTCAACGTGCTCGGCGCGGGCTGGGTCCCGAACCCGCCGCTGCTGCCGCTGGTGGTCGGCTGGCTCGTGCTCTTCGCCCTGCCCGGCCGGCTGGTGTTCACCGCCCTGGTCATCCGGCTGCTGACCCTCCGGCTGCGCCCCGGCGCCCACGCCCGCGGCTCCTGGACCCACCTGCGGGTCTGGATGGCCGAGCGGGTCCTGATCTTCAACAAGTTCGAGCCCCTCATGGGCACCCCCGTGATGGTGCTGCTCTTCCGGCTGCTCGGCAACCGGGTGGGGCACCACGCCCACCTCGACACGATGCCTCCCGTCAGCGGCATGGCCCGCATCGGCGACGGCGCCGCCGTCGAGCACGAGGTGGACCTCTCCGGCTACTGGCTCGAGGCCGACGTCCTCCACCTCGGCGGCGTGACCGTCGGCGAGATCGCCCGGGTCGGCACCCGCACGCTCCTGAGCCCGGGTGCGGTGGTCGAGGCCGGCGCGGAGGTCGACCCCGGCTCCCACGTCACCGGCACCGTCCCCGCCGGCCGCCTGCAGGGCGGCTCCCCGCTCGTGGACCTGGGCGCCGCCGGGGAGTCCTGGCTGGAGTGGGCCCCCGGCCGCAGCAACCGGTTCCTGACCGGGCTGCTGTACGCACTGGGCCTCGGCACGGTGGGGATCCTGCCCGTGCTGGCCGTGATCCCCGGCGCGCTGATCGTCTTCACCCAGGTGCGCGGGCTCGAGCTCTACGAGCTCGTCTTCCCCGTCATGGCGCTGTGGGTGCCCGTCTTCGCCGTGCTCACCTTCCTGGTCTACCTCGCCCTGATCGTGCTCGTCGTGCGCGCGCTCGCCCTGCTGATCCGTCCCGGCCACCACCCCGCCGACGGGACCGTGGGCTGGGCCGTGTGGCTCACGGGCGTGCTGCTCCAGAAGAGCCTCGTCTCCACCTACCCCGTCTACGCGTCCATCGCCACACCGTTCTTCCTGCGGCTGCTGGGCGCCCGCGTGGGCAACCAGGTGGAGATCTCCACCGTGGAGACCCTGCCGCACCTCACCACCTTCGAGTCCGGCTCCTTCATGGCCGACCACTCGATGGTCAGCTCCGCCCGGATCGGCTTCGGCTGGATCCACGTGGGCCCCTCGACCGTGGGGGAGCGCTCCTTCGTGGGCAACTCCGCGATCGTGGGCCCGGACCGGGACGTCCCCGAGGACTCCCTGGTCGCCGTGCTCTCCTCCGCCCCGGCCGACGCCGAGCGCGGCACCTCCTGGCTGGGCCGGCTGCCCGAGCCGATCAGCCGCGTCACCGACACCGCGGACGAGGCCGTCACCTACCGGCCCCGCCGGCGCCTGGTCGTGGCCCGCACGCTCGTCGAGTCGCTGCGCGCCGTGCCGTTCATGGTGACCGCGTGGCTCGACCTCGCGATCGTGTTCGTGCTCACCACCGTGTACATGCGCGCCGGGGGAGGCCTCGACGGCATCGTCTCGGCCCTGCTGTGGGCCACGCCCGTGGTGCTGGCCGCCGGCGTGGTGGCCGCCCTGATCCCCGTGCTGGTCAAGTGGGCCCTGATGGGCCGCTTCCGCGAGGGCGAGCGCCCGCTGTTCAGCTCCTTCGTGTGGCGCAACGAGCTCGCCGACACCTTCGCGGAGTCCCTGGCCGTGCCCGGACTGATCCGGCTGGCCGTCGGCTCCCCGGTGTTCAACGTCTGGGCCCGCCTCATGGGCGCCCGGATCGATCGCGGCGTGTGGTGCGAGACCTGGTGGCTGCCCGAGTTCGACCTCGTGCACCTGGGCCGCGGCGTGTCCGTCAACCGCGGGACCGTGCTCCAGACCCACCTGTTCCACGACCGCATCATGCGGCTCCAACCCGTGTCGATGGAGGCGGGCTCCACCCTGGGGCCCAACAGCTTCGTCCTGCCCGGCTCCACCGTGGAGGCCGGCGCCACCGTGGGCCCCGGCTCCCTGGTCATGGCCCAGGAGACCGTGCCCGCCGGCAGCACCTGGGGCGGCAACCCGATCCACCCGCTGCCCGCCGGCGCCTTCGAGACCGTGCCCGCCGGCGCTCCCGAGACCGTGTCCGCAGACGCCTTCGGGACCGTGTCCGGAGACGCCTTCGGGACCGTGTCCGCCGACGCTCTCGGAACCGTGCCCGCCGGAGGGACGACCCGTGAGCGCTGAGCACGCGGCCGCCACGCGTGGCGGGGGCACCGCGGTGCTCAACGTTCCCGGCGCCTCCGGCCGGCGCACCCGGCGGCGGCTGGTCGGCGTGGACGCCGCCCGGGGCTTCGCCCTGCTCGGGATGGTCGCCGTGCACACCCTGCCCTACTGGGACGCGGAGAACGAGCGCGCCTCCCTGAGCTGGTCCCTGTTCGCCGGGCACTCGGCCGCGCTCTTCGCGACCCTGGCCGGAGTGAGCCTCGCGTTCCTCTCCGGGGGCCGAACCCCGCACACCGGCCGGCGCCTGGCCGGGGACCGGGCGGGGCTGGTGGGCCGCGCCGCGGTGATCGCCCTCGTCGGGTTCCTCGTGGGCTTCGTGGCCCCGCCGGTGGACAACATCCTCATCTACTACGGGATGTTCTTCCTGCTCGCCATCCCGTTCCTGGGCCTGCGCATCCGGCACCTGCTGATCAGCGCGGCGGCGTTCACCGTGCTGGCCCCGTTCCTCATGCAGTGGGCCGTGGACGTCCTGCCCGCGCACGTGTACGGCAACCCCACGCTGTGGAACCTCGTCACGGAGCCGGTCACCGTGCTCTCCCAGCTGCTGCTGACCGGCACCTACCCGGCGCTGCCGTACATGGCCTACCTGTGCGCGGGGATCGCCCTGGGCCGGATGAACCTCACGAGCCGGCGGGTGCAGCTGTGGCTCGTGGGCGCCGGCGCGGCGCTGGCCCTGCTCTCCTGGACCGTGTCCATGGCGGCGCTGCTGGCCCTCGGGGTCTACGACCGGATCTGGGAGGCCACGCCGTGGCTGACCGAGGCGCAGATCGACGAGATCCTCGTCTTCGGCCCGGACCCGTCCCTGCCGACCACCACCCTGTGGTGGCTCATGGTGCCCGCCCCGCACAGCAACACGCCCGTGGCGCTGCTCCTGAGCCTCGGCATGGCCGCGTTCGCGCTCGGGGCGTTCCTGCTCCTGGCCCGGCTGATCGGCAAGGCGCTCACGCCGCTGGCGGCCGCCGGGTCCATGACGTTCACGCTCTACACCCTGCACCTGCTGTTCCTCGCCACCGAGGTCTACGACCTGCACCCGGCGTTCTGGTTCTGGATGCAGGTGGCCGCGTTCGGCCTGCTGGCCGTGGCGTGGCAGCGCGCGGTGGGCCAGGGACCGCTCGAGAAGCTCGTGGCCCGCACCTCGAAGCGCATCTCCCAGCGGGTCACCGACCCCTGACCTGACGCCGAGTCCCCAACCCGGTGCCGATTCCCCACGCAATGACATGGGGGATTGCCACCGGGTTGGGGACTCGACGCGTGGAGGCACCGGTGACTGGGGACTCGGCGCACCACAGGCGCCGACAATTGGGGACGCGCCGCGTGGAGGCACCGGTGACTGGGGACTCGGCGCACCACGGGCGCCGGCAATTGGGGACGCGCCGCGTGGAGGCACCGGTGACTGGGGACTCGGCGCAGCGGCGGGGCCACCTCACACGGGGGCCGAGGTCGTGTGAGTGAAAGTGCATCGGGGCGTTACTCCTGCCGTCGGTCACGGAAACACGGGGTTCGTAGCGTGGGAGCACCGCACGCCGCCGTCGCCGTGCTCCGCCCCGCTCGCCCAGGAGGTCACCCGTGAGCTCAGAACTGCATCCCGACCCCGTCATGACGGCGGCGACCGCGCCCGCACCGCTCGCGCTGCGCGAGCGGCCCGGCCGCTGGCTGGACGGCTACCGCCCCGAGGACCCCGCGTTCTGGGAGTCCACCGGCCGCCCGATCGCACGCACCAACCTCACGTGGTCCATCGTCGCGGAGTTCCTCGGCTTCGCCGTCTGGCAGCTCTGGGCCATCACCGTGGTCTTCCTGCCGGGCGCGGGCTTCACCTTCAGCGACTCCCAGATCTTCTGGCTGATCTCCATCCCCTCGCTCGTGGGCGCCACGCTGCGCATCCCGTACACCTTCATGGTGGGCCGGTTCGGCGGGCGGAACTGGACCATCGTCTCGGCCCTGCTGCTGCTGATCCCCACGGTGGGCCTGGCCCTGGCGGTCGGCAACCCGGACACCCCGTTCGAGGTGATGCTGCTGCTGGCCGCCTCCGCCGGCTTCGGCGGCGGCAACTTCGCCTCCTCGATGGCCAACATCACCTTCTTCTATCCCGTGCGGGAGAAGGGCTGGGCGCTCGGGCTCAACGCGGCCGGCGGCAACCTCGGCACGGCCGTGGCCCAGCTGGTCGTCCCGATCGCCGTCTCGCTCGTCGCCCTCGGCGCCACCGGCCTCTCGGTGGCCGGGTGGATCTGGGTGCCGTTCATCCTCTTCGCCGCCTGGGGCGCGAAGAAGTGCATGCACAACCTCTCCCACGCCAAGGGGGACGTCGCAGGGTCCCTGGCCACGGTCAAGGAGCCGCACTTCTGGATCATGTCCTTCCTCTACGTGGGCACGTTCGGCTCCTTCATCGGCTTCTCCAGCGTGTTCCCCAAGCTCATCGCCGACACCTTCCCCGAGTTCTCGTCCTTCAGCGTGGGCGCCGCGGCCCTGTCCCTCGCGTTCCTCGGCCCCCTGGTCGGCTCGGTCTCCCGCCCCTGGGGCGGCCGGCTCGCGGACCGCTTCGGCGGCGCCCCGATGACGGTCGCCGTGTTCGCGGTGATGGCGCTGCTCGCGCTCGCCGTGGTGCTCACCCTGCCCCTGGCGAACTTCTGGCTGTTCCTGGGCCTGTTCCTGCTGCTGTTCACGGCGGCGGGCATGGGCAACGGCTCCACGTACCGGATGATCCCCTCGATCTACCGGGTGCTGGGGCTGCGGCAGCAGCAGGACGTCGCGGTGTCCACCGAGCGCAGGGCCTCGGCGGCCCTCGGCCTGATCGGGGCGGTCGGCGCGTACGGCGGCTTCCTGATCCCGCAGGCGCTCAACCTCTCGAACAGCACCACCGGCGCCTACAGCGCCGCGTTCTACGGCTTCGTGGCGTTCTACCTCGTGGCCCTGGGCACGACCTGGTTCTGCTACCTGCGCAAGGGCACCCAGATGGGCGACAGCCACATCTGAGCCCGCGCCACCCCGTCCGGACGGCACCAGGAGGATCTCCCCGCATGAGCACGACGGCGACCCACTGCCCCTACTGCGCCCTGCAGTGCGCGATGACCCTGGACACGGAGTCGGACACCGCTGCCGAGCAGGGCTTCCCGGAGGTGCGGGGACGGCAGTTCCCGGTGAACCGGGGCGGGATGTGCCGCAAGGGCTGGACGTCGTCGGAGCTGCTGGCCCACCCGTCGCGGCTCACGGCGCCGCTGCTGCGCGGAGCGGACGGGGCCTTCCGGGAGGTCTCCTGGGAAACGGCCCTGGACCGGATGGCGGGGGAGTTCCGGGCCGCCCAGGAGCGCCACGGCCGGGACGGGGTGGGGATCTTCGGCGGCGGGGGCCTGACCAACGAGAAGGCCTACCAGCTGGGGAAGTTCGCGCGGGTGGCCCTGCGGACCTCGAGGATCGACTACAACGGCCGGTTCTGCATGTCCTCCGCGGCGGCCGCCGCGAACCGCTCGCTGGGGATGGACCGGGGCCTGCCGTTCCCGGTGACGGACCTCGACGACGCCCACACCGTGCTGCTGCTGGGCACCAACCCCGCCGAGACCATGCCGCCGTTCGTCCAGCACCTGCAGCACGCGCAGCGGCACGGCGGCCTCGTCGTCGTCGATCCCCGCCGCACCGCCACGGCGCGGATGACCGAGGACGGGGGCGGGCTGCACCTGCAGCCCACCCCCGGTTCGGACCTGGTCCTGCTGCTGGGGCTGGCCCACGTGGTCCTGCACGAGGGTCTCGCCGACCGGGAGTACCTCGAGCGGCGCACCACCGGGCTCGACTCCTTCCTGCCCAGCGTCAACGCGTGGTGGCCCGAGCGGGTCGAACAGGTCACCGGCGTCCCGGCGGAGCGGATCCGCCGGGCCGCCCGCCTCCTGGCCCGCGAGCGCAGGGGGACCTACGTCATCACCGGGCGCGGCGTCGAACAGCACGTCGACGGCACGGACACCGCCACGGCCGCGATCAACCTCGCCCTGCTCCTCGGCCTGCCCGGCGTCACCGGCTCCGGCTGGGGCACCCTCACCGGGCAGGGCAACGGACAGGGCGGGCGCGAGCACGGCCAGAAGGCGGACCAGCTGCCCGGCTACCGCACGATCACGGACCCCGCCGCCCGCGAGCACGTGGCCGGCGTGTGGGGCGTGGACCCCACGGACCTGCCCGGCGCGGGGATCCCGGCCGTGGAGCTGCTGACCACCCTGGGCACCGGGCACGGCGTGCGCTGCCTGTGGGTCAACGGCTCCAACGTGGTGATCGGCGCCCCGGACTCCGACGCCGTGTCCCGTGGCCTGCAGGCCCTGGACTTCCTCGTGGTCTGCGACTTCTTCTTCTCCGAGACCGCCGAGTTCGCCGACCTCGTCCTGCCCGTCCTGCAGTGGGCCGAGGAGGAGGGCACCATGACGAACCTCGAGGGCCGGGTGCTGCGCCGCCGCCGGGCGGTGGACCCGCCGCCCGGAGCCCGGGACGAGCTGTGGATCATGGCCGAGCTCGCCCGGCGGCTCGAGGCCCCCGGCACGTTCAGCCCCGAGCCGGAGGAGGTCTTCGAGGAGCTGCGCCGCGCCTCCGCCGGCGGGAAGGCCGACTACTCGGGCATCAGCTGGGCCGCCCTGGACGCCGATGAGGCCTGCTACTGGCCCTACCCCGCCGGCGGCTCCGCGGGCACGCCCCGGGCCTTCCTCGACCGCTTCGGCCACGAGGACGGCCGGGCCGTGCTGGTCCCCGTGCGCACGCGCGCCGCCGGCCGGGCCGTGGACCCGAGCCCGCGAGGGCACCGCCGGGAGCCCCTGCACCGGGCGGGGACCCTGACCCTCGTGACGGGCCGGTACCTGGAGCACTACCAGTCCGGGAACCAGACCCGGCGCGTGCACTCGCTGCACGAGGCCCGGCCCGAGTCGATGATGCAGATCCACCCCGCGACGGCGGCCTCCCTCGGCATCCGCGACGGTGCCGCGGTGGAGCTCACGAGCGCCCGCAGCCAGGCCGTGGCCCTCGCCCGGCTGACCACGGACATCCGTCCCGACACCGTGTTCCTGCCCTTCCACTACGCCGGGAACCAGACCGCCAACAAGCTTGTGTCCTCGGACGCCGTGGACCCGATCTCGTCCATGCCCGAGTTCAAGGCCGGCTCCGTGACCGTCCGGGCGATCGACCCCGAGGAGACGACCCGATGACCGTGCACCGTCCCACCCGTGCCCACGGCACCCCGATGCGGCCCGGCGAGCACGTGGTCGTGATCGGCTTCGGCCCCGTGGCCGCGCGGTTCGTCGACGACGTCGCCGACCTCGCCGCCGCGGGCACGATCCGGCTGACCGTGATCGGCGGGGAGCTCGACCCCGCCTACAACCGGGTGCTCGTGGGCGAGCACGCGATGGGCCGCACCGAGTTCGCCGTGATGGGCCTGGCCGACCCGGAGTCGCTGTCGCAGTCCGGGATCGACGTCCTGCTCGGCACGGAGGTGACCCGGATCGATCGCTCCCGCCGTGTCCTGCACCTCACGGGCGGACCGACGGGGGAGGCTCGTGAGCTCGGCTACGACCGCCTGGTCCTCGCCACCGGCGCCCGCCCCAACCTGCCCGTGCTGCGCGGGATCAATCCCGATCCCCGTGCCTACGAGCACCTCCCGGCCGGCGTCACGGCCCTGCGGGACCTGTGCGACGCCCGGGCCGTGCGTGAAGTCGTCGACCGGCGGGGCCGCGTGGTGGTCCTGGGAGGCGGCGTCCTCGGGCTCGAGGCCGCGCTCGCCGCGAGCGAGGTCGGATGCCCCGTGACCGTGGTCCACCACGCCCCGTGGGTGATGACCCGCTCCCTCGACGCGGCCGGTGGTGCGCTGCTGGGCCGCGCGCTCGCGGACGCTGGCGTGGGGGTGGTGTCCGGGACCCAGGCGCGGGAGGTGCTCCTGGACGAGGACCGGCGCTTCCGCGGTCTCCTCCTGGAGGACGGCCGCGAGGTCCCCGGCGAGCTGCTGCTGCTCTCGATCGGGGTCACGGCCCGCACCGAGCTCGCCGAGGGCGCCGGTCTGCGCACCGCTCGAGGAGTGGTGGTCAACCACGAGCTCGAGGCCGACGTGGAGCAGCGGGTGTTCGCGATCGGGGACTGCGCCGAGGTGCTGTGCAAGGACCCGTCCTGCCAGGTCTGCCCGGGCCGGGAGGGCGTGGGACCGTCCGGGCTCGTCGGTCCCGGCTGGCGGCAGGCGGAGTGGCTGGCCGCCCGGTTCCACGCCGAGCTCGAGGCCGTGGCCGACGGCGGCACGGCGGTGCTCGCGCCGCTGACCAGCGGGCCCGCCGGCGCGGTGCGGCTCAAGGCGCACCAGGTGGAGCTCGCGGCCGCCGGGGCGGTCGGCGGGCTGCCGTGGGAGTTCCGGCCGGACGGCGGGTCCGTGGTGCAGTGGGCGGACGGTGGGGCCGGGACCTACGCGAAGCTCGTGCTCGGCCCGGACCGGACGCTGGAGGGCTACATCGTGCTCGGCCTGCCCCGCTCCGCGGCGGGCATCGGGCTGCTGTACGACCGCGGCGAAGCGGTGCCCGAGGACCCGAGCGTCCTGCTGCGCCTCGACGGGCCCGACGCCGGGAGCGGGGAGAGCCAGATGACCCCGGAGTCGACGGTCTGCCACTGCGCGGGCGTCACGATGGGCCGGATCACGGACGTCGTCGAGGAGGGCGCCGCGACGGTCGAGGAGGTCAGCTGCGCCACGCGGGCCTCCACCGGCTGCGGCGGCTGCAAGGCCGCGGTGGCCCGGATCATCGAGGTCCACCGCGGCGTGGCCGTGTGACGACCCCGGGCCTCCTGCCGTCAGGCGCTTTGCAGGACCGTAACCGGCAGCCACCCGCACCGAAACATCCCGACCACAGACTGGCGGCGTGCAGCGCACACCGGCGAAAGGATTCCCCGTGACCTCCAAGAACCTCTTCCTGCAGGGCATCTACCCGTTCGAGGGCGTCGGGCTGGACGCGCCGGCCACGATCTCCGAGGACCTCGCGCACGACGTCCCGGACGGTGTGGTCAACCAGCCCCTGTACTTCCGGGGCGGCAACACGTGCTCCGAGCTCGTCACCGTCGTCCTCCTGCGCGACGGGAAGCCCATGCGCTGGTTCCCGATGGCCGCCAAGGGCAACGTGAACGTCCCCCTGCGCGTCGTGGAGGACATCGACGGCGGGTCCCGCATCGAGCTCGGGCTTCTCGCGCCGGTCGGCGTCAGCGGATGCGTGGTTGTGGACCTGGGGATGGTGGAGCACTGATGAGCAGCACACTCGAGCGGGCGGTCCCCGCGGACGGACGCCCTGGAGCACGCCGGCGCCTGGTGGTGATCGGCAACGGCATGGCCGGGGCCCGCGCCGTCGAGGAGATCCTCGAGCGCGGTGGCGCCGCACAGTTCGACATCACCATGTTCGGCGACGAGCCGTACGGCAACTACAACCGGATCATGCTCAGCCACGTCCTTTCCGGCGAGGAGGACGACGCGGACATCTTCCTGAACTCCATGCTCTGGTACGAGGAGAACGAGATCACCCTGCATGCGGGGGTCCGGGCCGAGCGCATCGACCGGTTCGCGAAGGAGGTCCACTCCGACGACGGGCAGGTGACGCCCTACGACGTGCTGATCATCGCCACCGGCAGCCGGGCCTTCATGCCGCCCATCGACGGGCTGCACACCGAGGACGGCTCGCTCCTGCCCGGCGTCTTCGCCTTCCGCACCATTGACGACACGCGCGAGATGGTCTCCTACGCCCAGCACGAGCACCACCGGAAGGCCGTGGTGATCGGCGGCGGCCTGCTCGGTCTCGAGGCGGCGCGCGGACTGCAGGCCTACGGCCTGCAGGTCGAGGTCGTGCACTCGGGCGGACACCTCATGAACGCCCAGATGGGCCCCGAGGCGGGGGCGATCCTGCGGCGCAGCGTCGAGTCGCTGGGTATCGGGGTCCACCTGAACAGCCGCACCACCCACGTCCTCGGCACCGACAAGGTGCAGGGGGTCCGCCTCAAGGGCGCGCCGGACCTCGCCTGCCACCTGGTCGTCGTGACGGCCGGCATCCGGCCGAACGTCGACGTCGCCGTCGCCAGCGGCCTGCCGGTGGAGCGGGCCATCGTCGTCGACGACCAGCTGCGGGTCCTCGACGAGGAGGGCATGGACGTGGACGGCATCTACGCCGTGGGCGAGTGCGTCCAGCACCGCGGCCAGGTGTACGGTCTCGTCGCGCCGCTGTGGGAGCAGGCCGGGGTGCTGGCCGACCAGGTGACCGGCCGGAACCCCTCGGCGGCGTACCACGGCTCGCGGACCGCGACCAAGCTCAAGGTGGCCGGGGTCGACGTCGCGTCGATGGGCGTGCAGGGCCCGGAGCGGGACACGGACGAGCACGTCATGTTCTCCGAGCCCCGCCGCGGCGTCTACAAGTCCGTGGTGATCCGGGACGAGAAGATCATCGGCGCCACGCTGCTCGGGGACAGCCGGAAGGTCGCCTTCCTGACCCAGGCCTTCGACCGCGGGCTGCCGCTGCCCGAGGAGCGCACGTCCCTGCTCTTCGACCTCGGCGGCCCCACCGAGGAGGTTGGCGTCGCGGAGCTCGACGACGACGCCCAGGTCTGCAACTGCAACGGCGTCAGCAAGAAGGACCTCGTGGACGCGGTCGAGGGCGGCTGCACCACGGTGGCCGGCGCCATGGACGCGACCCGCGCCGGGAAGGGCTGCGGTTCGTGCAAGCTGATGGTCGGGCAGGTGGTCGAGTGGGCGGCCGGCGGCGCCGTCGAGGAGGACCCGGCGGCGAACTGGTACGTGCCCGGCATCCCCATGGACAAGCCGACCCTGATGGCGGCCATCCGCGAGCAGGGTCTGCGCTCCGTGTCGGAGGTCTTCGCCGCGCTGGTCCCGGACCGGGCCGACGACGCGAAGTCCAAGATGGGTCTCGCCTCCCTCATGAAAATGATGCTGGCCGACGAGTACGTCGACGAGCGCGACGCCCGGTTCATCAACGACCGGGTGCACGCCAACATCCAGCGGGACGGCACCTTTTCCGTGGTCCCGCAGATGAAGGGCGGCGTGACGTCCGTGCACCAGCTGCGCCGGATCGCGGACGTCGCGGAGAAGCACGACATCCCGATGATCAAGCTGACCGGCGGTCAGCGGATCGACCTGCTCGGCGTGCCCAAGGAGGACCTGCCGAAGGTGTGGGCGGACCTCGACATGCCGTCCGGCTACGCGTACGGCAAGAGCTTCCGCACGGTCAAGACCTGCGTGGGCAAGGAGTTCTGCCGCTTCGGCACGGGCGACTCTACGACGCTGGGCATCGAGATCGAGGAGCGGTTCCAGGGCATCGAGTCCCCGGCCAAGATGAAGCTGGCCGTGTCCGGCTGTCCCCGCAACTGCGCGGAGTCACTGGTCAAGGACGTCGGGGTGGTGGCCGTCGAGGGCGGGCGCTGGGAAATCTACGTGGGCGGGGCCGCCGGGGCGCACATCCGCAAGGGCGACCTCCTGGCCACGGTGGACCACCCGGAGCAGGTCAAGCTGCTGGCCGGGCGGTTCATGCAGTACTACCGGGAGAACGCCAACTGGCTGGAGCGCACATACTCCTTCGTCCCGCGGGTGGGGCTGGAGCACATCCGTGCGGTGGTCGTGGACGACGCCGAAGGGATCGGCGAGCGGCTCGACGCGGCCATGCAGGCCTCGATCGACGAGTACAGCGACCCCTGGGTGGAGCGCGACGACCCGTTCACCCCGGGACAGTTCCGCACCTCGCTGCCGCTCGAGGTCCGCCCGCAGGTGCCGGTCCGATGAGCGCCCAGCCGGACAGTGTCAGGCCGGGCCCCGCCGGGGCCGCCGGCACCCGGGAGCACGTCCTGGGGCCGCTGGAGCAGATCCCGCACGGCGAGGGCCGGGCCTTCGCCGTGGACGGCGAGCAGATCGCCGTGTTCCGGCTGCGGGACGGGACGCTGCGGGCGCTGTCCGCGATCTGCCCCCACCGGGGCGGGCCGATCGCGGACGGGCAGATCGACCGGCGCGTGGTGATGTGCCCCCTGCACCACAACACCTTCGAGCTGGACACCGGGTGCTCGACGACCGGCGAGGACCCGCTGCGCAGCTACCGGGTCCTGGCCGATGCCGTGCAGAACATCGTCCTGCACACGGACTGACGGGCGCCCGACCCGGCGACCGCCGGAGGACCACCGCTGCGGTGCGCGCTCCCGCACAAGGGTGGACGCCGTCACCGTCCCGTTCCGGTTGGCCGGTGCGGCCCGGGGTGCGAAGATGGTCGCGCCCGCCGCCCGACGCCGCGGGCCGGCCCCGACGAAGAGGACGACCATCCATGAGGGAGCGCCCCACCGAGAACCGGCCCCCGGCGGCCGGGACCCGCAGCGCCGCACCACGTGCGTCGAGACGCCTGGTGGGTCTCGACGCCGCCCGCGGACTCGCGCTCGTGGCCATCATGTGCGTGCACATCCTGCCCATGTCCTACACCGCCACGGGCAGGCCCACGGTGACGTGGATCCTGTTCCCCGGTGACTCCCCGGCCCTGTTCGCCCTGCTGGCCGGCGCGGGGCTGGCACTCACCTCCGGCGGCCGCCGCCCGTTCCGGGGCCGCGAGATGACGGCCGCCCGGGCCGGCATCGCGGTCCGCGCGCTGCTTCTCCTGGTGCTCGGGCTGCTCATCGGCCACCTCATGCCGCCGGAGCCCCCGGCGGTCAACATCCTGATCTACTTCGCCGCGTACTTCGTGCTCGCCCTGCCGGTCCTGGGGTTCGGTCCCCGGGCCCTGTTCCTCGGCGCGGCCGTCGCCCTGGTGGCCGGCCCGCTGCTGCTCCACGTCGCGGGGGACTGGATGCCGGAGTTCTCCTCGTACAACCCGACCTTCGTCACCCTGGTCACCGAACCGCTCGCGGTGCTCGGGCAGCTGCTCCTGACGGGGACCTACCCCGCCCTGCCGTACCTGGCCTACCTGCTGGCGGGCCTGGCCATCGGCCGGCTCAACCTCCGCCGCCGCGACGTCCAGGTCCGGCTGGTCGTGGTGGGCGCGGCGCTCGCGGTCACCGCGAAGCTCGTCTCGCGGCAGCTGCTCTACGCCGGGGACGTCTACACGCGGCTGCTGTTCAGCGACCCGGACCTCACCGCGGCGCAGCTCGAGAGCGTGCTGATCTACGGTCCCGAGGGGAGGCTGCCGACGACCTCGCCGTGGTGGCTCGTGCTCACCACGCCGGACGTCAACACGCCGTTCTCCGTGGCGTGGAGCCTCGGGGTGAGCCTGGCCGTCGTCGGGACGTGCCTGCTCCTCGCCCGCCGGCACAGCGCGTGGCTGCTGCCCGTGACGGCGCTGGGGGCGATGAGCCTCACCCTGTACACGGCGCACCTCGTCCTCCTGTCCTTCGAGGTGTTCCACACCGCCCCGATGCTCTGGCTGGTCGCGAGCCTGGTGCTCTCCGTGCTGTTCGCCCTCGCCTGGCAGCGGGCCTTCGGGAGGGGCCCGCTGGAGCGGGCGATGAACGCGGTGGTCCGGCCGGTCCGCCGGGCCGTGGCTCAGCGGTCCAGCCGGTAACCGCGCTTGATCACGGTGGCGACCAGGGGAGCGGGCAGGATCCTGCGCAGCCGGGAGATCACCATCTCCAGGGCGTGCTCGGTCTCGAGGCCGGGCACCGCGGACAGCAGCAGCCCCCGCGAGACCACCGCCCCGGGGTGCGCCGCGAGCGCCCGCAGCACCGCGACCTGGGCGTCGGAGAGCGGGACGAACGCGCCGTCCAGAGCGGCGCCGGTGCTCATCAGCCGCAGCGTCCCGTGCCGGGTGGGCACCACCAGGGTGCGCTCCTCGACGGCGTGGGTGCACACCGCCCGGACCAGGGCGCCGAGCCGGAAGCGCTCCGGGACGAGCGGCTCCACCCCGACCTCCAGCAGGGGCCCGGCGCACACGGGTCCCACCGCGGCGGCCGTGACATCCGTGCGCAGGGCATCCACGAGGTCGTCGTAGCAGCCCAGCTCCTGGGCGGTGCTGAACAGGGAGTCCACGGCCGGGGCGGCGGTGAACGTCAGCACGTCCAGGCGGCGTCCGCACACATCGCGGATCAGGGCGGGCAGGCGCTCGCCGTCGTCGGCGGACAGCCACCGGTAGGGGGAGACCGTGTCCACCTGCGCCCCGGCGGCCACCAGGCGCTCCAGCTGGAGCCGGTCCGTCAGCCCGTGCAGCTGGACGGCCACGCGGGCGCCGGTCACCCCGTCGGCCAGGAGCCGGTCGACCACCGAGGAGGTCCGCTCGTCCTCGGAGACCTCCGCGTCCTCGAGCTCGAGGGAGAGCACCTGGCCCCGGGCCTTCGCCCCGCGAGTGAGGACCCGTGCGGCCCGGAAGGCGTCCCGCAGGTCCTCACCGAGGCCCGCGGCGTCGGCGGCCTCGAACCACCGGCGCAGCCCGTAGGCCGTGGTCACCACGACGATCTCGGGCCGGTGGGCGAGCAGCGTGCGGGTGTCCTCGACCACCCGGGTGTCCTCGGCCACGGGCGAGATCATCAGGGCGGGCGCGTGCACCACCTGCGCGCCGCGGCGCTCCAGGGCGGCGATGAAGTCCGTGGCGCGGCGGTGGGCCGTCACGCCGACGCGGAACCCGGTCAGTTCGCCGAGCCCGCCGGGCGTGCCGAGCTCACCGGGTGCGGGGGCGGTGGGGGCGGCGGTCATGCTCCGAGCGTAGGTCGGTCCTGTGACCACGGTGTTTCCCCGTGTTTCCGTTTCTGCACCATCTGCCTCAGCACGGCGGATGTCCCGCTGACGTGCACGGTGGGCCTCGCAGGCCTTCATGGAATCTTGAGGTCCGCTCAACGGGAGCGCCAGGTGCAGCAGAGATCCTGAGTCCGGAACGGTCCCGGAGTGCTGGGACCTCGGATGCGGCTCGGGTCCGGACCCTGGGAGTGCCGGGGCGGGTCCGGGAGGTCGGGGGAACCATGAGTTGGACGTCCAGGACGGAGAGCTTCGCCCCGGCCGACGCGACCGGCGGTGCCGGCAGGTCCCCGAGGTGGTGGGCGGGCATCGACGCGGCCCGCGGGCTGGCGCTGGTCGGGCTGATGTCGGTGCAGATCCTGCCCGACCACGACCCCGGGACCCAGGCACCGACCTGGACGAACCTCATCTTCTCGGAGGCGTCGGCGGTACTGTTCACGCTGCTGGCCGGGGTGGGACTGGCGCTCGGTTCCGGAGGGCGGTTTCCGCACCGGGGCAGATGGCTGGCTGCCGATCGGGTGGGGGTGGCCGTGCGGGCGGTGCTGATCGCCGTGGTGGGTCTGGGGATCGGGGCGCTGATGCCCGAGGACGCCCCGGCCGACAACATCCTGATCTACTGCGGGGTGTTCTTCGTGCTGGCCATCCCGTTCCTGCACCTGTCCGCGACGGCGTTGTTCGCCTGCGCGGCGGTCTTCTGGATGGTGGGTCCGCTGCTGATGCCGGCCTTGACGGACGTCCTCCCGGCACACTCCTCCTCCCACCTCTCGTGGGCCGACGTGGTGGACGAGCCGGGTGGGACGGTCTCCCAGCTGCTGGTGACCGGCACCTACCCAGCCCTGTCGTACATGACCTGCCTGCTGGTCGGGCTGGGGGTGGGGCGGGTGCAGCTGCGCGACACGGGGATCCAGGTCCGTCTGCTGGCGGTGGGGGCGGGACTGGTCGTCCTCGCCCGGACCGCCGACATCTTCGGGCCCTACGCCTTCGGCGGGCACGGCCGGGTGCTGACGACCAGCGGGACGGGCGCGGACGAGCTGGAGGTGCTGGTGAGGGGCCCGGACTCGTGGCCCACCGGCACCGCTCGGTGGCTTGCGGTCACCACCCCGCCCACCGACACCGTGTGGGCGATCGCCGCCGGCCTGGGCGTGGCCCTGCTGGTGCTGGGGAGCTTCATGCTGGTCTCCCGGACGTCCGGGGGGTGGGTGCTGCGGCTGTCGGCCATGGGTGCGATGGCCCTGAGCCTGTACACCGCCCACCTGGTGGCGCTCTCCTGCGAGGTCCGGTACGACCTCCCCGTCATCGGGTTCGTCATCCACCTGGGGGCGGCGGTCCTGTTCGCCGTCGGCTGGCAACGAGCACTGGGCCAGGGGCCGTTGGAGCGGGTTCTCAGCGCCGGCGGGGACGCCACCCGCCGCACCGTGCTCCAGTGGCACCAACGGACGTGAACCCCGGTGCTGCGGCCCCCTCCGGCCCGGTTCCCTCCGGGAACGCGATCCGGGCCCGGGCGCATCCCGCCGGCGGTCCCGGGCCGGATCAGGACCCGGGGGCCGCGGCGCCCTCGCGCACCGGGATGCGCGGGCCGGTCAGCAGCACGGGGCCGTCGCCGGCCTCGGCGGCGGCGCGCTCGGCGTCGGTCGCGGGGCGGCGCTGACCGCGCTCCAGCACGTAGTCCTGGGAGTCGTCCGGGGCGGCGTCGTTGACGAAGGAGCGGAAGCGGCGCAGCCGCTCGGGGTCCTTCAGCGTCGCGGCCCACTCGTCCTCGTAGCGGTCCACGTGCCGGGCCATCGCGGCCTCGAGCTCCTCGCCGATGCCCAGGGAGTCCTCGACGACGACGGCGCGCGCGTGGTCGATCCCGCCGTCGAGCTCCTCCTGCCACCGGGCCGTGCGCTGCATCCGGTCCGCGGTGCGGATGTAATACATGAGGTATCGGTCGATGTACCGGACCAGGGTCTCGTCGTCCAGGCCCTGGGCCAGCAGCTGGGCGTGGGCCGGGTTCGCGCCGCCGTTGCCGCCGGTGTAGAGGTTCCAGCCGTCGGTCGTGGAGATGATGCCCACGTCCTTGCCGCGGGCCTCGGCGCACTCGCGGGCGCACCCGGAGACGCCCATCTTGAACTTGTGGGGGGAGCGCAGCCCCCGGTAGCGCAGCTCCAGCCGCACGGCCATGCCCACGGAATCCTGCACCCCGTAGCGGCACCACGTGGAGCCCACGCAGGACTTCACGTTGCGCAGCGCCTTGCCGTAGGCCTGACCGGACTCGAAGCCTGCGTCCACGAGCTCCCGCCAGATCTCCGGCAGCTGCTCGAGCCGGGCCCCGAACATGTCCACGCGCAGGGCCCCGGTGATCTTGGTGTAGAGCCCGTACCTGCGGGCCACCTCGCCGAGCACGATGAGCTTCTCCGGGGTGATCTCCCCGGCCGGGACGCGCGGGACCACGGAGTACGTGCCGTCCTTCTGCATGTTGGCCAGCGCCCGGTCGTTGGTGTCCTGCAGGGCGCCCCGGCCGGCGTCGAGCACGTACTCGTCGCGCTGCGAGGCGAGCACGGAGGCGACCACGGGCTTGCAGATGTCACAGCCCAGCCCGGTGCCGAAGCGGGCGACCACCTCGTCCCACGAGGACAGGTCGAGGGCGCGCACGGCCTCGAAGAGCTCGGCGCGGGAGAGCTCGAAGTGCTCGCACAGCGCCCTGGAGACCTCCACGCCGGCCTTCGCCAGCTCCAGGTCCAGGGTCTTCTTGAGCATCGGCAGGCAGGACCCGCACTGCGTGCCGGCCCGGGAGCACGTCTTGAGCTCGCCGATCTCGTGCACGCCGCAGGAGATCTGCTCCCGCACGGCCCCGGTCGTCACGTTGTTGCAGGAGCAGATGACGGCGTCGTCGGGAAGGTCCTCGGCGGGGGCGTCCGCGCCGGAGGCGGAGAGGTAGGCGCCGGGCTCGCCCGGCAGCTCGCGGCCCAGCAGCGGGCGCAGCGCGTTGTACGGCTCGGCGTCGCCCACGAACACCCCGCCCAGCAAGGTCCTCGCGTCCTGGGTCACCACGACCTTCTGGTACATCCCGCGGGCGGGGTCCGCGTAGACGACCTCGAGGCAGTCCTCGGTCTCGCCGTAGGCGTCGCCGAAGGACGCCACGTCCACCCCGGAGAGCTTGAGCTTGGTCGCGGTGTCGAAGCCGTCGAACGTGGAGCGCCCGCCCGCCAGCCGGTCCGCGACGATCTCCGCCATGGTGTTCGCAGGAGCCACGAGCCCGAGGCACTCCCCGTTCCAGGAGGCGACCTCCCCGATGGCCCACACGCGCTCGGCGGAGGTGCGGCACGCCTCGTCGATGACCACGCCGCCGCGCGGGGCGGTCTCCACGCCAGCGTTGAAGGCCAGCCGGTCCCGGGCCCGGATGCCGGTGGCCACGATGACCAGGTCCGCCTCGAGGTCGGCGGAGTCCCGGAACTCGACGGCGCACACCTCGCCGTCGGACTTGCGCAGCCCCACGCCGGAGGGCCGCTCGCCCAGGTGCAGGCGCACGCCGCGCGCGGCGATGAGGGCGTTGAGGGAGCGGCCGGCGCCCTCGTCGAGCTGGGCGTTCATCAGCCACTTGCGGGAGTGCACCACCGTGGCCTCCGCGCCGAGCTCCTGGAGCCCGCCCGCGGCCTCGAGGCCCAGCAGGCCGCCGCCGATGACCACGCCGCGCGGGGTGCGCCCGTAGAGCGAGCGCAGCCGCTCGACCTCGGCGCGGATGCCCGCGACGTCGTCGAGGGTGCGGTAGACGAACGCGTGGTGGGCGCCGGGGACGTCCAGGCGGGCGGCGTCGGAGCCGGTGGCCAGGACGAGCTCGTCGTAGCCGGTCACGGTCCCGTCCGCCGCGGTGACCGTGCGGGCCGCGGGGTCGATCTCCCGGGCCTTCACGCCCAGGCGGAGATCCACCCGAGGGTCCTGCCACACGGTGCCCCCGCCCAGGGTCAGGTCGACGGCGCCGGCGGGGCCCGTCAGCGCCTTGGACAGCTGGACGCGGTCGTAGGGGACCCACGGCTCGTCGGCGAACACGGTCAGGCGCACGTGGTGGTCCTCCGCGGACAGCACCGCCTCCGCGAACCGGTGGGCGGCGGGGCCGCCGCCGACCACGACGACGTGCTGGGGGGACTGCGAGGAGAAGGGGGAGCGCGGCACGGGGACCTCCGGGAGCTGGCGGGCGGCTGGGGCGTTGCCCCCGACTCTAGGAAGACGGGATTGCCCTGCCGTTGCCCCGCCGTTCCGGTCGCTTTTCGCTTCCCTCACCGGTGCCCCGGCCCCGTGTGAGCGAGCTTTGACCGGCGCGAAACCGCCCCGGAGCACGCGTGACACCGGCCGCGCCTAACGTCGAGCACGACGTTCCCCCGAGCCGCAGGAGGCCCCCATGACGACGACCCTCACCACGACCACGATCTCGGCGGACACCCCCATCCCGGCGGCCGGCAGGGCGTGGCACGACGTGTGCGCCCTGGCGGACCTCGAGCCCCTGTGGGGCGAGGCCGCCCGGGTGGCGGGCCGCCAGGTGGCCCTGTACCGGGTGGACGCCACCACGGTGCTCGCGGCCGACCACCGCGACCCCCGGACCGGGGCCTGTGTCATGGCCCGCGGCATCCTCGGCTCCCGCGGCCCGGCCGTCACGGTCGCCTCGCCGCTGCACAAGGAGGTGTACGACCTCGCGACCGGGCGGTGCCTCACCGGGGACGGCCCCGCGCTGCCGGTGCACCCGGCCGAGGTGCGCGACGGCCGGGTGCTCGTCGGCCTTCCCCGCTGACGGCACGTCGTCGGCGTTCTCCCAGGAGCCCGTCCGTAAGATGACCGGGTGACACGACAACACCCTCGGCGCGGTCCCCGGTGGCCGTGGTCCTGGCTGCCGCACCGGCACCGCCACCGCGGCGAGACGTCCCGGCGTGCACGGCGACGGCTGCGCCTGCTCGGGGCGGGTGCCCTGGCGCTGGTGCTCCTGCTCGTCGCGACCGTGTCCCTCCTGCTCGGCCGGGACGAGGAGACCCCGGAGGCCGAGGCCCCCGAGACCGTCTCCTGCGCCCGCTACGGTCTCGACGGCGTCCGCGTGACGGCACGCGGGCCCGGTGGGCCCACGGACGGGACCGTGCTGGACGCCCGCGTGTTCGGCCCCGGGGCGGAGCGGCAGGACCGCTTCCAGCTCGACCACGAGCACGACGGGATCACCAGCTCCTACCACGTCTTCGCCGAGGGCCTGGACTGGGACCGGCCGGTGGGCGTCGTGTACCACTTCCACGGGGACGGCGCCTTCGAGTACGAGAGCCCCCAGTACACCGCCTCCTGCCTGGCGGAGGTCGCGCGCGAGCACAACATGCTGCTGGTGGTCCCGCGGACCCCCGACCGTGCGGGGGAGATCACCTGGTGGGAGGAGCGGGACCTCAACGCGCGGTGGTTCCTGGCGCTCGTCGAGGAGCGCCTCGAGCCCGAGTACGACATCGACCGCTCCCGCACCTGGCTGACCGGGTACTCGGGCGGGGCCCAGTTCATCAGCCAGAAGCTGCTGGCGGACCACATCGACCTCGTGCCGGGCGGTGGCGCGATCATGATGGGCGGCGGACAGGCCCCGGACTCGCCCGCCGCGGAGCCCACCCGTGAGCAGCTCCAGGACCTGCGACTGCGCTGGGACGTGGGCACGGAGGACGACGGGGACGACCCGCAGGCACGTTTCGACGCCCTGTCCGCGGCGTGGAACGGGTACCGGTGGTACGAGGAGCAGGGTTTCGAGCGCGCTCGGATCCGGTACCGGGACGGCGTGGACCACTTCGGGCTGCCGTACGCCCGCATCCTCGAACGCGCCCTGGACGCCGCGGCGGAGGACTCCCAGGACGAGTCCTAGGCCGATGCCCGGCACGAATCCCGGGTCGGAGGCCTGCCGGGCGTTTGCTCTAGTAAGCTGGAGCGTGCACCAGTGCTCCGCGCGGCGGTCGACCACGACGCCCGGGCGGGCACCGGGTGCCGTACCGGGGGTGCGGACGGGGCCGACCTCGGCGCGGGTGCACTGAACGACCGATTCCTGGGGGAACCACATGTCCGAAGAACGCACACCGCCGTCCGGGACGGCCACCGCCACCGGGGCCGTGACCGGAGGACCGGGACAGGACGTCGCCGAAGTCACCCGGCCGACCCGGCGCCTCATCGGTGTGGACGCCGCCCGGGGTCTGGCCCTGTTCGGCATGGTCGCCGTGCACACGCTTCCCTCGTGGGACGAGCGGACCGGCGAGGCGAACCTGTCCTGGACCCTGTTCGCGGGCCACTCGGCCGCGCTGTTCGCCACGCTCGCCGGCGTGAGCCTGGCCTTCTCCTCGGGCGGGCGCACGCCCCGGACGGGCCGGCGGATGACGGCTTCCCGGTGGGCGCTGGCAGGGCGGGCGGGGCTGATCGCGCTGGTCGGCTTCCTCCTGGGCTTCCTCGAGCTGCCGGTGAGCAACATCCTCATCTACTACGGGATGCTCTTCCTGCTGGCCGTGCCCTTCCTGCGTCTGCGGACGCGGTCCCTCCTGCTGTGCGCCGCGCTGTTCGCGCTCGTCGCACCCTTCCTCATGCAGTGGTCCGTCGACGTGCTGCCCGGTCTCGAGTACGAGAACCCCAGCCTCGTCGACCTGGTCGTCGACCCGGGCACCGTCCTGTCGCAGCTGCTGCTGACCGGCGTCTACCCCGCTCTGCCCTGGATGGCGTTCCTGCTGGCCGGCCTGGCCGTGGGCCGCACCGACCTCACGAGCCGGAAGGTGCAGACGCTGCTCGCGGCGGTCGGGGCCGCCGTCGCGCTGCTCGTGTGGTCGGCCTCCGTCATCGCGCTGCGAGTGCTCGGCGGCTACGAGGCGATCGCCCGGGGCACGCCGTGGATGGACGAGTCGGAGATCGACGAGGTGATGGTCTTCGGCGGGGACCCCGCACTGCCGACCGACACCCTGTGGTGGCTGCTCATCCCGACGCCGCACTCGAACACTCCGGTCTTCCTGGCGCTCAACGTGGGCCTGGCGCTGTCCGTCCTCGGCATCTGTCTGCTGCTGGAGCGCGTGGCCGGCCGGGTCCTCGCGCCCATCGCCGCGGCGGGCGCGATGACGTTCACGCTCTACACGGCCCACCTGCTGATCCTCTGGCCGGAGTACTACGATCTCGCGCCCTCCGTCTGGACCTGTGGGCAGATCGTGGGGTTCACGGTGTTCGCCCTGCTGTGGAAGCGTGCCCTGGGCCAGGGCCCGCTGGAGAAGGTGGTCACCCGCTCCACCGGGGCCATCTCGCGGCGGGTCATGGCCCGGGGCGGGGACGAGGCGCGGCCGCCGGCCCCCTGGTCCGCACCGCGCGGACGGGGCCGGCCGTAGCAGCCGACGACGTCGGAGGCCCCGCACGGTCAGGACCGCGCCGCTGCCGCAGTCGTCTGCGGCGTCAGAGCCCCAGCGCCGCCTCGAGCTCGGCGCGGATCCGCCCGAGCCGCTCCCGCGCCTCGGCGCGGGCGGCGGGCAGCGCAGCACGGCCGGCCACCGGGGCGACCACCTCGAGGTAGCACTTGAGCTTCGGCTCCGTCCCGGACGGGCGAACGATCACCCGGGTGCCGTCCGCGGTGAGCAGGCGCAGGCCCTTGGTGGGCGGCAGCCCGGTCCCCGGGGCGGCGAGGTCCGCGACCTCGACGACCTCCGAGCCGCCCAGCGCCGCCGGAGGAGCGTCCCGCAGGGCGGCCGCCATGACCGGGATGCGGCCCAGGTCCACCACCCGGATGCTCAGCTGGTCGGTCGCGTACAGCCCGTGGGCCACGGCGAGGTCGTCCAGCACGTCCAGCAGGGTCCGTCCCTGCGCGCGCAGCTCGTCGGCGAGCACCGCCACCGCCACGGCCGCGCTGATCCCGTCCTTGTCCTTGACCACCTCCGGCGCCACGCAGTAGCCCAGCGCCTCCTCGTAGCCGAACGCGAGTCCGGGGACGCGGGCGATCCATTTGAAACCGGTCAGCGTCTCCTGGTGCGCGATCCCCGCCGCGGCTGCGATCCGCCCCAGCAGGCGCGAGGAGACGATGGAGTTCGCGAACACGGCCCCGGCGCGGTCCGCGCACCGGCCCGCCGCGGCGTGGCCGAGCAGCGCGCCGACCTCGTCGCCGCGCAGCATCCGCCAGTCCTGCGCGGTACCCCCGGCGTCGCCCCCGGCTCCGGGCACCGGGACGGCCACGGCCACCCGGTCCGCATCGGGGTCGTTGGCCAGGACGAGGTCGGCGCCCACGGCGCGGGCGGTGGCCAGGGCCAGGTCCAGGGCCCCGGGCTCCTCGGGGTTGGGGAACGCGACGGTGGGGAAGTCCGGGTCCGGCTCCGCCTGCTCCGGGACCACGTGCACGTCGGCGAGACCGGCCCGCCGCAGGGCCTCCGTCGTCGTGCGCCCGCCCACCCCGTGCAACGGGGTGAGGACGATCCGCAGGCTCCGCTCGGCGCCCGCGGCCGCGGGGACGACGGCGTCGAGGTAGTCCTGCTCGACGTCGGCGGGCAGGACGGTCCACCCGTCCTGCGACCGGGGGATGTCCGCGACGGGGCCGACGGCCGCGATCCGCTCGGCGATCATCCGGTCGTGCGGGGCCACGATCTGGCAGCCGCGGGCCTCCGGCTCCACGGCCCGGCCGCCGAGGTAGACCTTGTAGCCGTTGTCCGCCGGCGGGTTGTGGCTGGCCGTGACCATGACGCCCACCTCGGCCTCGTGGGCCCGGACCGCCCAGGCGAGGACGGGGGTGGGCAGCGGGGCGGGCATCAGCAGCGTCTCGATGCCGGCGGCCGTGAACACCGCGGCAGTGTCCCGGGCGAAGACGGCGGAGCCGTGCCGGGCGTCGTAGCCGACCACCGCGCGGGGGCGCCGGGCGGAGCCCGCGGTGTCCTCCGCCGGGGTCTGCACGGCCAGGACGTGGGCGGCCAGACCCGCGGCGGCGCGCAGCACCACCACCCGGTTCATCCGCATCGGTCCGGCGCCCAGGGCCGCCCGCAGCCCGGCGGTGCCGAACTGGAGGGTGCCCGAGAAGCGGTCGGCCAGCTCCGCCCGCGCGGCGGAGTCGCCGGTGGCGGCCGCCTCGACGAGGGCTTCCAGCTCGGCGCGGGTGACGGGGTCCGGGTCGGCGGCCCCCCACGCGCGCGCGGCGTCGAGCAGCTGCGGCTCGGGGCGGGAGTCGGTGGTCATGGCGCGGTCTCCTGGGGGTGTCCGGTGCGCCGGGGTGCCGGGCCGGGATCCCGTCCCGGCCCGGGGCCGGTCAGAGCTGGGCGACGATGCGGGCGAGCAGTCCGGAGATCCGGGCGCCCGCGGCCCGTCCGGCCTCGAGGACCTCCTCGTGGGATAGCGGGGTCGCGGAGATCCCGGCCGCCTGGTTGGTGACGAGGGAGATCCCGAAGACCTCCATCCCCGCGTGCCGGGCGGCGATGGCCTCCAGGGCGGTGGACATCCCGACGAGGTCGGCGCCCAGCACCCCGGCCATCCGCACCTCGGCCGGCGTCTCGTAGTGCGGGCCGGGGAACTGCGCGTAGACCCCCTCGTCGAGGGTGGGGTCCACCCCGCGGGCCAGCTCCCGCAGCCGCGGGGAGTACAGATCGGTGAGGTCCACGAACGTGGCGCCCTCGAGCGGGGACCGGCCCGTGAGGTTGAGGTGATCGCTGATGAGCACCGGGGTGCCGGGGCCCCAGGACGGGTCCAGCCCGCCGCAGCCGTTGGTGAGGATCATGGTGCGTGCCCCCGCGGCGGCCGCGGTGCGCACGCCGTGGACCACGGGGCGCACGCCCCGGCCCTCGTAGTAGTGGGTGCGGGCGCCGATCACCAGCGCGTGCCGGCCCGCGGCGGTGCGCACGGAGCGCAGCGTGCCGACGTGGCCCTCGAGGGCGGGGGGGCTGAACCCGGGGATCTCCGCGGCCGGGATCTCGGCGACGGTCTCGCCGATCAGCTCGGCGGCCTGGCCCCAGCCGGAGCCGAGGGTCAGGGCGATCTCGTGCGTGTCGACCCCGGTGGCCCGGCGGAGGGCGTCCGCGGCCTCCTGGGCCAGCTCGAAGGGGTCGGCCCGGTCGGCGCTGTGCTCTGTGTCCACCCGCCCCAAGCTACCGCATGGTCAGCCGTCGGGGTGGTGGCGAACCCCGTCGTCGGACACCTCTGCAAGAATGGCCGGGTGACTGCACACAGCGAATTCTCCATCCAGAAGCTCGTCATCATCGGGGGCGGTCCCGGCGGCTACGAGGCCGCCCTGGTCGCCGCCAGCCTCGGGGCGGACGTGACCATCGTCGAGCGCCAGGGCCTGGGCGGCTCCGCGGTCCTGACGGACGTGGTGCCCTCCAAGACGCTCATCGCCTCCGCCGACGCGATGACCCGCTTCGCCGAGGCCGCGGACCTGGGGGTGCACGTGCGCGGGGGCAGCAAGGACGGCGACGAGATCAACGACCTCGCCGTGGACCTGGAGAAGGTCAACACCCGCCTCCTGCGCCTCGCGGCCACCCAGTCCCGGGACATCAGGCGGGGGCTCGAGCGGGTGGGGGTGCGCGTGATCGCGGGCACCGGCCGGCTGCTCAGCCCCACCAGCGTGCAGGTCACCACCGACGACGGGCTGGAGTACACCCTGGACGCGCAGGCCGTGCTGCTCGCCGTCGGGGCCTATCCGCGAGAGCTGCCCTCCGCGAAGCCGGACGGGGAGCGGATCTTCAACTGGAAGCAGGTCTACCACCTCACCGAGGTCCCCGAGCACATGATCGTGGTCGGCTCCGGCGTCACCGGCGCCGAGTTCGCCTCGGCCTACCGGGGCCTCGGGGCGGAGGTCACCCTGATCTCCTCCCGGGACCAGGTGCTGCCCGGCGAGGACCAGGACGCGGCGGCCGTCCTCGAGAACGTCTTCGAGCGCCGCGGCATGAACGTGCTCAACCGCTCCCGCGCCGACTCCGTCGAGCGCACCGACAACGGGGTGGTCGCCACGCTCTCCGACGGGCGCAAGATCGCCGGCTCGCACTGCCTCGTCGCCGTCGGCGCGATCCCGGCCACCGACGACCTCGGCCTCGAGGAGGTCGGGGTGGCCCGCGCCGAGTCCGGGCACATCAGGGTCGACGGCGTCTCCCGCACCACCGTGCCGGGGATCTACGCCGTGGGCGACTGCACGGGCGTGCTCCCGCTCGCCTCGGTGGCGGCCATGCAGGGCCGGATCGCCGTGGCGCACCTCATGGGCGACGCCGTCAAGCCGCTGCGCACCCACCTGGTGGCCTCCAACATCTTCACCTCGCCGGAGATCGCGTCCGTGGGCGTGAGCGAGAAGGCCATCGAGGACGGCACCTACCAGGCGGACACCATCATGCTGAAGCTGTCCACCAATCCGCGCGCCAAGATGATGGCGGTCGAGGACGGCTTCGTGAAGATCTTCTCCCGCAAGGGCTCCGGCACGGTGATCGGCGGCGTGGTGGTGGGCCCCCGCGCGTCCGAGCTGATCTTCCCCATCTCCCTGGCCGTCACGCACAAGCTGCACGTCGACGACCTCGCCGACACCTTCACGATCTACCCGTCCCTCACGGGCTCGATCTCGGAGGCGGCACGGCGCCTGCACGTGCACGTCTGAGTCCTCCGAGCACGCGGACGGCCGCATCCCGGAAGGGGATGCGGCCGTTGGCGTGCGGTGCCGAGGAGACGGGTCAGCGGCGGGTGACGACGTTCTCCATGTCGACGTCCTTGGTCTCCGGGGAGAACCAGAGCGCCACGAGGGTCAGCACGGCGCCGAACGCCAGGTAGAGCCCCACGGAGCCCACGCCGTAGTTCGCGTTGAGCGTGACGGCGACGTACGGGGTGATGGCGGCGCCGAGGATCGAGGCCGTGTTGTACGCGACGCCGGAGCCGGTGTAGCGCACGTTCGTGGGGAACAGCTCGGGCAGGATCGCGGACATCGAGCCGAAGGTCAGGCCCATCAGGGTCATGCCCACCGTGAGGAAGAACAGCACGCGGGCCGTGCTGACGTCCTCCCCGGTCCCGACCGCGGCCGGGTCCATGAGCAGCCCGAAGCTCAGCCCGAAGAGCAGGATCACCGAGGTGATCACCAGCTGCGAGCTGCGCCGGCCGAAGCGGTCGGCGACCCATCCGGAGACGGGCACCATCGCGGCGAACAGGAGCACGGCCAGCAGCTGCAGCACCAGGAAGTCCCGGTAGGGGATGCCGAGGCCGCCGTTGGCCGGGCTGCCGATGCCGTAGGAGAGGATCCACGCGGTCATCAGGTAGAAGAGCATGTAGGTGGCCAGCATGATGAACGTGCCCTGGATCATCTGCAGCCACGAGCCGCGGAACGCCTCGACGAGCGGGGTCTGGACCTTCTCGCCCTGGTCCAGGGCCTTCTGGAAGACCGGGGTCTCCTCGAGCTTGAACCGCACGTACAGACCGACGACCACCATGAGCACAGAGGCGAGGAAGGGCACGCGCCAGCCCCACGTGAGGAACGGGTGGTCGGCGCCCTGCTCGGCGACCGAGACGAAGCCCATCACGACGGTCAGCAGCAGGAAGAAGCCGTTGGCCAGGATGAAGCCGAACGGGGCGCCGAGCTGCGGCCACATGGCGGCGCGCGCCCGCTTGCCCTCCTCCGCGTACTCGGTGGCCAGCAGGGCCGCGCCGGACCACTCGCCGCCCAGGCCCAGGCCCTGGCAGAAGCGCAGGATCGTCAGGATGAGCGGGGCCCAGATGCCGATCGAGTAGTAGGTGGGCAGCAGGCCGATGAGGAACGTGGCGACGCCCATGGTCAGCAGGGCGCCGATCAGGGTGGCCTTGCGGCCGATCCGGTCGCCGAAGTGCCCGAAGATCACGGAGCCGATCGGGCGGGCCACGAAGGCCGCGGCGAAGGTCGCCATGGAGGCCAGCAGCTTGGCCGTCTCGTCCTCGCCCGTGAAGAACAGGGCGGGGAACACGGCCACGGCCGCGGTGGCGTAGACGTAGAAGTCGTAGAACTCGATCGTCGTGCCCACGAGGGAGGCCAGGATCACCCGGCTGCGGGGCACGCGGTCGGACAGGGGGAGCGAGGGGGAGGACGCGCCGGTGGCGTCCTGCCCGGTCACCGAAGAGGACATGGGGAAACCTCGGTCGTAGCAGTGGGCGGGGACAAGATCCCGATAGTACGCCGGGCCATCCGCATGGCGGGTGGCCCGTCTCACATCCTGGAACGCCGGTGAGGTCAGGGACGCACTCGACGTCGACGCCCCCTCCGGACGTCCACCGGCTGGGTCGGACGCGGCCGGTGGACGTCCGGGAAGCGGACGTCACCCGTAACGACGGACTTCGTGGAAGAAGGAGTCGATCGTGTGCAGGCCGACGGTGTCGGCGACCGTGTCGTAGACGTGCTTGCCCACCGCGAGGTCGAGCACTCCCAGGCCGAACGGCGAGAAGACCACCGGCCGGTCCGCCGGCACCTCCACGGCCCCGGTCATGACGTCGTACAGCGTGCCGGCGAGGAAGTCCCGCGAACCCGTGAGCTGCTCGGTCAGGTGCACGGACGTCTGGGCCTTCAGGCAGTGGTCCACGTCGTCGACGATGTTCGTGGCGGCGAGGATCACCTCGGGCCCGAGATCGCGCAGCGAGATGTGGAGCACGATCGGGTGGTGCTCGAACCACGACGGCTCGGTGACGTGCGGCTCTCCCGCCGTGGTCGCGAACACGACCAGGTCGCTCGAGCGGACCAGTGACTCGGCGTCCTCGTGGACGGTGACCGTGCTCTCGGGCGCGGAACGCTCGAGGTAGCCGCGGAAGCCCTCGCAGCTGCCCGGCAGCAGGTCGAAGACCCCCACCTCGTCGAAGTCCCACCCCGTGTCCGCCAGGAACGCGTGGACGAAGCGGGCGATGAGCCCGACGCCGAAGAAGCCCACCCGCGTGGGTCGGCCCCGCTTCCGGCTGAGCCAGTCCGCCGCCAGGGCCGCGGAGGCGGCGGTCCGGGAGGCACTGATGATGGAGCTCTCCAGACAGGCGAAGGGGTAGCCCGTGTCGGGATCGTTGAGGATCAGCACGGCCGAGGCCCTCGGGATGCCGTACTCCACGTTGGTGGGGAAACTCGAGATCCACTTCAGTCCGTCCACGGCGTCGGGCCCACCCAGGGAGGCCGGCAGCGCGATGATCCGCCCTGTCGGGCGCTCCGGGAACCGCAGGAAGTACGACGGCGGGTTCACCGTCTGTCCGGCGCCGTGCAGCCGGTAGGTGTCCTCCACCAGCGCGACGATCTCCGCCCGGTGTCCCTGCAGCGCCTGGTCGACCTCCGCGCCGGAGACGACCGCGAAGGACGGGATGGCCGGCCCTCCACCCGGGGCGTCCTGCATCCGATCCGTGTCGGGCTTGGCTGTCAGTGCCATGGTCCCTCCTCCTTCGGGGCCGCGCCCTGGAGCGGGACCGGGTCGCTCATGGCGACGAGGATCTCCCGTTCGCCCTCGTACGGCTCGCGGCTGTGCGCCGTCCGGACGTTGTCCACGAGCATCAGGTCGCCGGCACGCCATGGCTCGCGCAGCGTGTGCGCCTCGTAGATCTCGTTCAGCATGGCCACGACGTCCTCGCCGATCGGGTCGCCGTTGCCGAACGCCGTCGTGAACGGGAGGCCGTCGTGCTCGTACATGTCGATGAGGTACTCGCGGACCTCCGGGTCGATCGTCCACTCGCTGAGGAAGGCGACCTGGTTGAACCAGCAGCGCTCCCCGGTGACGGGGTGACGGACGATCGCGGCACGGCGCTGACGCGTGCGCAGGCCGCCGTCGGGCCGCCACTCGAGCTCGATCCGGTTCTCCGCGCAGTAGCGTTCGACCGCTGCGCGGTCGTCCGTGCCGAAGGCGTCCGCGACGGAGGCGCCGATCTCGTCGTTGTAGCTGCGGATCAGCATCCAGCCGTCGCGCTCGAATCGCGCGACCAGGTCCGCGGGAAGGGCGCGCAGCACCGCCTGGGAGTCCGCGACACCGGTCACGCCGCCGGCGGCCGGGGCGGTGAGGCAGGCGAGGAGCAGCAGTCCGGGGGCGTGGAGCGTGTAGCTCAGCTCGTGGTGCATGCACATGGGCTGGTTCGCCGGCCAGGTGGCGGAGGAGTACACGCCCGGCTCGTAGGACCTGCGGGCGGCGAAGGCCTCCCGCTCGGTCATCAGCTCGGAGCCGACGGCCCGGAAGACGGCCGCGACCTGCTCGGGGTGGGACAGCCCGAGGCCGCGCACGAGAACGGCCCCGTGCCGGGCGACGGTCGCCCGCAGCGCGTCACGGTGCTGCTGGGCCCAGGACACCGGGTCGCCCGGTGGAGAGACCAGGGCAGTGGCCGGCGCACCCGGGCGCGCGTCGACGTCGAGCTCCGGAGGAGCGGATGTGGCGGACATGGTGGTTCCTTCCGGTGGGATCACGGTGCGGTGGGTGAGCCGGCCGCGGCGGACCTGGAGTCCAGCTCCGTGGCGAGGTCGGTGAGGACCGGGTGGCTGAGGAGGTCCTTGAGCGAGACCTTCCGATCCAGGGCGATGGCCAGCCTGACAGCGGTCAGCGACGTGCCGCCGCGCTCGAAGAAGTGGTCACGACGGTCGATCCCGTCCTCCGGCACGGCGAGCACGCGCGACCACGCCGCCGCCAGCCACTGCTCGGTGGGGGTGCGCGGAGGCTCGAGCGAGCGGCCCTCGGGCTCGACGTCCGCAGCCAGTGCGGTGAGGCGCTTGCGGTCGATCTTGCCGTTGGCCGTCAGCGGGAGGGCCGGCTGCCACTGGAACACCTGCGGGACCATGTATCCGGGCAGCGACCGCGCCAGGCGCTCGCGCAGCGTGCCGGAGTCCAGCGGCTCGGGCGCGTGGTAGAAGGCGACCAGGTGCTTGCCCCGGTCCGGTCGCTCCGCCACGACGACCGCCCCGTCGCGGACTCCGGGAACCCGCAGGAGGGCGTTCTCGATGTCGCCGATCTCGATGCGGAACCCGGAGATCTTGACCTGGTTGTCCCGCCGGCCCAGGTACTCCAGTCTGCCGTCCGGAGACCAGCGACCGTAGTCACCCGCCCGGTAGAGCCGTGCGCCGTCCACGTAGGGATCGGTGGAGTACGCCTGTGCCGTCCGCTCCGGGTCGTTGACGTACCCACGGCCCACGCACACTCCGGAGAAGGCGATCTCGCCGGGTGCTCCGAGCGGCACGAGCCGCTGCCGCTCGTCGAGGATGTGGATCCGGACGTTCGGGACCGGCCGGCCCAGTGGCACGTGATCGCCCGCCGGCGCCGCGCTCATCACCTCGTGGTTCGTGTCGTCCGAGGTCTCCGTCAGCCCGTAGGCGTTGACGAGCGTGACGTCGGGCAGCACGTCGAACCAGCGGCGGACCAGCTCCTGCTTCAGGGCCTCCCCGGTCGCCGAGACGCTGCGAAGACGGGGCAGGGCGCGGGGTCTGCTCTCCAGGTAGGCCACCACCGCGTCCAGGTACGAGGGGACGACCTGGAAGACGGCGACCTGGCCCTGTTCCACCGTGTCGACGAACCGTTCGACGTCGAGGATCCGGTCCTGGCCGACGATGAGGGTGCGGCCGCCGACGAGCAGGGCCGAGACCAGCTGCCACAGGGAGATGTCGAAGCACTGGGGGGCGCTCTGGGCCACGACGTCGCCGGGGCCGATCCCCAGGTCCTCGATCTTGGCGTACAGGTGGTTCAGCATCCCGTCGTGCTCGCACATCGCGCCCTTCGGTTCACCCGTGGAGCCCGAGGTGAAGTAGACGTAGGCGAGCTGGTCCGGACGCACCTCCAGGCCGATATCGTGGGCGGCGTGTCCTTCGGCCTCGACGTCCTCGACGAGGAGCTTCGTCACGGCCGGCATCCCGGCGAGCGCTCCGTCCAGCGAGGTGGTACTGCCCTCCTCGGTCAGCACGGTCCGGCACCCGGCTCGGGTGAGCGTCCTGGCGATCCGGTCGGAGGGGAAGTGCGGTTCGAGCGGCAGGTAGGCGCCTCCGGCCTTGAGGATGCCGATGACGGCGGCCATCCACTCCAGGTCCCGCTCGGCGACGACCGCCACGACGTCCTCCGCCTCCAGTCCGCGCGCGAGCAGGGCTCGGGCGAGCTGGTTGGCGCGGGCGTTGAGCTCCGCGTACGTCCACTGTCGCGTGTCCTGGACGGCCGCGAGGCGCTCGGGATGCTGCCGGACGCGCTCCTCGAAGAGCTCGTGGAAGCGTCTCCGGGGCCGGGGCCGCACGGGCCCGGCCAGCTGCTCGAGCTGGAGGCGCCGCTCGTCCGGAGCGACCAGGTCGGCGTCCACGGGCTCCGCCTCGGGGCCGGTCACCAGGTGGCGGAGCGCGGTCAGGTGGTATCCGGCGATCCTGAGGGCGGCACCGGCGTCGAGGACGTCCCGTCGGTACCGCAGGCGGAGCACCTCGCCCCCGGTCACCTGCTGGAGGGAGACGCCGAGCACGACGCCCTCCGGCAGCTCGGAATCGGCGTGGTGGCGGGTGTCGAGGACCACCTCGTACCCCGCAGAAGCCTCCTGGTGCGGAGCCTGCCCCCGCTCGGACTGCTCGGCGCGGGCCTGGACCTGCCGGGCGTGCGCGTCGCGGACCAGGGCTCGCCAGGACCGGTGGCCCAGGGCGAGGTGGCACGGCCAGGTGCCCGTCGTGTCCGTGCAGCCGGTGGTGATCTCCGGTTCGCCCGACAGGGCCTGGAGCACCCTCGCGTGGGCCGCCAGCCAGATCGAGCCCGGGGCCACCTCCAATTCCTGGGCCAGGGACCGCACGGCGGTGCGCAGGTCCTCGGGCACCTCCACCTCGACCTGTGCCTGACCCGGCCGGCGGTCCTGCGTCCACCGGGGGATCTGCGTCGGTGCGGTACCCGGGCGGGCGGGACGGTCGCGGGCCGGATCCGTCGAGTGGTCGGCGACGGCCCGGCAGGTGAGCGCACGGGTGGTGGTCATGACATGGGCCTTTCCGGGGCGACGGGGGACGTGGTGACGGCACGGGCCTCGACGGCCGGGTTGCCGCCCCACAGGGAGCCCCGGGTGAGGGTCGTCCCCTTCATCACGAAGGAGTCCGTGGCGACGACGACGCCGTCCTCGACGGTCGCACCGTAGTGGACGAGTGCGGCGACGCCGAGCGTGACGTCGTCACCGATGACGTCCTGGTCGGACTTGAACATTCCGTCCTCCTGGGAATGGCACTGGATGTTGGTGCCGATGTTCAGCGTGCAGCGGGAGCCGATGGTCACCAGGCTCCGCTCGGGGATGGAGCAGCCGTCGTCGAAGACCCGGCTCCCGATCCGCACGCCCAGCAGGCGCCAGACCAGCGGCTTGAACGGCGTCCCGTTGAGCATGGTCATGCGCCAGGCCACGATCTGCAGCTTCCAGTACCGCTCGTGCCACCAGAAGTAGGGGTTGTAGATCGAGCAGAGCTGGGGTCGGAGCGCCCGGGACCGCGTCACGATCTGCTCGATGCCGACGGGGACCAGCACACCGAGCAGGAGCATCACGACGAACGACGCGGAGAAGGCGAGGAAACCGAACCGATCGGACACCTCGAGGGCGGCGAACGCGACCACCATGGCCAGAGAGGCGTTGAGCCACCGCACCAGCAGGAAGAGGGCCATCGTGCGCAGGTTGTGCTTGTTCTTGGCCGAGAGGGCCCGGTGGAGGAGGGCTGGGTCCGCATGCTCCTCGAGAGGGGCGTCCCGCAGGACCGAGCGGGGGATCTCGAACGCCGGTGATCCGAGCAGACCCACGTCATGACGCACCGGTCCGTCGACGGGGACCATCACCT
The DNA here is from genome assembly GCF_042879215.1 of Kocuria arenosa. Classification (NCBI taxonomy): domain Bacteria; kingdom Bacillati; phylum Actinomycetota; class Actinomycetes; order Micrococcales; family Micrococcaceae; genus Kocuria; species Kocuria arenosa. Next base: position 170,681 of record NZ_JBHZTA010000006.1, on the reverse strand, counting down.
TCGTCGCGAGCAGACAGTTGTCCCCGGTCCTGGCCCCGGCCGGGTAGAGCACGAAGTTGCCGAGGAAGCTGTGCGCGCCGATCGCCACCGGACTGACCGTGAACGACGTCGCCGAGTAGTCGGTGTTCATGAACGACACCCCGTCGGCGATCATCGTGCCGGTGCCGATCGTCGACAGGTACGGATTGTCGTGCTTGAACAGCGTGCCCAGGTTCGAGCCGGTCTGCTGGACGTGCGGCTGGTCGTACCCGAGGGCCCGCACGTAGTTCACGACGTACGAGCTGTCGCCGAACAGTGTCCCGAGCATGGGCCTGTTGGTCAGTCTCTCCACCGCTCGCTCTGCCGCGTGCCGCAGTCCGAACAGCGGATACACCGTGTCGGGCTTCAGCGCGAGCTGGAGCACCCGCGGCACAGTCGTCGTGACGAGCAGAGTCACGATCGTTCCGCCGAGGACGCCGACGCCGGCGAAGGCGACGGCGTCGGCGTAGAAGACCCAGTTGGTGAACGCGTCAGGATGCGATTCCAGGAGCGCGGCCACGCGCGGAAACGCCAGAACGGCCAGGATCATCGTCAGTCCCAGCATGACGCGGCCCAGCGCGAGCGTGGCCAGGAGCTGTGCCGCGGCATACACGGCGCGCCGCCCCGGGCGGTAGGGCGCGGCGGCGACCGTGCCGAAGTCCGTCTCCGTGCGCCTGCCCGGCGAACCGTGCCAGTGCTCGCCCCCGGGCACGACCTGGCCGGTGTACAGCGTGGAACGGTGGCCCAGCTGGGAACCGTCTTCCATGGCCGTGTCGACGTCGAGGACGCTGCCCTCGCCGACGATCACGTCCCGGCCCAGCGTCACCGCACCGATCTGGATGACGCCGCCGTGGGCCCGGTAGCCGTTGGCGTAGACGTCCTTGCGGATCACCGTCCCCTCCCCGATCGTGAGCATGTCGGTGCAGACCGGCAGGTGAGTGGTCAGGATCGTCACGTTGCGGCCCACCCTGGCGCCCATGGCCCGGAGGTAGAAGGTCGTCAGGGGGGAACCGGTCATGAGCGCGAGGGGCGAGGTGCGCATCAGGGTCTTGACGAGCCAGAACCGGAAGTAGGCCAGGCTCCAGATCCGGATCTCCCGGGGCCGGAAGCGCCCGATGAGGATCCACTTTCCCGCCACCGGCAGGATGCACAGCAGCAGGAAGGTCGCCGCGCCGAGGGCGACCGACCGCAGGTAGAGCTCCCCGAAGCCCATCCCGTGGCCCACCCAGTGGTGGTTGCCCGGCCCCGCGGACGGAAACACCCACAGGTATCCCACGACCGCGACCGCACCGGCGAGGAGGCAGTAGCCGAGGTAGACGAGCACCTGCAGGACGCCACAGGTGACGTACTCCCACGTCCGTGCGTCCATGGGTGGCGGCGTCCCCGGCACCGAGGCCACGACCGGATCGGGCTCCTGCGGTCGGTCCTGCTGCGAGGCGCCGTGCAGCGCAGCAGCGAGGGCGGAGACACTCGGATTGCTGTAGACGTCCTTCATGGACACCGCCGGCAGGTCCGGCTGCTTGCGGACCCGGGCGCAGAACCGCGCCATCACCAGTGAGTCCGCGCCCAGGTCGTCGAAGAAGTCGGCGTCCACCGGCACCTGCTCCACGCCCAGCACCCCGGTCAGCACCTCGGCCAGCCGGTCCCGCACCGCCGCCGGCACCGGCTCCGGCGGCGCCAGGGCCCCGGCCAACCCCGTGATCGTCGGGTGCTGGTAGACGTCCTTCATGGACACCGCCGGCAGGTCCGGCTGCTTGCGGACCCGGGCGCAGAACCGCGCCATCACCAATGAGTCCGCGCCCAGGTCGGCGAAGAAGTCGGCGTCCACGGCGACCTCGTCCTTCTGCACCACCGAGGCGAGGAGATCGGCCAACCGACGCTCGAGCGGCAGGTCCGCGCCGGTCCCCTCGTCGGCCGGTGCGGACGGGAGATCGCGCCTCGTGGGGACCGAGATCGGAGGGAGGGGAGACGCCGGGGGGGCGTCGGCGAGCTTCTTCACTGCGAGAGACTCCTCGGCGAGGAGGTGGCCGCGGAATCGGTCACCGGTGTGGTTGCCGCCTGCCGACGCCATGACACTAGGTGAGGCGGTCGGCCCGGAGCGGCCGTCGAGTCGGAGCCGGCGAGCGCCTCGGCCCCGAAGTGGTCGAGGACCCAGTCCGGCTGGTAGATGGTGTCCAGGTACGGGCGGCCCAGGTCGGGAGAGATGGCCACCGCGGTGACGTCCTCGGCGTGGTGGTCCGCGAGCCACGTCATGGCGCCGTGGACCACGGTCCCGGTGGAGCCGCCGAGCAGGAACCCGCGCCCGGCCAGGCGGTGGCAGGTGCGCACCGTGTCCAGCTCCTCGACCATCACCACGTCGTCGATCAAGGACTCGTCGAGCTGGGGCGGCCGCACGCTCATCCCGAGCCCGGGGATCAGACGGGTGGCCGGCCGGCCGCCGAACGAGACCGAACCGGCGGCGTCGACCGCGACGATCCGGACGTCGGGCCGGTGCTCCCGGAAGTACCGCGCGCAGCCCATCAGCGTGCCCGTGGTCCCGGCCCCCACGAACAGCACCTCGAGCTCGGGGAACTGGGCGTCGATCTCGGGGGCGGTCCAGCGGTAGTGCGCTCCCCAGTTGCCGGGGCTCGTGTACTGGTTGAGCCAGACGTACCGCTCGTCGGACTTGCACAGCTCCCGGACGTGGTTGAGCCGGGCGCCGAGGAAACCGTCGACGGGATCCGGCTCGGTGACCAGGTCAACATGCGCCCCGAGCGACTCCATGAGCTGCCGGGTCGCGGGGTTGCAGCGCGGGTCGATCACGCACACGAAGCTGTACCCCTTGCTGGCGGCGATCATGCTGAGCGCGACGCCGAGGTTCCCGGAGGAGGACTCCACGAGCACGGAGCCGGGACCGACCCTCCCTTCCCGCTCGGCCCGCTCGACCATCTCCCTGGCGGGCTTGAGCTTGATCGAGCCGGCGAAGTTGAACCCCTCGATCTTCAGGTAGAGGCGGCGGCTCAGCACGCCCTCCAGGTCGATGAACAGACTCTGCTCGTTGAACAGGTGCGGAGCCTTGATGATGGTCATGGTCTTCCTCGTTCTCTCGCCCTGCGCTCGGTCCGTGAGGACGGCGCGGGGACGGCGGTTCACATACGGGTCGGCTCGTCGCTCGAGTGACGGGCACCGCAAGGACCCTCTTCTCGGCATGCCGATCGACGAGGGCTCCGTCCTGCGGGGCGCCGCCTCGACGGATCGGTGCAACGCTGCGCTGTGAGCCCGGAGCGATCGACGGCTGTGAGTCCCCCACTCGCGGCAGGAGCCGCGGGACAGTGGTGCCAGCCGCGAAGGCGGCGGTCGTGACTGCTCAGGTGGTTCTTCTCATGGGTCTGTCCCATCCGGTGGAGAAGCGAGATCCGCTTTGCGACTGGTGCTGGCTCCTGGCGCGTTCCCCCGAACGCCCGTTGGGCTCTGTGTATGGTTCGACGTCACCAAAGTAATCCCAGGTCAGGGGGCCTCTACCAACATTTGCAAAGATGACGGACACGATTCGGACACGGCCCCGGTGGAGGCCCGGATGATCGCGGAACCGGCTCTCCTTGTCAGCGCCGGAATCCGGGTGCTGACAACTGCACGTGACGGACGATCCTGACGTGATGGAGTGCTGGGTCCGGAAGGTGCTTCGATCCGAGATCTGGTCGAAGCACGGCACAGGGCGAGTGAGGTGTTCCCCGCTCTCGCCGGACCCTGTTCTCTGAAGGGGGCCCGACATGCTTCAAGGGTGACCGACGGATCAGACGTTGTAGTCCGCCTCCGGATGGAGAAATCCTGTCCACCGGTGGTTGTACGCGGTGAGGACCGTGGGGGCGCGGCGCCGGCGTCGTCGTGCCGATGTGCTCGGATCGGATCAGACCGGATCGGCCCGGATCAGATCAGGTCCGACGGGACGCGGACGGTCAGCGCCGCCCGCGACTCCGCACGGTCCGGACCGAGGTCCGGGGGAAGAGCCAGGTCCAGGATCCGCCACCCGGCCACGGGCCGCCCCGGGACGGGACCCGCCCCGACCTCGTCGACGGAGGGGTCGCGGAACAGTCCCGAGCCCATGGCCTTGAGCAGTGACTCCTTGCGCGCCCACACCGTGGTCACGGCGGTCGGCCGGTCCGCGGCGGGCAGGACCTGCACGGCGGCGATCTCGGCGGGGTGGAGCAGGGGGATCACCTGCTCGGCGTCGACCGGGTCCTGGAGGTGCTCGACGTCCACCCCCACCTCGCGCTCGGCGGTGGCCACGAGCACCAGGTCGCCGCTGTGCGAGAGGGAGAAGCGCAGGGCGTGGTCCTCGAGCCGCGGCTTGGGCCGGGGCCCCCGGGCGGGGACGGGCGGTCCCAGGCGCAGCGAGGCCGGGGCCGCGCCGGTGCGGGCGGCGAGCACGTGGCGCAGCACGCAGTGGGCGACCACGAACCGCCGCCGGTCGGTCTCGCGGCGGAACGCCGCGGCCCGGGCCCGCTCCTCGTCGTCCAGGCAGTCCCGGACCGACTCCGCCCAGCCGGCCAGCGGGGCCACGCGGGCGAGCACCACCCGCACGTCCGCGGGGGCGCCCGCCACCGGCAGCTCGACCGCGCCGGGCACGCCCGGCGGGACCTTCGTCACAATGACGGGCTCACCGGGACCGGCCGGGAGCGGCGCACGCCTCGAGGTCCTCGAGCAGGCGGTGCCGGTTCCCGGCGAGCGGGTGGTGGCCGCCCGGGTACTCCCGCCGCTGCACGGGTCCGGTGCTGACCGGGCGCCAGGCGTCCATGCCGGCGTCGTCCACGGTGTGGTCCTCCGTGCCGCGCAGCAGCAGGAGGGGCGCCGCGACGGGGTCGGGCAGCCGGTCGTGGGCCATCGAGACCCGCAGGTCCGCGCGCAGGGCCGGCAGCTGCAGGGCCAGCAGCTCGGGGTTCGCGAGCACCGCCTCGGGGGTGCCGCCGAGCTGCCGCAGCCACCGGGCGAGCGCCTCGTCCGCGCCCGGGTGCTGCGGGTCGAGCCCGGCCCGCAGGTCCTCGTCCCCGTCGTCCGCCACGCCCACGGCGCCCGGCGCGGACTTCGCGGACAACGCGAGCAGCGAGACCCGGATCCCCTCCCGGTGCTCGAGGAGCGAGGCGAGCTCGGCCGCGACGGACGCGCCCATGCTGTGGCCCAGCACGACGAGCGGGACGTCCGAGGACACCCCTGGGGACGATGCGGTGGACGACTCCACGGTCGCCCCCGAGGACGTGACCGCCGATGTCTCCGCCGACGCCCACGGGGCTGCGGCGACGGCCTCGGCCGCCTCCGCGGCGAGGGCGGCGATCGAGGGGGCCGCCGGCTCCCGGAAGCGGTTCTCCCGTCCGGGGTACTGGACGCCGAGCACGTGCACGTCCTCGCGGACCAGGAACCGCCAGTAGCCGGCGGCCGCGCCCGAGGGCGGGCAGCAGAGCACCCGCAGCCGCGGCGCCCGGGCGGGGGCGCCGGTGCGCAGCCGGTCCTGCGCGGAGAGGTCCACGAGGCAGCGCCCGGGGGCGCCGGTCGGTCGGGTGCTCATCGGGGCCGGGCCGCCCGCGTCAGGAGATGGTCGCCAGGACGGCGCCGGCGGAGACGGTGTCGCCGGGGCTCACCGAGAGCCCCGAGACCGTGCCCGACTTGTGGGCGGTCAGCGGCTGCTCCATCTTCATGGCCTCGAGCACGAGCACGAGATCGCCCTCGGCCACCTCGTCCCCGTTGTCCACCGCGATCTTCACGATGGTCCCCTGCATCGGGGAGCTCAGGCTGTCGCCGCTCGCCGCCGGGGTGCCGCCGCCGCGCGCCGAGCGGGACTTGCGGGGCTTCGCCGCGGTCCCGTTGGGCTTGGCCGTGCCGGACAGGGCGGGAAGGACGACCTCGAGGCGTTTGCCGGAGACCTCGACGACGATCGCCTGGCGCTCCTCCGCCTCGGGCCCGGCCTGCGGGACGCCCTCGAACGGCGGGATGGTGTTGTCGAACTCGGTCTCGATCCACCGCGTGTGCACGGAGAACGCGGTGCCGTCCGCGGGGGCGAACGCAGGATCGGCGACCACCGCGCGGTGGAAGGGGACCACGGTGGGCATGCCCTCGATCCGCAGCTCCGCCAGCGCCCGGCGGGAGCGCTCGAGCGCCTGCTGCCGGGTGGCCCCGGTGACGATGAGCTTGGCGAGCATGGAGTCGAAGTTCCCGCCCACGGTCTCGCCGGCCTGCACGCCGGAGTCCACGCGCACGCCGGGACCGCCGGGCAGATCGAGGGCGGCGATGGTGCCGGGGGAGGGCATGAAGTGCCGTCCGGGGTCCTCGCCGTTGATGCGGAACTCGATCGAGTGGCCGCGGACCTCCGGGTCGTCGTAGCCGAGGGCCTCGCCGCGGGCCAGCCGGAACTGCTCGCGCACCAGGTCGATGCCCGTGACCTCCTCGGACACGGGGTGCTCGACCTGCAGGCGGGTGTTGACCTCCAGGAACGTGATCGTGCCGTCGCGGCCCACCAGGAACTCGCAGGTGCCCGCGCCCTGGTAGCCGGCCTCCCGCAGGATCGCCTTCGAGGACGCGTAGAGCAGGCGGTTCTGCTCCTCGGACAGGAACGGCGCCGGCGCCTCCTCCACGAGCTTCTGGTTGCGCCGCTGCAGGGAGCAGTCGCGGGTGGAGACGACGACGACGTTGCCGTAGGCGTCTGCCAGGCACTGGGTCTCGACGTGCCGCGGGGCGTCGAGGAAACGCTCCACGAAGCAGTCGCCGCGGCCGAACGCCGCGGTGGCCTCGCGCACGGCGGACTCGTAGAACTCCGCGATGTCGTCGCGGTCGCGGACCACCTTGATGCCGCGGCCACCACCGCCGAAGGCGGCCTTGATGGCCAGCGGCAGCCCGTGCTCGTCGGCGAACGCGAGGACCTCCTCGGCGGAGGTGACGGGGTCGGTGGTGCCGGGGACCTGCGGGGCGCCGACCTTCTCCGCGATGTGCCGGGCGGCCACCTTGTCGCCGAGCTTGGCGATGGCCGCGGGCGGGGGCCCGATCCAGGTCAGCCCGGCCTCGAGCACGGCCCGCGCGAAGTCGGCGTTCTCGGACAGGAAGCCGTAGCCGGGGTGCACGGCGTCGGCGCCCGAGCGGGCGGCGACGTCGAGGATCTTGTCGATCACCAGGTACGAGTCCGCGGCGGTGGACCCGCCGAGCCCGTACGCCTCGTCCGCCGTGCGCGCGTGCAGGGCGTCCCGGTCCGGGTCGGCGTACACGGCCACGGAGGCGATGCCCTCGTCGCGGGCGGCGCGGATCACGCGCACCGCGATCTCGCCGCGGTTGGCGACGAGCACCTTGGTGATGGGGCGGATGGCGCCGTCCGCGGGGTTCTTACCGGTCACGTCTCACTCCTTGTCGAATCCTCCGATGCACTGTATTCCCCGCCGCGAGCAATCGCCCAACCACCCGGCGGTGGACCCGAAATGCGTCGCCGTTTCTGTAGGAGTCCTACAAAGCGCCGGCCGTTCCCGGGGTGGGGGTCCTCAGCGGCCGACCGTCCACAGCTGGGGCACGCCCACGCCCACCCGGCCGAGCAGCGTGCGCAGGGTGCTGAGGCTCAGACCGACGACGGCGTGCACGTCACCCTCCACCCGCTCCACGAACGCCGCGCCGAGGGAGTCGATGGTGAAGGACCCGGCCACCTCCAGGGGCTCGCCGGTGGCCACGTAGGCCGCGACCTCGTCGTCGGACATCTGCGCGAAGAACACCTCGGCGCGGGCGGCCGCGCCGCCGCTCCAGCCGGTCCCGCCGTCCGCCGGGCTCCGGGTGTCCACGAGCCAGTGGCCCGTGTGGAGCACCCCCGAGCGCCCGCGCATGGCCCGGATCCGGGCGGTCGCCGTCGCGGGGTCCAGGGGCTTGCCGTGCACCTCGCCGTCGAGCTCGAAGACCGAGTCGCAGCCCACCACCAGGGCGCCGGCGGCCTCGGGCAGCGCCGCCACGGCCTCCGCCTTGGCCCGGGCCAGCACCATCGCGGTCTCCTCGGCGCCGGTCACCCCGAGCTCCCGGACCACGGCGTCCTCGTCCACGTCGGAGACGAGCCGGTCGTGGCCGATCCCGGCGTCGGCCAGCAGCTTGGTGCGGGCGGGGGAGCGGGAGGCGAGGACGAGGCGGGGAGTCACCGTCCCAGGATACTCAGGCCGCAGGCGCGGGGGGTCGCGCTCCGTCCCGCCCCCGCGCGAGGGCCCGCGTCCTGCTGGTGGGACGTTCCCCCACCAGCAGGACGAGACCCCTCGCGGTCACCCGGTTCCCCGGGGCGGGCCGCTGCGGCCTAGAAGAAGCCCTGGGCGTCCTCGGAGTAGGAGACCAGCAGGTTCTTGGTCTGCTGGTAGTGGTCCAGCATCATGAGGTGGTTCTCGCGGCCGATGCCGGAGGACTTGTAGCCGCCGAACGCCGAGTGGGCGGGGTAGTTGTGGTACTGGTTCACCCACACGCGCCCGGCCTGGATGTCGCGGCCGGCGCGGTAGGCGAGGTTGCCGTTGCGGGCCCACACCCCGGCGCCGAGGCCGTAGAGGGTGTCGTTGGCGGTGGCCATGGCGTCGGCGTAGTCGGTGAAGCGGGTCACCGACAGGACGGGCCCGAAGATCTCCTCCTGGAAGATGCGCATCGAGTTCTCGCCCTCGAACACCGTGGGGGAGACGTAGAAGCCCTCGGCGAGGTCCCCGTCCAGGACGTTGCGCTCCCCGCCCACGAGCACCTTCGCGCCCTCCTGCCTGCCGATGTCGATGTAGGAGAGGATCTTCTGTAGCTGGTCGTTGGAGGCCTGCGCCCCGACCTGGGTGTCGAGGTCCAGCGGGTTGCCCTGGACCATGCCCTTGACCCGCTCGACGCCGTCCGCGAGCAGCCGGTCGTAGATCGAGCCCTGGATCAGGGCCCGCGAGGGGCAGGTGCAGACCTCGCCCTGGTTGAGGGCGAAGAACGCGAAGCCCTCCAGGGCCTTGTCGTAGAAGGAGTCCTGGGCCGCGGCGACGTCCTCGAAGAAGATGTTCGGGGACTTCCCGCCCAGCTCGAGGGTCACCGGGATGATGTTCTGGGACGCGTACTGCATGATGAGCCGGCCGGTGGTGGTCTCGCCGGTGAAGGCGATCTTGCGGATCCGCGGGCTCGAGGCCAGCGGCTTGCCGGCCTCCACGCCGAAGCCGTTGACCACGTTGACCACGCCCGGGGGCAGGATGTCCGCGAGCAGCTCCATGAGCACCATGATCGAGGCCGGGGTCTGCTCGGCCGGCTTGAGCACCACGGCGTTGCCCGCGGCCAGGGCCGGGGCGAGCTTCCACACGCCCATGAGGATCGGGAAGTTCCAGGGGATGATCTGGCCGACCACGCCGAGGGGCTCGTGGAAGTGGTAGGACGTGGTGTTGTCGTCGAGCTGGGAGAGAGTGCCCTCCTGGGCGCGGATGGCCCCGGCGAAGTAGCGGAAGTGGTCGATGGCCAGGGCGATGTCCGCGTTGATGGTCTCGCGCACGGGCTTGCCGTTGTCCCAGGTCTCGGCCACGGCGAGCATCTCGAGGTTCTGCTCCATCCGGTCGGCGACCCGGTGGAGCACCAGTGCCCGCTCGGCGACCGGGGTCCTGCCCCAGGCCGGGGCGGCGGCCCACGCGGCGTCGAGCGCGGCGTCGATGTCCTCGGCGGTGCCGCGGGCCACCTCGGTGAAGGGCTTGCCGTTGACCGGGGAGATGTTCTCGAAGTACCGGCCCTGCACGGGCGGCACCCACTGCCCGCCGATCCAGTGCTCGTAGCGGGGCTTGAAGGAGACCTTCGAGCCCTCGGTGCCCGGCTGCGCGTAGACGGTGGTCAGGGGCTGGGTTTCAACGCTCATGGTGACGTGCTCCTGGTGCGTGACGGTGCGGGTGTCACGAGCGCGGGCCGGCCCCGGCCGCGCCGTGAGGTGATGCACGTCACGCTAGCCCGGGCCCCGTTGCACGCACGTTGCACCAGGCGCCGGGCCCGGTCAGCGGCGCAGCCGCTCCAGCTCGAGCACGGCCGCCGCCCGGGCGGGAGAGCGGGGCGGCAGGAGGCGCAGCAGCAGCGCCCACGCCTCGGCGTCGTCGGCGGCCTCCGGGAGGGTGAGGTACTCGCGCACGGCCTCGGCCGAGCCGTCGGTCAGGACGGCTTCGCGCAGGAGCCCGGTGAGGCGGTGGCGCAGCGCCACGAGGGACGGCGCCTCGGAGTGCGGCAGCAGCGCCCCCGTGTACTCGCGCAGCGCCCGGCGGTGCGAGCCCCGGGCGAGCAGCTCGAGCACCCGGCCCGCGTCCGAGGGCAGGGGGGTCTCGAGCCGGTAGGGGCGCGAGGCGATCACCGGGCCGCCCCGGGACTCGAGCAGCCGGCGCAGCCGCAGGACCTCGGCGCGCACCGTGGTCTCCTGCGCCCGGCCGGCCCACAGCTGCTCCGACAGCTCCGCGGTGCACAGCCCGGAGCCGGCGCGGGACAGGGCCAGAAGGATCTCGGCGTGGCGCTCGGTGAGCTCCAGGGTCCGCCCGTCGAGCACCAGCGCCGGAGGGGCGTCGCCGAGCACGCGCAGGAACGCGCCGTGGGCGGGGGCGGTGGCCGGCGCCGGCGTCGTCCCTCGGGGCTGGGGGGCCGAGCGCAGGGCGAGGGCGAGCTCGGCCCGGGCGGCGCGCACCGCCGCGCCGACCAGCGCCCGGGTGGTGGCGGTGGCGGCGGCGTCCCCGCCCGTCAGGTCCACCGCCCCGAGCAGCGCCCCCGTGACGGGGTGCAGCAGCGGGGCGGCCGTGCAGGACCAGGGCCGGGCCTCGGGGTAGAAGTGCTGCTCGCGGTGCACGGTCACCGGCCGGCGCAGGACCAGGGCCGTGCCGGGGGCGTTGGTGCCCACGGCCGGCTCGGACCAGTCGGCGCCCTCGACGAAGCCCATGGCCCCGGCGCGCCGCCGCGTCGCGGCACTGCCCCGGACCCGCAGGATCACGCCGCACGGATCCGTGACGGCCACGACGAGCCCGGTGTCCTCGGCCAGCGGGGTGAGCAGCTCGTCGAGCACGGGCATCAGCAGCCGCAGCGGGGAGCGGGCCTCCCGCACGTCGGAGCCGTCCAGCACGACCCGGGGGGCGCAGCGCTCCGGCGCCGAGAGGTGGTCCAGGGACCGGGCCCAGGACAGGCGCAGCAGCGGATCCGTCGTCGTCGTCGGTCCGTCCGCCGGTGCGCCCACGCGCCGCCTCCTGTCCCGTGCTGTGATCCAGCTCTCATGCCCGTCCCAGGGTAGCCCGTGACGCGTCCGGCAACAGCGAGGGGCGGGGAACTGCCGGAATGCGTCGAGCATTCCCGCAGTTCCCCGCCCCTCGAGGTGAGGACGGTGGCGCCGGGGCTCAGCGGGCGGCGGCCGCCGGGGCGTCCTCCGGGTGCGGCTCCGTGCCGGACCCGGCCGAGCCCGTGGCCTCGGGGACCGCGTCCTCGGGCACGAACGGGTCGCCGGAGCGCGGGGCGTCGTAGAGCTCGCGGTCCAGCAGGCCTTCGCGGTGGGCGACGATCGTGGGCACCAGGGCCTGGCCCGCCACGTTGAGCGCGGTGCGGCCCATGTCGATGATCGGGTCCACGGCCAGCAGGAGCCCCACGCCGTCGAGCGGCAGGCCCAGCGTGGACAGCGTCAGGGTGAGCATCACGGTGGCGCCCGTGGTGCCGGCGGTCGCCGCGGAGCCCAGCACGGACACGAGCGCGATGAGCACGTAGTGGGTGACGTCCAGGTCGATCCCGTAGAACTGGGCGACGAACAGGGCGGCGATCGCGGGGTAGACCGCGGCGCAGCCGTCCATCTTCGTGGTGGCGCCCAGCGGCACGGCGAAGGACGCGTAGGCGCGGGGCACGCCCAGGCTGCGCTCGGTGACGCGCTGCGTCAGCGGCATGGTGCCCACCGAGGAGCGGGAGACGAAGCCCAGCTGCACGGCCGGCCACACGCCGGAGAAGTACTGCCTGACGGAGAGCCCGTGCGCCTTGACCAGCGCCGGGTAGACCACGAGGGCCACGAACAGCAGGCCGGCGTAGACGGTGGCGACGAAGGCCAGGAGCCCGCCCATCGAGGTCCAGCCGTACTCGAACACGGCCCGCCCGATCAGCCCGAGCGTGCCCAGCGGGGCGAGGCGGATGATCCACCAGACGACCTTCTGCACGATCGCCAGGGCGGAGCGCACGACCGCGAGGAAGGGCTCGGCGGGGGCGCCCACCTTGAGCGCGGCGATGCCGACGGCCGCCGAGACGACGAGCACCTGCAGCACGTTGAAGTTCACCGCCGTCGTCACGGTCTCCGCGTCGACGACGGTGGAGGAGACCTGCAGCCCCAGGAAGTTCGCGGGGACGAGGCCGGTGAGGAAGCCCAGCCACGAGCCCTGCGTCCCGGTGTACGCCTCGGCGGGCGCCGCGGCGCCGCTGCCCGCCCCGGGCTGGACGACCAGCCCGAGGACCAGGCCGACCGTCACGGCGATCAGTGCCGTGATCCCGAACCACAGCAGCGTCTTCCACGCGAGCCGGGCGGCGTTGGAGACCTCCCGCAGATTGGCGATCGAGGAGATCACCGCGGTCACGATGAGCGGGACCACGGCGGCCTTGAGCAGGCTGACGTAGCTGGTGCCGATGGTGTCCAGCGCGGTCATCAACCAGTTGGGGTCCGTGTCGGGGTCGCCGCCGAGGGTGTCGGCGACGGTGCCCAGGACCACGCCCAGGAGGAGGGCGAGCACGATCTGCGGGCCGAAGGAGGTCGTCCATCGGGGCAGCCGGCGAGTGCTTTCTGCGGAAATCATGTGCCCACGATAGGGCGCAGGAATATACAACACCCAATGACGATGACGAAATGTGACGCCAGTATGACGGAGTTCACAGGTCGAGCGCGTACCGCAGGGTGTCCAGCCCCACCGAGCCGACCCGCAGGGCGCGCGTGTGGAAGTCCGTGAGCCGGAACTCCGGGCCCGCCGCCGCGCGGGCCGCCTCCCGCGCCTGCTCCCACAGCTGCCGGCCCACCTTGTAGGACGGCGCCTGCCCTGGCCAGCCCATGTACCGCATCCACTCGAAGCGCAGCATCGGGTCCGCCATCACGATGTTCGAGCGCAGGAACCGCCAGCCGTCCTCGGGCGTCCAGACCTCGCCGGGGCGGGCCCCGCCGAGGGCGTCCCCGAGCTCCGGGGGTACGCGGTAGCCGCAGTGGAAGCCGACGTCGAAGACCACCCGCGCCGCCCGCAGCCGCTGGGCGTCCAGCATCCCCATCCGGTCCCCGGGGTCCTGCAGGTGGCCCAGCTCCTCCATGAGCCGCTCGGCGTACAGCGCCCAGCCCTCCCCGTGCCCCGAGACCCACACGCCCATCCGCCGCCACCGGTTGAGCTCCCCCGAGTTGGCGAGCGCGGTGGAGAACTGCAGGTGGTGGCCGGGGACGCCCTCGTGGTAGACGGTCGTGGTCTCCTGCCACGTGGTGAAGGTCGCGGTGCCCTCCGGCACGGACCACCACATGCGCCCGGGGCGGGAGAAGTCGGCGCTGGGCATCGAGTACCAGATCCCGCCGTCGTGGGTCGGGGCGATGCGGCACTCGAGCCGGCGCATGGGACCGGTCAGCTCGAAGTGCGTGTCCGCGAGGGCCTCCACGGCGGCGTCGGAGAGGTCCTGCATCCAGGCCTGCAGCGCGTCGGTGCCGTGCAGCTGCCGCGCCGGGTCCGCGTCCAGGGCCGCCATGGCCTCGGCGACCGTGGCGCCGGGGGCGATGCGGTGGGCGAGCTGCTCCTGCTCCGCCACGATCGTGCGCAGCTGCTCCACGCCCCACGCGTAGACCGTGGCCGGGTCCAGGACGGCGCCCAGGAACTCCTGCAGGCGCAGGGTGTACACGTCGGGACCCACCGCGTCGGTGCGGGGCGCGTCCGCGGCGAGCTCCTCGCCCAGCACGGCGGCGAGGCCCTGGTAGGCGTGCCGCGCCGTCCCGGCCGCCTCCGCGACCTCCTGGCGCAGCGCCTCCGGGACGCGGGGGTCGCGTGCCAGGCCGTCGAAGAAGCCGCGGCGCGCCGCGTAGCCGGTGCACTGCCGGGCCGCGTTGCGCAGCTGCGCCGCGGAGGCCGAGCGGCCGAGGGAGCGGGCGTGCCGCAGGCCCAGGACGTAGGAGTCCACGGCGGCGGGCACGGCGCGCAGCCGGCCGGCGAGGTGCGCCCAGTCCTCGGCGGTGCCCCGGGGCAGGTCGTCGAAGACCTCCCGGATCTCCTGGACCGGTGAGGAGATGTTGTTGACCTCCCAGCCCCGCAGACCCTCCTCGTGCAGGAGGAGGTCCAGGCCGAGGCGCTCCCGCAGGGCGTGGCCGGTGATCCGGTCGACGTCGTCGGCCGGGGCGGCGCGCTCGAGCTCGGCCAGCGCCCGGCGGGTGGCGTCCGACCGGGCCTCCAGGCCCTCGGGCCCGAAGTCGCGGTACTCGGTCTCGTACCCGGGGAAGCCGTGCACGGTGGCCTGGGCGGGGTCCAGCTCCATGGCACGGGCGAACCAGCGCTCGGCCACGGCGTCGACGGCCGTGGGCTCGCGACGCGCGGTGCCGAGGGGGGAGGGCCCGGGGCCGCTGGTGGACGGGGGGTCGGGCCGTTCATCGGTCATGCACGTCACAGTAGCGCCGGGTGCTCCCTAGACTGCGGAGCATGTCAGCCCCTGTGCCGCCTGCCGGCTCCGTGCCTGCCGCCACCGTCCCGGCCGGGCCCTCGGGCGCCGCCGGGACCGGGCCCGCCCTGCTCGTGGTGGTCGCGGGGGTGGTGGGCGCCCTGCACGTGTGGAAGCTCTCCCCGGCGCTGCCCGTGCTCTCCGCCGAGCTCGGGCTGAGCTTGGTGCAGGGCGGGTTCCTGCTCTCCACCGTGCAGGTGGCCGGCATGCTGCTGGGCGTGGTGGTGGGCCTGTTCGGGGACCGCATCGGCCTGCGCCGGGGCTGGTGCTGGGGCTGGGCCTGCTCACCGCGGGCTCCGTGACGGGCCTGCTCTCCACGGGGTACGGCCCGCTGCTGGGCTCCCGGGTGCTGGAGGGCGTGGGGTTCATGCTCGTGTCGATCTGCGCCCCCGCACTGATCCGGCGCACCGTGGCCCCGGCCCGGGTGTCCCTGCTGGTCGGGCTGTGGGGCTGCCACATCCCGGTTGCCGCGGCCCTCTCCCTGCTGCTCGGGGGCCTGCTCAGCGAGGCCCTCGGCTGGCGCACCTGGTGGGCGGCCGCCGCCGCCGGCTCCGCGCTCGTGGGTCTGCTGGTGCTCGCCGTGCTCCCGCCGGACCCGGCCCACGTGGCGGTGCACGGGGTGCGGCAGCGCCTCGGGCTGACCTTCCGCGCGCCCGGCCCGTGGCTCGTGGCCCTGGTCTTCGGGCTCTACACCGCCCAGTGGAACGGGGTGGTGCAGTTCCTGCCCTCCATGTACGCCGAGGCCGGGATCGCCGCGGGCGCCGCGGCGGGGCTCAGCGCGCTCGCCGCGGGGGTCAACGTGGTGGGCAACCTCGGCGCGGGCCGGGCCCTGCAGCGCGGGGTGCGCCCCGTGGTGCTGTGGTGCACGGGATTCGCCGTGCTGGGACTGGCCGCCGTGGTGGCGTTCGGGCTCGCCCCGCTGCTGGACGAGGAGGTGCGCTTCGGCGCCCGGTACGGCGCGGTCCTCGTCTTCTCCGCCGCGGGGGGAGTGGTGCCGACGACGGCGATCGCGAGCCTCATGCGGGTCGCGCCCACGCCCACCACGGTGGCCACCACGCTGGGACTGGGCCAGCAGTTCAACGCCCTGGGCCAGTTCACCGGCCCGCCCGCGGTCGCGTCGGTCGCGCAGGCGACGGGCAGCTGGGACCTGACGTGGGCGGTGACGGCCGTGCTCGCCCTCGCGGGCATCGCGGTGGCGCTCGTCGTCTCGCGGCGGATCCCCCGGGAGCCGTGAGCGGCCACCACCCGGTCAGCACCCGGGCGCGGCCCCGCACCGCACGTCGCTCGCCCGGAGTCACCGTCCCGCCGCGCCCGATCCACGGGGACCGCCTCCACCGGGTTGCCCCTGCCGGGTCACTCCTCCGGCCGGGTCCGCCGCCACGCGCCGCGGCCCGGGCGCAGCCGAAGGCCCAGCCGCATCCGGCGGAACTGGTCCCGGCGCCCCGGGGAGCCCTTGGCGTCGGCCTCGCCCGCGTCCTGCCGCGCGAGCAGGACGGCCGTGACGGCGGCGATCTCCTCCGGCGTGGGACTGCCGGTCGTGAAGCACAGGGACGGGGTGCCCTCGACGGGCTCGCGGGGGGTCACAGCGGGATGTTCCCGTGCTTCTTGGTGGGCATCGTCGCGCGCTTGTCGCGCAGGGCCCGCAGGGCCTTGAGCACCTGCACCCGGGTCTCGGACGGGGAGATCACCGCGTCCACGTAGCCCAGCTCCGCGGCCTGGTACGGGTTGAGCAGGCTCTCCTCGTACTTGCGCACCAGGTCGGCGCGCAGCGCCTCGACGTCCTCGTCGTTGTCCGCCGCGGCCTTGAGGTCCCGGCGGTAGAGGATCTCCACGGCGCCCTGGGCGCCCATCACGCCGATCTGCGCCGTGGGCCAGGCGAGGTTGATGTCCGCGCCGAGCTTCTTGGAGCCCATCACGATGTAGGCCCCGCCGTAGGCCTTGCGCGTGATCAGGGTGACCAGCGGCACGGTCGCCTCGGCGTAGGCGTAGAGCAGCTTGGCGCCGCGCCGGATGATGCCGTTGAACTCCTGGTCGGTGCCGGGCAGGAACCCCGGCACGTCCACGAGCGTGAGGATCGGGACGTTGAACGCGTCGCAGTGGCGCACGAACCGGGCCGCCTTCTCGGACGCCGCGATGTCCAGCGTGCCGGCGAACTGCAGGGGCTGGTTCGCCACGACGCCCACGGTGTGCCCCTCGACCCGCGCGTAGCCGATCATCACGTTGGGGGCGTAGAGGGCCTGCATCTCCAGGAAGTGCCCGTCGTCGACGACCGCCTCGACCACCGCGCGCATGTCGTACGGCTGGTTGGCGGAGTCCGGGACCAGTGTGTCCAGGGCGAGGTCGGCGTCCGTGACCTCGTCCTCCTGGTCGTGGTCCACCAGGGGCGCCTCCTGCAGGTTGTTCGCCGGGAGGAACTCGAGCAGCTCGTGCACGAAGTCCAGCGCGTCCTGCTCGTCCTCGGCGAGGTACGTGGCCGTGCCCGTGGTCGTGTTGTGCTGGCGCGCCCCGCCGAGGGTCTCCATGTCCACCGTCTCGCCCGTGACCGTCTTGATGACGTCCGGGCCGGTGATGAACATGTGCGAGGTCTTGTCGACCATCACGATGTAGTCGGTCAGGGCCGGGGAGTAGGCGGCCCCGCCCGCGCACGGGCCCATGATCAGGGAGATCTGCGGGACCACCCCGGAGGAGCGGACGTTCATGTTGAAGATGTCCGCGAACATGGCCAGGGAGGCCACGCCCTCCTGGATCCGCGCCCCGCCGCCGTCGTTGATCCCGATGACCGGGCAGCCGTTGCGCAGGGCGAACTTCTGCACCTTGACGATCTTCTCCCCGTTGACCTGGGACAGCGACCCGCCGAACACCGCGAAGTCCTGGGAGTAGACGGCCACGAGGCGCCCGTCCACCGTGCCGTAGCCGCTGACCACGCCGTCGCCGGGCAGCTTCTTCGACGCCATCCCGAAGGCGGTCGAGCGGTGGGTCGCGAGGGCGTCGAACTCCACGAACGAGTCCTCGTCCAGGAGCATCTCCACGCGCTCGCGGGCGGTGTTCTTCCCGCGGGCGTGCTGCTTCTCGATCGCCGCCTGGCCCGCGGGGGCCTCGGAGCGGGCCTTCCGGTCGTGGAAGTCGGCGATCTTGCCGGCGGTGGTCGTCAGGTCGTGGGTCACAGGCACCTCGTGGTCTGGTACGCGGCCGGCCCGGCGGGCCGATCGGTCCGGTCCGGGGTGGTCAGGGGACCTGCTCACTCTAGTCCGCGGCCGCGGGGGCCTCTGTTGTAGAACTCCTACAAATTCCGTGCCCGGTGCCGGGGGGTACCGGGCACGGTGCTCAGCCGACGCGGCCGAGGACCACCTTCCAGGGGCGGACGGTCCGCTCGGTGACCACCCCGTGGCGCACGAGCGGGTCCTCGTCGGTGAGCCGCTCGACCGCCCCGGTGTCCTCGGCGGCGAACACCAGCAGCGCACCGGGCGTGCCGTCGTCGTCGAACGGACCCGACGCGAGCAGGTGCCCCTGCTCCACGAGGCCGCCGAGGTACGCCCGGTGCTCCGGCCGGCGCGCGGCCAGGACATCGGCGGGACCTCCGTAGACGTAGGTGACGGCGAACGTCGTGCGGTTCTCGGCTGCGCTCACGATGGCTCCTGAGGGTCGTGCCGCGGCCCCGCCCGGCCGGACGGGACCGTCCAGCCGGTTCCCGGGGAAGCGGGCTACTACTGTGGATGTGGTCCGAACACTACGCGGACGGCGCCCGCCCGGACAGCACCGTCCGCCCGGGACCGCGCCGACCGGCCGGCGACGACCGGTCGGCGCCGACCGGACCGCGACGACCGGACCGCGACGACCGACCGGAGGAGAACCGTGCCCGACCCCTGCGCCGCCGACCTGCGCGCCCCCGCCGTGCTCGCGGCCCTGGCGGACCTCGGCCTGGGGCGGATCGACGTCCTCGACGAGGTCGGCTCCACGAACGAGCACCTGACGGCCGCCGTCGCCCGGCAGCCGCGCGGGCCCCGCCCGGACCGGCCGTGGACCGACCTGTCCCTCGTGCTCACCGGTCACCAGAGCGCGGGGCGCGGCCGGCTGGACCGGGTGTGGACCACCGAGCCCGGCACCGCGCTGACCTTCAGCGTCCTGCTGCGGCCGGCCGACGAGCGCGGCCTGCCGCTGCCCACCCAGCACTTCCCGTGGCTGACCCTGCTGATGGCCGCCGCCGTCGTCGACGCCCTGGACGGGCTCGCGGCGGCGGGCGCGCGGATCAAGTGGCCCAACGACGTCCTGGTGGACGGGCGCAAGGTGGCCGGCCTGCTCGCCGGTCTCGTCCTGGACGAGCAGCGCCCGCCGGCGGTGGTCCTCGGCACCGGCATCAACGTCGCCCAGGAGGAGCTGCCCGTGGACACGGCCACGTCCGTCCGGCGCGCCACCGGGCGTGAGGTCGAGCGCGCCGCCGTCCTGCAGGCCGTGCTGGGCGCCTTCGTCCCGCTCTACCGGCAGTTCTGCGCGGACCCGGCCGCCGCCGTGCGCCCCGGCGGCGCGCTGCGCGCCCGGATCACCGAGCGGATGGAGACCCTCGGCCGCCCGGTGCGCGCCGAGCTCCCGGGCGGAGCCGCCCCCGTCACGGGCACCGCGACGGGCCTCGGGGAGCACGGGGGCCTGCTGGTGCGCGAGACCGGCGGCGCCCGGCGCGAGGTGACGGCGGGCGACGTGGTGCACCTGCGCCCGGCCCCGGACGCCCCCGGGACGGACTGAGCGTGCCCGCCCGTCCCGCCCTGCAGCCCGGGGAGCGCGTGCTCGTGTCCACACGGGCCCACGGCGCGCGGCTGACCCGGCCCTTCCTGGTGCTGCTGCTCACGGTGTTCGCGCTGTCGTTCGCCCAGCGGGCCCTCGAGCTGCGCTGGCGCCCCGTGGCGGAGCCGTGGACCACGGTGCACGCCGGGGTGGAGCTCACCCTGCTCGTCGCGGCCGGCTGGGTGGTGCTCCGCAGCTGCCTGCGCCCGCTCCTGCGCTGGTGGCGCACCCGCTACGTGCTCACCACCCGTCACCTCGTGCTGCTGCGCCCCGGCGGGGCCCGGAGGACCGTGTCGCTGCCCCTGCACCAGCTGCGCCGGGTCTCGGTGGATCGCCGGCGCAGCCCGGCCCTCGGCCGGCACGACGGGCGCGTCGTGGCCGACTTCGGGCCCTTCGGCGGCCTGCGCCTGGAGCACGCCCCGGAGGCGCAGCGCCTGGCCGGGCTGATCCGCCGGGCCGCGGAGGACGAGTGGGCCGCGGGCGGCGGCGCCGGACGGGCCGGGGACCCCGGATCCGGCGGGGGCGCGCCGTGGCCGCGTCCCACTAGAGTGGACCGCGACGCGGTCGTGGCGCCACGCCCGGGCCCGCCCGTCGCCCCGCGCCGGCCGTGGAGCCGGCGGGGCGTCCACCAGGAACAGGAGTGACGTGTGGCGAGTGAGGACCCGGAGACCCAGGGCGAGCCGGAGCTCGGCCCCCAGACGGCACAGCTGAACCTGAACCTGCACAATCCCGTCCAGGCCAACCTCTACCGCTCGGACGAGTCCAAGGCCGCCGTGCAGGCCCTCGAGCAGACCCTGCTGGGCTCCGAGCGCGACCTGCGCCGCCGGGAGGCCGCACGCCGGGGCGGGCTGTCCCTGCTGTCGGCGCGGAAGGTGTGGCGGGCCCTGGGCTTCCCGAACCTCACCGACGACGACCTCTGGTTCACCGAGCAGGACTCCGAGGCCCTCCGGGTGCTGTCCACCATGGTGCTCGAGGAGAAGGTCACCGAGGAGGCGGCCCTGTCCCTGGTGCGCTCGATCGGGCAGATGACCGACCGCATGGTGGTGTGGCAGGTCGAGGCGCTCGTCGAGGACATGGTCGTCCACCGGGGCATGACCGACGCCGCCGCCCGGCGGCAGCTGCTGCACCTGCTGCCCGCCCTCATCGACGCCATCGAGAACCTCCTGGTCTACTCGTGGCGGCGCCAGATGAACGCCGCCGTGCAGCGGCTGGCGATGCGTGTGGAGCGCCCGGACGGCTCGACCGGCACCGGCCCCACGTCCGACGACGGGGGGGCCTCCATCCTTCCGCTCGCGCGCGGGGTGGGCTTCGCGGACCTGGTCTCCTACACCTCGCTGTCCCGGCAGATGAACGAACGGACCCTGGCGAACCTCGTGCAGCGCTTCGAGAACCGCTGCGCGGAGGTGATCGCCGTGGGCGCCGGCCGGCTCATCAAGACCATCGGGGACGAGGTCATGTTCCTCGCCGAGACCCCCGAGGGCGGGGCCCAGATCTCCTTGGCCCTGGCCCGCGCCATCCGCGACGACCCCGAGCTCCCGCAGGCGCGCGTGGCCTTCGTCTGGGGGCGCGTGCTGCCGCGGCTCGGGGACATCTACGGGCCCACGGTGAACCTCGCCTCCCGGCTCGTGTCGCTGACCGAGCCGGGCTCCGTGCTCGTGGACGCCTCGACCGCCGCGGTGCTCTCCGGCGACGACCGCTTCATCCTCCTGCCGCAGCCCACCCGCAACGTGCGGGGCTTCGGCGACGTCCAGCCCGTCGCGCTCTCCCAGGGCGCCGGTCCCGGACTGGAGGTGGACTTCGAATGAGCGCACCCCTCGTCATCCGCGCGGGCGCGTCCACGGACCGGGGCCTGCGCCGGGAGTCCAACGAGGACGCCCTGGTGGTCACGGCCGCGATGTGCGCCGTGGCGGACGGCATGGGCGGGCACGAGGCCGGTGAGGTGGCGAGCGCCCTGTGCGTGCGCACCCTCGGGGCGTCCCCCCTGTTCCAGCTGGAGGACTTCCGGTCCTTCGAGGTCTTCGAGCCGGAGCCGCCCCGGGACATCGTCCGGTTCCGCGCGACCGTGGAGCGCGAGCTGCGCCTGGACCCGGAGATCCCCGACGACGCGATCGAGGCCGTCCGCCGCGTCCGCTCCGTGCTGTGGCAGGCGGACCAGCACATCCAGCACGCCGTCGAGGGCCGGGCGGGCACCACCGTCACCGGCGTGTGGCTGCTGCGCATCGACGGGCGCATGCTGTGGGTCGTGTTCAACACGGGCGACTCCCGGACCTACCGGCTGGTCGCGCCCCAGCCCGGGGGTCGTGCCGGGGAGGGCGAGGGCGGGCCCAGGATCGAGCAGCTGACCGTGGACCACTCCGAGGTGCAGTACCTCGTGTCGATCGGGCAGCTCACCGCCTCGCAGGCGCTCGTGCACCCGCGCCGCAACGTGATCACCCGCGCCCTGGGCACCGGCCAGGTCTGGGAGCCGGACGTGTGGGTGCTCCCCGCCCGGCACGGGGACCGGCTGATGCTGTGCTCGGACGGGCTGACCAACGAGCTGAGCCCCGCCCACATGGCCCGGGTGCTCGCCGCGGTGCCCCACCCGAAGGAGGCGGCCGACGTCCTGCTGCAGGCCGCGCTGCGCACCGGCGGGCGGGACAACGTCACCGTGATCGTGGCCGACGCCGTGCGGCCGGGGGAGTACGCCCCCGGCTTCTGAGCCGCGCCCCGCGGGCCCCGCGTCCCCGAAGTGGGGGCACCGTCCCCAGAAGAGGGTGGCCTCATGATCCGTCACATCGGGACCGCTCCCACCCGCCCTGTTTACCTTTGAGAACATGGTTCTCTCGCGCCGCTCCTTCGTCCTCTCCGGGCTGGTGCTCGCCGCCTCCGGGGCCTTCGGAGGCGCCCTCGCCGAGCCCTCCGCGGGCCGGCGCCCGTTCGTGCTGTGGGGCTCCTCGTCGGCGGCCAGCGCGCTCCACGAGGACCGCCCGCGGGGCTTCCCCGCGGTGCGCATCGACGACCTGCTCTCGCAGCTGCTGGAGGCGCCCGGGACCTCGCGCGCGGTCAGCGGTGACCGGTCGTGGCAGACCCTGTCGATGCGCAGCAGCGCCCACCCCTATCTGCCGCGGCTGGGCTCCGGCTTCGGGGTCGGACGGATCCCGGCCCACGGGTCGCTGGTCGTGCCCACCGTGGACGGCCGGGTGCCGAGCGCCCACCTCCCGATCCCGGGCACCGTCTCCGGGCTCCCGTGCACGATCCAGGCCGTGGGACGGGACGGAGGCGACGTGGTGCTGCGCCGCGCGGTCCCCGGGGCCCAGCTCGAGGTGGCGCCGGCGTCGGCGGCGCGGTGGCGCACGGCGCTGGAGGAGCAGCACCGGGGCCACGTCCACCTGCTGTGGACGGGCAAGAACAACATCGCGGACCCGGACCAGGTCCTCTCCGACACCCGTGCGGCGTGGCGGGTCGAGCCGGACACGTCCGTGGTGATGGGCCAGTGGCACACCACGGCCGACCGGCCCGGCACGCCGGGGTGGGACCAGGTGCGCGGCGTGAACGCGGCCCTCCGGGCCGAGTACGGCGGCCGGTTCTACGACACGATGGCCGACCTGCGGGATCCCGGTCTGTGGTCCCTGCCGGGTCTGCTGCCCTACCGGATCGGGGCCTCGGCCGCGGACCGCCGGTGGCTGGGTCTGGGGCTGCCCCCGCGCTCGGTCGTCGCCGCGGACCGCCGGCACCTGAACGCGCTGGGCAACACGATCGTGGCCCACGGCCTGCACCGTCACCTGACCGGCACGGCGGGCCTCTACTGAGCGGGTCCCGGTCCCGGTCCCAGGCCATGGAGGTCACCGTCCGCCCATCGGCGCGGACCTCTTGTCCCGGGACGCTGGACGGCCTAACATACAACCAAATGGTTGTACGAAATGAGCTGGCGGACGACGCGGTCGACCGCATCTTCCAGGCCCTCGCGGACACGACGCGACGGGACATCGTGACGCGGGTGCTCCGGCAGGAGCAGTCGGTCTCCGCGCTGGCCGCGCGCTATCGGATGAGCTTCGCTGCCGTGCAGAAGCACGTGGCGGTGCTCGAGCGGGCCACGCTGGTCACCAAGGAGCGGCGCGGCCGGGAGCAGGTGGTGCACGGCAACGTGGCCGCGCTGCGCCGGGCGGCGGGGCTCCTGGAGGACTACGAGCAGATCTGGCGCGGGCGTGCCCGCGCCATCGAGGACCTCCTCGCCGAGGAGGCGCCCCCCGGGAACCGGGGGGCCCAGTAGGAAGGGAGCAGGACATGCCGGTCATCGACGTGCACAAGGACACGGAGGCGCTGACCCTGACGTTCGTCGCGGAGTTCGCCGCGGACGTCGAGCGGGTCTGGCAGGTCTGGGCCGACCCGCGCCAGCTCGAGCGCTGGTGGGGGCCGCCCGAGTGGCCCGCCACCTTCGAGGATCACGAGCTCGCCGAGGGCGGGCGGTGCCGCTACTACATGACCGGTCCGGACGGGGAGAAGGCCCGGGGCTGGTGGACGGTCACCGCCGTGGACCCGCCGCACCGGCTGGAGTTCGACGACGGCTTCGCGGGCGAGGACGGCGAGCCGGACCCCACCCTGGGGGCCACCCATGGCGTCGTGACCTTCGAGGCCGTCGGCGGCCGGACGCGGATGACCACGGTCTCGACGTTCGAGAGCGCGGACCAGCTCGAGCAGATGTCCGCGATGGGCATGGAGGAGGGCATGCGGGAGGCCATGGGCCAGATCGACGCCCTTCTCGCCGGCGCCGTCTCCCGCTGAGCGGTCGACGGCTGGGCCGTCCTCGCCCGGGCGCCTCCCGCCCGCGGCGCGGGACCGGACGACGACGCCGCCCCGGCACCTCCGGGGCGGCGTCGCCGGTGCCGCGTGACGGCGGACCGGCGGGTCAGGCGTCCTGCGGCACGGGAGCGCCCGCGTCGGTGCCGGCGGAGCGCTCGGGGTCCTCGGCGGACTCCCGGGCCGGTTCCGCGGACGGCCCGCCGGACGCCGCGGCCCGCTGCGCCGCCTTTTTCAGCGGCTTGAGCTCGAGCCGGCGCTCGTGCTTGCGCTCGGCCCGGCGCTCCGTGCGCCGCTCCGCCTGCTTCTCGGCCCGGCGCTCCCTCTTCGCGTCCTCCGGGGCCTTCTCGCCGGGCGCCCCGGCGGCGGGGGTGGCGGACTCCTTGCGCGGGGCGCGCTCCTTGACCGGGGCGCCGCCCGAGGCGCGCAGCCGCCGGTAGTGCTCGGCGGCCTCCTCCTGGCGCCGCGCCTCGATCCCCGTGGCGATCTCGGCCCGCAGGTGCTCCGGCTCCAGCTCGAACGCGGCCACGAGGTCGAGCGCGTGCGGGCGCAGGCGGGCGAGCAGCCGGTCGATGTACTCGTCGAGGCTGCGCCCGCGCCGCATGGACAGCCGGCCGTAGGAGAGGTACCACGCGAGGTTCCTCTCGATGAGCCGCAGCCCGAAGACGTCGCGCAGCCAGGTGAGCACCGTGCGGGTGCCCGGGTCCTCGACCTGCTCCAGGCCGCGGGTGAAGGCCTCCCACTGCAGCAGCTCCGCGTGGGCGCGCGCCGCGGCGATGATCTTGTGCTGGTTCTCGTTGAACAGCGCCGCGGCCTCCGCCCGGGGGAGCTTGGCGCTGGGCCGCAGGTTCTCCGCGATCTCGGCGACCATGGTCTGCACCCGGTCCGTGAGCAGCGCGCGCTGCGCGGACTCCTCGCGCAGGGCGTTGACGGAGCGGCGCACGTCCCCGGTGTCCCGGAAGGCCTGGCCGAGCTTGCGCAGCCCCGACCGGTGGTAGGTGGCCTCGGTGGCCCGGCCCGCCACGTAGCGGGCCATCACGCCCACGTCGACGTGCTTGAACTCGTCCGCCCAGTCGGACAGCAGCCGCTTGGCCACGAGCTGCAGCAGCACCGTGTTGTCGCCCTCGAACGTCGCGTAGACGTCCAGGTCGTGGCGAAGGGAGGTGAGCCGGTTCTTGGTCAGGAACCCCGCGCCGCCGCAGGCCTCGCGGCACTCCTGGACGGTGTCGAGGGCGCTCCAGGTGGACAGCGCCTTCAGGGCCGCGGCGAGGGTCTCGAGGTCCTGCCGGTTCTCGTCGGTGTCCTCGCGGCCCGAGAAGACGTCGTCGTACTTGTGCAGCAGCTCCTGGTGGGCGAAGTGCATCGCGTAGGTCTCGGCCAGTCGCGGCAGCAGCCGCCGCTGGTGCTGCTGGTAGTCCATCAGCACCTCCTCCTGGATGTCGGAGGACGCGTTGAACTGGCGGCGCTCGCTGCCGTAGCGGATCGCGATGGTCAGCGCGGCCTTGTTCGCCAGGACGGCCGCGCCGTCGAGGGAGACCCGGCCCTGCACCAGGGTGCCGATCATCGTGAAGAACCGGCGGCCCGGGCTCGCGATGGGCGAGCTGTAGGTGCCGTCCGCGGCCACGGCCCCGTACTTGTCCAGCAGGTGCGTGCGCGGGACCCGCACCCGGGTGAAGTGCAGCCGTCCGTTGTCGATGCCGTTGAGCCCGCCCTTGTGGCCGTCGTCCTCGCCGCCCACGCCGGGCAGGAAGTTCCCGTCCTCGTCCCGCAGGTCCACCCAGAACGCGTGCACGCCGTGGTTCACGCCGAGCGTGACGAGCTGGGCGAAGACCACGGCGGCGCGCCCGTGCACGGCGGCGTTGCCGAGGTAGTCCTTCCACGCCGCCGTGAACGGGGTGTGGATCTCGAACTCCTCCGTGGCGGGGTTGTACGTGGCAGTGGTGCCGATCGAGGCGACGTCGGAGCCGTGGCCGATCTCGGTCATCGCGAACACGCCCGGGATCTTCAGGTCCCGGATGTCCGCGAGCCAGCGCCGGTGGTGCTCCTCGGTGCCGAGGTTGAGCACCGCGGAGCCGAACAGGCCCCACTGAACGCCGGCCTTGATCTGCATGGAGGGGTCCCCGAGCAGCAGCTCCTCGAAGTTCGAGACGTTGCCGCCCGGGTCGTTGTGCCCGCCGTACTCCTCCGGCAGCCCGCGGTTCATCGCCCCGTGCTCCACCAGCAGGTGCAGCTGGCCCAGCACGCGCTCGCGGTGGTCCTGGCAGCTGAGGTCCGGCTGCTGGTGCAGCCGCTCGTCGAGCAGCATCCGGCGGGTCTCGCGCCGGACCTCGGCCCAGCGCCCGAGCAGCATGTCGCCGAGGGCGGCGACGTCCACGGCGGGGGCCGGGATCCCGGCGTCGTCCGCGGTGGTGGGCCCGGCGGCGGGTCCGGCGGTGGTCGGTCGGTCGACGGTGGTGGTCATGGTCGCTCCTGTCGTGGGTGACCGGCGGTGGCCGGTGCGGTCACGGGGTGGTCGGGGCCGGCCGGGGTCCGCGCCGGCCCGGGGGTGGTCAGGTGGGAGGCTGCTCCGGCACGGGCGCGCCGGGCGGGCGCAGGCCGTCGACGGCCCAGCCCACGATCAGCTCGGTCATCCGCTCGCGGGACGGGCGCTCCGTGCCCCCGGGGGTGTTCATCCAGGCCTCGCCGGCGCCGCGCACCATGCCGATCGTGGACGCGGCCCAGTAGCTGAGCACCGGCTCCTCCAGCCGGCGCTCGGCGGGGGTGTGGCGCACGTGGGCCTCCGCGAGCAGCCCGCTGACGGACTCAGTGAACTCCTGGATCAGCCAGCGCTCGCCGCCGTCCCCGACGGGGGCGTCCTCCTTGCGCTCGCCGCGGGCCCGCTCGGCCCGGTGCCGGTCGTGCCGGGAGCGTCCGGGGTCGGGGGCGAGGGCCACGACGAAGCGGTACACCGACGCCGAGCGCTCGATGCTGAGCAGGTACTCCGCGACCATCGCCTCGACCGAGTCCTCGAAGGAGCCCGCCGCGCGGGCCGCCTCCTCGAGCCGGTCGCGCATCCGCGTCACGGTGTACTCGCCGACCGCCCGCTGCAGCCCCGCCTTGTCCCCGAAGTACCGGTAGTAGACGGACTTGGAGGTCTGGCACGCGGTGGCGATCTCCTCCATGGACGCCTGTGCGCCGAGCTCGTCCACGGCGCTGCGCGCCGTGCGGATGAGCTCGATCCGCCGCTGCGCGCGGTGCCGGGCCCAGCGGGAGGAGCGGCCGTCCGTGGCGGGCGTGCCGCCCGGGGCGGCGGAGTCAGTGGCATCGACCTGTTTCACGATACCCAGAGTATCAGGTATTGTCGTTCGTGACGTGAGCATCATCACAACAGCCCCGAGGAGTTCCCTGTGAGCGAGTCCACCCCCGAGCAGACCGTCGAGCCCACTGCCGAGCACACGACTCCCAGCGGCGCCGGGCGCACCGGCGTGGCCCGCCGCGCCGTCGTGGTCGGCGCCAACCGCATCCCCTTCGCCCGGGCGCACGGCGCCTACGCGAACGCCGGCAACCAGGACATGCTCACCGCCGCCCTCGACGGCCTGGCGGCCCGCTACGGCCTCGCCGGGGAGCGGATCGGCGAGGTCGCCGCCGGCGCCGTGCTCAAGCACCCCAAGGACTTCAACCTCACGCGCGAGTCCGTGCTCGGCTCGGTGCTGGACCCGCGCACCCCCGCCTTCGACGTGCAGCAGGCCTGCGCCACGGGCATGGAGGCCGTCTCCACGCTGGTCAACAAGATCCGGCTCGGCCAGATCGACTCGGCCGTGGCCGGCGGCGTCGACTCCGCCTCGGACGCGCCCGTGGTGGTGAGCGAGCGGCTGCGCCGGACCCTGCTCGAGCTCAACCGGGCCAGGAGCACCCAGCAGAAGCTCAGGGCCCTCGCGGGCCTGCGCCCGGCCGACCTCAAGCCGGTGGCCCCCGGCACCGGGGAGCCGCGCACGGGGCTGTCGATGGGCGAGCACCAGGCCCTCACCACCGCCCGCTGGGAGATCTCCCGCGAGGCCCAGGACGAGCTCGCCGCCGCGAGCCACCGCAACCTGGCGGCCGCCTACGAGCGCGGGTTCTTCGACGACCTCGTCACCTCCTTCCGCGGTCTGTCCCGGGACAACAACCTCCGCCCGGACAGCTCCGTCGAGAAGCTCGCCGGGCTCAAGCCGGTGTTCGGCAAGTCCCTCGACGCCGAGGCGACCATGACGGCGGGCAACTCCACGCCCCTCACCGACGGCGCCTCCACCGTGCTGCTCGCCTCCGAGGAATGGGCCGCGGAGCGCTCCCTGCCCGTGCTCGCCGACGTCGTGGACGTCGAGGCGGCCGCCGTCGACTTCGTGCACGGCGACGAGGGACTGCTGATGGCCGGCGCCTACGCCGTTCCGCGCCTGCTGGCCCGTCAGGGCCTGGCCCTCGACGACTTCGACTTCGTCGAGATCCACGAGGCGTTCGCCGCGACCGTGCTCGCGACCCTCGCCGCGTGGGAGGACGAGCAGTTTGGCCGGGAGCGGCTCGGGCTGGGCGGCGCCTTCGGCACCGTGGACCGGAGCCGGCTCAACGTCACGGGTTCCTCGCTCGCGGCCGGGCACCCCTTCGCCGCGACCGGCGGGCGCATCGTCGGCACCCTCGCGAAGCTGCTGCGCGAGCGCGCCGACGAGACCGGCCGCCCCGCCCGCGGGCTCATCTCGGTCTGCGCCGCCGGCGGCCTCGGCGTCACCGCGGTCCTCGAAGCCCGCTGACCCCGCGCTCCCGACAGCCCCGCCGACCCGCACAGCAAGGACCCCACCCCCATGGCAGACACCTATCTCGACCTCGTCAGCTCCGGCCCCGGCGGCCGGCTCGCCCGGCAGCTCGGGCTGCCCGCTCCCGCCCGGCTGCGCCGCCACCGCGCCGGGGACCCGCTCGTGCCCGGCCCCGTCCTCGTGCTGGGGCGAGGGGAGGACGCCGACCGGATCGCCACGGCCCTGCTCGGCTGGGACCTCGACGTGCGGCGCCACCCCGACGGCGTCCACCGGTTCGGGGCGGTCGTGCTGGCCCTGACCGGGCTCGCCCGGCCCGCCGACCTGGCCGAGCCCGCGCTCGGCCTGGGCGGGGTGCTGCGCGCGCTCGCGCCCGGCGGCCGGGTGGTCACGGTGTCCCGGCCCGCGCCGGGCATCGGCACGGGCGCGGCCTCGGCGACGCCCGCGGCGGCGGAGCCGCTCGACCCGGCCGTCGCCGCGGCCCGCCAGGCGGTCGTCGGGCTCCTGCGCTCCACCGCCCAGGAGATGCGCGGCGGGGCCACCGTCAACGGCGTCCTGCTCGCCGAGGGCGTCGCCCCGGAGGCCCCCAGCGCGCTGGGCGCCCTGCGGTTCCTGCTCTCCGGGCGCAGCGCCTTCGTCTCCGGGCAGTTCGTGACGGTGGGCGACGACGCCGGGGCCCTGCCCGCGGACTGGGAGGTCCCCCTGCGGGGCAAGGTCGCCGCCGTCACCGGCGCGGCCCGCGGCATCGGCGCGGAGATCGCCCGCACGCTCACCGGCGCCGGCGCACGCGTCGTCGTCGTGGACGTGCCCGGCGCGGGCGAGCCCCTGGCCGCGCTGGCCAACGAGATCCGTGCCGTGGCCCTCCAGCTCGACGTCACGGACGCGCACGCCGGCGAGAAGGTCCTCGCGCTCGCCCGCGAGCGCTTCGGGCACCTGGACGTGGTGGTGCACAACGCCGGGATCACCCGGGACAAGCTGCTGGCCAACATGGACGAGTCCCGCTGGGCCTCGGTGCTGGCCGTGAACCTCGAGTCGCAGCTGCGGATGAACGAGCAGATCCTGGCGGGCGAGGGCCTCGGGGAGGCCCCGCGGATCGTCTCCCTGGCCTCCACGAGCGGTGTGGCCGGCAACCGCGGACAGACCAACTACGCCGCCTCGAAGGCCGGGGTGATCGGGATGGTCGCCGCCGGCGCGCCCCTGCTGGCCCGGCGCGGCGGCAGCATCAACGCCGTGGCCCCCGGGTTCATCGAGACGGAGATGACCGCCCGGATCCCGGCGGCCCGCCGCCAGGTCGCGCGCCGGCTGAACTCCCTGCAGCAGGGCGGGCTGCCCGAGGACGTGGCCCAGGCGGTGCTCTTCCTGGCCTCGGACGCCGCCGGCGGCGTCAACGGGCAGACGCTGCGCGTGTGCGGCCAGAACCTGGTGGGGGCGTGAGCATGGACGCCGACCGGCTCGAGACCGTGGTCCGCACCGACGTCCCCTCCCTGGGCGGGCTCTACGCCCGCGCCGCGGCGGGCGCGGCCGGAGGCCTGCTGCCGCGCACCCTGACCGAGCGGCTGCCCGCCCGGATCCTCCGCCGGCCGGCCGCGCGCCGCGGCACCGGCGGAGCCCCGCTCGAGCTGCCGGCGGTGGCGCACGTGGTCGAGGGCGTGGTCGTCGACCCCGCCGGGCACGAGGCGTTCTGCCGCACGGTCGGCGCACCGCTGCGCGAGGGCACCGGCGGCACTGAGGCCTTCTCGGGGCACCTGCACGCCCTGGCGTTCCCCGTGGCCATGAGCGTGCTGACCCGCCCCGACTTCCCGCTGCCGGTCCTCGGCATGGTGCACCTGGCCAACGAGGTCGAGCACCGCGGGGCGACAGCGGTGGGGGAGGACCTCACGGTCACCGCCTCCGCCGAGCGGCTGCGCCCGCACCGGTCCGGCGCGCAGGTCGACGTCGTCGCCCGCCTCGCGCGGGAGGACGGCGAGACCGTCTGGACGGGCCGCTCCACCTACCTCGCCAAGGGCGTGCGCGTGCCCGGGACGGCCGGCGACGCCCCGCGGGAGGAGTTCGTGCCGCCGGCGCCGACCGGGCAGTGGCGCCTGACGGCCGGCACCGGACGGGACTACGCCGCGGTGAGCGGGGACTGGAACCCGATCCACCTCTCCGGCCCGACCGCCCGTGCCCTCGGCCTGAAGGGTGCCATCGCCCACGGCATGTACTCCGCCTCGCGCGCGCTGGCCGAGGTGGGGGTGCCGCCCGGGGTGCCCTTCCGCTGGACGGTGGAGTTCGCGGCGCCGATCCTGCTCCCCGGCACGGTCGCGGTCGCGATCACCGACGACGGACGGGGTGCCGCCTGGCGGGGCTCGCGCTTCGCCGGGTGGGACCCACGGCGCAGGCGCCCGCACTTCACGGGGACGGTGGCGCGCCTGGACGGCTGACCCGCCGCCGCGGAGCCGGTCGACGGTCCCGTCCGGCGCGTGGGCCACAATGGTCGGGTGAGCCCACAGCAGAGGACAGACGCCCGACCCGTCGACGCCACCGGCCAGGACCTCAACCCCGCCCCGCCCAGCGAGGACCTCAAGGAGCAGTACGCGGAGCTCGTGGACCGGGTCCGCGCGGCGCGGACCGCGTACTACGTCGAGGACGCGCCCACCATCTCGGACGCGGAGTACGACGAGCTCTACCGGCGGCTCGAGGAGGTCGAGGCGCTGAATCCCGAGCTGGTCGC
Organism: Kocuria arenosa; assembly: GCF_042879215.1. Lineage (NCBI taxonomy): Bacteria > Bacillati > Actinomycetota > Actinomycetes > Micrococcales > Micrococcaceae > Kocuria > Kocuria arenosa. The sequence continues at coordinate 139,013 of NZ_JBHZTA010000006.1, read as the reverse complement.
CAACGACTCGCCCACCCAGGAGGTGGGCGGGGAGGCCTCCGCGGCGTTCACGCCCGTCACCCACCTCGCACGGATGTACTCCCTCGAGGACGTCTTCTCCATCGACGAGCTCACGGCCTGGATGGCGAAGGCCTCCGCCTCCATCGAGGCGCTGCCGGACGCCCCGGCGTCCGCCTGGCTCACCGAGCTGAAGATCGACGGGCTGGCCGTGAACCTGCTCTACCGCGACGGCGAGCTCGTGCGGGCGGCGACCCGGGGGGACGGCACCACGGGCGAGGACGTCACGCACAACGTGCGCACCATCGCGACCATCCCGACCACGCTCACCGGGGAGGACGTCCCCGAGGAGGTCGAGATCCGCGGCGAGGTGTTCATCTCCTCCCGCGACTTCCGCTCCCTCAACGAGGCGATCGTGGCCGAGGGCCGTGCACCCTTCGCCAACCCCCGCAACGCCGCGGCGGGCTCGCTGCGGCAGAAGGACCCGGAGGTCACGGCCCGGCGCCGGCTGTCCATGTACGTGCACGGGGTGGGGGCCGCCACGGGCCTGCAGGCCGACACGCAGTCCCAGGTCTACGAGCTGCTCGAGCGGTGGGGCCTGCCGGTCAGCCCGTACTACAAGGTGCTGCCCTCCACGGAGGACGTCCTCGCGTTCATCGAGGACTACGGCCGCCGCCGCCACGACCTCATCCACGAGATCGACGGCATCGTGGTCAAGGTCGACGACCGCCGCACCCAGTTCCGGCTCGGGCACACCTCGCGGGTGCCCCGCTGGTCCGTGGCGTACAAGTACCCGCCCGAGGAGGTGCACACGCGGCTCAAGGACATCCTGGTCAACGTGGGCCGCACCGGACGGGTCACTCCCTTCGGCCTCATGGAGCCGGTGCGGGTCGCCGGGTCCACGGTGGAGATGGCCACCCTGCACAACCAGGACGTGGTGAAGGCCAAGGGCGTGCTCATCGGGGACACCGTGGTGCTGCGCAAGGCGGGCGACGTCATCCCCGAGATCGTGGGACCCGTGGTGGCGCTGCGGGACGGCACGGAGCGCGAGTTCGTGATGCCCACGCACTGCCCGTCCTGCGGCACGGAGCTGCGCCCGGCCAAAGAGGGCGACGTCGACATCCGCTGCCCCAACGCCCGCAGCTGCCCGTCCCAGCTGCGGGAGCGGGTCTTCCACGCCGCCGGCCGCGGCGCGTTCGACATCGAGGCCCTCGGCTACGAGGCCGCCCTCGCCCTGACCCGGCCCGACGAGCCGGAGACCCCGCCGCTGACCAGCGAGGCGCACCTCTTCGACCTCACGCCCGAGGCCCTGCGCGAGGTGCGGATCCGGCGGGAGAAGAGGTCGCGCGGCACGCCCACGGGCGAGACCGAGCTCGTGCCCTACTTCTGGACGAAGGGCACGGCCAAGAAGCCGTCCGAGCCCACCGCCACCACCCGCAAGCTGTTCGAGGAGCTCGAGAAGGCCAAGGCGCAGCCGCTGTGGCGCGTGCTCGTGGCCCTGTCCGTCCGGCACGTCGGCCCGACCGCGGCCCGGTCCCTGGCCACGGCCTTCGGCTCCCTGCCGGCCATCCGCGACGCCGACGAGGAGACCCTGGCCCATGCCGACGGCGTGGGCCCCGTGATCGCCGCCGCCCTCACCGAGTGGTTCGCCGAGCCGTGGCGCTGCGAGATCGTCGAGCGCTGGGCGGCAGCCGGCGTGCGCATGGAGGACGAGGTGGACGAGTCCGTGCCCCGGACCCTGGAGGGCACCACCGTGGTGATCACCGGCACCCTCGAGCGCTTCAGCCGCGACTCCGCGAAGGAGGCGGTGCTGGTGCGCGGCGGCAAGGCCTCCGGCTCCGTGTCGAAGAAGACGCACTTCCTGGTGGCGGGCGAGAACGCCGGCACCAAGCTGGACAAGGCCGAGCAGCTCGGCGTGCCCGTGCTCGACGAGGCCGGGTTCGAACGGCTCCTCGCCGAGGGCCCGGACGCCTTCGGCGGTGCGGCCGGGGGCACGGAGGACAGCACCGTGGACAGCACCGAGAGCAGCACCGAGAACAGCACCGAGAACAGCACGGACGACGAGGACGGGGCCTGAGCATGGGACGGCACGACGACGCGCTGGAGGGCCTCGGCCCGACCGGCGCGCACCTGGAGGAGCTGCTGGAGCTGGCCCTGGCGGCCGCCGAGGCCGGTGCGGAGGTCCTGCGGGGCCGCGACGCCGACCGGCTGGGCGTCACCGGCAAGTCCGGCGAGGGGGACTGGGTCACCCGCTTCGACGTCGCCGCCGAGCAGGCCGTGCTGCGCACGATCCTGGACCGCCGCCCGCACGACACCGTCACCGGCGAGGAGTCGGGCACGCACCGGCCGGAGCACCCTTCCGGGATCCGCTGGTCGGTGGACCCGCTCGACGGCACCACCAACTTCATCCGCGGCATCGTCTACTACTGCACGTCCGTGGCCGCCGCCGACGCCGAGGGCAACTGGCTCGTCGGCGCCGTCAACGCCCCGGCCCTGCGCCGCACCTACTTCGCCGTGCGCGGCGCCGGCGCGTGGGTGGAGACGGACGGGACGTCCCGCCGGCTCGAGGGCCCTGTGCCGGACCGGCCCGGCCGGCTCTACGGCACCGGCTTCTCGTTCGACGCCGACCGGCGCGAGCGCCAGTTCCCGGCCTTCCTGGCCACCATGCGGCAGTACACGGACATGCGGCGCCTGGGCTCGGCGGCCCTGGACCTGTGCATGGTCGCGGACGGCGCGCTCGACGGATACGGCGAGCAGGGCCTGCACGAGCACGACTGGGCCGCCGGCGCGCTCATCGCCGAGGAGGCCGGCGCGCTCGTGACCCGCCCGGAGCTGCCGTCCCCGGCGGCGGGGGAGGTGCCGGCCGCCGACCGCCTCGCGGCCTGGACCACCGCACGCGAGCGCGGCATTCCGGGCTGAGCACGGGGCGCGGTGCGGCCTCTCGACACTGTGAGATGGCTCTCGTAACTTGACCGAGACCAAAAAGTTGCCATAGCGTGACCTTTGAAGCGTTCTCCCCGAGGGCATGCCCTCCGCTTCCCGGAGCGTCAGCTCCGGACGCCGGCATCAGTCACGGGCCGGCACCCCTGAACACCGCGGACGTGTGATACCTCACGTCGGGCCGAAAGGGGTAGCGCAACCAAAATCGTTACGCTATCGTGATAAACAGCTTCCCCGAGGATTCCTCCGGGGATCCGGTGCGCCTGGAGTCCGAATCCCGGCGCGCCACGACACCATGCTGGGTGCTGCCGTAACACCGCACGTCGTCTAAAGGGCAGACACCTGTAAGCACTTACCCACCAAAACCTTTCACGGGTAGACGACGGCGCGAAGACATCCGGGGACGGAAACGAGCGCAGGTGGCCCCAGGGAGCATCATGACCAACGCTTTCGCTGTTCGTCGCAACGTCCGTCGCGGTGCCGCCGCTCTGATCCTCGGCGGGACCGCCGTGGGCGCCATGGCCCTGCCGGCCAACGCCGCCCCGGCCTCCACCTGGGACGCCCTCGCCGAGTGCGAGTCCGGTGGCAACTGGAACACCTCGACCGGCAACGGCTTCTCGGGCGGGCTGCAGTTCACCCCCTCCACTTGGGCCGCCTTCGGTGGCACCGGGTCCCCCGAGTCCGCCTCCCGCGACCAGCAGATCGCCGTGGCCGAGAACGTCCTCGACGGCCAGGGCTGGGGCGCGTGGCCCGCCTGCTCCGCGAAGCTGGGCCTGTCCGGCTCCGCCGCCCCCTCCGCCAACCCGATGGGCTCCGCGTCCGTGATCCCGCAGTCCGTCGAGGCCCCGGCCCCGATCGAGGCTCCGGCTCCCGCCCCGGTCGCCGCCCCCGAGCCCGGCCCGGTGGCCGCTCCCGTCGAGGCCCCGGCCGCCGTCCAGGCCCCGGTCGTCGAGTACGTGGCCCCCGCCGCCACCGTGGCCCCGGCCGCCGTGTCCGCCGAGGACTACACCGTGGTCGAGGGCGACACGCTCTCCATCATCGCCGAGAAGCTGGGCATCGAGGGTGGCTGGGAGGCCCTGGCCGCCGCGAACGAGGGCACCATCGCCGACCCGAACCTGATCTTCCCCGGTCAGGTGCTGAACATCCCCGCCTGATCCCCACCGGACAGGCACCGCGCGGCCGCGCCGCGCGACAGCACGCGAGAGGGCCCCTCCGAACGGAGGGGCCCTCTCGCGTGCCCGGTGGGTGTCGGCGCGGCGCGGCGCGTGCGCTCATCAGCTCACGGCGTGCGCTCAGGTCGGGTCCACAGCCACGGCTCGGCGGGCTCGGCCCCGGCGTCGCCGAAGCTCACGGAGCGCTCCGCGCCCTTGACCCGGTACGGCTGGATCACCGTGAGGGACTCGCCCTCCCGGTGCTGGGTCTCCACGGCCACGGCCGTCTGCCCGGAGCGGTCCGGCAGGGTCACGGGGAAGGCGACCGCGGCGCAGAGGAGGTCGTCGCGCAGCTCCACGGCCCTCGCCCGCAGGGCGTCCAGGGCGGCGTCGGGGCTCAGCTCCTCCGCCTCCTCGGCCGGCAGGCTGTCGAGCTCGTACTCGCCGTCCTTGCGGGCGGTCACGAGGAAGGCGGGGAACGCCCCGTGCTGCTTCAGCTGCTGCTCGACCACGGACTGGACGTGGGCCATGACCGTGTCGATCGTGGTGGCGGCGTCCTTGCTGACCCGCTGGCGCCACGCGTTGGCGGCGTCCGTCGCGGACGTCGCGCGCGCGGCCTTCCCGGGGCGGGCGCCGGGGCGCCGGGTGGTGGCGCCGCGGTCCTTCTTCGTGCGGGCGGGGGTGCTCTTGGCCATGTCCGGGTGCTCCTGTGTGGTGGTCGGTGCTCCCCTCCAGGGTATGCCCCTGCTGGGCCCCTCCCGGCCGGGAAGGAGGGGAGTGCCGCGCGGCTAGACTGGACCGGAAACCACCCCCGATCACGAGCAGGAGTGCGCATGTCTGCGATCACCCGCGAGCAGGTCGCCCACCTGGCGAAGCTCGCGCACCTCGAGATGACCGAGGCGGAGCTGCGGTCCATGGCGAAGGAGCTCGACCTCGTCGTCGACTCCGTCGCGTCCGTCAGCGAGGCCGCCGGACCGGACGTCCCGGCCACGAGCCACCCCATCCCGCTGCAGAACGTCTTCCGCGAGGACGTCGTGGGCGAGACCCTCACCGCCGAGGAGTCCCTGCTCAACGCACCGGACGCCGCCGAGGGCAAGTTCAAGGTGCCCGCGATCCTGGACGAGGAGTAGCCGCATGAGCAGCACCGGAACCCCCCAGGGAGTGGTCGGCCTCTCGGCCGCCGAGCTCGCCCGGCGGCTCGCCGCCGGCGAGGTCACCTCCGTCGACGCGGTCCAGGCGCACCTGGACCGCATCCGCGAGACCGACGGCGACCCCGTCGACCCCGCCGACCGCAGCCGCGGCAAGACCGGGCTCAACGCCTTCCTGCACGTCAACGCCGAGGAGGCCCTGTCCGTGGCCGCCGAGGTGGACGCCGCGCGCGCCCGCGGCGAGGAGCTGCCCGAGCTCGCCGGCGTGCCGATCGCGGTCAAGGACCTCATCGTCACCAAGGGCCAGCCCACCACCGCCGCGTCGCGGATGCTCGAGGGCTGGATGAGCCCGTACGACGCCACCGTGACCCGGCGGCTGCGCGCCGCCCGGATGCCGCTGCTGGGCAAGACGAACCTCGACGAGTTCGCGATGGGCTCCTCCAACGAGCACTCCGCCTTCGGCGACACCGCCAACCCGTGGGACCTGTCCCGCATCCCGGGCGGGTCCGGCGGCGGGTCCGCCGCGGCCGTGACCGCGTTCCAGGCGCCCCTGGCCCTGGGCACGGACACCGGCGGGTCCATCCGCCAGCCCGCGGCCCTGACCGGTTCCGTGGGCGTCAAGCCGACCTATGGCGGGGTCTCGCGCTACGGCGTGATCGCCATGGCCTCCTCGCTCGACCAGGTGGGCCCCGTGACGCGCACGGTGCTCGACGCCGCGCTGCTGCACCAGGTGATCGGCGGGCACGACCCGCAGGACTCCACGTCCCTGCCCGACCCAGTCGGCGACCTCGTGGCCCAGGCCCGGGCCGGTGCCGCCGAGGGCGGCCTGGCGGGCCTGCGCGTGGGCGTCGTCAAGGAGCTCACGGGCGAGGGCTTCCAGCCCGGCGTCCAGCAGCGCTTCGAGGAGGCCGTGGAGCTGCTGCGCTCCGCGGGCGCCGAGGTCGTGGAGGTCTCCACCCCGAACTTCAAGTACGCCCTGGGCGCCTACTACCTCATCATGTCCTCGGAGGTCTCCTCGAACCTCGCCAAGTACGACGGCGTGCGCTTCGGCCACCGCGTGCTGCCCGAGGACGGGCCCCTGACCATCGAGCGGGTGATGGGCTCCACGCGGGCCGCGGGCTTCGGCGCCGAGGTCAAGCGCCGCATCATCCTGGGCACCTACGCGCTGTCCGCCGGGTACTTCGACGCCTACTACGGCTCGGCGCAGAAGGTCCGCACCCTCGTGCAGCGGGACTTCGCGGCCGCGTTCGAGCAGGTGGACGTGCTGGTCTCCCCGACGTCCCCGACCACCGCGTTCGAGCGGGGCGCCGTGGACGAGTCCGCCGACCCCATGCAGATGTACCTCAACGACATCGCCACCATCCCCACCAACCTGGCCGGGGTCCCCGCGATCTCCGTCCCCGGCGGCCTCGCCCCCGAGGACGGGCTGCCCGTGGGCATCCAGTTCATGGCCCCGGCCCGCCGGGACGCCCGGCTCTACCGCGCCGGCGCCGGCCTGGAGGCCCTGCTCGAGCAGCGCTGGGGCGGGCCGGTCTGGCAGCAGCTGCCGGACACCGCCGCCCTGGTCCGGGACCTGGCCGGCGGACCCGCCGCGTCCGATCTGTCCGCACCCGTCCGGGGAGGAGCCCGCTGATGAACCGGAGCACCGAAGAGGTCCTGTCCTTCGACGAGGCCATGGAGAAGTACGACCCCGTGCTGGGCTTCGAGGTCCACGTGGAGCTCAACACCCGGACCAAGATGTTCGACGCCGCCCCCAACGTCTTCGGGGACGAGCCGAACACCAACGTCACCCCGGTCTCGCTCGGCCTGCCAGGGGTGCTCCCCGTGGTGAACCGGGTGGCCGTGGAGTCGGCGATCAAGCTCGGGCTCGCCCTGGGCTGCGAGATCCGCCCCGTCTCCCACTTCGCCCGGAAGAACTACTTCTACCCGGACACCCCCAAGAACTTCCAGACCTCCCAGTACGACGAGCCGATCGCCGAGAACGGCTCGGTCGACGTCGAGCTGGAGGACGGGACCGTGTTCACGGTCGAGATCGAGCGCGCCCACATGGAGGAGGACGCCGGGAAGCTCACGCACATGGGCGGTGCCGCCGGGCGCATCCAGGGCGCGGACTTCTCCCTGGTCGACTACAACCGCGCCGGCGTTCCGCTCATCGAGATCGTGACGAAGCCCATTGTGGGCGCCGGCTCCCGCGCGCCCGAGCTGGCCCGCGTCTACGTGGCCCTGATCCGGGAGATCGTGAAGAACCTCGGGATCTCGGACGCGAAGATGGAGCGCGGCAACGTCCGCTGCGACGCCAACGTGTCCCTCATGCCCAAGGGCAGCGCCACGTTCGGCACCCGCTCCGAGACCAAGAACGTGAACTCGCTGCGCGCCGTGGAGCGCGCGGTGCGCTTCGAGATCCAGCGCCACGCCGCGGTGCTCGACTCCGGCGGCACGATCGTGCAGGAGACCCGGCACTGGCACGAGGACACCCGCTCCACCACGAGCGGGCGCCCCAAGTCCGACGCCGACGACTACCGCTACTTCCCGGAGCCCGACCTCGTGCCGGTCGTGACCGACCACGAGTGGATCGAGCGGTTGCGGGCCGAGCTGCCCGAGCCCCCGGCCGAGCGCCGGAAGCGGCTCAAGACCGACTGGGGGTTCTCCGACGAGGAGTTCCGGGACGTCGTCAACGCGGGGGTCCTCGACGAGATCGAGCAGACCGTCACCGCGGGCGCCGCCCCGGCCGCGGCCCGCAAGTGGTGGATGGGCGAGATCGCCCGACTGGCCAATCAGCGGGAGACGGAGATCGCCGAGCTCGGCCTCACCCCGCAGCACGTCGTCGAGCTCGACGGGCTCATCGACGCCGGCAAGATCAACGACAAGCTCGCCAAGAAGGTCCTCGCCCACGTCCTGGAGGGCGAGGGCTCGCCCGCGGAGGTCGTCGAGCGGCGCGGCCTGGCCGTGGTCTCCGACGACTCCGTGCTGACCGCGGCGATCGACGACGCCATGGCCCAGATGCCCGACGTCGTCGCGAAGGTGCAGGCCGGCAAGGTCCAGGCCGTCGGCGCCCTCATCGGCCCGGTCATGAAGGCCACCCGCGGCCAGGCCGACGCGGGCCGGGTGCGCGAGCTGATCCTGGAGAAGCTCGGCGTGCAGGGCTGACCGCCGACCGCGCGCCCGCGCAGGATCGCGTGCGCCGGCGCGGAGCACCGAGGGGTCGCCTCCCGTGGGAATCCGCAAAGGATTCCGGCAGGACGCGACCCCTCGCCGCGTAGCGGGCTCCGGACGCGACCCCTCACCGTGCGGCGGGCCTCGGAAGCGGCCCTGCGCGGCGTGCGAGCATGGGCGCATGGACCCTGCGTGCGACGTGCTCATCATCGGCGGCGGCATCGCCGGACTGTCCCTGGCCTCGGAACTGGCCGAGCGGCGGGGGAGCGGAGCCGGGATCGTGCTCGCGGAGACCGAGCCGGCCCTGGCCCACCACACCTCCGGGCGCTCGGCCGAGCAGCTGATCCCCAGCTACGGCCCGGCGCCCGTCCGGGAGCTGACCAGGGCGACCGTGGCCCGGCTGCTCGACCCGCGCCCGGCCCCGTCCCGGCCCCTGGCCTGGCCCAGCCGCATGGTCCTCGTGGGGACCGAGGAACGGCTGCGCGCGGAGGCCGCCCCGGGGACGGAGCCGCTGTCCCGGGCGGAGCTCGTGGAGCTGTGCCCCGAGCTGGCCTGCTCCCCGGCGGACGTGGTGGAGGCCGGGAGTCTCGACAGCACCTCCGTGCGCACGGATGCCGCGGCCCTCGTGGCGTGGCACCGCGACCGCGCCGCGGCGGCGGGCGCGCGGCTGCTCACCGGAGCCCCGGTGACCGCGGCGGAGCCCGACGGCGCCGGCTGGCGGGTCGTGGCCGGCGCGCACCGGCTGCACGCCCGGCAGGTGGTCGTCGCCGCGGGCGCCTGGGCGGACGCGGTGGCGGCCCTGTTCGGGGCGGCCCCGCTGGGCCTGCGCCCGTTGCGGCGCACCGCCGCCCTGGTGCGGCTCGCGAAGCCCCTGGCACCGGACCACCCCATGGTCGTGGCCGCGGACCACGGCTGGTACTACCGGCGGGCCGGGGACGGTGCCCTCGTCTCCCCCTCGGAGGCCGTGCCGTCCGAGCCCTGCGACGCGCAGCCGGTGCTCGAGGACGTCGAGGACCTCCTGGGACGGCTCAACACCGTGACCTCCCTGGGCGCCACCGGGATCGAGCGGGCCTGGACCGGGCTGCGCACCGAGTCCGCGGACGGCGTGCCCGTGTGCGGGACCGACCCGGCGGTCCCGGGGCTGGTCTGGCTCGCCGGGCAGTCCGGCTACGGCTTCCAGACCAGTACCGCCATGGCGCGGGCGGCCGCGGACGTGCTGCTCGACGGGGCCGTGGGCCGGTGGTGCTCCCCGGAGACGGCCGCCGCCCTGGACCCGGGCCGCTTCCGGCGCTGAGCCCCCGGGGGTCCGCGGCGCGGCGGATCCCGTGCCGTCGGCCGCCGTGCCGCTCGGCCGCGGATCCCCGGCGGGGTCAGGCCGCGCCCGGGACCCGCCGGCCCGGCTCAGGTCCCGGCGAGGCCCATCCGGTCCAGCGCCCAGGCGTACTCCCAGGCCGTGTCCTTCCACTGCGAGTACCGCCCCGAGGCTCCCCCGTGGCCCCCGGCCATCTCGCAGCGCAGCAGCACCGGCTCGCCGGAGGTCGAGGCCCCCCGCAGCGCGGCGACCCACTTGGCGGGCTCCACGTAGAGCACCCGGGTGTCGTTGAGGCTCGTCACCGCGAGGACCGGGGGATAGGGCAGGGGGCGGACGTTCTCGTACGGGGAGTAGTCGCGCATGTACCCGTAGACGTGCGCGTCCTCGATGGGATTGCCCCACTCCTCCCACTCCAGGGCGGTGAGCGGCAGGCTCGGGTCGAGGATGGACGTCAGCGGGTCCACGAACGGCACCGCCGCCAGGGCGCCGCAGTACTTCTCCGGGGCGAGGTTGAGCACCGCGCCCACCAGCAGTCCGCCGGCGGAGCCCCCCATCACCAGGATCCGCCGCTCGTCGACGTCCGGCCGGGCGGCGAGGTGCTCGGTGACCGCCACGTAGTCGGTGAACGTGTTCGTCTTGTGCAGCTTCTTGCCGTGCTCGTACCAGGTCCGCCCGAGCTCCCCGCCGCCGCGCACGTGCGCCACGGCCCACACCACGCCGCGGTCCAGCAGGGACAGCCGTGAGACGGAGAACGCGGGGTCGGTGCTGTGCTCGTAGGAGCCGTAGGCGTACTGCAGCACCGGCGCCGGCACGGAGGGGTCGAGGTCCGCCCGGCGGACCAGGGAGACGGGGATGCGGGTGCCGTCCGCCGCCGTGGCCCAGTCCCGCTCGACCGCGTAGTCGGCGGGGTCGTAGCCGCCGAGCACCGTGGCCTCGCGGCGCAGCAGCGGCTCGGCGGGCAGCGCGTCGTCGTCCCCGGTGGCGCCCGCCACGAAGACGTCGTAGACGCGCGGGGGCGTCGTGAAGGAGTTGTAGGAAAGGCGCACCACGAGGGCGTCGTGCTCCGCGGCGGAGACGCTCGCGGTGTAGAGCTCCTCGGCGAACGCCGGCTCCACGGGGGCGGCCTGGGCGGCCGTGCCCAGCCCGGCGAGCGGCACCAGTCGGACCCGCAGCGTGGTGTCCGCCCGGACGGAGACCACCAGGTGGGTGGCCGTCACGGCGCAGCCGTTGACGCGGACGGTGTCCGAGGCCGGCACGACGTCGCGCAGGGCCACCTCCGCGACCGGACGGCCCAGGTCGGCCGGGTCCATGAGGGAGATCCGGGAGTTCGGGGCGCCGTGGTCGTGGGTCAGCAGGATCTGCTCCCGCCCGTCCAGCAAGAGGGGCTCCGCCTCGTAGAGCACCCGGTCGGTGCGGGGCAGCACCACCTGCAGCGGCGCGGCCGGGTCCGCGACCGGCTGGATGAGCTGCTCGGAGAACTCGGAGCACATCGCCTCCACCACGATCCAGCGGCGGTCCGCGGACAGGCCCGCCCCGAGCCAGAGGCCGGGGTCGGCCTCCTCGTGGACGACGACGTCCTCGGCCACCGGGGTGCCCAGCTCGTGCCGGCGCAGCTGGTGGGGTCGCCAGGACTCGTCCACCACGGTGTAGTACACGGCGCGGGCGTCCGGGGTGAGGAAGGACCCGTAGAAGGTCCCGGGGATCTCGTCGGCGAGCAGCGCGCCCGTGGTGAGGTCCCGGACCCGCAGCGTGAAGCGCTCGTCGCCGGTGACGTCCTCGGCCCAGGCCAGCAGCTCCCCGTCCTCGGAGACGTCGAAGCTGCCGAGGGAGTAGAACTCGTGCTTCGCGGCCTCCGCGTTGGCGTCGAGGAGCACCTGCTCCCCGGCCATGGGCGTGCCGGCCTCGACGACGGGCGGGGTCCAGTCCGCGAGGACGTCGCCGGTGGTCACGGCGGGGACCCGGCAGAACACCTGGTGCGCGCCGCCCTCCACCGTGCGGGCGAAGTACCACCAGCCGCCGCGCCGGCTGGGCACGGACAGGTCGGTCTCCTGGGTCCGGTCCTTGATCTCCCCGAAGATCGTCTCCCGCAGCGCCGTGAGGTGGGCGGTGGCGGACTCCGCGTACTCGTTCTCCGCGGCGAGGTGGGCCAGCACCTCGGGGGAGTCCTTCTCCCGCATCCACTCGTACGGGTCGGAGAACACGTGGCCGTGGAAGGCGCGCTCGACGGGCTGCTGACGGATCTGCGGGGGAAGGACAGTCATGGCTCCCATCCTAGGGAACACGCCCCGGGGAGGACGGGCGGGGCTGGCGGGACGGGCCCGGGAAGCGCCGGGGGCGCGGGGCGCCAGGTGCGCCGGTGCCAGAATGGCCGCATGAGCACCCCCGCCCACCTCGCCCCGCGACCGCCCGCCTTCGGATCCACCCGCGCCGACCTGTGGATGCAGGTGCTCCTGGTGCTCGGGGTGTCCCTGGGTGCCTCGGCCCTCTACGCCGCGCTCTCCCTCGCCGAGCACCTCGCGCGCGGACCGCTGTCCGAGGCGCAGGCCACGATGAACCCGCCGCTGAGCCTGCAGCCCCTCTTCGACCTGCTGCGCCAGCTCACCGGCATCGCCCTGGACCTGGTGCCGGTGCTGCTCGCGCTCTACCTGCTCGCCGGCTCCGCCGGCGCCCTGGGCACGGTCCGCCGGCGGATCGGCCTCGACGCCCGCATGCCCGCACCGGACCTCGGCCTGGGCACCGTGCTCTTCCTGCTCATGGGCCTGGGCACGCTGGCGCTCTACGGCGCCGGCCGGGCGCTGGGCGTCACCGCGGAGGTGACCACCTCCGGGCTCGCCGAGCACTGGTGGACGGTGCCCGTGCTGCTGCTCTCCGCGGTGCGCCACGCCCTGGTCGAGGAGGTCGTCGTGGTCGCGTTCCTCACGGACCGGCTGACCCGCATCGGGTGGAGTTGGCCCGTGGTGCTGGTGGTCACGGCCCTGTTCCGCGGCAGCTACCACCTCTACCAGGGGATCGGGCCCTTCCTCGGCAACGTGGTGATGGGCCTCGTCTTCGCGGAGCTCTACCGGCGCACCGGCCGGGTGATGCCCCTCGTCGTCGCGCACTTCCTGCTGGACGCCGTGGGCTTCCTCGGCGCCGCCCGGCTGCTGGGCTGAGAGGCCCCGCCACGGGAAGGCAGCAGGCCGACGACGCAGGAGCACCCCACCCGCTCAACGGGTGGGGTGCTCCTGCGTCGTGAGGGACGATGCCTCGGCCGCCACCTGTCCGTGACACCGCCCCGGAAGGTCGCGGTCGACGACCCGGCGCACCTAGACCGAGGACGGCGCCGAGGACAGCAGGGACTGCCCACGCCGGTTCATGCGTGTCTCGTCCCTCCGGTCGGCACCGACGAGCTCAGCCCTTCTCGTGGTAGGCGTAGCTCTTCTCGCTGTCCTCGTCGTGCTTGTCCTCGTCGCCGTCGTTGTCGTCGTCCTTGTCGTCCTTGTCCTTCTGGCCGTCGTTGTCGTCGTCGTCGTCGTCGCAGTCCTCCTTGCCGTCCCGGTCGGAGTCCTTCCACGCGTGCGCGTAGTCCTCGTCCTCGTCGTCGTGCTCCCAGGTGAACTCGTGGTGGTACTTCTCGTCGTCGTCCTTCTTGCCGTTCTCGTTCTCGTCGTGGTACCAGTGCTCGCCGTCGTGCTGCCAGACGTGCTCGTGGTGGTACTTCTCCTCGTCGTCCCTCTCGCCGTTCTCGTTCTCGTCGTGGTACCAGCCGCCGTTCTTGTCGTCCCCGTCGTCCTTCTCGTCGTCCTTCGCGTTGTCCTTCTCGTCGCCGTAGTCATGCTTGTGGTCATCGCTGGATTTGCCATGGTGATGACCGTTATGCTCGTGCTCATGGCCCTCGCCCGCGAATGCGGGGGCGCCCAGCGAGCTTCCGAGGAGGGCGGCCGCGATGGCCGCACCGGCGAGAGTCTTGTGCAGATCGTTCATGGTTTCCCCTAAGGAGGGCATGACGAAGAAAGCGTCATGCACGCGAGAGAATCTATGTCAAGGCCTGTGAGATGGGCCTTCCCTGAGAACCGGGTGACACCACGGTAGAAGGGGGTTAGCGGCGCGTTCAAGAGTCCGACCAGGAGCAATGGCAACAAATCTCTGTCCCGTCGGACCTCGTTCCTCCGGGGGCGGGACGGGACGGGCCGGGGGTTCCGCGGCCTGCGCCCAGGAGTGCCCCCTGGCTGCTGACCAGTAAGTCAGTCGCGTTCCTGCAGGTCACACGGGATTCTGGAGCCGCGGGAACAACTGCCGGCCACCGCAGCAGCCCTTCCCCGAGGGGCGCGACAGGCAGGCCCCGCGGGCGCCGCCGGGGGCCCCAGGGACCATCAGCACCATGACGGTTCGACACGTTTTGTGACATCGTTGCCGGGTCACAGGACCTCCCCGAGGAGGCACTTGTTCCACGGGGCTCCAGAGCGCGCCCGGGGGGAGTCACATCGGCCCCGGCCGACGTCGATCGTGGCCGGGCCCGTCGAGTGCCCCGACGGCTGGTCGCCGACCGCGGCCATGACCACGACGAGCAGCCGCGGCTGCTGCGAGCCCGGAGGCCGCGAGCGGAGCGGCCCGGTGGGGTCGTCCGATCTCAGATGGTGACGGGGCCGTCCGGGGTGCTGAACGTGACGGAGAGCACCCCCGGGGTGCCGTCCGGATAGCGCCAGTCGACCTCGAGGTCCTCGAGCGCGGTCTCGACGGGGGCGCCCAGCCACTCGGCGACCCGTTCCGGGGCCCCGGCGATGGTCATCCCCGCGAGCCCCACGTCCGTGATCCGCGCCTGGGACGGGTGCATCTCCGGGTCGGAGTCGAAGTGGATCATGAACGGCAGCTGCGGGTCCGCGATCAGGCCCTTCACGCCGATCTGGTGCCACTCCAGGCACCGGCCGTCCGGGAACACCCGCTGGCCCGGCACGGAGTGGCGCCCGAGGCGCCGCTCGAAGGGAGTGAGGTCCTCGACCTCCACGACCCAGCCCAGCCAGCCGCCGCCGGCCTCGGACCGGGCGCGCACGGCCTGGCCGAAGGGCGCCTTCTCCGCCGCCGGGTGCTGGAGGACCTCGACGACCTCCACGTACTGGTGGTTCGTCAGCGGCAGGATCATGTTGCGGGTGCCGAAACGGGGGTGCACCCCGCCCTTGACCGGCTCGATCCCGAGCTGGTCCGCGATGCGCTCGGTGGTGGCCGCCAGGCCCTCCGGGCGGCAGGCGTAGGACACGTGGTCGACTCTCATGGGCACATCGTGCACCCTGTGAGTTTGGTCTCCAAATCGGTCCGCGACGCGCCGGGCGTCGTGCGGGCGACGCCCCGTGCCGGGTGTCACGCCCGGGTCCGGCTTGACGCCGTGACGCCCTGATCCGGAGAATGCTGTCCAGGTCATGAGCGCCAGCGTCCAAGCCCCAGCTAGCTGGCCGGCAACCCTCCACCGCGGTGGGGTGCCCTGGGTGAAGACCAGGCTCCTCGCGACCGGCGAGCGAGCAAGCGCGGGTCCCCGGCGCCCGGCCGTTCCCGGCCGCACCGACTCGACCGGGACGGGACCCCTGACCTCCGCAAGGAGTCCCACGGCATGTCCGATCTCCCCGCTTCCAGCACCGACGTCTCCGTCCCCCGCACCGGCGAGGCCGCGACCGGACGGCCCACCCCCGAGAACCCCGGGGGCTGGGCCTTCGAGACCCGGCAGATCCACGCGGGGCAGAGCCCCGACCCGGTCACCGGCTCCCGCGCCCTGCCGATCCACCAGACCACGTCCTTCGTCTTCCCCGACGCCCAGGCCGCGGCCGACCGCTTCGCGCTCGCCGAGCTCGGCCCGATCTACACGCGGATCGGCAACCCGACCACGGAGGTCGTGGAGAACCGGATCGCCGCCCTGGAGGGCGGGGTGGGCGCCCTCATGCTCAGTGCGGGGCAGTCGGCGACGACGTTCGCGGTGCTCAACGTCGCCGGCGCGGGCGACCACATCGTGGCCAGCCCCAGCCTGTACGGCGGGACCTACAACCTCTTCAAGTTCACGCTGCCCAAGCTCGGCATCGAGACCACCTTCGTGGCGGACCCCGACGACCCCGAGGCCTGGCGGCAAGCGGTCCGCCCGAACACGAAGGCCTTCTTCGCCGAGACGATCCCGAACCCGCGCAACGACGTGCTCGACATCGAGACGGTCTCCGGGATCGCCCACGACCACGAGGTGCCGCTCATCGTGGACAACACCGTGGCGACCCCCTACCTCATCCAGCCCTTCCGCTGGGGCGCGGACGTCGTGGTGCACTCTGCCACCAAGTTCCTGGGCGGGCACGGCACGGCCATCGGCGGCGTGATCGTGGACTCCGGGAACTTCGACTTCGGCCACTACCCGGAGCGCTTCCCCGGCTTCAACCAGCCGGACGAGTCCTACGGCGGACTCGTCTACGCCGAGGCCCTGGGCGCGGACGGCCCCTTCGGCGTCAACCTGTCCTACATCCTCAAGGCCCGGGTGCAGCTGCTGCGCGACCTCGGCTCGGCGATCTCCCCGTTCAACGCGTTCCTCATCGAGCAGGGCATCGAGACGCTGTCCCTGCGGATGGAGCGGCACGTGGACAACGCCGGGAAGGTGGCCCGCTGGCTCGAGGCGCGCCAGGACGTGCGCTCGGTGTCCTGGGCCGGGCTGGAGTCCTCCCCGTGGCACGAGCGGGCGCAGAAGTACGCGCCCCGGGGCGCCGGGTCCATCCTGGGCTTCGTCCTCGACGGCGGCCGGGAGGCCGGAGCCGCCTTCGTCGACGCCCTGACCCTGCACTCGAACGTCGCGAACATCGGCGACGTCCGCTCCCTCGTGATCCACCCGGCGTCCACCACGCACAGCCAGCTCCTGCCCGAGGAGCAGCTGGCCGCCGGCGTGGAGCCCGGCTTCGTGCGCCTGTCCGTGGGTCTGGAGAACATCGACGACATCCTGGCGGACCTGGAGCACGGCTTCGCCGCGGCCGCGGCCGCGCAGGGAGGACAGGAGTGACCGTGACGGTCGTGGGAGGCGCCGACGCCGGGACCGCCGTCCGCGAGGACGGCGTGCCGCGGGTGACCGGGATCGGCGAGCTGGAGCTCGAGTCGGGCTTCCGGCTGCCCGACGTCCGGATCGCCTACGAGACGTGGGGGACGCTCGCCCCGGACGGCTCCAACGCGGTCCTCGTCGAGCACGCCCTCACCGGGGACACCCACGTGGCGAGCGGGCGGGCCCGCCCCGGCGCGCCCGAGGTCGAGAGGCGCGCCGCGGAGAGCGGCGGCTGGTGGGAGGGCCTGATCGGCCCCGGCGCCGCCATCGACACGAACCGTTGGTTCGTGGTCTGCACCAACATCGTGGGCGGCTGCTACGGTTCCACGGGCCCGGCCACCCCCGCGCCGCCGAGCGTGGACCCCGAGGGCCGCCCCTGGGGCTCCCGCTTCCCGCTCGTGACCGTCCGGGACTCCGTGCACGCCGAGGCGGCCCTGGCCGACGCCCTCGGCATCGAGGCCTGGCGCCTGGTCATCGGCGGCTCCATGGGCGGGGCCCGGGCCCTCGAGTGGGCCGTGACCTGCCCCGACCGGGTCCGGGCGTGCGCGGTGGTCGCCGCGTGCGCCCAGTCCAGCGCCGAGCAGCTCGCCTGGGGCCAGGCGCAGAACCTCGCGATCCGCCAGGACCCCCACTTCCGGGGCGGGGACTACTACGACGGCCCGTTGCCCGTCACGGGCCTGGGCCTGGCGCGGCGGATCGCCCACATCACCTACCGCTCGGCCGACGAGCTGCACCACCGGTTCGGGCGCTCGCCGCAGGCCGACGAGCAGGTCATCGACACGCACGCCGACGGGCGGGGACGCTACCAGGTGGAGAGCTACCTCGACCACCAGGCGTCCAAGCTCGCCGGCCGCTTCGACGCCAACAGCTACCTCGCCGTCAACGAGACGCTCATGTCCCACGACGTCGCCCGGGGCCGCGGCACGCTCGAGGAGGCGCTGTCCGTGACCTCGTGCGAGTGGCTCGTGGCGGCGGTGGACTCCGACCGGCTGTACCTGCCCCGCGAGTCCGACATCCTGGCCGCCGCGCTGCCCGGGGAGGTCCGGCGGCACACCCTCACCTCGCCCTCGGGCCACGACGGCTTCCTCATCGAGGCGCCCCAGCTCGGCAAGCTCCTCGTGGAGACCGTGCTGCGCGAGCGCTGAGCCGGGGCAGGCCCCTACAGTCGTCCCCGGTCCCGTGCCCCGGTGCGATGCCGCCCCCGGGCACGGTGGCGGTGCCGAAGCGCGGCCGCTTCGGCCGGACCTGCGCCCCGGAGCTCGTGCGCCGGATCCGCCGCGCCACCCACGGCCGCAGGTAGCGGTGGGCCCGGACGAGGTCCTCGCCCCGGGCCTGCCGCCACGACGAGGGCGGGCGGCCGGGCACCACCTCGGGCACGAGGCCGTGCCCGAGGCCCAGGGTGTCGAGGCCCTCGACCGCGATCCGGTGGTGGCCCGGGCGAGAGAAGTGCGGCCGGTCGGGGTCCCACATCGCCGGGCCCGCGAGCTCCCGCAGCCCCCACAGGTCCACCAGGACGGCGTCGTGCCGGGACGCGACCACGCGCACGCTCTCGTTGTAGATCGCGATCCGGCCCCGGATCCCGCGCAGCACGGGCGTGGCGCCGATGTCCGGTCCGCCGACGATCACGACCGTGGCCCCGTCCGCGAGCCGGCCCACGACGCCGTCCAGCTCCTCGGCGACCCGGTCCGCCCGGCCGCGGAGCCCGCCGGGGGAGCCGGGGTCCGGGTCCCCGTGCCCTCGGTGAACGAGTCGCCGATCGCCACCGTGCGGCGCCACGGGTGCAGGGGAGGTGCGGTGTCCGGGGGTCCGGCGTCGTCTCGGTCATGCCTCCCGGTCCACCACCGGGTCCGTCGGGCGTCCACGCGCCCGTGCGGCGGGTCCCCGGGCCCGGGTGGCACACTGGTGCCATGACCGACGCCACCGTCCCGACCGGGACAGACACCCCCTTCGCCGTGTGGAGCAAGGACGCCGACGCCCGCCCCGGCACCCCGCTGCTCGTGCTCCTGCACGGCTACGGCTCGCACGAGCGCGACCTCATGGGCCTCGTCCCGGCCCTGCCGGACGAGTTCAGCGTGGCGTCCGTGCGCGCCCCCCAGCCCATCCAGTTCGGCTACCAGTGGTTCCCGCTCGCCGCGGACCTCAGCTTCTCCCTCGACCGGGTCGCCGAGGCCGTGGAGCCCGTCGCGGCGTGGCTGCGGGTGCTGGCCGCGGACCACCCCAGCATCACGCTGCTGGGGTTCTCGCAGGGCATGGCCATGGCCACGTCCCTCGCCCGCCACATGCCGGGCGAGATCGCGGCCGTGGTCGGGCTCTCCGGGTTCGTGGTGCCCGGGGAGCACCCCCTGTTCGCCGACGACCGGCTGCGGGAGCGGCCGCTGCGGATGTTCTGGGGCCGCGACCCGCAGGACCCGGTCATCCCGCAGGAGCTCGTCGACTCCACCGCCGAGTGGGCACTGGCGCACGCCGATGTCATGAAGGTGCACTACACCGGGGTCGGCCACGGGATCAGCCCGCAGGAGGTGGGGCACGTGCGGGAGTACCTCACCCAGGTGGTGCTGGGCGACCCGGACCGCCCGGTCAGCCCCCCGCGGTGATCCGGACCGAGGCGCCGCCGGCGGAGACCACGTCCCCCGGGTGCAGCTGCCGGCCGCGCCGTGTCTCGACCTCGCCGTTGACCGAGACCTGACCGTCCTCCACGAGGCCCCGGGCGTGCGCCCCGTCCTCGGCGAGGTTCGCCAGCTTGAGGGCCTGGCCCAGCCGGATCATGTCGTCGCGGATGGGCAGTTCGTCGGGGCCGCCGGGCTGCTGGGGAGTCGTCATGCCCCCAGTGTCCCAGGTCCTGGGCGGTCGGCGGGCACGGCGGGAATTGGCTACCCTGGGACGAGGACGTCGTACGCGGCGTCCTCGTTCGTGACGGCCGCCGACGGCCGGTTCCCGCCCGGCGCACCGCCGGGCCACACCACCCACCACGCGCGTCCGCAGCCGGCGGTCGGGCGAGACCCCGGAGGAAATCCACATGGCCCCCAAGTCCACGCTGGACAACGTCATCTCGCTGGCCAA
Source organism: Kocuria arenosa (assembly GCF_042879215.1). Taxonomy (NCBI): domain Bacteria; kingdom Bacillati; phylum Actinomycetota; class Actinomycetes; order Micrococcales; family Micrococcaceae; genus Kocuria; species Kocuria arenosa. The sequence continues at coordinate 119,222 of NZ_JBHZTA010000006.1, read as the reverse complement.
GCGCCGCGGTTTCGTGTTCCAGGCGGGTGAGATCTACGGCGGTTCCCGCTCGGCCTGGGACTACGGGCCCCTCGGTGCGGAGCTCAAGGAGAACATCAAGCACGAGTGGTGGCAGACCTTCGTGCGCGGGCGCGAGGACATGGTGGGACTCGACTCCTCGATCATCCTCCCCAAGGCCGTGTGGGAGGCCTCGGGGCACGTGGCGACCTTCACGGACCCGCTCGTGGAGTGCACCTCCTGCCACAAGCGCGCCCGCCAGGACCACCTGGTCGAGGCCTTCGAGGAGAAGAAGGGCCGCGCCCCGGAGAACGGCATGGCCGACATCCCGTGCCCCAACTGCGGGACCAAGGGCCAGTGGACCGACCCGCAGCAGTTCTCCGGGCTGCTCAAGACGTTCCTCGGCCCGGTCGACAACCAGGAGGGCCTGCACTACCTGCGGCCCGAGACCGCGCAGGGCATCTTCGTGAACTTCAACAACGTGGTCACCGCGGCCCGGAAGAAGCCGCCGTTCGGCATCGGCCAGATCGGCAAGGCGTTCCGCAACGAGATCACCCCCGGCAACTTCATCTTCCGCACCCGCGAGTTCGAGCAGATGGAGATCGAGTACTTCACCCACCCGTCCGAGGCCGGGCACTTCTTCGACGAGTGGGTCGAGGCGTGCTGGAACTGGTTCACGGACCTGGGCATCGACCCGGACCACATGCGCCGCTACGACGTCCCCGAGGACGACCGGGCGCACTACTCTGCCGGCACCATCGACATCGAGTACCGGTTCGGCTTCCAGGGCAACCCGTGGGGCGAGCTCATGGGCGTGGCCAACCGGACCGACTACGACCTCGGCGTGCACAACGAGCACTCGAACACGGACCTCAGCTACTTCGACCAGCAGACCAACGAGCGCTACGTCCCGTACGTGATCGAGCCCTCCTTCGGCCTGACCCGCTCGATGATGGCCTTCCTGGTGGACGCGTACACCGAGGACGAGGCGCCGAACTCGAAGGGCGGGGTGGACAAGCGCACGGTCCTCAAGCTGGACCCGCGCCTGGCCCCCGTCAAGGCCGCGGTGCTGCCGCTGTCCCGCAACGAGGACCTCTCGCCCAAGGCCAAGGACCTGGCCGCCGAGCTGCGCCGGAGCTGGAACATCGACTTCGACGACTCGGGGGCGATCGGGCGCCGCTACCGCCGCCAGGACGAGATCGGCACCCCGTTCTGCATCACGGTGGACTTCGACACCCTCGAGGACCAGGCCGTGACCATCCGCGAGCGGGACGCGATGACCCAGGAGCGCGTGGCCCTCGACCAGGTGAAGTCCTACCTCGCCGGGAAGCTCGTCCGCTGATGAGCGGCGCGCTGAGCGGACCGGGTCTGCGCCCCTGGCGGGACGGGGACGACCTGCGGCTGCTCGAGGTGTGGCCCGCCCCGGAGACGCCCCAGGCCGCGGCCTTCCGGGCGACCCTGCGCCCCGACGACGACGTCCCGTGGTCCCGCACGGTCGTGGCGGAGGACTCCGGCGTGCCGGTGGCCGCCGGCACGGTCTACGAGTCGGCGCTGCACCCCTCGAGGCTGTGGGCCTACGTGGAGGTCGCCCCCGACCGCCGCGGCGAAGGACTCGGTCGGGCCCTGCTGGAGCGGCTGCGCACCGAGGCGGCGGGCTCACCCTCGGGCGTGCAGGCCCTGCGCACGAAGGCGGCGCCCGGTTCGGCCGGCGAGCGGTTCGCGCGGGCCGCCGGGCTGGACCCGGTCCAGGACTCGCGCGTGGTCCGCGTGGCGGCCGGGGCGCTGCCCCTCCAGCCGCTGCGGGAGCACCCCGACGGGACACCGGCGCAGGCCGTCGAGGACCTGGCCACCGGCTCGGTGGAGCTGACCCGGGCGCTGTGGGCGTTCTACCGCTCCGTGCACGCCTGGGACGAGCCCGCGGACCTGCCGGTGGGACGGGTCAACCAGCTGTTCCTCTCCGACGCCGCGCACGCCTTCGGGGCCCTCGTGCTGCGCAACGGCGTGGGCCCGGGGGAGCGGGGCAGGATCTCCGCCTTCGCCGTGAGCTACCGGCCCGTGGAGCTCGACGCCGACCCGGGCGCCCGGGCCCCGGAGGACGCGCCGGACGAGCCCGCCCATGTCGTGCTCGGCTGGACGCCGGGGGACGACGCGGCAGGCCCCGCGCTCGAGCAGCTGCTCGCGCTGCTGGCCCACCACCACCCCGTGCAGTTCCAGGTGGACGGGTCGATGGAGCCGCTGACCGCCGTCGTCGACAACCTGCTGGCGGCCGGAGCCGCCACGGTCGTGGAGACCTCCGTCGTCCTCGCGGAGCCCGGGGACTGATCGCGGGGACCGGGCCCGGGGCACCGGCGGAGCTCCGGCACGGGATCCGCTCCGGCGCAGGGCCGGTCCGGGCATGCGGAAGGCCCCGGCACCTCGAGGTGCCGGGGCCTTCCGCACGCCCGTCCGGGCCGGTTACGGACCGGCCGGTGCCCGCACCGGCCGGTGCGGGGCAGTGCTCAGCCGGCCGTGCTCGCGGCGACGCGCTCGCCGTCCGCCTGGGCGGCGGTGTGGTCCTGCTCGCCGTAGAGCCAGTCGGTGTAGTCCCAGATGCCGTGCTTGTCCGCGGACTGCCAGAGCATGTTGCGCACGGTCCGCTCCACCGGGTTGGTGAGGTGCCAGGACTCGCCCCACACCCGCGCCGTCGTCTGGATCCGCGCGGTGCGGGGCTGGCGGACGGCGTTGTACTCCCGGAACACGGCGTTCCACTGGGAGGCGTCGTGGTGCTCCGCGTCCGCGAACACGGTCCGCGCCGCGATCGCCTCGAGCGCGGCGGCGTCCTCGAGGGCCTGGCAGGCGCCCTGGGCGAGGTACTGCAGCATCGGGTGCGCGGCGTCACCGACCAGGGCGATGTTGCCGTCCACCCAGTTCTCGATCGGCACGCGGTCGAACATGGGCCAGCGCTGCACGTGGCTGAGGTTGTCGAGCGCCGCCTGGACCTCCGGCACGCAGCCCCGGTAGGCCTCGCGCAGCTCGGCGTCCCCCTCGTGGACGAGCCGGCCGGCGGCGAAGGACGGCGAGCGGTAGACCGCCACGGTGTTGAACAGCTCCCCCTGGCGCAGCGGGTACTGCACGAGGTGGCACTCGGGGCCCATCCACACGACCACGGCCTCCATGTCACCGGAGTGCTTGATCTGCGAGATCGGCAGCGCCCCCCGGTAGGCCACGTACTCGGAGCCCACGGGCTGGTCGTCGGAGAGCTGGGCGCGGACCACGGACTTGATCCCGTCCGCGGCGACGATCGCGTCCGCCTCGAAGACCCTGCCGTCGTCCGCGGTCGCCCTGGCCACGGCGCGCCCGTCGACCTCGAGGTTCTCGGTCCTGGCCACGCGCACGTCGTTGTGCAGGGTCACGCCCAGCTCGGCGCACTCCTCCATGAGCAGGCGGTGCAGGTCCGAGCGGTGGGCCACGATGTAGGGGGCGCCGTAGCGCTCGTAGTACTCGCCGGTGACGTCCTCCCGCAGCAGCTCCTCGCCCGTGAGGGCGTCGCGGAAGACGATGTACCGGGGGGCCACCCCGGTCTCGATGGCGCGGTCGAGCACCCCCCACTCGCGCAGCAGGCGGGTGGCGTTCGGGGACATCTGCAGGCCGGCGCCGACCTCCCCGAACTCGGGGGCCTGCTCCACGAGCTCGACCTCCGCGCCGAGCCGGCGCAGGGCGAGGGCGTTGCCGAAGCCGCCGATGCCGCCTCCGATGACGAGGACCTTGGTGTGCTGTGCCATGGTGGTGCTTCCTTTCGAGCTGAGCTGGACGAGGTCAGGCAACCGGCTGGGGCCGTTGGACCCGGGGTGCCCGGCGGGCGTTCCTGATGACGGGCAGGAGGGCGAACTGCAGGACCGTGGCGACGGCCGCCGCACCGGCGAAGAGCATGAACACGGGGTGGACGCCGTCGGCGGGGTCGGCGTAGGCGCCGAGCACGAGCCCGGCCGTCTGCGGGGCGAGGACGGCGCCGATGCGCCCCACGCCCAGGGCCCAGCCGAGCGCCGTGCCGCGGAGGCTGTCCGGGTAGTACAGGGTGATGGCGCCGATGATCAGGGACTGCGTGCCGTGCGTGCCGACGCCGGCGAGCACGAGCATCAGGTAGATCAGCCAGACCGGCTCGTCGCCGACGAGCATGATCACGAGCAGCCCGGCCGCGGCGGCGCCCGAGGCCACGGCGCCGGTGAGCACCGGGCCGAACCGGTCCCCGGCCCAGGCCGTGAGCACGGAGCCCAGCACCGCGCCGAGGTTGAGGACGAGGGCGAACGTCAGCGCCCCGCCGATCTGCGCGCCCTGCAGCCGCATGAGGTTCGGCAGCTCGGTGCCCAGCCCGTACCAGGCGAAGAGGGTCGCGAGGGTGGCGGCGGCGAACAGGACGCTCATGGTCAGGTAGGGCGGGCGCAGCAGGGATCCGAAGCCGGGCCGGTGCACCTGCTCGGCGGCGGCGGCGGCCCGCTGCTCCCGGTCGGGGTCGGCGGGGATCACCTTCAGGGCCAGGGGCACCAGCACGACGAGGGCCAGGACGGGGAAGACGAACATCCACCGCCAGCCGTCCCAGCCGAGCCAGTCCGCCGGGATGACGGGAATGCCGGTCAGCGCGGCGAGGGAGCCGCCGATCGGCACGCCGGACATCATGAGCGTGGCCATGGCCGAGCGCCACCGCGGCGGGATGAAGTCCGCGGCGAGGGCGTTGGCCGAGGGCACGAGACCGCCCAGGCCGAGCCCCGCCACGAGGCGCAGCAGCGCGAAGACCCACTCGTTGGGGGCCACGGCGCACGCGACGGTCGCCAGCGAGAAGACGACGGTGCACCAGATGACCGTCTTCTTCCGGCCCAGCCCGTCGGAGAGCCGGCCGGCGAAGACCGCCCCGATCATCATGCCGAGGAACGCCGAGGAGCCCACCGTGCCGGCGGTCGCCTGGGACATCCCCCACTCCTCCATGAGGGAGGGCTTGACGGTGCCGAAGACGATGAGGTCGTAGCCGTCGAAGACGATGAGCAGCCAGCAGACGAGGACGGCGATCCAGCGGGCGCGCCGCCCCGCCGGAGCGGGCGGGGCGGCCTCGGCGAGGGCCGTTGCGGACATCGGGACTCCGTTTCACAGGTGATGGGTGCCACTCGAGTGCGGCGCGTCACACCAGGATGGGCCGGGGACCCCGGGCTCCCGAAAATTATTCTGCTCCGTGGAAACCATGGTGTGCTGTGGATCTCCACCGGACCCCGGCGGGCGCCTAGACTGGGCCCGTGCAGAACCAGGACCTGGAGCGGAAGCCGGCCTACTCCCTGCAGTCCGTGGACAACGTCCTGCGTCTGCTCCAGATGCTGCGCGACTCCGGCGGCGTGCGGCTCAAGGACGTGGCGCAGGAACTGGGCGTCGCCCCCTCCACCGCGCACCGGCTGCTGTCGATGCTCGTCTACCGCGGCTTCGCCGTGCAGGACGACTCCCGCCGCTACCTCGCGGGGCCGGGGCTCGGCGTCTCGGTGCCCGAGTCAGGGTCGCACAGCCGGCTGCGCGCCCTCGTCCAGCCCTACCTGGAGCTGCTCAGCGAGCGCACGCACGAGACCACGAACCTCATGGTCCGGGTCGGCACCACGGTCCGCTTCCTCAGCTCCGTGGAGGGTGCGGGCCTGCTCAAGGTCGGCGACCGGCGCGGTGCCGTCCTGCCGGCGGCCGCCACCTCCGCGGGCAAGATCCTGCTGTCCTACCTCTCCCAGGAGGACCTGGCGCGGCTGTTCCGCACGGGCTCGGCGCGGACGGTGGGGGAGTACCTCGACGAGGCCGCCTTCGGCTCCTTCGTCCGGTCCCTGGCCATGATCCGTTCCGTGGGCCTGGCCTTCAACCGCGAGGAGGCCGAGCGCGGCGTCTCCGCCGTCGCCTGCGCCGTGCGCGACCCCGAGGGGCGCGCCCTGGCCGCCCTGTCGGTGTCCGTGCCCGCGCAGCGGGCCGGCGTGATCGAGGACCGGGCGGTGATCCGGGCGCTGCGGGAGGTGTGCCGGGAGATCGAGGGGGAGATCGCCGCGGAGGCCGAGTCCAGCGGGCCCCGGTGAAGGGGCCGGCCATGCCCGTTTCAAGTTTCCATCCAGCAGAATTTGTTGCCCGTCTCGGTGTGGCCTGCTCTAGCGTGGCCAGTAACTCACATCACAGCGCAGGGTGGTCCACCCCGCGACCCGCGAGCACCGAGGAGCTCACCATGAGCCACGACAACCAGATGACGGTCCCGGCCCCCACTCCGGAGGAGCAGGCCCAGCTCGACGCCCTCTACCGGGACTTCGAGGCGGGCCACATGGTCCCGCTGTGGACGGAGATCGGCGACCTCATGCCGGAGGCCCCGGCCTCGGCGGCCGTCCCGTTCGTGTGGGAGTGGAACAACCTGCTGCCGCTGGCCGAGCGGGCCGGCGACCTGGTGCCCGTGGGCCGCGGCGGGGAGCGGCGGGCCATCGCGCTGGCCAACCCGGGGCTGGGCGGGCGCCCGTACGCCACCCCCACCCTGTGGTGCGCCATCCAGTACCTGGGCGGGCACGAGGTGGCCCCGGAGCACCGGCACTCGCAGAACGCCTTCCGCTTCGTGGTCGAGGGCGAGGGCGTGTGGACCGTGGTCAACGGCGACCCGGTGCGGATGTCCCGCGGGGACTTCCTGCTGACCCCGGGCTGGAACTTCCACGGCCACCACAACGAGCTCGACCAGCCGATGGCGTGGATCGACGGCCTCGACATCCCGTTCGTGCACTACACCGACACCGCGTTCTTCGAGTTCGGCATCGACCGGGTGACCGACGAGTCCACCCCGGAGTTCTCCCGCGGCGAGCGGCTGTGGTGCCACCCGGGCCTGCGCCCGCTCTCGGGCCTGCAGAACACCGTGTCCTCTCCGATCGGGGCCTACCGGTGGGAGCACACCGACCGGGCGCTGTCCGAGCAGCTGGCCATCGAGGACGAGGGCTACCCCGCCACCGTGGAGCCCGGCCACGCCGCCGTGCGCTTCGTGAACCCGACCACCGGCGGGGACGTCATGCCCACCATCCGCGCCGAGTTCCACCGCTTCCGCCCCGGTGCCCAGACCCGCACCACTCGCGAGGTCGGCTCCAGCGTCTACCAGGTCTTCGAAGGCCGCGGTCGGTTCGTGCTCGACGGCGAGGTCCGCACGGTGGAGAAGGGCGACCTGGTGGTCGTCCCGTCCTGGACCGCCTGGCAGATCCAGGCCGAGACCGGGTTCGACCTGTTCAGGTTCGGCGACCAGCCGATCGTCGAGAAGCTGAACTTCAACCGCACCTTCGTGGAGGGTGAGGAGAAGTAGCACCGCCCGTCCGGCGCGCGGAGCGGACCGCGCCGCGCGCCACCGCACCCCGACCCCCACATCCCGACCCAGGAGACACTGACCCGATGAAGCTTGCAACCCTGCGTTCCGACCGCGCCACCACGGCCGCCCGCCTCGACGGTGAGGTGTTCACCGAGATCGAGGGCTACCCGGACCTCGGCGCCCTGCTGGCGGAGGAGAACTGGCGCGGCATCGCCGCCGACGCCTCCGGGCCGACGCACCCGGCCGCCGAGGCTGAGCTGGAGACGATCGTCGCCGACCCCGGCAAGGTCCTGTGCGTGGGGCTCAACTACAAGTCCCACATCCAGGAGATGGGCCGCGACCTGCCGTCCTATCCCACGATCTTCGCCAAGTTCACCGAGACCCTCACCGGCCCGAACGACGACATCGAGGCCGTGGCCGAGGACCCGCAGCTGGACTGGGAGGGCGAGCTCGTCGTCGTCGTCGGCAAGCGCGCGTACAAGGTGGACGAGGCCGACGCCGGTCAGTACATCGCCGGGTACGCCGCCGCCAACGACATCTCGATGCGCGAGTGGCAGTTCCGCACGAAGGAGTGGCTGCAGGGCAAGATCTGGGCGGCCTCCACCCCGGTGGGCCCCGTCATGGTCACCGCCGACGAGTTCGACCCGGCCCAGGCCGTCCTGCACACCCGGGTCAACGGCGAGACCATGCAGGAGCACTCGATCGGGGACCTGCTGTTCACCCCGGAGCACCTCGTGGCCTACTTCTCCACGATGCTGCCGCTGAACCCCGGGGACATCATCCTCACCGGCACCCCGGGCGGAGTGGGCCGGGCCCGCAACCCGCAGGTCTTCCTGAAGTCCGGCGACGTGGTCGAGGTCGAGATCGACGGTCTGGGCGTGCTCACCAACAAGATCGTCGACCCCGCCTGAGGGCGGGCACGAGAGGAGGAGACATGGTCGCCCGTCAGGACCGCACCACCGACGAGGACCTCAGGGCCCAGCTGCTGCTGGTCCGCCGCGGCACGGCGAACTGGACCCGCAAGGTCAACGAGCTCATGAACGACCAGCTCGACGCCCCGTCGCTGCTGCCCGGCTGGTCCCGCCGGCACGTCATCGCCCATGTCGGCTACAACGCCCGCGCCCTGACCCGGCTCGTGCAGTGGGCCAACACGGGCGTGGAGACCCCGATGTACTCCTCCCCGGAGGCCCGCGACCAGGAGATCGCCTACGGCGCGACCCTGCCGGCCCGGGCGCTGCGGCACCTCGACGACCACGCCTCGGTGTCCCTCAACGTCGAGTGGCGGGACACCCCGGACGAGGCGTGGGGCCACGAGGTGCGGACCGCGCAGGGCCGGACGGTGCCGGCCACGGAGACCGTCTGGATGCGCAACCGCGAGGTCTGGCTCCACGCGGTCGACCTCGACAACGGCGCCCGCTTCTCGGATGTCCCGCGCGAGGTCCTGACCCGGCTGCTGACGGACGTCGTCGGCAACTGGGCCGCGAAGGACAAGGACCCCGGACTGCGGATCCAGGTCTCTGACGCCCCGGAGCTCGGCGAGCTCGGGGCCGCCGCCGGCCAGGACTCGGGGACCCTGGTGCGCGGGGACCTGCCCGCGGTCGCGCAGTGGGCCTCCGGGCGGGGCGGACGCCGCCTCGAGGTCGGTGCCGACGTCGAGAACCCGCGCTGGATCTGAGCACGCGGGGCACCGCAGGGCCCCGGGGGACGCCCCCGAGGCCCTGCGCCGCTGCCGTCCGTGAGAGAATTCCCCGGTGATGGACACCCGTACCGAGAACCACCCCGCCCGGCTCGACCTGCCGCCGCTGCACCTGGGCGAGCTCACGATCGACGTCCCCGTGGTGCTGGCGCCGATGGCCGGGGTCACCAACAAGGCGTTCCGCCGGCTGTGCCGCGAGTACGGCGGCGGCCTCTACGTCACGGAGATGGTCACGGCCCGCGCCCTCGTGGAGCGGCGGCCCGAGTCGATGCGGATCATCGACCACGACCCGGACGAGACGCCCCGCTCCATCCAGATCTACGGTGTGGACGCCGTCCACGTCGGCCAGGCCGTGCGGATGGTCGTCGAGGAGGACCGGGCCGACCACATCGACCTGAACTTCGGCTGCCCCGTCCCCAAGGTCACCAAGCGCGGCGGCGGCTCCGCCCTGCCCTGGAAGACCGACCTGTTCACCGCGATCGTGCGCACCGCCGTCCAGGAGGCCTCCCGCGGCAACGTCCCCGTGACGATCAAGATGCGCAAGGGCATCGACGACGGCCACCTCACCTTCCTCGAGGCCGGCCGGATCGCCCGAGACAGCGGCGTCGCAGCGGTCGCCCTGCACGGGCGCACCCTCGAGCAGCACTACTCGGGCACCGCGGACTGGGACGCCATCGCGCAGCTGCGGGAGGCCCTCCCGGACGTGCCCGTGCTCGGCAACGGGGACATCTGGAGCGCCGAGGACGCCGTGCGCATGGTCGAGCAGACCGGGGTGGACGGCGTGGTCGTGGGCCGCGGCTGCCAGGGCCGGCCCTGGCTCTTCGGGGACCTGCAGGCCGCCTTCGAGGGCCGGCCCGACCGGTTCCGCCCCGGGGTGGACCAGGTCGCCCGCACGATCTACCGACACGCCGAGCTGCTCGTGGAGATGTTCGGCGACGAGGCCAAGGGGCTGCGCGACATCCGCAAGCACGTCGCCTGGTACTTCAAGGGCTACCCGGTCGGCGGGGAGCTGCGCGCCCGGATGGCCCAGGTGCCGGACCTCGCGACCCTGCGCGAGCTGCTGGACGAGCTCGACCTGTCCCTCGGCTACCCGGGCGCGGCGGTCGAGGGACCGCGCGGCCGCGCCGGCTCGCCGAAGAGGCCGCACCTGCCGGACGGCTGGCTGCGCTCCCGCGAGCTGGGGGACGCCGAGCGGCTGGGACTGGTCGCGGCGGAGCTCGACGTCTCCGGCGGCTGAGCCGTCCCCACGACACGGAAAGGACCGGGCATGCCCCACACGTCCATCGAGATCGACCGCACCGGCGCGCCCGCCCCGGGCTACGAGGCCCGCGACGTCGCGCGCTGGGTGGCGGAGGACCACCACAACAAGTACCGCTCCGACTTCGAGCGGGACCGCGCCCGGATCCTGCACTCCTCGGGGCTGCGGCGGCTGGCGGCCAAGACCCAGGTCGTGTCCCCCGACACCGACGACTTCGTGCGCAACCGCCTGACCCACTCCCTCGAGGTCGCCCAGATCGGCCGGGAGCTGGGCCGGATGCTCGGCTGCGACCCCGACGTCGTCGACGCCGCCTGCCTCTCCCACGACCTCGGCCACCCTCCGTTCGGGCACAACGGGGAGTCGGCCCTGCACCGGCTGACCCAGCACATCGGCGGCTTCGAGGGCAACGCGCAGACCCTGCGTCTGCTCACCCGGCTCGAGCCCAAGGTGCTCGACGACGACGGGGGACCCGCCGGCCTGAACCTCACCCGGGCCGTGCTGGACGCCGTGTGCAAGTACCCGTGGGAGGCCCACGAGGCGCCGCTGCGCCCGGACGGCACGCGATCCCCGAAGTTCGGGGTCTACACGGACGACCTGCCGGTGTTCGCGTGGCTGCGCGACGGCGCCCCGGCCCGCACGAAGTGCCTCGAGGCCCAGGTCATGGATCTCTCGGACGACATCTCCTACTCCGTGCACGACGTCGAGGACGCCATCGCCTCCGGGCTCGTGCAGCTGGGCTGGCTCGCCGACACCACCCAGCGGGACAGGGTGCTCGAGCTCACCCGGCGCTGGTACCTGCCCGAGGCCGCCCCGGAGTCCCTCGACGCCGCCCTGACCCGCCTCGAGGACTCGACCCTGTGGGTCCGGGAGATGGACGGGTCCCGCAAGGACCTCGCCCGGCTCAAGAACATGACGAGCCAGCTCATCGGCCGCTTCGCGATGTCTGCGGTCGGCGCCACCCGGGACATCTACGGCGAGGACCCGCTGACCCGCTACGACGCCCAGCTCGTGGTCCCCGAGGGGACCACGGAGGAGATCGGCGTGCTCAAGGGCATCGCCACGACCTACGTCATCACGGTGCGCGACGCGCAGCCGATCTACGACAACCAGCAGGAGGTGCTCTCCATCCTGGTGGGGGCGCTGATGGACTCCGACGGCCGCCACCTCTCGCCCGCCTTCGCCGCCGACTGGCACGACCTCGGGGAGGGACCGGGCACGGAGGCGGCCCGCCTGCGCCTCGTCGTGGACCAGATCGCGTCCCTCACCGACCTGTCCGCCGTGTCCCTGCACGACAGGATCCGCGGCACCCACTGGCGCGTGGGGGACAAGCCGCTCTGGTGACCCGCTCCGCCGGGGCGGCACCCGGTCCCGTTCAACGACTGTGGGCTGGGTCGCACGCGGTGCCGCTCCCTAGACTCGGCGCACCTGTGCTCCTCCTCACAAAGGTCTGATCCTCATGGGAAACTCCACCGGACCCGCCCCGCGGGCGGCGTCCCCCTCGTCCCCGGGCGCCCGGCCCGTCCTGCGCTCCCGGGCGTGGGTGGCGCCGCTGTGCTGGATCGCCGTGCTGCTGGACGGCTTCGACGCCGTGGTCCTGGGCGCGGTCCTGCCCTCCATGCTCGAGAACGACGAGCTCGGCATGACCACCGCGCAGGGCACCGCCGTGGCCACCGTCGGCCTCGTGGGCATGATGATCGGCGCGCTGACCATGGGCTACCTCACCGACAAGCTCGGCCGCCGCAAGATGCTCATCGGCGCCGTGATCCTGTTCTCCCTGCTGACCTTCGCCGCGGCGTTCTCCCCGAGCGTCCTGGTCTTCGGCGTCCTGCGCTTCCTCGCCGGCCTGGGCCTCGGCGGGTGCCTGCCCACCGCCATCGCGATGGTCACCGAGTTCGCCCGCCTGGGCCGGGGCTCCAACGCCACGACCCTGGTGATGACCGGCTACCACGTCGGCGCGGTGCTGACCGCGGCGCTCGCCATCGTCGTCGTCCGCCAGTTCGGCTGGCAGGAGATGTTCGTCCTGGGCTCCCTGCCGGCGCTCGTGCTCGTGCCCCTCATGCTCGTGTTCCTGCCCGAGTCGCCCTCGTTCCTCGCGTCCAAGGGACGCACGGCCGAGGCCCGCGCCGTGGCCGAGCACTACGGCGTGCACCTCGAGCACCACACCGCCGAGGAGCAGGCCGAGAAGGTCGGTGCCACGATGCTGCTCTCCGCCGGCTGGCGCCGGAACTCGATCGCGATCTGGATCGCCTCCTTCATGGGCCTGCTGCTCGTCTACGGCCTCAACACCTGGCTGCCGCAGATCATGCGGGCGGCCGAGTACGACCTCGGCAACTCGCTCGGCTTCCTGCTGATCCTCAACGTGGGCGCCATCGCGGGACTGGCGGTCGCCGGGCGGGTGGCCGACCGGGTCACCCCGCGCGTGGCGGGCATCATCTGGTTCCTCGGCTCGGCCGCGCTGCTCGCGGCCCTGGCGATCAAGCTGCCGCTGCTCGGGATCTACGCCATGGTCTTCGTCACCGGCTGCTTCGTGTTCTCCTCCCAGGTGCTCGTCTACGCGTTCACCGCCGCCAACCACCCGCCGCGCGTGCGCGCCACGGCGTTGGGGATGTCCGCCGGGGTGGGCCGGCTCGGGGCGATCTCGGGTCCGATCATCGGGGGCACCCTGCTGACCGCGGGCCTGGCCTATCCGTGGGGCTTCTTCGCCTTCGCCGCGGTGGGCGCCCTGGGCGGGCTCGCCCTCACGGGCACCAGGACCCGGCAGGACCTGCGGGAGCGCTCCCGCTGAGCCCCCGCCCGCGGTCCGGGGCTGCACGGGCCGCACCGGGCCGCGAGTGCTCCACCGCACGGTCCGGTGCGGCCCTCGGGCGTCGGGCGGCGCGCCTAGACTGACGGTGTGCCAGGACTGATCAGACGCGAGGACATCGACGAGGTGCGGGCGCGCACCGACATCAAGGAGATCGTCGACGGCTACGTCACCCTCAAGAGCGCCGGCATCGGCTCCTGGAAGGGGCTCTGCCCGTTCCACGACGAGCGCACCCCGTCCTTCCACGTGCGGCCGCAGATGGGCACGTACCACTGCTTCGGCTGCGACGAGTCCGGGGACGTCATCTCCTTCCTGATGACCATGGACCACACCACCTTCTCGGAGACCGTGGAGAAGCTCGCCGCCCGGGTGGGCTACGAGCTGCACTACGAGCAGGGCTCCGGTCCCACCAAGGAGGAGGTCGGCCGCCGCCAGCGGCTGCTGGACGCGCACAAGGTCGCCGCGGAGTTCTTCCAGCGCAACCTCTACACCCGCCAGGCCGCCCCCGCGCAGCAGTTCCTGGGCGAGCGGGGCTTCGACGGCGAGGCCGCCCGGCGCTACGGCGTGGGCTACGCGCCCCGCGGCTGGGACCACCTCCTCAAGCACCTGCGCGACCGCGGCTTCACGGACCAGGAGCTCAAGCTCACCGGCATGTTCTCCGAGGGCAACCGCGGGCTCTACGACCGGTTCCGTGGCCGGCTCGTCTGGCCCATCCGCGCGGTCGCGGGCGAGGTCATCGGCTTCGGCGCCCGCAAGCTCCACGACGACGACCAGGGCCCGAAGTACCTCAACACCCCCGAGACCGCTCTCTACAAGAAGTCGCAGGTGCTCTACGGCATCGACCTCGCGAAGCGGGAGATCGCCAAGCAGCGCCGGCTCGTCGTCGTCGAGGGCTACACCGACGTCATGGCCTGCCACCTCGCGGGCGTGACCACGGCGGTGGCCACGTGCGGCACCGCCTTCGGGGCCGAGCACATCAAGATCGTCCGGCGGTTCCTCTCCGACGACGGCGGCGGGGGAGAGGTGGTCTTCACCTTCGACGGCGACGCCGCCGGGCAGAAGGCCGCCCTGCGCGCGTTCGAGGAGGACCAGAAGTTCGTGGCGCAGACCTACGTGGCGGTCGAGCCCCACGGGATGGACCCGTGCGACCTCCGGCTCGCCCGCGGGGACGCCGCCGTGGCCGAGCTCGTGGCGAACCGCCGCCCCCTGTTCGAGTTCGCGATCCGGGCGACGCTGAAGAACTTCGACCTGGACACCATCGAGGGCCGCATCCGGGCGATGCGGGCCTGCGCCCCCATCCTGGCGCGGATCCGGGACCGCTCCCTGCGGCCCGCCTACGCGCGGCAGCTCGCGGGCTGGCTCGGGCTCGAGCCCGCGGAGGTCCAGCGGGCCGTCGACTCCGCGGGCCGCGACCAGCGGGAAGGAGGTCCCGCGCCGCACCGGCCGGCGGAGCCGGAGGCGGCCGGGCCCGTCCCGGTCGAGCTCCCCGACCCGCGCGAGCCCGTGGCGCGGATGGAGCGCGAGGCCCTCGAGACCGTCATCCAGGGCCCGGACCTGTTGCTCGAGCGGCACTGGCAGGAGTTCGGCCTCAGCGCCTTCCGCTATCCCGTGCACGGGGCCGTGCACGACGCGGTCCTCGCCGCCCGCGCCGAGCTCCTCGGGAACGGGTCCGCCGTGCCGAGCGGACAGGTCTGGGTGGACGCGGTGCGCGGGCACCTGCCGGATCCGCTGCACGGCTACCTCGCCGAGCTCGCGGTGACGCCGCTGCCCGCCACCACCCAGCAGCAGCTGGAGCGCTACACCGCGGACATCCTCAACCGCCTCTTCGAGCTGCAGATCAACCGACGGAAGTCGGACCGGCTGGCGGAGCTGCAGCGCACGGACCCCGCCGGTCAGCGGGAGCGCTACCAGGAGCTCCAGCGGGAGCTGCTGGAGCTCGAGATGCAGCGGCGCGGCCTCCGCCAGGACTGACGCGGCCGGGCGTGCCCGGATTTGTCGAAGCCCGGCCGGAACGGTAAAGTGATGGCTCGTTGCACGCGTGCGTGCACGGTCCCCCGTAGCTCAATTGGCAGAGCATTCGACTGTTAATCGAAGGGTTACTGGTTCGAGTCCAGTCGGGGGAGCAGCGCAGAAGGCCCTCACCAGCGGAAACGCAGGTGGGGGCCTTTGTCGTACCCGCAGGCGGCTACTCGCTGGGGACGCTTTGGGGACACTCTCTCGTGAGCAACCACCCGTTTGTTCTCGCGGTGGGGAAACGAGGAGGCGCGATCTCGGCCTCCCGTCCTGACGCTTCTAGGAGCCCGATGCCCATCGGGCTGTCCTCGAACCACGCTGGCTCGTCCGCTTCCTGACCGCCTCCACCGCCGTGGCCGGAATGGGGAGCGTGGGAAGTCAGATCGACACTCGGCTCGTCACGACGCCGCGCGTCCAGACGACTGGCCCTGCGGCTCTTGGGCCCCAGCCTTCACCCCGGAGGGGAATGAACCGCCGGTGTCGGGCAGGTACTGCTGGTGCATCATGTCGTCGCCGTAGAAGGCGCGCACGTCGTAGTACTTCTCCAAGTCCGGAAAGTGGGGGTGGTAGGCGGCGTAGAGCCCCGGGACCACGGCCACGGCCTTGCCCTCCTCGGGGGATCCCTCCATGGCTCGGGCTGTGCGCTCGTCGATCGAGGTGATGTCCACGAGCACCGGGTACCCGGGGAACTCCAGCTTCGGGTCGGTCGCCTTGGCGGAGTCGGGGTCCTCGACTGCCGGCGGGACAGTCTTCGCCGGCTCCTGGGAGCCGGGCATGACCCCGTGGGGGAACATGCCACCGGAGTTGGGCAGGTCATCCTGGGCCATCATTGAGTCGCCGAAGAGGGTGTTGGCCTCGGAGTGCTTGTCGATGTCGGGGATGTTCTCGTTGTAGGCGGTGCAGACCCCGGCACCAGGGCTACGACCTTCCCGGAGATCTTCGTGTACTCCAGGTGGTGGGCCAGGGACGCGTCAGGGGTGGCGGCATCCACCAACAGCGGGTAGCCCGGGAACCGGTCCTTGAGCTGAGCGGCGAGATCGCCGCTGGGGTCGATTTCCTCAGTGACCTCCCCGGACACAGCCAAGGCATGGGAGCTCTCTACCATGGCCGTGGTGGAGGCCGACATGGAGGCTCCCACCTCTGAGGCGCTAGAGGCTGTGTTCATTGCCTCCATCCGGGTGGCGACCAGCTCGACGCCGGCACCGCCCTCGGAGGTGAGGTCAAGCCGACCAGCCCAGCCCTGTGGCCGGAGGCGCGGCCCAGCTCCGAGGCGGCGAGCATCCGAAGCACCACCATGGTGTGCGGACAGACACGGCACGGTCCCCGTGGCTACGCTGGGGCGCACGAGGACGCGGACGGGGGAGCACGTGGTCGCTGAGCGGCAGGCCGGAGAATCCGGGGTGCCGAAGCAGAACCGGACGTGGCCGTGGTGGTTCGCCGCCTGGCTCCTGTGGACCTTCGTCGCCGACGAGCTCCTCGAGGCGGCCCTGGACTGGATGGTGGCCACCGGCGGCTACGGCTTCTCCAACGCCGTGCTCGGACTGCTCACCCTCGGGGTGTGCTTCATCGGGATCCAGCGCACCCACGTCAAGCACCCGAAGCTGGAGGCAGAGGGCGACCCGGACCCGCTGCCGGCGGTCTACGACTACGTGACCCAGGCCCAGGGCGGGGTCTTCTTCGGGTGGGGGGGCGGCGGTGCTCGGCTGGGTGATCCCGGTGCTGCTGCTGATCTCCCTCGGGCCGGCCTCTGCCCTGTCGCCCTGGCCGATCCTCGGCACCACCGCGCTGATCTACGGGCGGATGGAGATGGCTCACGCCCGCGTCATGGACGCCCGCCGCGGCCGCCCGCCGGCGCCTCCGATGAGGTGACGCCCGCCGGCACAGCTGCGTGGCACGATGCGAATGAGCAAGGTGCCGAGAGCGAGGGAGCAGGTCGTGTCGAGACGATCGCAGCAGGTGGCTTTCCAAGCGGCGATCATCGTCGCCCTCGTCGTGGGGCTGCGGCTGATCCTGGGCGAGTGGAACTGGTGGCTGACCGGGATCGGCGTGGCCGGGTTGCTGCTGAGCAACCTGTGGTCCCCTGGTACCCGTCGCGGCGGGGAGACCGGCCCGCAGGAGAGGTCATGACACCGGACCGGCAACTGCGCGCACACCTGATCGCGATGCTCGCCGGTGCGGCGTTCCTGGTGCTGCCGTAACACGGGTCGTGGCCACCGGAGGCCGGGTTCGAGCGGGCCCTGACCGGGCTCACCGTCGCCGCGGCCCTCGTCGCCGTCGGCCTGGCGATCCACGAGTGGCGGCAGAACCGGGCCGAGGAGCAGAAGGAGTGAGCCCGCCTCCGCGATCGAGGAGCCTCGAGGCCACCATGGTGGCGTTCATGATGGGGCTCGCCGTGATGGGCCGGATCACCCCGTGGCCTCCTCAGCACACCGTCGACTGGGTGTTGCTGGTCTTCGAGATGCTGGCGAGCTCCGCGGCAGTTCGGGGCACCACGGTGATGCGGTGGCAGCGTCGAGGCCAGCATGAGCGCAGGAGCGAGGTAGCTCCATGACCCGATCCGAGGACTGGCCCCAGCGTGCGTGGTGGTCTGACGTGCTGAGCGTGTTCGTGATCGTCGTCGTCGGGCTGATCTACGGATGGGGTGTGGCTGTCCTGGTCGGCGTGGTGGTCGTCCCCTCGGGATTGTGGTGGGAGCTCGGTCCGTTCTGGACCCGGGAGCAACGAGCACGGATCCACCGACGGGCCCAGCATCGCTCCAGGGGACGACAGGGGTAAGCCGTGTCGAAGGCGCGTCGGTGGTACGTGGCGTTTCTGGGACGGATGCTCATCCTCGGCGTCTGGCTCGGCCTTGAAGGTCTTCTGGGCACGTGGTTCACCGCCGTCGCCTTCGCCTGTCTCATCGCCTCCGTCGTCCAGAAGGACAGGCGGGCCCGTCGTCAGCGGCCGGATTAGCTGACGCGGCGTGAACGTCCCGGGCTCAGTAGTGGAGCACCGGGGCGTTCGCCGGCGCACCGACGCGGGAGCATTTGTGACGGCATCCCGAGGACGACCGTAACGATCGCGACGTCAAGCCCTGTGCGCAGCTCGGTCGACGGGGCCGGGTTGGTGACACTGGGCCCGTGGGCGTGGCTCCGCCTCGCCCTGATCCCATCCACTGCACCCGTCGGGGACAGCGCCTGGCCCGTCCTCGGCACTTCGTCACGAGGACCGATCATGAACACCACCCAGCGCATCGCCGCCGCGGCCGCCGCGGCACTGCTCTTCGCCGCCACGCCGGCGGGCGCGACCCATCATGACCCTGCTTCGCCGACCGAGCATCCGGCCGAGGCGCAGTGGCCGCCGGCCAGCACCCACGGAAGGTTCGTTCCCTTCCCCGAGGAGTTCCAGCAACCCTTGACGTTCCCGGCCTGCGACTCCGAGGTCACCCTCGCACCCGGCGACGTCGACGAGCGCGAGTACCGCGCCCTGGTCGATGCTGAGGGGGACACCGTCGTGCAATTCCGCGGGGCTGCCACGGTCGACATCACCCGCGCCTCCGACGGGGCCATGCTGGACGAGGTCGATGCCTCCGGCGGAGGGGTCGAGATCTTCAGTGCCGACGGAAGATCCGTGACTTTCGACTGGGCAGGGCCTGCTGTCGTGGTGGCCTTCGACGAGGTCGAGACCCAAGAGTTCGCCGAGGCGGGGCTGCCACAGGCCTTCCTCTATCTGTCCGGGGAGCTGACCGAAACAGTCACCTTCGAGTCCGAGTTCCAGCCCGAGGAGGAGGTGCCGCCAGTGGCTTCCGCGGAGATCACCGACAACTCCACGGAGTACGTCTTCGACCTCTGCAACCTGCTCGACCAGGCCGCGGCCGAGGACACCCCTGCCCTGTAGCCACCATCGACGCGGCGTTCATCCGGACGAAGCCACCGACGAACGCTGCGGACTCCGTCGTGGTGCGACGGGACGTTATTGCACCGTGGAGGCCATGTCGTCGGCTCCGTGACGCGGAAGCGACGATCCGACGACGATTCCGGGTGCTCCCTTGGCGCTGATTCCTGGACCTTCTACCGTCGAAGGAGACCTCGGAGCAGCCGGGGGCCCGGAGACAGGAGCCGTTGATGAGCACGCAAGAACAAGACGCCGCCGGCCCCTCTGGCGAGGGCGAGGAGACGTGTCGACGGCTGATCAAGGAGTGGAACGCGGCGTACAACGCCAGGGACGCCGAGAAGTTCGCCTCCTGCTACGCCCAGGACGCCGTGGTCACGGACCCGGTGTCGTCAGAGCCCCTGCGGGGACGGAAAGCCGTCCAGCAGGACGTCGCCGCGTTCCTGGAAGCACTGCCAGATACGTCCGCCGAACTCCAAGAGGTGCTCGTCGACGGGAGCACCGTCGCGACCCGCGTGCTGATCACCGGGACCCAGACGGGGCCGATGCCTACGCCTTCCGGACCGATTCCCCCGACGGGGCGACCGGTGAAGGTTCCGATGGGCGTCTTCAGCCGCTTCGGTTCCGACAGCAAGATCATCGAGGAGTACCGGTACTACGACCTGGCCGGCATGGCGGAGCAGCTCGGAGGCGAATAGCGCATCGCCGAACGCCCCGGGCTCCGTCGTGGAGCACCGGGGCGTTCGTTCTCGCGTAGCAGCGGTGTCATGCAGCCACCGCCGGCGATCGACGCCGGCGAGGGCCTCTGGCGTGCCGGGGCGCGGACGTCGCCCCGGCACGGCTGCGCCTCATCCGGTGATGCTGATCCGGACCCCCTCCGCGGGGGCGGGCACGTCGAAGACGGCCGTGTAGTTGAGGACGGCGGTCCAGACCGCCACCCGCACGTCGTTCTCCGACATCCCGGGCGGGCGGTGGGACACGGCCACAGCCCACTCCTGGCCGTCGAACAGCATCTCGACGGACGTGACGGTGACGCCCCGGGCTGCGAGCGCTCCGACGACGCCGGCTCGCACGAGCGACTCGGCGGGATGGGCGCGGGGGATGGCAGTCATGGTGGTCGTCCTTCCGACGGGAGCTCGGATGGGAGCTCACTTCCATTGACCCGCATCCGATCGCAGAAGTAACGCCCGCTCTTTGCCCGACAGCCGGCCTGCCGTCCTCCGACCAGGCGACCGGGGAGCCGACCTGGTCCCACATCCTCTTCTCCGGGGACTCAGCGGCGCTGTCCGCGCTGCCGGCCGGCGTCGGTCTGGCCCTGTCCACCGGAGGGACGCAACCGCACGAGGGCAGGGACCTGGCTGCTGACCGGGTGGCGCTCGTGGTGCGAGCCCTGCTGATCGCCGTGGTGGGACTGGCCATCGGGTCGGTGCTGTCCGAGGGCCTGTCGGCGGTCAACATCCTGATCCACTACGGTGTGTTCTTCCTCGTGGCCGTCCCCTTCCCGGGGATGCGTCCGACCTCCCTGTTCGGCTCGGCGGCGTGCTTCCTGGTCGCGGCGCCTGTGCCCATGCAGCTGCTGCGCGATGGACTGCCCGGGCTCGTCTCCGACAACCGCACGTTCGGGGATCTGCTGACGCGACCGGGGCGACAACCGCCCGGTTGCTGCTCACCGGCACGTATCCGGCACTGGCCATCCGGCCTACCTGCTGCTCGGAATGGGGCTCGGCCGGCTCGATCCCCGGAGAGGGGCGATCCAGGTCCGACTCGTGGTGGTCGGCGTGGGTGTGTCGCTCGGCGCCTGGTTGCTGCCGCTGTCGGCCATGCGGCACGGCAGGTACGGCGAGCACAAGAACGGCGGGGTCGACGTTGTCGTCGAGTACCGGCACCACGGCCACTGGACGACGAAGACCTACGAGGACACGAGTCTCGAGAAGGCGGCCTCCATCGCGAAGGAGAAGTGCCACGGCGGCAACTGGAGGGCGTAGTACAAGGACGCCCGCCAGATCGACCGCACCGGCAAGTCGGACAAGGTCTGCGAGAAGCGGGACGTGAAGGTCTACTTCGAGCAGGACGAGGACCGGCACTGGGACAAGGACAAGGACTGGCGCGACAAGAAGCGCCGAGCCCGATCCTGGCGCACTGACGGGGAGGGGCCCGACCGGGGATGACGGTCGGGCCCCTCCCGCACGTCCCGGCAGGCCACGTCGCGGCACCCAGCTCGCCCGCCCGCGGCGTCCCCGATGGTAGCTTGGTGCTCAGTCCACGTACTTTTCTCATCATCAACGGAGGCGGGCATGAGTCATTCGGTAGGCCCCAGCACGGGCGGGACGTCTGGAGCGAGGTCGGAGCACTCCGACCCCGGATCGGCGTCCATCCTCGACGTCGTCAAGGTCTTCGCCCGGCTGCTGCCCAAGCAGCTCAAGGACGAGGCGCAGCTCGCCAAGCTCGAGCTCACGGAGAAGGCGAAGACGCTGGGCAAGGGCGCGGCCTTCGTCGTCGTCGGCCTGGTCTTCCTGCTGCTGGCCACGATCGCCCTGGTCGGTGCTGCGATCGCCGGCCTGTCGCAGATCATGCCGGCCTGGCTCGCGGCCCTGCTGCTCGCCGTGCTGTTCCTGATCATCCTGGCCGTCGCGGCGCTGATCGGGGTGTCCACCATCAAGAAGGCCCTGCCGCTCGTGCCGCGCAAGGCCGTCTTCGGGACGAAGTACGATCTCGGCGTGGTCAAGGAGGGCTCCGCCTACACCGAGAGCCGCGTCCAGCGCGAGGAGCAGCTGGCCCGCGAGCGCAAGGAGCAGGAGAAGCGCGAGGCCGCGCAGGACCCCGCCCAGCAGAAGCCCCCGGCACCCACCGAGGAGCAGCTGCGGCACCGGCTCAAGCTGCGCCGCGAGCACCTCAAGACGCTGCGCGACGACGTCCAGGGCCGTGCGGAGACCATCCAGTCCGCGACCAAGGGCTTCGTGGACCGCACCAGCCGCACCGTGAAGACCACCCCGAAGGACGTGAAGAGCCTGCTCGTCCAGGGCGGCGCGAAGCCGCGCTCGTCCGCCCGCACCGGGCCGTCCGGCCTCGGCGATCGGTGGCAGCCGCTGACGGTGCTGGCCGTGGCGGGGAGCGCGTTCGTCGTCTTCCTCCGCAAGCTGTTCCGGTGACGTCGCCGTCCATGGGCCGACCGTGGACGAGCGCACCGGTCGAAGGCCCGGAAGCCACAGGCTTCCGGGCCTTTCCCGTGCGTTCACCGGGTGTCCACGCGACCCGGGGCGGACGGGCGGGCCGGCTCGCTAGACTCCCGGTCGTGACGACAGATCGGTGGGTGCCATGAGCCAGTGGCTGGCCGTCGCCCTGGCACTGCTCTCGGCCGTGTGCCTGGCCGTCGGGACGCAGCAGCAGGGCAGCGCCGTGGCCGACGTCGCGCACGGACGGCTGGGCCCGCGCAGCATCCCGGTGCTCCTGCGCCGTCCCCGCTGGCTGCTCGGGCTGACCCTGCTGGGCTTCGGCACCGGCCTCAACGTCACGGCGCTCGGACTGGCCACCGTGACGGTGGTCCAGCCGATCGGCGTCGTGGCCCTGGTCATCACCACGCTGCTGCACGCCCGGCACCGCCGGCTGCGGATCAACCGGCGCACCTGGGCGGCGATCGGGCTGTGCACCGCGGGCGGTGCGGTCTTCGTGACGTGCGCCGTGACGGCGACCGACCCCGCCCAGGGCATCTCGCAGTGGGCCGAGCACACCGTGGTGGTCATGCTCGTGGTGCTGACCTGTGTCCTGGGAGTCTCCGCCGCGATGTTCGGCCGCAGCCTCGGCGGGACCTTCTACGTGGTGGGGGCCGGCATCCTCTACGGCTTCGTGGCGGTGCTCGTGCGGCTGACGCTCATCCGCATCCAGGGCAGCGCCGGGACGCCGCTGGACGACGTCAACTGGCTGGCGGTGGCCACCGCCGTCGTCGCGGCCGTGCTGGGCGGGTGGTTCGTGCAGACGGCGTTCGCGGCGGGACCGCCGGACCTCGTGATCGCGGGTCTGACCGTGATCGACCCCATGGTGGGCGTCCTTTTGGGGATGCTGGTCCTGGGCGAGGCGGTGCCGGGCTTCTCCGTTCCGCTCGGGGTGCTCATGGCCGCGGCAGGCGGCGTTGCTATAGTCGGGGTCGCCGTGCTCTCGCAGCACCACCCGGAGGTGCTCGAGCGCCGCGCCGAACTCGCACGGCAGGACCGGGCGCAGGCCGGCCCCGGGTCCTCGGCACCGCACCCCGCAGCACCCGACCGCCCAGCACACGACCGACCGGGAAGACACGCTTGAGCGCCCACACTCCGACCGCCGACCGCCCCTTCACCGTCCTCCTGGGCGCCGAGACCTACCCGCCGGACGTCAACGGAGCCGCGCAGTTCGGGCACCGTCTCGCCCGGGGCCTGCACGAGCAGGGCCACCGCGTGCACGTCCTGTGCGCCCGCCCCGGGCCCGGACCGTCGTACCGGGCCGATGACGACGGCGTGGTCGAGCACCGCCTCCGCTCCCACCGGGCCTTCACCCACCCCTACTTCCGCCTGTGCCTCCCGTGGCAGGTCGCCGGGGAGATCCGCCGCGTGCTGGACGAGGTGCGCCCCGACGTCGTCCACGTCCAGAACCACTACATCATCGGCCGGATGCTGTTGCGGGAGGCCCGGCGGCGTGGCATCCGCACCGTGGCCACCAACCACTTCGTCCCCGAGAACCTGGAGCCGTTCCTCCCGTTCCCGGCGTGGGTGCTCAACCGCTACCGCGCGGTGTCGTGGCGCGACATGGTGCGGGTGTTCGGCTCCTGCGACGTGGTGACCGCGCCCACCCCCCTCGCGGTGGAGGCCATGCGCCGCAACGGCTTCCCCGACACCGTGCTCGCCGTGTCCAACGGGATCCGGATCGCCGACTACGAGGCCCACGAGGGCGACCGGCGGCAGCCGGCCGGGCACCCGACCGTCCTGTTCGCCGGCCGGCTGGCGGTCGAGAAGAACGTGGACGTGCTCATCGAGGCCCTCTCCATGCTGCCGGCCGAGCTCGACGCCCGCCTGGAGCTCGTGGGCGACGGCGAGCAGCGTCCCGCGCTCGAGAAGCTGGCGCGGGCCCTCGGGGTGGCCCAGCGGGTCCGCTTCCTGGGATACGTCCCCGACGAGGACCTGCGCGCGGCCTACCTCCGGGCCGACGTGTTCTGCCAGCCGGGCACGGCCGAGCTGCAGTCGTTGGTCACCCTCGAGGCGATGGCGGCGTCCCGGCCCGTCGTCCTGGCCGACGCGCGGGCCCTGCCGCACCTGGCCGAGGACGGCGTCAACGGCTGGCTCTTCACCCCCGGCGACGCGCAGGACCTGGCGCGCAAGCTCGCCCTCGTCCTGGGAGCCCCGCCCGAGGAGCGCCGGAGGATGGGCCGGGAGAGCCGCCGCAAGGTCGCGCAGCACAGCTTCCCGCGAACCCTGGAGACCTTCTTGCGGCTCTACCGCGGGGACCAGCCGGAGCCCTCGTACCACCGTGCCGCCGGACCGCGGCGGATCCGGCGGAGGCTGGCCTCGCTCGTGCGGTAACGTGGTGCTGCGCCGCCGGGCCCGTTCCGGCGCGGGGCCGTAGCTCAGCTGGTCAGAGCAGAGGACTCATAATCCTTCGGTCGTGGGTTCAAGCCCCACCGGCCCTACCCGTCACCCCTTCCACCGTGCACCTGCCGGTGGGAGGGGTGCTCCTGTCCGCCCGGCCCGCCCACCGGGTGCGCGTCCCTCGCGGATGTGGTGCACTGGTGGTCCGATCCGCGCACCACCCACCGAGAGGACGCCGAGATGAGCCGCCGCACGCCGTGGAGCCTCCTGTCCGTCGCCGCCCTGGCGCTCGCCGCCCTGACCGGCTGCGACACCACCTCCGAAGAGGTCGAGCAGGGCGCCGACGAGGTCCAGCAGGAGGTCGAGCAGGGCGCCGACCAGGTCCAGGAAGGCGCCAAGGACGTCGTCGAGGAGGTCGAGCAGGGCATCGACGACGCTCAGGACGACAAGGGCTGAGCGGCCGCGCGCAGCGTCTCGGGCACGGGCAGCAGCACCGACGGCTCGAGCGCGCCGACGAACTGCAGCGGGTTGACGTACTCGCCGTCCCGGCGCACGCCCCAGTGCAGGCACGTGCGCGGGCCGCAGTGGTCGCGGCCTCGCAGCGCGCCCACGACCTGACCGCGTCGCACCCGGTCCCCGGCGACCAGAGCCGACTCGACGGGCTCGAAGCTCGAGCGCACGCCCCCGCCGTGGTCGAGGGTGAGCACCGGGCGGTCCACCACGAACCCCACGAAGCTCACCGTTCCCGCCGCCGGGGCGCGCACGATCGCGGCGGAAGCGGCGTCCAGGTCCACGCCCCGGTGGCCCTGTGCCCACCGCTGGGCGGGCGGAACCCACTCGCCCACCACGGCCGGCCGCGGTGACAGCGGCCACGCCCACCCCCGCGCCGCCGAGCCGGGGGAGGGGAGCGCGCCCCCGAACACGAGTGCCAGCACCAGCGCCCCGGCCGGGACGGTCCCGGATCGCACCGTCCCGGATCGCACCGTCCCGGATCGCACCGTCAGGTTGCGCGGCGGGCGCAGGCGTCGGGAACGCAGGATGGGCCGGACGGTCATGCTCCCACTGTCGGGCCCCGGTGCCGGGTGAAGTGCCGCCCCGCACCGTGCTGTGGACGCATCCGGAGCCCCTCCGGCAGCCCCCGGCCGTGTGCAGGGCGGACGAGGCCCTGTAGTACACTTGACCCCGCAGTGTGCTCTGACGCGCCCTCGTGGCGCGCCCTCGCGACCCTCCCGGACCCGGCCCCGACGCCGGAGCCGGCGGCGCGGAGGAGAGCAGCTGACTTCGCGCGCAGCGCCGCCGGGACCTCCTGTCCCGGTCCGGCCGCCCCGGTCCGCGTTCCCCGTCCCGGCGGGGTGCGGCACGGCGGTCGGGGAACGGGCCCCACAGGGCCCGCCCACCGCTGCGCCAGGGGCTCGTCCGCCGGACGCAGCCGAGAACCGAACCCGCGGGCCGGGCGTCGTCGCACGCCCTCCCGCACGAGAGACCAGGAGACGACATGTCCGTCGTTACCATGCGCCAGCTCCTCGACAGCGGCGTGCACTTCGGCCACCAGACCCGCCGCTGGAACCCGAAGATGAAGCGCTTCATCTTCACCGAGCGCAACGGCATCTACATCATCGACCTCCAGCAGTCGCTGTCCTTCATCGACCGCGCCTACGAGGCCGTCAGGACCACCGTGGCCCACGGTGGCACCATCCTCTTCGTCGGCACGAAGAAGCAGGCCCAGGAGGCCATCGCCGAGCAGGCCACCCGCGTGGGCATGCCCTACGTGAACCACCGCTGGCTCGGCGGCATGCTCACCAACTTCGCCACGGTCTCCAAGCGCATCGAGCGCATGAAGGAGCTCGAGGAGATCGACTTCGACGACGTCGCCGGCTCGCAGTACACGAAGAAGGAGCTCCTGCTCCTGCGCCGCGAGAAGGAGAAGCTGGAGCGCACCCTCGGCGGCATCCGCAACCTGACCAAGGCCCCGTCCCTGATCTGGATCGTGGACACCAAGAAGGAGCACCTCGCGGTGGACGAGGCCCAGAAGCTGGGCATCCCCGTGGTGGCGATCCTCGACACCAACTGCGACCCCGACGAGGTCGCCTTCCCGATCCCGGGCAACGACGACGCCATCCGCTCCGTCAACCTGCTGACCCGCGTGATCGCCGACGCCGTGGCCGAGGGCCTCATGGAGCGCCACAACAAGAAGTCCGGCGGCGCCGACCAGGCCGCCGAGCCGATGGCCGAGTGGGAGCGCGAGCTGCTCGAGCAGCACGCCGCCGAGCAGACCGCCACGACCGAGGCGCCGGCCGAGACCGCCGCCCCGGCCGAGGCCGAGACCGCCGCCGCGACCGAGGCCCCGGCCGAGACCGAGGCTCCCGCCGAGGCCGCTGCTCCGGCCGAGACCGAGACCGCCGCCGAGTAGTCTCCGTCCACCGTCCGCTTTCCCCGGCGGGGCGTCGTCCCCGCCCGAGGCCGGCCGGGGCTGGCCCACGCCTGCCCCGGCCGGCACCACCGACAGAGTGAGGAGTTTCCATGGCGAACTACACCGCCACTGAGATCAAGGCCCTGCGCGAGCGCACCGGCGCCGGCATGCTGGACGTCAAGAAGGCGCTCGACGAGGCCGACGGCGACCTCCAGAAGGCGCAGGAGATCATCCGCGTCAAGGGCCTCAAGGGCGTCACCAAGCGCGAGGGCCGGGCCACGGCCGAGGGTCTCGTCGCCGCGCGCGTCGAGGGCGCCGTCGGGTACATGGTCGAGGTCAACTCCGAGACCGACTTCGTGGCGAAGTCCGCCCCGTTCGTCGAGTTCGGCAACAAGGTGCTCGACGCCGCCGTGGCCGCCGACGCCACCACGCTCGAGTCCCTCATGGACGCCCAGGTGGACGGCAAGGCCGTCTCCGAGCTCGTCACCGAGACCGGTGCCCTGCTCGGCGAGAAGGTCGTCGTCCGCCGCATCGCCCGCGTCGAGGGCGACAACGTGGCCGTCTACCTGCACAAGACCTCCAAGGACCTCCCGGCGCAGGTCGGCGTGCTGCTGGCCGTCGGCGGTGCCGACGCCGGGCAGGTCGCCCACGACGTCGCCGTGCACATCGCCGCGATGTCCCCGACGTTCCTCTCCCAGGAGGACGTGCCCGCCGAGACCGTCGAGTCGGAGAAGCGCGTCGCCGAGGAGACCGCCCGCGCCGAGGGCAAGCCGGAGAAGATCCTCCCGAACATCATCAACGGCCGGCTCAAGGGCTACTTCAAGGACGTCGTCCTGCTCGACCAGGACTTCGCCAAGGACTCCAAGAAGACCGTCGCCAAGGTGCTCGAGGAGGCCGGCGCGACCGCCACGGCCTTCGCCCGCTTCCGCGTCGGCGCCTGACCGGTCTCGTCCGGGCGCCGGTCGCCCGCTCCCGCGAAGGAGGCGTTCCTGCTCTGCAGGGACGCCTCCTTCGTCGTTCCCGGCCCCACCTGCGGCGACGCTCTCGAGGCCCCGGATGCGGGCGTCGGGGGGCAAGTGCGTTCTGTATGCTGAGGGAGGCCCGCCCCCGAGCCAGCTGCACCCTCACGGGGCCGAGCCGGTCCACGCAGCTCCGTCGTCCCCGGGAGGAACCATGCCCACCACTTCTGCCTCCGAGATCAAGGACGAGGCCCTGCGCCTGAGCAGGGACCCCCGGGTCGCGCCCACCCGCCGGCGCGTGCTGCTGAAGCTCTCCGGCGAGGTCTTCGGCGGCGGCTCCATCGGGGTGGACACGCGCGTGGTGCGCGACATCGCCGAGCAGATCGCGGCCACCGTGGGCCAGGTCGAGACCGCGATCGTGGTGGGCGGCGGCAACTTCTTCCGCGGCGCCGAGCTCTCCCAGGCCGGCATGGACCGTTCCCGGGCGGACTACATGGGGATGCTCGGCACCGTCATGAACTGCCTGGCCCTGCAGGACTTCCTCGAGCAGTGCGGGGTAGACACCCGCGTGCAGTCCGCGATCAAGATGGAGCAGGTGGCCGAGGTCTACATCCCGCGCCGGGCCATCCGCCACATGGAGAAGGACCGCGTCGTGATCTTCGGCGCCGGCGCCGGGCTGCCCTACTTCTCCACCGACACCGTCGCGGCCCAGCGCGCCCTGGAGGTCCACGCGGACGAGGTCCTCATGGCGAAGAACGGGGTGGACGGCGTCTACACCGCCGACCCCCGCACCACCCCCGACGCCCAGCGGCTGTCCACCCTCACCTACGGCGAGGCCCTCGCCCGCGACATCCGGGTCATGGACCAGACGGCCTTCAGCCTGTGCCGCGACAACGACGTGACGATGCGCGTGTTCGGCATGGAGGGCGAGGGCAACGTCACCCGCGCCATCCTCGGGGAGCAGATCGGCACCCTCGTCACCGCGTGAGCCGGGGCGGGACGGCCCCCGGCTAGACTGGGGCCAGCACGGCCGGGCGGCGCGGTTCCCGCGCGGCGACCGGCCGAACCCACCCCGCGCGGAGGACTCCGTGCGACACGACGAAGGAGCCCCTACGTGATCTCAGAGACCATGTCCGAAGCGAAGACCAAGATGGGCAAGGCCGTGGACGGCGCCAAGGAGGACTTCGCCGCGATCCGCACGGGCCGGGCCAACCCCTCCCTCTTCTCGAGCGTGCTGGTCGAGTACTACGGCACTCCCACCCCGCTCCAGCAGCTGGCCTCCTTCCAGAACCCCGAGGCGCGCACGCTGCTCATCACGCCGTACGACCGCTCCGCCCTCAACGACATCGAGAAGGCGCTGCGCAACTCGGACATCGGGGCGAACCCCGCCAACGACGGAAACGTCATCCGCGTGGTCATGCCGGAGCTGACGCAGGAACGCCGCAAGGAGTACGTCAAGGTCGTCGGCCACAAGGCCGAGGAGGCCCGCGTCTCCGTGCGCAACATCCGCCGGCACGCCAAGGACCAGATCGAGAAGGCCGTCAAGGACGGCGACATCGGCGAGGACGAGGGCAAGCGCGCCGAGAAGGACCTCGACGCCGCGACCAAGAAGCACATCGACCAGATCGACGAGATGCTCAAGAACAAGGAAGCGGAGCTGCTGCAGGTCTGATGCCGGACCAGCCACGACCGCACCAGGAGACGGAGGCTTCCCCGGGAACCGCCGGGGAGGCCTTCTCCCCACGTGCCCGGCCGGCACCAGCCCCGACCGGCACCGCGACGACCCCGGGCACGCCGGGGCGCCGGCACACCGCGCCCTCGCGCGCCGGCCGGAACCTGCCGGCCGCCGTGGGCGTCGCCGTGGTGCTCATCGGGACCCTGCTCGTGGGGCTGTTCGTCCAGCCCCTCGTCCTGGCGCTCTTCGCCGGGACGGCCGCAGGGATCGGCGTCTGGGAGGTGGGCCGGTCGCTGCGCTACCGCGGCATCGTCATTCCGCGCGTCCCGGCGGTGACCGCGGGCGTGCTGATGCCCCTCGCGGCGTTCGCCGGGGGCGGCGAGGCGCTCATGATGGCCGTCATCGTGGGGCTGACGCTCGTGATCGTCTGGCGGGCCCTGGGGGACCGGGACGGCATGATCCTGTCGATCATGGGCTCCGTCTTCGCCCTGGTGTGGGTGGGATTCCTGCTCAGCATCGCCCTGCTGCTCTACCACACCGACTCGGGCCCCCTGAAGGTGCTCACGGTCATGCTGCTGGCCGTCGGCTCGGACACCTGCGGCTACGCCGTGGGAGTGGTCTGGGGCCGCCACCCCATGGCGCCGCGGATCAGCCCGAAGAAGTCCTGGGAGGGCTTCGCCGGCTCGCTGGGCGGCTCGGTGCTGATCGGCGTCCTGTGCGCCGTCCTGCTGCTCGACCACGCCTGGTGGGAGGGCGCCGTCCTCGCCGCGGTCCTCGTCCTCGCCGCGACGCTCGGCGACTTCTCCGAGTCCATGGTCAAGCGCGAGCTGGGGATCAAGGACATGGGCACCCTCCTGCCCGGCCACGGGGGAGTGATGGACCGCATCGACTCCATCCTCTTCGCCGTCCCCGCCGGGTATCTGCTCTTCGAGCTCTTCGCCGCGAGCGCCTGAGCCGGGCGTCCAGGACCCGCAGCCCATGCCCCCGGAACGCCCAGGAGATCCGCCGGCCACCTCCCGCATCCCGCGGTGCGCCGAGGCGGAGCGCGGCTACGACGTCGTCCAGGTGGACGACTTCCTGGCCGCCGTGCACGCGGCCCTGCAGGACGCCCCGCCCGGTCCCGGACCGGAGCACGGGTCCGGGTCCGTGCTCAGCACACAGGTGCGCGCGGCCGTCTTCGCCGGCGCGCGGGGCGGCTACCGGCCGGAGGCCGTCGACGAGCTGCTGGACGCGGCCGAGGACTCGCTCGCCGCGGCCGAGCGCGAGCGGTGCCTGCGCGCCCGGGGCCCCGAGGCCTGGCAGGAGCACCTCGACGCCCTGACCCGGCTCCTCCGGAACCGTCTCGACCGGCCGCGCACCCAGCGGTTCCGGCGGCCCTCCCGGCCACGGGCCCAGGGCTACTCCGCGGCCCACGTGGACGTGCTGTGCGAGCGCCTCGGCGCCCGGCTGGAGGGTGCCGCCCCCCTCGATCCGGCCGAGCTGCGCCGGGCCGTCTTCCCTCCCGCGCAGGGCGAGCGCAGCTACGAGGAGCAGCAGGTGGACGCCTTCCTGGACCGGGCCGTGCAGCTGCTCCTGGCCTCTCCCTGAACCGGGCCACCCCAGGGGTCTGTGTATACATGCTGCACCGGGTGCCGTCCAGAATCACCCTTTGATGTCATTTCTGACCCCGAAAAGGCAACTTCTGGGTGTTTGACCTTGCTCCTGTGCATACAAAGGCCTAGTGTGGGCCACATCACATGAGGAGGTAGCCCATGTCCAACCAGCCACCCATCGACGCCGACGATCTCGTCGCCGACGTCGACTTCCCCGCGGCCCAGCGGTCGCCAGAGTTCCAGGAGCTGCGGAAGACCCACCGCGGCTTCGTCTTCCCGCTCGCCATCGCCTTCCTGGTCTGGTACCTGCTGTACGTGGTGCTCGCCATGTACGCGCCGCAGCTGTTCGCCATCCAGGTCGTCGGCAACGTCAACCTGGGCGTCGTCCTGGGTCTGCTCCAGTTCGTCACGACCTTTGCCATCACCGGCGCCTACGTCGCCTTCGCCAACCGCAAGCTGGACCCGAAGGCCACGGCCATCCGGGAGCGTCTCGAGCCCAGCCTCGGCACCATCGGCGGCGCCCACGGACAGGAGAACTGACCGATGCACCACGTGTACACCGCGCTCGCACCCATGGCGGCGACCACCACGGAAACGGTCGGCACGCCCTGGATCAACATCTCCATCTTCGGCGCGTTCGTTGTCGTCACGATGGTCATCGTCCTCCGCGCCTCGAAGTCCACGTCCACGGCGGCCGACTACTACGCCGGCGGCCGCGGCTTCAGCGGCACCCAGAACGGGCTGGCCATCGCGGGCGACTACCTCTCGGCGGCGTCCTTCCTGGGCATCGTGGGCGCGATCGCCCTCCAGGGCTACGACGGGTTCCTCTACTCGATCGGCTTCCTCGTGGCCTGGCTCGTGGCGCTGCTGCTGATCGCCGAGCTCCTGCGCAACACCGGCAAGTTCACGATGGCCGACGTGCTGTCCTTCCGCCTGCGCCAGCGCCCCGTGCGCGTCGCGGCGTCCATCTCCACCCTCGCCGTGTCCGCGTTCTACCTGCTGGCCCAGATGGCCGGCGCCGGTGCGCTGGTGTCGCTGCTGCTGGGCATCGGCTCACGGGCCGGGCAGTCGCTCGTCATCGTGGTCGTGGGCGTGCTCATGATCGTCTACGTCCTCGTGGGCGGGATGAAGGGCACCACCTACGTGCAGATCATCAAGGCAGTGCTGCTGGTCTCCGGCGTGGCGGTCATGACCGTCTGGATCCTGGCGCTCTACGGCTTCAACTTCTCCTCCCTGCTCGGTGACGCGGTCGCCGTCTCCGGCAACCCGGCGATCCTCGAGCCGGGCCTGAAGTACGGCGTGAGCGAGACCAGCAAGCTGGACTTCATCTCCCTGGGCCTGGCCCTCGTCTTCGGCGCCGCGGGTCTGCCCCACGTGCTGATGCGCTTCTACACGGTGCCCACGGCCAAGGAGGCCCGCACCTCGGTGGTCTGGGCGATCGGCCTGATCGGCCTGTTCTACCTCTTCACCCTCATCCTGGGCTTCGGCGCGGCGGCCCTCATCGGTGCCGAGCGGATCCAGGCGGCACCGGGCGGCGTGAACTCCGCGGCCCCGCTGCTGGCCTTCGAGCTCGGCGGATCGCTGCTGATGGGCATCATCGCGGCGGTGGCCTTCGCCACGATCCTCGCGGTCGTCGCCGGCCTGGCGATCACGGCCTCGGCCTCGTTCGCCCACGACATCTACACCAGCGTCATCAAGAAGGGCGACTCCGATCCCCGCAAGGAGCTTCGGGTCGCCAAGACCACGGTGGTGGTCATCGGCCTCGTGTCCATCGCGGGCGGCATCGGCGCGCAGGGCCAGAACGTCGCGTTCCTCGTGGCGCTCGCCTTCGCGGTCGCGGCCTCGGCGAACCTGCCGACCATCCTGTACTCCCTCTACTGGCGGCGCTTCACCACCCGCGGCGCGGTCTGGTCGATGTACGGCGGCCTGATCATCTCGGTGGGCCTCATCATCTTCTCCCCGGTCATGTCCGGCACCGAGACGTCGATGATCCCGACGGCCGACTTCGCGTGGTTCCCGCTGCAGAACCCGGGCATCGTCTCGATCCCGGCCTCCTTCCTCCTCGGCTTCATCGGTTCCATGACGGAGCGCCGTCTCGAGGACCCGGTCAAGCAGTCCGAGATGGAGGTGCGCTCCCTCACAGGCATCGGCGCGGAGAAGCCCGTCGCCCACTGACGGATTCCCCGCTCCCACCTGGGAGGACGTCCGGCCCGCCCGAAGCCACGGCTTCCGGCGGGCCGGTCCGTGTCCGGGGACACACGTCGATTCGCCATAGAGAACAGACAGGCGGCTGACCGTCGGCTAGGGTGATGGACAGAAGCAACCTCAGAGTATTCCAGGGATACTCGCCGGTTGCGTACAATGAAAGTCCCTCCCGGGACGGATAAGGAGCCATCATGGGAATCATCAGCTGGATCATCCTCGGCCTCATCGCCGGCGCCCTCGCCAAGCTCATCATGCCGGGCAGCCAGGGCGGCGGCATCATCGTCACCATCGTCCTCGGCATCGTCGGGGCCCTCCTCGGAGGCTTCCTGGGCTCGCTGATCGGCATCGGGGACCTGGAGTCCGCGTTCGACATCGGCACCATCATCACCGCCGTCGTGGGAGCCCTCATCGTGCTCTTCATCTGGGGCGCGGTCTCCGGCCGCAAGGGTCGCGCCACGCGCTGACCCGACCCCGTCGGTCGCCGAGGCCCCGTCCACCGTTTCCGGTGGACGGGGCCTCGGTCCGTCCCGGGCCGGGCACCCCGGCCCGCCGGAGGCGCGGGACCGGGGACGCCGGCTGGGGGATACTGGGGCCATGACGCCCCCCGCCTCCCCTCCACGCGCCCGCCCGACGCCCGAGCTGAGCGCGCTGGCCGCCGCAGGTCCCCGCAGGATCAGCGTCCTCGGCTCGACCGGCTCGATCGGCACCCAGGCGCTCGACGTCGTGCGGGCCGCCCGCGGGCTCGAGGGCGCGGCCCCGTTCACCGTGGTCGCCCTCGCCGCCGGAGCACGCCATCTCGAGCTGCTCGCCGACCAGGCCGTCGAGACCCGCGCCGCGGTCGTGGCGACCAGCGGCACCGGTCAGGACGCCGCCCGGCTGGCCCGTCTGATCGCGGAGCGGGCCGCGGCCGCCGGGGCGGCGGGCTACCGCCCCGGCATCGAGCACGGGCCCGGTGCGGCGTCCGCGGCCGCCGCACATCCCGGCGCGGATCTCGTGCTCAACGGCATCACCGGCTCCATCGGGCTCGCCCCCACGCTGGCGGCGCTGCGGGCCGGGCATAAGCTCGCGCTGGCGAACAAGGAGTCGCTGATCGCCGGCGGCGCCCTCGTGAAGGCCGCCGCCGCGGCCACCGGGGACCCGGACGCCCTGATCCCCGTGGACTCCGAGCACTCGGCGCTGGCGCAGGCGCTGCGCGGCGGCACCGCCGGAGAGGTCGACCGGCTCGTGCTGACGGCCTCCGGCGGACCGTTCCGCGGCCGGTCCCGCGCGGAGCTGGAGTCGGTCACGCCGCAGGACGCGTTGCGCCACCCGACCTGGGACATGGGCCTGATGGTGACGACGAACTCGGCGTCCATGGTGAACAAGGCCCTCGAGGTGCTCGAGGCCCACCTGCTCTTCGACGTCCCCCTCGAGCGCATCGACGTGGTGGTCCACCCCCAGTCGGTCGTGCACTCCATGGTCCAGTTCGTGGACGGCTCCACCCTCGCCCAGGCCTCGCCCCCGGACATGCGCCTGCCCATCGCCCTCGGCCTGGCCTGGCCCCACCGGGTGCCCGGCGCCGCCCGGCCGTGCGACTGGACGCGCGCCACGGAGTGGACCTTCGAGCCCCTCGACCCGGTGGCGTTCCCGGCCGTCGAGCTCATCAAGGCGGCGGGGGAGCGGGGCGGGACCTTCCCCGCCGTGTTCAACGCGGCCAACGAGGAGGCGGTGCACGCCTTCCACGACGGCCGGATCCGGTTCCCCGCCATCGTGGACACGGTCGAGGCGGTGCTGGGCGAGCACGACGACGGCGGCCCGCTGGAGCTCGAGGCCGTGCTGGCGGCCGAGCGCTGGGCCCGCCACCGGGCCCGCGAGGTCCTCGCCCGCTGACGGGACGGGAGCCGCCCCCGCCGCACGTGCTAGTGTGTCGGGCGGATGACGAGTCCCAGCGCGAAGCCCTGGCTTGCTGGGCGGCAACCCTCTCCCGTAGTGGGGTGCCCCAGGTGAACCATCCGGCACCGGCCATCGACGGCCGGCGGCAAGTACGGTCCGACCGCGCACGCGCCCTCCGGCGCGCCCTCGACCGTGGCCGCCGGACCCACGGCGCCGGTCGAGACCTCGGACACCCCGGACCCACGGAAAGGCACCACATGCGATCGCAGCGCCTCCCCCTCCTCGCCCTGGCCACGACCCTCGGCCTCACCCTCACCGCCTGCGGCGGCTCCGGCGGGGAGTCCTCCGGCGAGGGCGCCCTCGCCGACGGCAAGGTCACCATCGGCGTCGTCGGCTCCCACCCGACCCACGACGTCCTCCAGCAGCTGGCCGAGGAGCAGGGCGTCACCGTCGAGTACGTCGACTTCTCCGACTACAACCAGCCCAACCCGGCCACCGAGTCCGGCGACGTG
Organism: Kocuria arenosa; assembly: GCF_042879215.1. Classification (NCBI taxonomy): domain Bacteria; kingdom Bacillati; phylum Actinomycetota; class Actinomycetes; order Micrococcales; family Micrococcaceae; genus Kocuria; species Kocuria arenosa. The sequence goes on along the minus strand of NZ_JBHZTA010000006.1, from coordinate 83,499 downwards.
GACATGACCTGGTTCCAGCACGTCCCCTTCCTCGCGGACTACAACAACTCCGCCGGTGGCTCGATCACCCCCATCGGCTCGACGTCGATCTACCCGCTGGGCCTGTACTCCAACGAGCACGACTCCGTGGAGCAGTTCCAGGAGGGCGACGAGATCGCCGTGCCCAACGACGCCGTGAACCTCTCCCGGGCCCTGCTCGTGCTCGAGTCCGCCGGCCTCGTCGAGCTGACCAGCGACACCCTCATCCCCACGGAGCTCGACGTCGACACCGAGGCCTCGAAGGTGCGGGTCACCCCGGTCTCCGCGGAGCAGACGGTGCTCTCCCTCGACTCGGTGGCCGGCTCGGTGATCAACAACGACTTCCTCGCCCGCGCGGACATCGACCCGAAGTCCGCACTGGCCCAGGACGACCCGGAGGCGGAGGGCTCGCGCGCCTACGTCAACCTGTTCACCACGACGGAGGAGCTCGCCGACGACGAGACCCTCCGGCAGGTCGCGGACCTCTACCACGAGCAGGCCGTGATCGACGCCGAGATGCAGGAGACCAAGGACACCGCCGTGCCGCTGCAGCTGGAGCCGGAGGAGCTCCAGGAGCTGACCACCCGCTACCAGCAGGAGCTGAAGGACCAGGAGCAGTGAGCGCGGCGGTCCCCGCCGGGCCGTCCGCCACCGGGCGCCCGGACGAGGTGCTCGTCTCCTTCCGCAACGTCTCCAAGACCTTCCGCACCGGCTCGGGGCGCGCGGCGCGCGAGGTGGTGGCGGTCGACGACGTCAGCCTCGACGTCCGCCGCGGCGAGATCTTCGGGGTGATCGGCTACTCCGGGGCGGGCAAGTCCACCCTCGTGCGCCTCATCAACGGGCTCGAGCCCGTGTCCTCGGGGTCCCTGACCGTGGAGGGCTTCGAGGTGGCCGGGCGGCGCGAGACCGAGCTGGCGCCGGTCCGGCAGGAGATCGGCATGATCTTCCAGCAGTTCAACCTCTTCACCTCCCGCACCGTCGCCGGCAACGTCGAGTACCCGCTCAAGCGGGCCGGCTGGCCGAAGGAGGAGCGCCGGGCCCGGGTGGCCGAGCTGCTCGAGTTCGTGGGCCTGTCCGCGCGCGCCGGCAACTACCCGGAGCAGCTCTCCGGCGGGCAGAAGCAGCGCGTGGGCATCGCCCGCGCCCTGGCCACCAGCCCGAAGCTGCTCCTGGCCGACGAGTCGACGAGCGCCCTCGACCCGGAGACCACGCAGGAGGTGCTGCAGGTGCTGCAGCGGGTCAACCGGGAGCTGGGCATCACGATCGTGATCATCACCCACGAGATGGACGTGGTCCGGGCGATCGCCGACCGCGTGGCCGTGATGCAGGACGGGAAGGTCGTGGAGCACGGCTCCACCGTGGACATCTTCGCCCGGCCCCGCACCGAGACCGCCCGCCGCTTCGTCTCCTCCGTCCTGCACTCGGTGCCCGACGCCCGCGAGGTGGAGCGGCTGCGCCGCGCCCACCGCGGGCGCCTGGTGATCGTGGACGTCGGCGACGGCGTGGACATCGGCGGGGTGCTCTCCGACGGCGCCGCCCGCGGTGTCCGCTTCACCATCGCCTACGGCGGGATCAGCGTGCTCCAGGAGCAGTCGTTCGGGTCGCTGACCTTCGAGCTGACCGGCGAGGACACGGACGTGCAGGCCGTGGTCGACGCGATGTCCCGCATCACGACCCTGAGAGAGGTGGCCGCGTGAACGACTGGTCCGTCCTGGGACCCGAGCTGCTGTCCGCGCTCGGGGAGACCCTCTACATGGTGGCCGTCACGCTGCTGCTCGCCGGTCTGCTCGGCCTGCTCGTGGGCGTGGGCCTCTACGTCACCCGCCGGGGCAACATCCTGGAGCACCGGGCGGTGCACGAGGGCCTCAACCTCGTGGTGAACTTCGTCCGGCCGATCCCGTTCATCATCCTGCTCGCCGCGCTCGGACCGGTGACCCAGGGAGTCGTCGGGACGCGGCTGGGACCCAACGCGGCGATCTTCGCGATGACCATCGGGGCGATGTTCGCGGTGGCTCGCATCGTCGAGCAGAACCTGATGAGCGTGGACCCCGGCGTCGTCGAGGCGGCCCGTTCGATGGGGGTCTCCCGGGCCGGGATCATCACCACGGTGATCCTGCCCGAGGCGCTGGGCCCCCTGGTGCTCGGCTACACCTTCCTCGTCATCGGCATCACGGACATGTCCGCGATGGCCGGGGCCATCGGCGCCGGCGGCTTGGGCGACTTCGCCCTGCGCCTGGGCTACCAGCGGTTCAACGACGAGGTCACGTGGGCGGCCGTCGCCGTCATCGTGGTCCTGGTCCAGCTCGTGCAGGTGGTGGGCAACCGGCTGGCCCGCCGGATCCTGCGCCGCTGAGGCGTTCCGCCCGGCGCCCTCCGACGGCCGGTCGCCTCCTCCGGGAGGCGACCGGCCGTCGTCGTGGCCTGGTGCGCCTGCCACGCACCGTCCAGGATGGTGGTGCAGACTGGTCCTCGCCGTGCCGAGCGCACGGCCCCGTCCCCGGCGCCCGCCGGGGACCCTCGACGATCCCGGGAGGTCCGACGGATGGGCGTCGTGCTGTTCCTCGTGGGCGTGCTGCTGGCCGCCGTCGCCATCGCGGTCTCCATCGCCCTCCACGAGATCGGCCACCTGGTGCCGGCCAAGCTCTTCGGCGTGCGCGTCACGCAGTACATGGTGGGCTTCGGGCGCACCGTGTTCTCCCGCCGGCGGGGCGAGACGGAGTACGGGCTCAAGGCGGTCCCGCTGGGCGGCTACATCTCGATGGTCGGGATGTACCCGCCGCCGCGCGCGGGCACGACGGCCCGCGCCTCGAGCACCGGCGTGTTCCAGCAGCTGGCGGCCGAGGCGCGCGGCGCCGCCGTCGACCAGCTCGCCCCCGGCGACGAGGACCGCGTGTTCTACCGGCTGCCCGTGTGGAAGCGGGTCGTGATCATGCTCGGCGGCCCGGTGATGAACCTCCTGCTCGGCGCCCTGTGCCTCGCCGTCCTGCTCTCCGGCTTCGGGACGGCGACGCCCACCACGACGGTCGCCTGGGTCTCCGAGTGCGTGGTGGCCGCCGAGCGCCAGGCCGCCGGGCAGACCGAGTGCCGGCCGGAGGACCCCCAGGCCCCCGCGAACGCCGCCGGGCTGCGCCCCGGGGACGTCGTCACGGCCGTCGACGGCGCCCCGGTCGCCTCCTGGGACGAGCTCACCGGCCGGATCCGGGAACGGGCCGGGGAGCGGATCCCGGTGGTGGTCGAGCGGGACGGGCGGACCGTGTCCTCGGCGCTCACCCCCATCCTGTCGTCGCGCCCCGTGCTGGACGCCTCCGGCGCCGCCGTGACCGGCGAGGACGGCGCCCCCCGCTACGAGGAGGTCGGGTTCATCGGCATCAGCCCCACGACCGAGCCCGTCCGGCAGCCGCTGACCGCGGTGCCCGGGGCGGTGCTCGACGGGCTGCAGCAGATCGCCGGGGTGGTGCTGCACCTGCCGCAGCGGGTCTACGAGGTGGGGGAGGCGGCGTTCTCCGACGCGCCGCGGGACCCCGACGGTCCGATCTCCGTGGTCGGGGTCGGCCGGATCTCGGGGGAGATCGCCGCGCACGAGGAGATCGCGCTGCGGGACAAGGCCGCCTCCCTCGTGGGCCTGGTCGGCTCCGTCAACCTGGCCCTGTTCGTCTTCAACCTGCTCCCGCTGCTGCCCCTCGACGGCGGGCACGTCGCCGGGGCGCTGTGGGAGGCGCTGCGGCGGGGCAGCGCCCGGCTGCTGGGCCGCCGCGACCCCGGCCCGTTCGACCCCGCCCGGCTGCTGCCGGTGACCTACGCGGTGGCCGTGCTGATGATCGGGATGTCCGTGCTGCTGATCTACGCGGACATCGTCAAGCCGGTCCGGCTGTTCTGAGTCCGCCCCCGGCGGTCCGGACCCGGGGCCGCCGGGCGTTCGGCGAGGGAGGAATCACCCTCCGCCGCCCGGGGTCCGCCCCGGAGCATGGGGCACAATGGGAACCGGCGACGGGCCCGGCGAGCGGGTCCCGGCGCCACCGCTCCAGCTCCTGCCCTCGATTCCTCGGAGGAACTCCTTGACCCCGGTCAGCCTCGGCATGCCCGCCGCGCCCCAGCCCGTCCTCTCCCCGCGCCGGAAGACCCGGCAGATCCGGGTCGGGTCCGTGGGCGTCGGCTCCGACTCGCCGGTGAGCGTGCAGTCCATGACGACCACCCCCACCACGGACATCAACGCGACCCTGCAGCAGATCGCCGAGCTCAACGCCACCGGCTGCGACATCGTGCGGGTGGCGTGCCCGTCCCAGGACGACGCCGACGCCCTGCCGATCATCGCCATGAAGTCCCCGATCCCGGTGATCGCCGACATCCACTTCCAGCCGAAGTACGTCTACGCCGCCATCGAGGCCGGGTGCGCGGCCGTGCGCGTGAACCCGGGCAACATCCGCAAGTTCGACGACCAGGTCGGCCAGATCGCCCGCGAGGCCAAGGCCGCCGGGGTGTCCATCCGGATCGGCGTGAACGCGGGCTCCCTCGACCAGCGGATCATGGACAAGTACGGCAAGGCCACGCCCGAGGCGCTCGTGGAGTCCGCCGTGTGGGAGGCGTCCCTGTTCGAGGAGCACGACTTCCACGACTTCAAGATCTCCGTCAAGCACAACGACCCGGTCACCATGGTCCGGGCCTACCAGCTGCTCGCCGAGCGCGGCGACTGGCCCCTGCACCTCGGCGTGACCGAGGCGGGCCCCGCCTTCCAGGGCACCATCAAGTCCGCCACGGCCTTCGGCGCCCTGCTGTCCCAGGGCATCGGCGACACCATCCGGGTGTCCCTCTCGGCGCCGCCGGTCGAGGAGGTCAAGGTCGGCAACCAGATCCTGCAGTCCCTGGGCCTGCGCCCGCGCAAGCTCGAGATCGTCTCCTGCCCCTCGTGCGGCCGCGCCCAGGTGGACGTCTACACGCTCGCCGACGAGGTGACGGCGGGTCTGGAGGGCCTCACCGTCCCGCTGCGGGTGGCCGTGATGGGCTGCGTCGTCAACGGCCCGGGCGAGGCCCGCGAGGCCGACCTCGGCGTGGCCTCCGGCAACGGCAAGGGCCAGATCTTCGTCAAGGGCGAGGTCGTGAAGACCGTCCCCGAGGACCTCATCGTGGAGACCCTGATCGAGGAGGCCAACCGCATCGCCGCCGAGATGGAGACGGACGAGAACGGGGAGACCACGGCGGGCAGTCCCGTCGTGAGCGTCAGCTGACGGGCCGGTGACGAGCGGGTGAGGACGCAGCGGAGGACGGCGCCGCGGCTGGTGCCGGCGGGGGAGGTCGATCCGGCCCAGCTGGACCGGCTGCTCGAGGCGGACCCGGTCGCCCACGCGTTCGTGGCCGCCCACGTCGAGTCCTACCGCGGCAGCAAGGGCTCGCGGATCCCGCCCGTGGTCGGCACGGCCGGGCCGGACGGGGAGCTGACCGGCGCCTGCTGGGTGGGCACGAACGTGGTGCCCGTGTCCCTGGACGCCCCGGGCCTCGACCTCGTCGGCGGGCACCTGCGCCGGGGCGGGTCCCGGCACGCCTCGCTGTTCGGGCCCGCCGAGCTGGTGCTCGGGCTGTGGTCCCGGGTGGAGCGCTCCTGGCCCCGCCCCTTCGACCTGCGGCCCGTCCAGCCCCTGCTGGCCATCGACCGGGACCCGGCGCTCGCGCCGCACCCCGGTGTCCGGGTCGCGCGTCCCGACGACCTGCCCGCCGTGCTCCCGGCGAGTGCCGCCATGTTCGAGGAGGAGGTCGGCTACTCCCCGTACACGGGCGGTGACCGCGGGTACCGGGACCGGGTCTCCGCGCTCGTCGCGGCGGGGCGCTGCCTCGTGCTGACCGACGACGGGGGCCGGGTGGTGTTCAAGGCCGACCTCGGCTCGGTCGCCCGCGGAGTGGCGCAGGTGCAGGGCGTGTGGGTCGACCCGGCGCACCGCGGCCGGGGGCTGGCGGCGCCCTGCATGGCCGCCGCCGTGCGCCTCGCCCGCCGGCGCACGCCGGTGGTCAGCCTCTACGTCAACGACTACAACGTCCGGGCCCTCGCCACCTACCGCCGGGTCGGCTTCGAGCGGGTCGGGACCTTCGCCACCGTGCTGCTCTGAGGCCCCCGGGCACGCCGATCCTGGCGCGGCGGCCCGGGCCGGGGGTGTAGATTTGACCGGAATCAGCGGCGCCGTCGGCGCCGCCCACCCTCTCGACGCCCGGGCCCGGCCGCACCACGCCGCGCTCCCCGGGAGAAACGGAGCCCTCGTGGCGCTGCGACTCTCCTCCCTGTTCCTGCGGACCCTGCGCGAAGACCCTGTCGACGCCGAGGTGGACAGCCACAAGCTGCTCGTCCGTGCCGGCTACATCCGCCGCGCCGCCCCGGGCATCTACACCTGGCTGCCGATGGGCCTGCGGGTGCTCGGGAAGGTCGAGCGGGTGGTGCGCGAGGAGATGGGCGCGATCGGGGCCCAGGAGGTGCACTTCCCGGCGCTGCTGCCGCGCGAGCCCTACGAGGTCACGCACCGCTGGACGGAGTACGGCGAGAACCTCTTCCGCCTGAAGGACCGCAAGGACGGCGACTACCTCCTCGCGCCCACGCACGAGGAGATGTTCACGCTGCTCGTCAAGGACCTGTACTCGTCCTACAAGGACCTCCCCGTCACCCTGTACCAGATCCAGGCGAAGTACCGGGACGAGGCCCGTCCCCGCGCCGGCCTCCTGCGCGGGCGCGAGTTCGTCATGAAGGACTCCTACTCCTTCGACGTCGACGACGCCGGTCTCGACGAGTCCTACGCCAGGCACCGCGAGGCCTACGTCCGGATCTTCGAGCGCCTCGGCCTGCCCGTGGTCGCCGTCTCGGCCCAGTCCGGGGCCATGGGCGGCTCCCGCTCCGAGGAGTTCCTGCACCCCACGGTCATCGGCGAGGACACGTTCGTGCGCTCGCCGGGGGGCTACGCGGCCAACGTCGAGGCGGTGACCACCGTGGTGCCCGAGGAGTCCGACCCCGCCGGGGTCCCCGAGGCACGGGTGCTGGAGACCCCGGACAGCCCCACGATCGACACGCTCGTGCAACGCTCGAACGAGATGCACCCGCGGGCCGAGGGGCTCTGGACCGCCGCCGACACCCTCAAGAACGTGGTGCTCGCGGTCGTCCTGCCCGACGGCGCGCGACGGCTCGTGGCGGTCGGCCTGCCCGGCGACCGCGCCGTGGACCTCAAGCGCATCGAGGCCGGCATCGGCGCCGCCCTGGACGTCCCCGGCGAGCTCCTGGTGGAGCAGGCCGGCGACGAGGACCTGCGGGCCTGCCCCCTGCTGGTCAAGGGCTACATCGGTCCCGGCCTGTCCCTCGACCAGGCCGTGCTCGGTGAGAAGTCCTCGACCGGCATCCCCTTCTTCGTGGACCCGCGCGTGGTCCGCGGCACCCGCTGGATCACCGGCGCGAACGTCGCCGGCCAGCACGTCTACGACCTCACGGCCGGGCGCGACTTCGCCTGGGACGGCGTCCTCGAGTGCGCCGACGTGCGGGCGGGCGACCCCGCGCCGGACGGCTCCGGACCGCTCGAGGCGGCCCGCGGCATCGAGATGGGCCACATCTTCCAGCTGGGCCGCAAGTACGCGGAGGCGCTGGGGCTGAAGGTCCTGGACCGCAACGGCAAGCTCGTCACCGTGACCATGGGCTCCTACGGGATCGGCGTCACCCGGGCGGTGGCCGCCCTGGCCGAGGCCTACCACGACGACAAGGGCCTGCTTTGGCCCCGCCAGGTCGCCCCCGCGGACGTCCACGTGGTCGCCACCGGCAAGGGCCCCGAGGTGCTGGAGGAGGCCGAGAAGGTCGTGGCCGAGCTCGAGGCGGAGGGGCTCGAGGTGCTCTTCGACGACCGGCCCAAGGTCTCCCCGGGCGTGAAGTTCGGCGACGCCGAGCTGCTCGGCGTGCCCACCGTGCTGGTGGTCGGCCGCGGCCTCAAGGACGGCGTCCTCGAGCTCAAGGACCGCGCGAGCGGCAGCAGCGAGGACGTGGCCCGGGACGGCGTCGCCGCGGTGGTCGCCGCAGCCGTGCGCGGCTGAGCGCGTGCAGGGGCTCGGCGCCTGGCTCGGGGCCTCGGGCCTGGAGCAGATGGACCCCGGCGTCGTCGCCCTGCTGGTGGCCGCCGGGCTCGCCGCGGGCTTCGTCGACGCCGTGGTCGGCGGCGGTGGTCTGCTGCAGCTGCCCGTGGTGCTGATGGTGCCGGGGATCAGCCCCGTCCAGGCGCTGGCCACCAACAAGATGGGCTCCGTGTTCGGCACCGCGACGAGCGCCCTGACGTTCTACCGGCGCACGTCCCCCGACCTGCGCACGGCCCTGCCCATGGCCGGTGTCGCGCTGGTCGGCAGCTTCGGCGGGGCGGCGCTCGCCGCGTCCCTGCCCGAGGCGGTGTTCCGCCCGATCATCCTCGCCGCGCTGGTGGCCGTGCTCCTGTTCACGGTCGCCCGTCCGACCGTCGGGCAGCTCACCGAGCTGCGCCACAGCGGGGCGCGGCACTACGGCACCGCGATGGTGATCGGCACCGTCATCGGCTTCTACGACGGCGTGATGGGCCCGGGCACCGGCTCGTTCCTCGTCATCGCCATGATCACGCTCCTGGGCTACAGCTTCCTGGCCGCGAGCGCCAAGGCGAAGATCGTCAACCTCGCCACGAACGTGGGCGCGCTCGTCTTCTTCTTCGGCCACGGGTCGGTGCTGTGGGGCCTGGGACTCGTCCTGGGGCTGTCCAACATGCTGGGCGGCTACCTCGGGGCGCGCACCGCCGTGGCCCGCGGCAGCCGCTTCATCCGGGTCGTGTTCCTCACCGTCGTCTCGCTGCTCATCCTCAAGCTCGGCATCGACGTCCTCCGGGGAGCCTGAGCCGGCCCGCCGGCCCGGGGTCACCGCGGCGGGTCGTCGAGGACCACGCCGGGCAGGGCGCCGACCTCCCCGGTGAGCCCGGCGCGCAGCCCGGTGGCGCGCTCCAGCGCCACGAGCGCCCAGCACCGCGTGCCGGGCTCACCGCGGGCCAGGACGTGCGCGGCGGCGTCCTGCACGTCCCGGGCCGCCGTGTCCGCGACCCGGCCGGGGTGCGCCCGCACGTCGTCGGGCAGGACGTAGGCACCTGCCGGCAGCCCCGGGTCCGCCGCGAGCACCCTCCCGGCGGCCGGGACCTCCAGGAGCTCCTCGACGTCCCCCCGCGCCCGGGCCGCCAGCTCCGCGGGCACGGCGCCTGCCGGGGCGGCAGCCGGAGGAGCAGCCCCGTCCGGGGCCGTCCCGGCGCGGGCGGCCAGCGCCTCGAAGGCGTAGCCGGCCCGGTCCAGCGCCGACCACAGGACGGCGCCGGGGTCGGTCGTCCCGCCGGGAGCCGGGTCCCCGCCGACGTCGCACAGATCGGCGCCGGCCGGTGCCGGGGACCCTTCCAGCTGCCGGGCCGCCGTGACCCGCGAGACCGCCGCCGCGGCGAGCACCCGGGCCAGGGCGGGGTCCTCGGCGGCCAGGGCGTCACCGGCCAGGACCGTCGCCGTCGTCCGCAGCGCGGTGGGCGCCGCGGCGTCCGAGCCCCCGGCGCCCGCGGCGTCCGTGCCGTCGGCGGGGGAGGGGCGCTGCGCGCGGACGGCGGCGCTCGTGCGGTCGTCGGGCGCGGGACCGAGGGCCTCGAGCTGCCGGGCCAGGTCCGCGCGCACGTCCTCCCACGGGACGGCGGGCGCCGGGTCCGGGGAGGGGGCCTCGAGCAGCGCCTCGGTGCGCAGCCACGCGTCGGCGCGCACGACCTCGTCCGGGGGCACCGGACGGGCGGAGTCCAGCCACCACGCCCCGGCGGTGCCGGTCGCGAGCAGGACCCCCAGCAGCAGCGGGAGCACCCGGTGGGCGGGGGCGCGGGGATCGGTCACCGGGAGGCTCCTGGGGGACGGGACGGCGGAGGGCCGCGTCCATCATAGGATTTCCAGGACCGACCCCGCCGTCCCGACCGCACGAGGAGACCCCGTGAGCGAGCACAGCACCCCCGGACCCGACGACCACCGGCTGGCCGAGCTGATCGGACCCGCGGTGGAGGAGGCGGGGCTCGTCCTGGAGGACGTCGCCCTGAAGCCCGCCGGCACCGGTCTCGTGCTGCAGGTGCTGGTGGACCTCCCGGAGGACAGCACCGACAGCGTGGACATCGACCGGATCGCCGCGGTCTCCCGGGCCGTGTCCGAGCTGCTCGACCGCACGGACCCCGTGCCGGGCTCCGCCTACGAGCTGGAGGTGTCCTCCCCGGGAGCCACGCGGGAGCTCGTGGCGCCCCGGCACTGGCGCCGCTCGATCGGTCGGCTGGTGCGCGTCACCCCGGTCGTGGGCGAGAAGTTCACGGCCCGCCTGCTCGAGGTGGAGCCGGACGGCGTGGTCCTGCAGCGCAGCCACCAGGTGAAGAAGGGCATGCCACCCCGGCTGCTCGACCCGGAGCGCTGGGCCTTCGACGCCGTGCGCCGGGCGAAGGTGGAGGTCGAGTTCACGGACTGACGGGCCCGCCCGTACCCGGCACGAGTGTAAGATGTGCCGTTGACGCCGCGGCGCCCACCGGCGCCGCGGTCCGCAGTGCGACGACAACCGAGTGCGACGACGAGTGTGCGAGCACGACCCGTGGCGGCGCACCGTCATCCCCGACGGTGCGCTGCGCCGCCCCCGGCGTCGTCAGGTGAGGAAGGCCGGACATGGACATCGATATGAGCACCCTCCGACTGCTGGAGCGTGAGCGCGACATCCCCGTGGACCTGCTCATCCCCACCATCGAGCAGGCCCTCCTGCTCGCGTACCACAAGACCGCCGGCGCGCTCCCGGGAGCGCGCGCCGAGATCGAGCGCCGGACCGGCCACGTCACCATCTGGGCCCCCGAGCTGGACGAGGACGGCGAGGCGGTCGGGGAGTTCGACGACACCCCGGCCGGGTTCGGGCGGATCGCCGCCTCCACGGCCCGCCAGGTCATCCTCCAGCGGCTGCGCGACGTCGAGGACGACGCCGTCCTGGGCCACTTCAAGGGCCGCGAGGGCGAGATCGTCTCCGGGCAGATCCAGCAGGGGCACAACCCCCACATGGTCCAGGTCGACCTCGGCACCGTGGAGGGCGTGCTGCCCCCGCACGAGCAGTCCCCGGGCGAGAAGTACCCGCACGGCGCCCGCATCCGTGCGTTCGTCGTCGAGGTCAAGCGCGGCATGAAGGGCCCGTCCATCACGCTGTCCCGGTCCCACCCGGACCTGGTGCGCCGCCTGTTCGAGATGGAGGTGCCGGAAATCGCCGACGGCTCCGTGGAGATCATGGCGATCGCCCGCGAGGCCGGGCACCGCACGAAGATCGCCGTGCGCGCCACCCAGTCCGGGATCAACGCCAAGGGCGCCTGCATCGGCGAGATGGGCTCCCGCGTGCGCGCCGTGATGAACGAGCTGCACGACGAGAAGATCGACATCGTCGACTGGTCGGACGACCCCGCCCGCTGCATCGCCAACGCCCTGTCCCCGGCCAAGGTGTCCCGGGTGACCGTGCTCGACGAGCGGGCCCGCTCGTCCCGCGCCGTCGTCCCCGACACCCAGCTGTCCCTGGCCATCGGCAAGGAGGGCCAGAACGCCCGCCTGGCCGCGAAGCTCACCGGCTGGAAGATCGACATCGTCGCCGAGTCGAAGGCCGCCGAGCGCCGCTGAGCCCCGCCGCCCCGGGACCGGCGCCCCCGCCGCGGGGCGGCCCCGGGATCCCGCGCGCCCCCCGGTTTCGGTCCAGGGCGGTCCCCGGGATAGACTGGACAGCGGTCAGATCGTTGGTGGTCCCTGTCCGGCGCCGGTTCCCGGCCCGCACGGGACGTCCCCGACGTCCCGGCGCGAGACGAGGAGTAGCGAGCGAGTGAGTGCAGACTCCCGTCGCACGTGCATCGGATGCCGGACCACCGAACACCCTGACCAGCTCGTACGTGTGGTGACCGAACCGACCGACGGCGGCCTCCGGGCCGTGGTCGACCGGAACGGGCGCCTCGGCGGTCGCGGAGCCTGGCTCCACCCCTCCCACGAGTGCCTGGACTCGGCCCTGCGCCGGCGCGCCTTCCGGCGCGCGTTCCGGGCAGCCGTGGACACGGAGGCGGTCGCCCCCGAGCTGGACGCCCTGCTGTCCACGGTGGGCAGCCCGGCGACCGGGCGCACGAGTGCCGACCACAGCCGTCCCCGGACGGCAGCCCGCACGGTCCGACCGGACCGGTGACCACGTCCGCACGCGGGTGAAGAACTGGAAAGCGAGTCAGAGAACCGATGGAAAACCGATGAGTGCCCAGCGATGAGTGCTTCGTTGTGCTCTGCCAACGGCCTCCCGCGACCCCGCGCCGTCCTCGACGGCCGATGCTCCGGGAGCCTCAACGGAAAATAAGTGGTTCGTACCTGTTTCGGTGCGGACCGAGACAGGAGAGAAGTGGCCAAGCCCCGCGTTCACGAGCTCGCGAAAGAGCTCGGAATAACGTCCAAGGAAGCGATTTCCACGCTTCAGACCCTGGGTGAGTTCGTGCGAGGCGCGTCCTCGACCGTCGAGCCGCCCGTCGCCAAGAAGCTGCGCTCCGCCCTCGCCGGCAGGGCGGAGAAGTCCGCCCCGGCAGCCGCGGCACCCGCCGCCAAGCCCGCGTCGAAGCCCAGCACGTCGCCCCGGCCCGGCACCACCGCGCCGGCGGGCCCGGCGGCCGCCAGGCCCGCCGAGAAGGCACCGGAGAGGGCGCCCGAGAAGGCCGCCGAGCAGAGGCCTGCCGCGACGGCGCCCGAGCAGCGGTCCGCCGAGCAGCCCTCCGCCCCCGAGCGGTCCGCGCCGCAGCGCCCGGCGTCCCCGGGCGCCAAGGCACCCGCCCCGGGCCCGCGCCCGGGCAACAACCCCTTCGCCAGCCAGCAGGGCATGGGCCGCAGCGGGGCGCCCCGTCCGGGCTCCGCCGCGCCGCGCCCCGGTGGCACCGCGCCCCGTCCGGGCTCGGCCGCGCCACGCCCGGGGGCTCCCCGCCCGGCCGGGCCGCGTCCGGGCAACAACCCGTTCGCCGCCCAGCAGGGCATGCGCTCGGGCCGTCCCGAGCGCCAGGGCGGACCCCGTCCCCAGGGCCAGGGCCAGGGCGGTCCCCGCCCGCAGGGCCAGGCTCCGGGCGGTCCCCGTCCCCAGGGCCAGGGCGGTCCGCGTCCCCAGGGCGGTCCCCGTCCCGGCGGGGCGCGCCCCAGCCCGAACATGATGCCCGGTCACACCACCGGTGTCGCCCCGATCGGCTCCCGTCCGGCCGGCGGCGGCGCAGGTCCCCGCCGCGGCGCTCCCGGTGCCGGCGGCGGCGGGTTCTCCCGTCCCGGCGGCGGCCCCGGCCGCGGTGGCCGCGGCGGCACCCAGGGCGCCTTCGGGCGCGGCGGTGCCCGCGGCAAGCAGCGCAAGTCGAAGCGGGCGAAGCGCCAGGAGCTCGAGCAGATGAAGGCCCCGTCCGTCGGCGGCGTCGCCGTTCCCCACGGCGACGGCACCACGGTGGTGCGCCTGCGCCGCGGCGCGTCCCTGACCGACTTCGCCGAGAAGATCAACGCGAACCCGGCCTCCCTCGTCACGGTGCTCATCCACCTCGGCGAGATGGCCACGCAGACGCAGTCCCTCGACGAGGAGACCTTCCAGCTGCTGGGCGCCGAGCTCGGGTACCGGATCCAGGTGGTCTCGCCGGAGGACGAGGAGCGCGAGCTCTTCGAGTCCTTCGACATCGACCTGGACGCCGAGGCCGCGGCCGAGGGCGAGGACGTCCTGGAGGCGCGCCCGCCGGTCGTCACCGTCATGGGCCACGTCGACCACGGCAAGACCCGCCTGCTCGACGCGATCCGCAACACGAAGGTGATCGAGGGGGAGGCCGGTGGCATCACCCAGCACATCGGCGCCTACCAGATCGAGACCGAGGTCGACGGCCAGGAGCGGCAGATCACGTTCATCGACACCCCGGGCCACGAGGCGTTCACCGCCATGCGTGCCCGCGGTGCCCAGGTGACGGACATCGCCGTGCTCGTGGTCGCCGCGGACGACGGCGTCATGCCGCAGACGGTCGAGGCGCTCAACCACGCCCAGGCCGCCGGCGTGCCGATCGTGGTGGCGGTCAACAAGATCGACAAGCCCGAGGCGAACCCGGAGAAGATCCGCGGCCAGCTCACCGAGTACGGCCTGGTCCCCGAGGAGTACGGCGGCGACACCATGTTCGTCGACGTCTCCGCGCGCCAGAACCTCAACATCGACGACCTGCTGGACGCGATCGTGCTGACCGCGGACGGCGCGCTCGAGCTGTCGGCGAACCCGAACAAGGGCGCCCGCGGCGTGGCGATCGAGGCGAACCTGGACAAGGGGCGCGGTGCGGTCTCGACCGTGCTCGTGCAGTCCGGCACGCTGCACGTCGGCGACGCGATCGTCGCCGGAGCCGCGTACGGCCGCGTGCGCGCCATGTTCGACGAGAACGGGCAGTCCGTCGAGGAGGCGGGTCCCTCGCGGCCCGTGCAGGTGCTGGGTCTCGACTCCGTGCCCCGGGCGGGCGACACGTTCCTCTCCACCCCGGAGGAGCGCACCGCGCGCCAGATCGCCGAGAAGCGCCAGGCGGCGGACCGCAACGCCCTGCTCGCCAAGCGGCGCAAGCGGATCACGCTCGAGTCCTTCGACGAGGCCGTGGCCGCCGGCAAGATCGACACGCTCAACCTCATCATCAAGGGCGACGTGTCCGGTGCCGTGGAGGCGCTCGAGGACTCGCTGCTCAAGATCGACGTGGGCGAGGAGGTCCAGCTGCGGGTCATCCACCGCGGCGTCGGCGCCATCACCCAGAACGACGTCAACCTGGCGACCGTGGACAACGCGATCATCATCGGCTTCAACGTCCGTCCCGCCGAGCGCGTGACGGACCTGGCCGACCGCGAGGGCGTCGAGATGAAGTTCTACTCGGTGATCTACAACGCCATCGACGACGTCGAGAGCGCGCTCAAGGGCATGCTCAAGCCGGAGTACGAGGAGGTGGCACTCGGCACCGCCGAGATCCGCGAGGTGTACCGCTCCTCCAAGTGGGGCAACATCGCCGGTGCCTACATCACCAAGGGGACCATCCGCCGCAACTCCAAGGCCCGGCTCGTCCGGGACGGCAGCGTCGTGGCGGACAACCTCACGGTCGACTCGCTGCGCCGGTTCAAGGACGACGCGACCGAGGTCCGCGAGGGCTACGAGTGCGGTATCGGGCTCGGCTCCTTCAACGACATCCACGAGGGCGACCTCATCGAGACGTGGGAGATGCGCGAGAAGCCGCGCGCCTGACCCGTCCCGAGTCCCGTGCCCCGAGCACGGGACACCCGCGGCGGCACGGGCGGGCCCAGCGCCCGCCCGTGCCGCCGCCCCCGTTCCAGCATCGTTCCCAGCACGACTCCGAGCACCGTCCCGACCCGAGGAGCATCCACCATGGCTGACGCAGCACGCGCCGCCCGACTCGCCGACCGGATCAAGGTCGTCGTGGCCCAGGCGCTCGAGCGCCGGGTCAAGGACCCCCGGATGGGCTTCGTGACCATCACGGACGCCCGCGTCACCAACGACCTCCAGCACGCCACCCTGTACTACACGGTGTTCGGCACCGCGGAGGAGCAGGAGAGCACCCGCGCCGCCCTCGAGTCCGCCAAAGGCGTGCTGCGCAGCGAGGTCGGCCGCAACATCACGGCCCGCCTGACCCCCACCCTGACCTTCGTCCCGGACGAGATCCCGGTCAACGCCTCCCACCTCGAGGAGGTGCTCCGCGCGGCCAAGGAGAAGGACGCCGAGGTCGCGGCCCAGGCCGCCGGCGCCAGCTGGGCCGCAGGGGAGGACCCCTACCGGAAGCCGGTCGAGGAGGACGACGAGTCCTCCCCGGACCGCTGAGCAGGCGGAGGCACCGGGGAAGTGACCCGCACGAACACTGACGTCCCGCGCCCTGATCCGTCCCGGCCGACGCCGTCCGGGCTCGTGGTCGTGGACAAGCCCGCCGGCTGGACCAGCCACGACGTCGTCGCCCGCACCCGCCGCCTCGCGGGCACCCGCAAGGTCGGCCACGCCGGGACCCTGGACCCCATGGCCACGGGCGTGCTGGTCCTCGGCGTCGACCGGGCCACCCGCCTCCTGACATGGGTCGTGGGGCAGCGCAAGACGTACGCGGCGACGATCCGGCTCGGCCTGACCACCGTGACCGACGACGCCGAGGGAGAGGTCCTCGACGTCGCCGGCCCCGGGGCCGTGGCCGCGGTGGA
Source organism: Kocuria arenosa (assembly GCF_042879215.1). Lineage (NCBI taxonomy): Bacteria > Bacillati > Actinomycetota > Actinomycetes > Micrococcales > Micrococcaceae > Kocuria > Kocuria arenosa. The sequence continues at coordinate 67,254 of NZ_JBHZTA010000006.1, read as the reverse complement.
CGAGGACGCGGTGGCCGCCGGCGTCGCCCGGCTCACCGGGGACATCCAGCAGGTCCCCGCGAAGGTCAGCGCCATCAAGGTCGAGGGCCGCCGCGCCTACGCCCAGGTGCGCGCCGGGCAGGACGTGGAGCTCGCCGCGCGCCCCGTCACCGTGTCCGAGTTCACCGTGCACCGGCTCGTGCGCACCGCCGACGACGCCGGGCGGGCGGTCCTCGACGTCGACGTCACCGTGACCTGCAGCTCGGGCACCTACGTCCGGGCCCTGGCCCGGGACCTCGGCGCCGACCTCGGCGTGGGCGGTCACCTGACCGCGCTGCGCCGCACCCGGGTGGGCGCGTGGACCCTCGACGACGCGTCGACCCTCGACGAGCTCGCCGCGGAGGTGTCCGCCGGCCGCCCGCTGCCCGTCACGAGCCTCGAGGAGGCCGCCACCGGGCTGTTCCCCGCCCGCCGGCTGACCGCGGCGGAGGCCGAGGACGTCGCCCACGGCCGCCGGATCGGCCCCAGCGCCGCGGACGGCGGCGAGGACCTCGGCGAGCACCCCGGCGCGAGCCCGCTCGACAACGACACGGTCACCGCCGGCTTCGCCCCCGACGGGCGGCTCGTGGCCCTGCTGTCCGACCGCGGCCACCGCGGCGAGCGCACCGCCAAGCCCGTCCTGGTCTTCCTGCCCGGGGAGCGGTTCCCCGCGCCGCCGGACGCACCCCGGGGGGAACGCTGATGCTGGGGGGCTACGACGGCTGGTTCTGGGCCGCGGCCCTGCTGGGCGCCCTCTCCTTCCTGGTGTGCGCCGTGCAGGCCGTGCGCGGGCGGCAGCCCGACGACTGGACCCAGGGCTCCGTGCTGCTGCTCGAGGCGTTCCTGCTCGTCCACGCCGTGGGCTCGGTCGTCATGCACGTGCTGGGCCCGGGCCCCACCGGATCGGCCCTCGAGCACTGGGGCTACCTCCTGACCGCGCTGCTCGTCCCGGCGGGAACCTTCGTGTGGTCCCTCGTGGAGCGCTCGAGCTGGTCCAACTGGGTGCTCGCGGCCGCGGGCCCCGTGGTCGCGATCATGGTCTACCGCATGAACTACATCTGGTACTACCAGTGAACCCCCGGACCGCCACGACCCCGCAGGAGACGACCCGATGACGCACGAGCCCCCGCAGAGCGGCCCCACCCGGCTGCAGCAGCGCTTCGGGCCCCGCGCCGCCACGGCGCGCGGCGACCGCAAGTCCTCGGGCTTCGGCCGGCTGGTCGTCGTGGTCTACGCCGTCTTCTCCCTCTCGGCCGGTGTCCGCTCGCTCTACCAGATCTCGACCGGCTTCGGGGCCGCGCCGCTGCCGTACCTGCTCTCCGCCCTCGCCGCGGCCGTCTACGTGGTGGCCACCGTGGCCCTCGCCCGGCCCGGCCCCCGCTGGCACCGGCTGGCCACGGCCGCCGTGGCGGTGGAGCTGGCCGGCGTGCTCGGCGTGGGCCTGCTGTCGGTGCTCGCCCCGGAGCTGTTCCCCGAGGCCAGCGTGTGGTCCCACTTCGGGCAGGACTACGGCTACGTCCCGCTGGTGCTGCCCGTGGTCGGCCTCGCCTGGCTCCGCCGGTCCCGGCCCCGGGGCACGCGCGCCCCCGCCTGACCGCTCGCCCGTCCCGGACAGCGACCCGGCACGCACCGGGTAGGCTCGGTCGCGGGCCGGAGCGCCCCGTGCCGCACGCCTCCCGAAAGGAACCCCGCCGATGCCCGTACGCCCCGACGGCGCCGAGGACTACGACGTCCCCGTCCTCACCGACGGCACCGTGGTGCTGCGCCGGCTCGAGGAGCGCGACGTCCCGCAGCTGGCCGGCAACTGCGCGGACCCTGCGGCCGCGGAGTTCACCACCGTGCCCCTGGGCTACACGGAGGCCGATGCGCGCTGGTACGTCGAGGAGTTCGTCCCCGCGGCCTGGCGCGCCGGGCGCGAGTACAACTGGGCGGTCGCGGACGCCCGCACCGACCGGCTGCACGGGACGGTGGGACTCAACGCCCTGCGGGGGACCACGGCGGACATCGGGCTCAACTTCGGACCCCACGCCCGCGGCACCGGCGCCGCGGAGGCCGCCTGCCGGCTGCTGCTCGAGCACGCCTTCGGGTCCCTGGGCCTCACCCATGCATACTGGATGGCGAAGGTCCCCAACTGGGCCAGCCGCAAGCTCGCCTGGAGGCTCGGCTTCCGCTCCCCGGTGCGGATCGACGGCTTCATGGAGCAGCGCGGCGCCTCGGTCGACGCCTGGATCCTGACCCTCGGCGCGGAGGACCCCCGCTCCCCGCAGGCCCCGTGGGACGGCCCGCCGTCCCCGGCCGCCGCCCGCCCGGAGGAGCCCGGCGGCCCGCACCGGCCCGTGCGGCCGCAGCCCACCCCGCCCCGACCCTGACCTGCCTGTCCCGTTCCTGCGAGGAGAACCGTGTTCCGCTGGCGAGATCTCTCTGACGTCCCCCCGGGCTTCGGCCCGTCCGTGGTCACCATCGGCAATTTCGACGGTGTCCACCGGGGCCACCAGCGGGTGCTGTCCCAGCTCGTCGACTCCGCCCGCGAGCGGGGCTGGGCCTCGGTGGTCGTGACGTTCGACCCGCACCCCGCGCAGGTGCACCGTCCCGGCAGCCACCCGGGGCTGATCATGGGCACCGAGGACAAGCTGGACGCCCTCCAGCGGACCGGCGCGGACGCCGCCCTCGTGCTCGAGTACACCCTGGAGTTCGCGGACCAGTCCACCGAGCAGTTCGTGCTCGGCACCCTCGTGGGACCGCTCGGGGCACGCTGCCTCGTGGTGGGCGAGGACACGCGCCTGGGCAAGGACAACTCCGGCAACATCAACACGCTCCAGGAGCTGGGGCGGCGCCACGGGTTCGAGGTCCGGGTGGTCGACGACCTGCTCGATCCCCTGCACGAGGAGCACCCGGAGCACGCCCCGGCGGCGACCACGGCGGGGGGACGGCGCTGCTCCTCCACGTGGATCCGGGCCTGCCTGCAGGCGGGCGACGTCCGCGCGGCCGCCCGGCTGCTCGGACGCCACCACCGGATGCGCGGCGAGGTGGTGCACGGGGCCGCCCGCGGGCGGGAGCTCGGCTACCCCACGGCCAACCTGTCCCCGGACGCGGCCGGGTTCGTCCCCGCGGACGGGGTGTACGCCGGGTGGCTGGTCGACGCCCACGGCACGCGCTGGCCCACCGCGATCTCCGTGGGGTCCAACCCCACGTTCGAGAACGTGCCCCGGCAGGTCGAGGCGCACGTCATCGACCGCCCCGAGGAGCGGGTCGAGGACTTCGACCTCTACGGCCAGGAGGTGGTCGTGGAGTTCGTCGCCCGGCTGCGCGGGATGGTGGCCTACGAGGGCGTCGACAAGCTCGTCGCGCAGATGGACGACGACGTCGAGCGCACCCGGGGCATCCTGGCGGCCGAGGCCTGAGCCCCGGCCCGCCCGCTACATCTCCTCGTGGCTGTTCGGGTCGTAGCCGGACCCGCTGATCCCCGTGTGCAGCATCTGCATCCGGTGCATCTGGTCCTCGTCCAGCTCCCAGTCGAAGACGTCGAGGTTCTCGGCCATGCGCCGCGGGTCGGAGCTCTTCGGGACCGGCACGGTGTGCGACTGCAGGTGCCAGCGGAGGACGACCTGCGCCGGGGTCCGGCCCGTCCGCCGGGCGATGCCCGCGATCCACTCGTGCTGGAGCAGATCGGTCTTGCGGCCCAGCGGGGACCAGGCCTGGGTGACGATGCGGTGCTCCCGGTGGAACTCCCGCAGCCGCTCCTGCTGGTACTGGGGGTGCAGCTCCACCTGATTGACCGCCGGCGTCTCGCCGGTCTCCTTGACCAGGCGCCGGATGTGGGTGGGTGTGAAGTTGGACACCCCCACGGAGCGGACGAGTCCTTCCTGCTGCAGCTCCAGCATCGTCCGCCACGTCTCGACGTACCGGCCGACCGAGGGGTTCGGCCAGTGGATGAGGTAGAGGTCCACGTGGTCGGTGCCCAGGCGCCGCAGGGAGCCCTCGAGCGAGCGGCGCACGGAGTCCGTGCCGTGGTCCCGGCCCGGCAGCTTGGTGGTGAGGAACAGCTCGTCGCGCGGCACGCCGGCCGCCGCGACCGCGCGCCCCACGCCGGTCTCGTTGCCGTAGTTCACCGCGGTGTCCACCATCCGGTACCCCAGCATCAGGGCCTCGGCGACGTCGGCCTCGGCCGCGGCGTCGTCCATGGGGTAGGTGCCCAGCCCGATCGCGGGAATGCGCCGGCCGTCCCGCATCGTGTGCGTGCGGTCGGCGACCGCCAAGCCCCGCCCGTCCTTCTCGTCCTTGCTCACGCGCTGCTCCTGCTCGTCTCGTCGTGCCGGTCCCGTCCCGGCGCCCGGAGGCCCGGGCCGGTGTCCCTCCCATCTTGGCCCACCGGCCGGGGGACGCCCAGCGCAGCGCGCCGCGCCGCCCGGGGGTGGGGCGGCGCGCCCCGGTCCGCTAGACTGGACGGCGGTCCGACTGCAGTCCGTGGTTGTCGGACCCCCGGGAGCTCCCGGGACCCGGCGACGAGCCCGTCGCCCGGGCCGCACGGTACTGACTCGAACGGAGTTACACGTGGCACTCGACGCCGCCATCAAGCAGGAGATCATCAAGGACTTCGCGACCCACGAGGGCGACACCGGTTCGCCCGAGGTGCAGATCGCGGTCCTGACCCGCCGGATCGCCGATCTGACGGAGCACCTGAAGCAGCACAAGCACGACCACCACACCCGCCGCGGCCTGATGGCCCTGGTCGGTCGCCGTCGCCGCATGCTGACCTACCTGCGCGACACCGACATCACGCGCTACCGCACGCTCATCGAGCGGCTCGGCCTGCGCCGCTAGTCGGCACCCGGCGGCGTCCGCCCGGCAACGGGAGGACGCCGCCGAGCACCACGCCCGCACGGCACGGCAGCCGGACGGGCGCACCGCACCACCAGAGACAAGCACCATCGAACACCAGACGGGGCCACCGCGCCGATCATTCGCGGTCCTCGGTAGTGATCTCCGGACACCGGACGGCCCCCGCGGCCCCGGCCCTTCCGTGGATCTCGATCGAAGACCGGGTGACGCGCGGACGGTCCCGCCGACACGAAACGGAGGTGACCCTTGGAGGGTCCCGAGATCCAGTACGCCGAAGCCGTCATCGACAACGGCTCCTACGGAAAGCGCGTCGTGCGCTTCGAGACCGGCCGCCTCGCCAAGCAGGCCGCCGGCTCCACCCTCGTCTCCATCGACGAGGACACCACCATGCTCGCCGCCACCACGGTGGGCAAGTCCCCCCGCCAGGGCTTCGACTTCTTCCCCCTGACGGTCGACGTCGAGGAGCGGATGTACGCCGCCGGGCGCATCCCGGGCTCGTTCTTCCGCCGCGAGGGCCGTCCCTCCACGGACGCGATCCTCACCTGCCGGCTCATCGACCGCCCGCTGCGCCCCGCCTTCGGCAAGGGCATCCGCAACGAGGTGCAGGTCGTCGTCACGATCCTGTCCATGAACCCGGACGAGATCTACAACACCGTGGCGATCAACGCCGCGTCCATGGCCACGACCCTGTCCGGGATGCCCTTCCAGGGCCCCGTCGGCGGCGTGCGCGTGGCGCTCATGGCCGGCGACAACGGCCAGCACCAGTGGGTGGCCTTCCCGAAGCACTCGCAGCTCGAGAACGCCGTGTTCGACATGGCCGTGGCCGGCCGGGTCGTCACCGGCAAGGACGGCACCGAGGACGTCGCGATCATGATGGTCGAGGCCGAGGCCACCGACAACTCCTGGAACCTCATCAAGAACAACGGCGCCGTGGCCCCCACCGAGGAGCTCGTGGCCCAGGGCCTCGAGGCCGCCAAGCCTGCCCTCAAGGCGCTGTGCGACGCCCAGGCCGACCTGCGGGCCCGCGCCGGCAAGCCGGAGATGGAGCTGCCCCGCTTCGGCGGCTTCGGGGACGACGCCCGCGAGGCCGTCGCGGCCTCCGTCGGCACCCGCCTCGCCGAGGTCTACTCGATCGCCGACAAGCAGGAGCGCGAGACCGCGACCGACGAGCTGCACCAGGCGACCCTCGCGGAGCTCACGGGGGAGGGACAGCCCTTCGCCGAGCGCAAGGACGAGGTCAACGGCGCCTACCAGGCGCTGACCAAGCAGACCGTGCGCCAGCGGATCCTCACCGAGCAGGTGCGCATCGACGGCCGCGGCCTGACGGACATCCGCCAGCTCACCGCCGAGGTCGAGGTCCTGCCGCGCGTGCACGGCTCCGCGATCTTCGAGCGCGGCGAGACCCAGATCATGGGCGTGACCACGCTGAACATGCTGAAGATGGAGCAGCAGATCGACTCGCTGTCGCCCGTCAAGCACAAGCGCTACGTGCACCACTACAACTTCCCGCCGTACTCCACCGGCGAGACCGGCCGCGTGGGCTCCCCGAAGCGCCGCGAGATCGGCCACGGCGCCCTGGCCGAGCGCGCCATCACCCCGGTGCTGCCCTCCCGCGAGGAGTTCCCCTACGCGATCCGGCAGGTCTCCGAGGCGCTGAGCTCCAACGGCTCCACGTCCATGGGCTCCGTCTGCGCCTCGACCCTGTCGCTGCTCAACGCCGGTGTGCCCCTGCGCGCGCCGGTCGCCGGCATCGCCATGGGCCTGGTCTCGGACGAGGTCGACGGGGAGACCCGCTACGCCGCGCTGACCGACATCCTGGGCGCCGAGGACGCGCTGGGCGACATGGACTTCAAGGTGGCCGGCACCTCCGAGTTCGTGACCGCGATCCAGCTCGACACCAAGCTCGACGGCATCCCCTCCTCGGTGCTGGACGCCGCGCTGACCCAGGCCCGCGAGGCCCGGCTGCACATCCTCGGGGTGCTCAACGCGGCCATCGACCAGCCGGACGAGATGAGCGAGTTCGCCCCGCGCGTGATCTCCGTGACCGTCCCCGTCTCCAAGATCGGCGAGGTCATCGGCCCCAAGGGCAAGATGATCAACCAGATCCAGGAGGACACCGGCACCGACATCTCGATCGAGGACGACGGCACCGTCTACATCGGCGCCACCGACGGCCCCTCGGCCGAGGCGGCCCGCGCGGCGATCAACGCGATCGCCAACCCGCAGGTCCCCGAGGTCGGCGAGCGCTACCTGGGCACCGTGGTCAAGACCACGACCTTCGGCGCCTTCGTCTCCCTCACCCCCGGCAAGGACGGCCTGCTGCACATCTCGGAGCTGCGCAAGCTCAACGAGGGCAAGCGCGTCACCGACGTCGAGGACGTCCTCGGCGTGGGCCAGAAGGTCCAGGTCGAGATCACGAAGGTCGACGACCGCGGCAAGCTGTCCCTGGCCCCCGTGGTCGCCGAGGAGCCGAACGTCTTCCCTGAGGACGACGACGCCACCGAAGCCGCCGAGGCCTGAGCCGGGCCGGTCCCGAGCACAGCACCGCACGAGCACAGAAAGCAGCACAGCTGGATGACGGCAGTCGATCTGCCGCTGGAGGCGGGCGACCGCGGCCCGGGGAGCACCCCGGGCCCGGACGTCCGCCTCTCGGCGGTTCCCCGCAGTTCCCCCTCCGCCACGGCCCTGACCACGGCCGCCGCGGGGTTCAGCCACACCCTCCACGAGGGCGCCGGCGGCAACGTGGTCCGCCGCACGGTCCTGCCGTGCGGCACCCGGGTGCTCACCGAGCGGATGCCCGCCCAGCGGGCCGTGACGGTCGGCTTCTGGGTCGGCGTCGGCTCCCGGGACGAGCAGCCGGGCCGGCTGGGCTCCACGCACTTCCTCGAGCACCTGCTGTTCAAGGGCACCGAGCGGCGCTCGGCGCTGCAGATCGCGGAGGCCTTCGACGAGGTGGGAGGTGAGTCCAACGCGGCCACGGCCAAGGAGCACACGTGCTACTACGCGCGGGTGCTCGCCGAGGACCTGCCGATGTCGATCGACGTCATCACCGACATGGTGACGTCGGCCGCCCTGGACCCGGACGAGCTCGAGCGGGAGCGGGGGGTCATCCTCGAGGAGCTCGCGATGGACAAGGACGACCCCGAGGACGTCGCCTTCGAGGAGTTCACCCAGCGCGTGCTGGGAGCCCATCCCCTCGGCCGGCCCATCGGCGGCACCCCCGAGGAGATCCTCGCGGTGCCCCGCGACGCGGTGGTCGAGCACTACCGCCGCCACTACCGGCCCGAGGGCCTCGTGGTCACGGCCGCCGGCGGCCTCGAGCACGACGTCGTCGTCGCCCTCGTCGCCGAGGCCCTCGAGCGCGCGGGCTGGGACCCGGCCGTCCCCGCGGCCCCCCTCCCGCGGCGCGGGCGCACCCCGGCGCCCCTGGTGCCGGACTGGGGCGAGCACTTCCTGGAGCGGCCCGTGGAGCAGACCAACGTGGTCGTCGGCCGGCCCGGGCTCGTGGCCGGGGACGACCGCCGCTTCGCGATGACCGTGCTCAACGCGGCCCTGGGCGGCGGGATGTCCTCCCGGCTGTTCCAGGAGATCCGCGAGAAGCGCGGCCTGGCCTACAGCACGTTCTCCTTCTCGGGGGCCTACTCGGACGCCGGCTACTTCGGGATGTACGCCGGGTGCCTGCCCGCGCGCACCGACGAGGTCGTGGCGCTGATGACGGGCGGGCTGGAGACGCTCGCCCGGGACGGCATCGGGGCGGACGAGCTGCGCAAGGTCGTCGGCCAGCTGGGCGGGGGCACCGTGCTCGCCCTCGAGGACACCGGCTCGCGGATGTCCCGGCTGGGCTCCGCGGAGCTGAAGTCGGGGGAGTTCCTCGACATCGACGAGTCCCTGGACCGGGTCCGCTCCGTGACCCCGGAGCAGGTCCGGGAGCTCGCCGGGTGGCTGGCCGAGGGGCCCGTCGTGACCACCATCGTGGCGCCCACCCGCCGCTGACCGGGCGCCGCCGCCGGCACCCCGGCGGCGGCCCCACCCGTCCCGTGACCTAGAGTTGGAGCCATGACCGAGCGCACCGCCACCGAGACCACCACCGCCACGGCGCCCCCCGCCTCCGAGCTCCGGGTCGCCGTCCTCGGCGCCCGCGGCCGGATGGGCAGCGAGGCCGCGCAGGCCGTCCGGCGCGCCGACGGGCTGCAGCTCGTCGCGGAACTGGACCACGAGGACTCCCTCGAGGTCCTGGTCGCGGCGGGCGCGCAGGTCGTGGTCGACTTCACCGTCCCCTCGGTCACGGAGCACAACGTGCGCTTCGCCGTGGAGCACGGCATCCACTGCGTCGTGGGCACCACCGGCTGGGACGACGAGGGCCTGGACCGGACCCGGGCGCTGCTCGCCCAGCACCAGGGCGTGGGCGTGCTCATCGCCCCCAACTTCTCCATCGGCGCCGTCCTGGCCATGCGCTTCTCCGCGCAGGCCGCCCGGTTCTTCGAGTCCGTCGAGATCGTCGAGCTGCACCACCCGGACAAGGTCGACGCCCCCTCGGGCACGGCCGCGCGCACGGCCGCCCTCGTCGGCGGGGCCCGGCGGGCCGCGGGGGTCGCGCCGTCCCCCGACGCCACCACGCAGGACCCGGACGGGGCCCGCGGCGCGCTCGTGGACGACGTCCGCGTGCACTCCGTGCGCCTGCGCGGGCTGGTCGCCCACCAGGAGACGCTCCTCGGCAACCTCGGGGAACAGCTCACCATCCGGCACGACTCCTTCGACCGGATCTCCTTCATGACCGGCGTGGTGCTCGGCGTCCGGCAGGTCGTCTCCCACCCGGGGCTCACGCACGGTCTCGAGGACTACCTCGACCTGGGGCTGTAGAGCCGATGGACTCGATCCGGGTTTGGATCTGGGGCCTGTTCGCGGCGGCCCTGCTGACCCTGTGGCTGCTGCCGATCCCCGGCGGCTCGAAGCTGTGGATCCTCGCGGTGCTCGTCTTCGCGGGCGTCTTCACGCTCCTGGAGTCGACGAGCAGGGCGAAGCTGCTCGCCGCGGCCATGGTGACGCTGCTCGTCGTCTACCTGGGCCTGAGCCTGCACCGCGCGGTGCTGCTGCTGGGCACGGACGGCTGGATCGCCAAGGCCTTCGGCGTCGCCATGCTGGTGCTGCCGGCCGTGGGCGTGTGGGCGCTGGTGCGCGAGGTCCTGTTCGGGGTCCGGACCGAGCAGCTCGGCCGGACCCTGCACGAGGAGGGCGGGCTGCCGCCCGACGACCTCCCGCGCACCCCCGGCGGGCGCATCGTGCGGGAGGCCGCCGACGAGCGCTTCGGGACCTGGCGGGCGCAGACCGAGGAGGACCCGGGCGACTGGCGCAACTGGTACCGGCTCTCCCTGGCCTACGCGGCCGCCGGGGACCGGACCCGCGCCCGCTCCGCGATGCGCGACGCCGTGGCCCTCTCCCGCGGGCGCGCCGCCCGCAACGTGGAGCCCGCCGACCCCCCGGGCGAGGGGCGGGCCTGAGACACCCGGCGAGCACGACCGGCCCCGTGGACGGCACGGAGACCGCCCGCCGCACGGCCGGCCGGGCCCGGGTCCCCGCGGCCGCGGGGGGCCTCGACCGCCCGCCCGCCGGTGCCCCCGGCGCGAAGGCGGTAACCTGGCACCCATGACTGCCAACGCCTCGCCCTCCTCCGCCGACCTCCCCGCGACCCGGTCCGAGCCCCTGTTCGGGACGCTGCTCACCGCGATGATCACCGTCTTCGCCGAGGACGGCTCCGTGGACCTGGACGCCACCTCGGCCATGGCCGAGCAGCTCGTCGACGACGGCTGCGACGGCCTCGTGGTGTGCGGCACCACGGGCGAGTACTCCACCATGACCGACGAGGAGAACCTCTCCGTGTTCCGCGCCGTCAAGGACGCCGTCGGCTCCCGCGTGCCCCTGCTGGCGGGCACCGGCTCCAACGACACCGAGCACTCCCGCTACCTCTCCCGCGCGGCCGAGAAGCTCGGCATGGACGGACTGCTCATCGTCACCCCGTACTACAACAAGCCCTCCCAGGCCGGCGTCGAGGCCCACTTCCGCAGCCTCGCCGACTCCGTGGACCTGCCGATCATGCTCTACGACATCCCCGGCCGCGCCGGCATCCCGATCGCCACCGAGACCCTGATCTCCCTGGCCGGGCACCCCAACATCGTGGCCGTCAAGGACGCCAAGGCGGACCTGGTCGCCGCCACCCGGGTGCTGGCCGAGACCGACCTGCTCTACTACTCGGGCGACGACGGCCTGACCCTGCCCTGGATGGCCATCGGCGCCGCCGGGCTCATCGGCGTCACCACGCACGTGGCCACCGCCCGGTACCGCGAGCTCGTCGACGCGATCCGCGCCCAGGACCTCGGCACGGCCCAGCGGATCAACGCGGAGCTCGAGCCCGTGGTCCGCGCCACCATGACGCGCGCCCCCGGCGCCGTCGCGGCGAAGACGATCCTCCAGTGGCAGGGCCGGCTGCCGCACAACACCGTGCGGCTCCCGCACGTCCCGCCCACGGAGGCCGAGGCCGCCCTGATCCGCGCGGACCTGCAGGGCTCGGTCATCTCCGACACCCTTCTCGAGACCATCGACTGACGAAAGGGGTCCCATGACCCAGTGGCACACCGACCTGTCGGCCCCCCCCGCCCTCGGCAAGGACGTCCTGCGCGTCGTCCCGCTGGGCGGTCTGGGCGAGGTCGGCCGGAACATGACGGTGTTCGAGATCAACGGGCAGCTGCTCGTGGTCGACTGCGGCGTGCTCTTCCCCGAGGAGACCCAGCCGGGCGTGGACCTCATCCTCCCCGACATCAACCACATCGTCGACCGGCTCGACGACGTCGTGGCCGTGGTGCTGACCCACGGCCACGAGGACCACATCGGGGCCGTCCCGTACCTGCTCAAGCGCCGCCCCGACATCCCCGTGATCGGCTCCCGGCTGACACTCGCGCTCATCGAGGCGAAGCTCCAGGAGCACCGGATCAAGCCCTACACCATGGCGGTGCGCGAGGGGCAGGTCGAGCGGCTCGGCGAGTTCGAGTGCGAGTTCGTGGCCGTCAACCACTCGATCCCCGACGCGCTCGCGGTGTTCCTGCGCACGAAGGCCGGCACCGTCCTGCACACCGGCGACTTCAAGATGGACCAGTTGCCGCTCGACGGCCGGATCACCGACCTGCGCCACTTCGCCCGGCTGGGCGAGGAGGGCGTGGACCTGTTCCTCACCGACTCCACCAACGCCGAGGTCCCCGGGTTCACCCCCACGGAGAAGCACATCGGCCCCGTCCTCGCGGACGTGATCGGCCGCGCGCCCCGGCGCGTGGTCGTGGCGTCCTTCTCGTCGCACGTCCACCGCGTGCAGCAGGTGCTCGACGCCGCCGCCGAGCACGGGCGCAAGGTCGCGTTCATGGGCCGGTCCATGGTGCGCAACATGACCATCGCCGAGAAGCTGGGCTACCTCGAGGTCCCGCCGAACACCCTGGTCGACCAGAAGCGGATCGACGACCACGCGGACTCGCAGCTGGTCATCATGTGCACCGGGTCGCAGGGGGAGCCGATGGCCGCCCTGTCCCGCATGGCCAACGGCGACCACAAGGTCCAGCTCACCGAGGGCGACACCGTGATCCTCGCGTCGTCGCTCATCCCCGGCAACGAGAACTCGGTCTTCCGGATCATCAACGGGCTCATGCGGCTGGGCGCCACCGTGGTCCACAAGGGCACCGCCAAGGTGCACGTCTCCGGGCACGCCGCCGCGGGCGAGCTGCTGTACTGCTACAACATCGTGGAGCCGGGGTACGTCATGCCGGTGCACGGCGAGGTCCGGCACCTGGTCGCCAACGGCAAGCTCGCCGAGGAGACCGGCGTGCCCACCGACCACGTGCTCCTGGCCGAGGGCGGCACCGTGGTGGACCTGGCCGACGGCGAGGCGCGGATCACCGGCCAGGTCGAGTGCGGCTACGTCTACGTGGACGGCTCCTCCGTGGGCACCATCACCGACGCCGACCTCAAGGACCGGCTCGTGCTGGCCGAGGAGGGCTTCATCTCCGTCATCACCGTGGTGAACCGGGACACCGGCAAGGTCGTCACCGGCCCGGACGTGCACGCCCGCGGCGTGGCCGAGGACGACAGCGTGTTCGACGAGATCAAGCCGAAGATCACGGCCGCGCTCGAGGACGCCATCAACCACTCCGGCAAGAACCACACCACCCAGCAGCTCCAGCAGGTGGTGCGCCGCACGATCGGCTCGTGGGTCAGCCGCCGGCTGCGCCGCAAGCCCATGATCGTCCCGGTCGTCATCGAGGCCTGAGCACCCGGTCTCCGCCCGTGCGGCACCGCGGACGGGGGGAGACCGTGGTCTACCCTGGGAGCATGGCGACTCGTACTTCCCCCGCCCGCAAGGGCGCCTCGACGTCGCGTGGCAAGAACAGCACGTCTTCTGCGCGGTCGTCGGGATCCAGCCGGTCCACCTCCACCCGCCGTCCGTCGACCGCCGGACGGGGCTCCTCGGCGCCCGCCGAGGGCTCCCCGCGCGTGCTGCACGGGCTGGCCGCCGCCCTGGCGTGGTGCGCCCGCGCCGTCGGGGGCGTCTGGACGGCCCTCGCCCACGTGGTCGGCGGCGCGGTGCGCCGCATGGGCACCCTGCGCACCGACGTGCCCGCGGAGTCCCTGCGGGACGGCGGCGCCCTGTTCCTGCTGCTGCTCGGCCTGCTCGCCGCCGCCGTCGAGTGGTGGAACCTGCCCGGCGCGTCCGCGCCGTGGCTGGCGGTCCCCGCGTCCGCGGTGCACGAGGTCCTCGCCGGGACCTTCGGCTGGACGGCCCTGGTGCTGCCGCTGCCCCTCGTGGGCTTCGCCCTGCGCCGCTTCCGCCACCCCGAGGACACCTCGGCCAACAACCGCATCGCCATCGGGCTGGGCGCCGCCGTCGTCGCGGGCTCCGGCCTGGCGCACGTGCTCCTCGGCCGGCCGTCCCCGAGCCAGGGCCAGGAGGCGCTGCGGAGCGCCGGCGGCTACGTGGGCTTCCTCGCCGCCGACCCGCTGAGCGCCCTCATCACCCCGGTCGGCGCCGGCGCCATCTTCATCGCCGCCCTGTTCCTGTCGGTGCTCGTGGTCACCGCGACCCCCGTCAACCTCATCCTGCCCCGCCTGCGGCAGGGCTACTGGCGGCTCATGGGCCAGGACGGCCCGGTCTCCGCGACCGACGTCTCCGCCGCCCGGCACGACCGCTCCTACCTCGACGAGCACTCCGCGCGCGCCGAGGCGGCCAAGACCCGCCGCGAGAAGCGCCGCGAGCGCAAGGCGGCCGAGGCCGAGCGCCGCGCCCTCGACGGCTACCGCGGGGACGAGGCCTTCGAACGCGCCGTCGTCGACGAGGAGGCCGCCGACGGCCAGGCGCCCACCCGCGTCTTCGACGTCGACTCCGCGCGCGCCGCCCGGCAGCGCGCCGCCGCGGCGCGGACCGCCGCAGGGGCCGCGACAGGGACTGCGGCCGGGCCCGCCGATCCTGCCGCCTCCCCGGCCACCGCCGAGGGGGAGGGGAGCGACGTCCCGCGGCCGGGTCAGAAGCGACCCACCCAGGAGCAGCTCGCCGCCCGCCGGCTCCGCCGGGAGCAGGGTCTCGAGCCGGCCGCGGACACCGCCGCGGGCTCCGGCTCCCCGGCGCTCGAGGACGTGGCCGCCGAGCCCACCGGCTCCACGTCCGTCACCGCACGCACCCACACCCCCGAGTCGCCCATCCCCGCCCGCGCGGAGCAGCTCAAGCTCGAGGGCGACATCGCCTACTCCCTGCCCGCGCCCGGCGCGCTCGTGCAGGGGCCGCCGCCGAAGGAGCGCTCCGAGGCCAACGACGCCGTGGTCGCCTCCCTGACGAGCGTGCTGGAGCAGTTCAACGTGGACGCCGTGGTCACCGGCTTCTCCCGCGGGCCCACCGTCACCCGGTACGAGATCGAGCTGGGCTCCGGCACCAAGGTCGAGCGCGTCACGGCGCTGTCCAAGAACATCGCCTACGCCGTGGCCTCCGCGGACGTGCGGATCCTCTCGCCGATCCCCGGCCGGTCCGCGATCGGCATCGAGATCCCGAACACCGACCGCGAGACCGTCTCCCTGGGCGACGTCCTGCGCTCGCACAACGCCCGCAAGACGGAGCACCCCATGGTGATGGGCGTGGGCAAGGACGTCGAGGGCGGCTACGTGGTGGCCAACCTCGCGAAGATGCCGCACCTGCTCGTCGCCGGCGCCACCGGAGCGGGCAAGTCGAGCTTCGTGAACTCGATGATCGTCTCGCTCCTGATGCGGGCCACCCCGGACGAGGTGCGGATGGTCATGGTCGACCCCAAGCGGGTCGAGCTCACCGCCTACGAGGGCGTGCCCCACCTGATCACCCCCATCATCACCAACCCCAAGAAGGCCGCCGAGGCGCTGCAGTGGGTCGTGCGGGAGATGGACGCCCGCTACGACGACCTCTCGCACTACGGGTACAAGCACGTCGACGACTTCAACAAGGCCGTGCGCAACGGCAAGGTCCAGCCCGAGCCCGGCTCGAAGCGCGTGATCCGGCCGTACCCGTACCTGCTCGTGATCGTCGACGAGCTCGCGGACCTGATGATGGTCGCCCCGCGCGACGTCGAGGACGCGATCGTGCGGATCACCCAGCTCGCCCGCGCCGCCGGCATCCACCTGGTCCTGGCCACCCAGCGGCCCTCCGTGGACGTGGTCACCGGACTGATCAAGGCCAACGTGCCCTCCCGGATGGCGTTCGCGACGTCCTCCGTCACCGACTCCCGCGTGGTCCTGGACCAGCCGGGCGCGGAGAAGCTCATCGGCCAGGGCGACGCCCTGTTCCTGCCCATGGGCGCCTCCAAGCCGATGCGCGTGCAGGGCGCGTGGGTCACCGAGTCGGAGATCCACGAGGTCGTCGACCACGTCAAGGGCCAGATGAAGGCCCACTACCGCCAGGACGTGGTGCAGGAGGCCCCCAAGAAGACCATCGACGAGGACATCGGGGACGACCTCGACGTCCTGCTGCAGGCCACCGAGCTCGTGGTGACCACCCAGTTCGGGTCCACCTCCATGCTCCAGCGCAAGCTCCGCGTCGGCTTCGCCAAGGCCGGCCGGCTCATGGACCTGCTGGAGTCCCGCGGCGTCGTCGGCCCCTCGGAGGGGTCCAAGGCGCGGGACGTGCTCGTCAAGCCCGACGACCTCGCCGCGACCCTCGCCGTGCTCCGGGGCGAGGACCCGCCCGCGCCGCAGGGCGGGTCCGGCGGGTCGGTCGACTACGGCGAGGACCCGGTCGAGGCGTCGCTGGCCCGGACAGCGACCGACCACGGCGACGGCGCCGAGGACCCCGAGGGCTCCGAGGACGCCTGGCAGCTGACCGGCCGCTGAGCCGACCCCGTTCCACCCACCAGGAAGTGAGCACCCGATGAGCCCCGCGGAACCGGTGTCCAACCTCAACCTGCCGAACGCGCTGACCGCCCTGCGCATCGTGCTGGTGCCCTTCTTCGTCTGGTTCCTGTGGGCGGGGGGAACCCAGGGGGAGGACTCCCTGGGCATGCGGTGGGCCGCCCTCGCGGTCTTCGCGGTCGCGATGTACACGGACAAGCTCGACGGCGACATCGCCCGGGCGCGCGGGCTGATCACGAGCTTCGGCAAGATCGCCGACCCGATCGCGGACAAGCTGCTGACGGGGGCCGCGTTCGTGGTGCTCTCGATGCTCGGCGAGCTGTGGTGGTGGGTGACCGTGGTGATCCTCGTCCGGGAGTGGGGGATCACGCTCCTGCGCTTCGTCGTCATCCGCTACGGGGTCATGGCCGCCTCGAAGGGCGGCAAGCTCAAGACCGTCCTGCAGACCGTGGCGCTCCTGCTCCTGCTGCTGCCGCTGGTGCCGCTGGTGGGCGCGTGGTGGCCGTGGCTGGGCTGGATCGCGATGGGCGCGGCCCTCGTGGTCACGGTCGTGACCGGCGTGGACTACGTCGTCAAGGCGGTGCAGCTGCGCCGCCGGGCCCTGGCCGAGCGGGACGCGGCGTGAGGGAGCCGCAGCCGGCCGCCCGGGCGCTCGTCGAGGAGGCCGTCCGCCGGTCGCTCACGGTCGCGACCGCGGAGTCCCTCACGGGGGGCGCGCTGGCCGCCGCCGTCGTCGACGTGCCGGGGGCCTCGGGCTGCTTCGAGGGCGCGGTCGTGTCCTACTCGAACCGGGTCAAGACCGAGGTCCTCGGCGTCCCGGCCCGGCTGCTCGCCGAGCGGGGCTCCGTCGACCCGGACGTCGCGGTCGCCATGGCGGAGGGCGCCCGCCGCCGCCTGGGCACGGACTGGGCCGTCTCCACGACCGGCGTCGCCGGCCCCGAGCCGCACGACGGCAAGCCCGTGGGCACGGTCTACCTGGGCGTCGCGGGCCCGGGCGGGTCCACCGTCCACGAGCTGGCCGCGGCGGGGGACCGGGCCGCGATCCGGGCGGCCGCCGTGCGCGCCGCCCTGGAGCGGCTCACCGCCGCGCTGGTGCTCCCAGCCAACTCCCAGTGAAAAATCGCCCCCTGCGGGGAAGAATGGAACCGTCAGCGGGGTTATCAATGATCGCAGGCTCGAGTTGAGCCGATCGAAGTCAAGATGTCGACCGGCCGGCGCCGGGACACCGTCCGCAGCAGGCGGTGAAGCTGCCGCACACACGAGGAGACAAGCGATTCACATGACCAAGCAACCCGTGTCCGTCAATGGCGTCGTCCGTTGGAAGGACGTGGGCCTCGACGAGGACGACAGCACCGAGACGAAGGACATGAAGATGGGTGTACTCCGCCAGGAGATCGGTGAGGTCCTGCGCAGCGTCCGCCAGCGCCAGGGACGCACCCTCCGAGAGGTCTCCCACAGCGCCCGCGTCTCCCTCGGCTACCTGAGCGAGGTGGAGCGCGGGCAGAAGGAGGCGTCCTCCGAGCTGCTCGCGTCGATCTGCGCCGCTCTGGACATCCCGATGTCCCAGATGCTGCGCGAGGTCGCGGACCGCCTGGCCTACGCCGAGGGCCTCCTGGTCCCGGACACGGTGCCCAGCGATCTCACCGAGCAGTACTCGCGGGAGTTCGGCCGCGTCAACGGCGGCGAGGCCGCCGCGGCGGGCGCCCGCTGATCCACCCGGGCGGCCCGCCGCCCGCCCACGACGTCCCGGAGGGCTCGTCGGTCCCAGGACCGCCGGGCCCTCCGGCCTGTGCCGGGCCGGTCGCACGGATGGCAGGATGGACGGGCACGACCGCCCGCCGGCGGCACGAGGAAGGAGGACGCGGATGAGGCTGAGCAGCTTCTGGCAGCTCATGGCCGACGAGTTCGGCGCGGGCTACAGCAAGGTCCTGGCCCGGGACCTGGTGCTCGGGGAGCTCGACCACCGCACGGCCACCGAGGCCATCGAGGCCGGCGTCGATCCGCGGGCCGTGTGGTTCGCCCTCTGCCGGGCCCAGGACGTCCCCGAGTCCCGCTGGTGGGGCGTGGACCGGTCGCCCCGGGACTGACGCGCGCCGGGTTCCCGGCGTGCCCGTGGACCCGGGGCCGCTTCGAAGGTATATTCGAAGGCGCGGGGCGGACTGCACAGCCCGGCCCGCCCTGGGTCGGTGATCCCCGCTCCTCCCCAGACCCCGCGCGAAGGCTTACGGTGTCCGACCCCGGCGATACCGTGGAACACGAAACGACCAGCAGCAACGGTTCCGGCCGCACCGGCGGAACCCCCCGAACACGAGGTGGACCATGGCAGCCAAGGGAAGCAACAAACAGAGCGCCGACCAGCAGTTCGGCAGCGACCGCGAGAAGGCTCTCGAGACCGTCCTCGCGCAGATCGACAAGAACTACGGCAAGGGATCGGTCATGCGCCTGGGCGACCGCCCGGCGACCAAGATCGAGACCATCCCCACCGGCTCCATCGCGATGGACGTCGCGCTGGGCATCGGCGGGTTCCCGCGCGGTCGTGTCGTGGAGATCTACGGCCCGGAGTCCTCCGGCAAGACGACCGTGGCGCTGCACGCGGTGGCCAACGTGCAGAAGGCCGGCGGGATCGCCGCCTTCATCGACGCCGAGCACGCTCTCGACCCCTCCTACGCCGAGAAGCTCGGCGTGGACACCGACAGCCTCCTGGTCTCGCAGCCGGACACCGGTGAGCAGGCCCTGGAGATCATGGACATGCTCGTGGGCTCCGGGTCCATCGACATCATCGTCATCGACTCGGTGGCGGCCCTGGTGCCCAAGGCCGAGATCGAGGGTGAGATGGGCGACAGCCACGTGGGTCTGCAGGCCCGCCTCATGAGCCAGGCGCTGCGCAAGATCACAGGCCGGCTCTCCCACTCGAACACCACCGCGATCTTCATCAACCAGCTGCGCGAGAAGATCGGCGTGTTCTTCGGCAGCCCCGAGACCACCACCGGTGGCAAGGCGCTGAAGTTCTACGCCTCGGTCCGCGTGGACGTGCGCCGCATCGAGACCCTCAAGGACGGGGCCAACCCGGTGGGCAACCGGACCCGGGCCAAGATCGTCAAGAACAAGATGGCCCCGCCCTTCAAGCAGGCCGAGTTCGACATCCTCTACGGAGAGGGCATCTCCACCGAGGGCGGGCTCATCGACATGGGCGTGGAGCACGGCATCGTCAAGAAGTCCGGGGCGTGGTTCACCTATGAGGGCGACCAGCTCGGCCAGGGCAAGGAGAACTCGCGCCGGTTCCTCAAGGACAACCCGGAACTGGCCGAGGAGATCGAGCGCCGGATCCTGGTGAAGCTCGGGGTCGTCGAGGAGCCGGAAGCGGCCGAGGAGACCGCGGAGGAGCCGCCCGTGGCCGGGCTGCCCACCGAGGTCGCCGGCCCGGCCTTCTGAGCGGGTCCGTGACCGAGAGCCCGTACGCCCGCCGCCGCCGCCGGTCCTCCGCCCGCCATCGCGGGCCGGAGGGCCCGGCGGCGTCGTCGTCCCCGGCGCAGGACCCCGAACCGGACGCCCGGGAGGTGGCCCGGGCGATCGTCCTGCGCCAGCTCACCGCCTCGGCGAAGAGCCGCAAGCAGCTCGAGGACAAGCTCGCCGACCGCAATGTCCCCGAGGACGTCGCCCGGGAGGTGCTGGACCGGTTCGAGGAGGTCGACCTCGTCGACGACGCCCAGTACGCGGAGCTCTACGTCCGCTCCCGCGCGAGCTCCCGGAAGCTCTCCCGCTCCGCGATCCGGCGGGAGCTCGCCACCCGCGGGGTGACGGGGGAGATCGCCGAATCGGCCCTGGAGCAGCGGACCGACGAGGACGAGCGGGAGGACGCCGCCGAGCTGGTGCGCCGCAAGCTCCCCGCCGGACTGGACCTGACGGACCGCGCCGCGCGGGACAAGGCCGTGCGGCGGCTGGTCGGGATGCTCGGCCGGAAGGGATACCCACCCGGGCTGGCGTTCGCCGTGGTGAAGGAGGAGCTCGAGGCGCGCTCCGGTGCCCCGGTCCAGGACGATGAGACCGGCGAGGAGTACCCGGGGACCCCGTGACCGGGCCCGCCCCGTACAATTGACCGGTGATGTCGACCCCTGCAGCCCTTTCCCCGGCCCCGACCGCGTCCTCCGCCGCCCCGCGCTCCTACGAGGTGCGCACGTTCGGGTGCCAGATGAACGTCCACGACTCCGAGCGGATCACCGGTCTGCTCGAGGCCGCCGGCTACGTCCCCGCCGCCGGCGCCGAGCCGGACCTCGTGGTGTTCAACACCTGCGCCGTGCGCGAGAACGCCGACAACAAGCTCTACGGCAACCTCGGCCAGCTCGTGCCCGCCAAGAAGCGCAACAAGGACCTGCAGATCGCCGTCGGCGGCTGCCTCGCGCAGAAGGACCAGGACACGATCCTCGAGCGGGCGCCGTGGGTCGACGTCGTCTTCGGCACGCACAACATCGGCTCCCTGCCCACCCTGCTGGAGCGCTCGCGGCACAACGCCGAGGCGCAGCTGGAGATCCTCGACGCCCTCGAGGTCTTCCCCTCGACGCTGCCCACCAAGCGGGACAGCGCCTACTCGGGGTGGGTGTCGATCTCCGTGGGCTGCAACAACACCTGCACGTTCTGCATCGTCCCGTCCCTGCGCGGCAAGGAGAAGGACCGCCGGCCCGGGGAGGTGCTCGCCGAGGTGCAGGCGCTCGTCGACGACGGAGCGGTCGAGGTCACGCTGCTGGGGCAGAACGTGAACTCCTACGGCGTCGAGTTCGGGGACCGCGGCGCGTTCGCGAAGCTGCTGCGCGCGTGCGGGCAGATCGAGGGCCTGGAGCGCGTGCGCTTCACGAGCCCGCACCCGGCCGCGTTCACCGACGACGTCATCGACGCCATGGCGGAGACCCCGAACGTCATGCCGCAGCTGCACATGCCCCTGCAGTCCGGCTCCGACCGGATCCTGAAGGAGATGCGGCGCTCGTACCGCTCGAAGAGGTTCCTCGGCATCCTCGACACCGTCCGCGAGCGCATCCCTGAGGCCGCGATCACCACGGACGTCATCGTGGGCTTCCCGGGGGAGACCGAGGAGGACTTCCAGGCCACCCTCGACGTCGTGGCCGCCTCCCGCTTCTCCTCGGCGTACACGTTCCAGTACTCCGTCCGCCCCGGCACCCCCGCGGGGGAGATGGCGGACCAGGTGCCGAAGGCCGTGGTGCAGGAGCGCTTCGAGCGGCTCGTGGCCCTGCAGGACCGGATCGCCGCGGAGGAGAACCGGGCGGTCGTCGGCCGGCGGGTCGAGCTGCTCGTCACCGCGGAGGCCGGCAAGAAGTCCGAGCAGACCCACCGGCTCTCGGGCCGCGCGCGGGACCAGCGGCTCGTGCACTTCTCCGTCCCGGAGGGCGCCGAGGTCCCGCGGCCCGGCGACTTCGTGACGGTCGCCGTCACCGGCGCCGCCGCCTACCACCTCGTCGCCGACCCCCGGTCCCCGCAGGACTACGCGCTGCGGCGCTCGCGGGCCGGTGACGCCTGGGACCGCCGTCAGGCCGCCTCCTGCGGTGTCCCCACCGCCCCGGGCACCGCCGGGCCCGGGCCCGTGAGCCTGGGCATGCCGGACCTGCCCGTCCGGTGACCCGCACGGATCTGCCGGTCGTCGCCGTCGTCGGGCCCACGGGCACCGGCAAGACCGCGCTGGGCGTCGAGCTCGCGCTGCGGCTGGGCGGTGAGGTGGTCAACGCCGACTCCATGCAGTTCTACCGCGGGATGGACATCGGGACCGCCAAGGCGACCGCGGAGGAGCGGCGCGGAGTGCACCACCACCTCCTCGACGTCCTCGACGTCACCGAGGAGGCCTCGGTCGCGGACTTCCAGCGCGCCGCCCGGGCGTCCTTCGCCCGGATCCGCTCCCGGGGCCGGGTCCCCGTCCTGGTGGGCGGCTCCGGCCTCTACGTGCGCGCGGCCCTCGACGTGCTCGAGCTGCCCGGCACCGACCCCGCGGTGCGGGCGCGGATCGAGGGCGAGCTCGCGCAGCGGGGCCCCGGCGCCCTGCGGGAGCGGCTCCGCCAGGTGGATCCCGAGTCCGCCGCCCGGCTGCAGGACGAGCGGCGGCTGGTGCGCGCCCTGGAGGTGTGGGAGCTCACGGGCCGCCCGTTCACCTCCTTCATGCCCCGCCGCGAGCACGTGGAGCCCACGGTGCAGATCGGCCTGGACGTCGAGCGCGCCGAGCTCCACGACCGGCTCGCCCGGCGGGTCGGGGCCATGGTCGAGGCCGGCCTGGAGGCCGAGGTGCGCGCGCTGGCGGCCCGCGGGCTGCGTGAGGGGCGCACGGCCTCCCGGGCCCTGGGCTACGGGCAGTTCCTCGACGTGGTGGACGGCCGCGCCACCGTGGAGGAGGCGGCCGGGGCCACCGTGGTGGCCACCCGCCGCTTCGCCCGCCGCCAGCTGACCTGGTTCCGCGCGGACCCCCGGGTGCACTGGCTGGACCCGTCCGCGCCCGGCCTCGTGGAGCGCGCCGTGGGACTCGTCGAGCGGTCCGCGGGCTGACCCGCGGACGGGGCCCTCGGGCGCGGTGCGCGGCCGCGTATCATGGCCAGGTGACTTCCGCCCAGACCCGCGATCCCCGGACCCAGGACACCCGCCCCGCCCCGGACACCGCCCGGGGCGCCGACACCGGCCCATGGGGGGAGCTCCGGGGCCGGGACTTCGCCAAGGGCCACGGCACGGGCAACGACTTCGTGCTGCTGACCGACCCGCGCGCGGAGCTGGCCCTGGACGCCGAGCTGGTGACCCTGGTGTGCGACCGCCACCGCGGCATCGGGGGCGACGGGCTGATCCGCGCCGTGCGCTCCGAGGCGATCCCCGAGGGGCGGGCCGTCCTGGCGGCGGCACCGGACGCCGAGTGGTTCATGGACTACCGCAACAACGACGGCTCCGTCGCCGAGATGTGCGGCAACGGGGTCCGGGTGTTCGTCCACTACCTCGTCCAGCGGGGCCTCGCCGAGGTCCCCGAGGGGGACGTGCTGCGCATCGGCACCCGCGCCGGCGTGAAGACCGTGGCCCGCACCGACTCCGGCTACGCCGTGGACATGGGGCCGTGGACCTTCCTCGACGGGGAAGCGGCCCGGTCCCGCGGCTCGGACGCCGTCGTGACGGCCGAGGGGCTGAAGGTGCCCCGCCCGGCGCTGTCGATCGGCATGGGCAATCCGCACACCGTCGTGGCGCTCGCCGAGGGGGAGAAGCTCGACCAGCTGGGGCTGCACACCGCTCCCGCCGTGCGCCCGGAGCCCGCGGACGGGACCAACGTGGAGTTCGTGGTCCCCGCCGACGGCGACGACGACGGCGTGGGCCGGGTGCGGATGCGCGTGCACGAGCGCGGCGTGGGCGAGACCCAGTCCTGCGGGACCGGCGCGTGCGCCGCGGCCGCCGCGACCCGCTTCTGGGGCGGTGCCACGGCGCCCGACCAGTGGCTCGTGCAGGTGCCCGGCGGGATCGTGTCCGTGACGTTCGTCCCGGCGCCCGACGGCGCCGAGCACGTGGTGCTCGCCGGACCGGCCGTGCTGGTGGCCGACGGCACCTTCGTCTGAGGCCCGGTCCCGGCCGGCCGGTCAAGGCCGCCCAGGCCGGGCCGCTCAGTCCCGCCGTGCGACGAGCAGGACCCGGAACCCCTTGTCGGTCTTGTGCCGGGACACCCGGAAGCCGCCGCCCAGCGCGGTGCCCAGCCACTTCTGCAGCGAGTCCGCGCCGAGGTTCTTCTGCACCACCAGCCACGCCGTGCCGCCGTCGGCCAGCCGCGGCAGCCACCGGAGGAGCAGCTCGTGCAGCTGCTGCTTGCCGATCCGGATGGGCGGATTGGACCAGATGGTGTCGAACCGCCGCCCGGCGGGCACCTGCTCCGGGAGCAGCGCCTCCACATTGGCCAGGCCCAGGGCCGCGGCATTGTCCCGGGTGAGCCCCAGCGAGCGCTCGTTGACGTCCACGGCCGTGACCCGGGCCTGCGGGGCGGCCCCGGCCAGGCTCAGGGCGATCGGACCCCAGCCGCAGCCGAGGTCCAGGAGCTCCGCACCGGCGGGCTCGGGAACATTTTCCAGCAGCACGGACGTTCCCTTGTCGAGGCCTCGCGGGCTGAACACCCCGTTGGAGGTCTGCAGCACGACCTCCCGCCCCCGCAGGGTCACGGCCACGGACCGCCGCACCTCGGGTGTCGAGGGGTCCTCGGAGAAGTAGTGCTCGGTCCCCGGGTTCGGGGTCGCCGGGCCGGCCACGGGATCGGGGAAGTCGGGACGCGGTGCCATAGCGCCCCATGCTACCGACACCGCCCACGCACCGGAGACCGGCGTCATCCCGGCCGGGACGACCGGCCCGACCACCGGGATGTCCGGCTCCGCCACTAGAATGCACTGATCAGCGTCCCGTCCGAAAGGAACCATGACCCACCCCCGTGAAACCCCTGCCGAGCCCCGCGCCGCCGCGGGGCCCGAGAACGGCCTGAGCCGGCAGGACCTGGAGGACGTCGTCGAGCGCGTGCTGTCCCGGGCCCGCGCCCGGGAGGAGGCCGCCGGGCAGGACACCGTCCCCGCGGACGACTCCACCACGCCGGGCCGGTTCTCCGGCCGGGCCCGCGAGCTCGCCGCCCCGGAGGACGGGCACACCGTCCACGACGGCGACCAGCAGGACCTCGAGGAGCGCCGCGCCCTGCGCCGCGTCGTCGGCCTGTCCACCGAGCTCGAGGACGTCACCGAGCTCGAGTACCGCCAGCTGCGCCTGGAGCGCGTGGTGCTGGCCGGGCTGTGGACGGAGGGCACGCTCGCGGAGGCCGAGAACTCCCTGCGCGAACTCGCCGCGCTCGCCGAGACCGCGGGATCCGAGGTGCTCGACGGCATCGTCCAGCGCCGGACCAAGCCGGACCCGGCCACGTACCTGGGCTCGGGCAAGGCCAAGGAGCTGAAGGACATCGTCGCCGCGACCGGCGCGGACACCGTCGTCGTCGACTCCGAGCTCGCCCCCTCCCAGCGGCGCGGGCTGGAGGACGTCGTGAAGGTCAAGGTCATCGACCGCACGGGCCTGATCCTCGACATCTTCGCCCAGCACGCCAAGTCGAAGGAGGGCAAGGCCCAGGTCGAGCTCGCCCAGCTCGAGTACCTGCTCCCGCGCCTGCGCGGCTGGGGCGAGTCCCTGTCCCGCCAGGCCGGCGGTCGCGCCGCCGCCGGTGAGGGCATCGGCTCCCGCGGCCCCGGTGAGACCAAGATCGAGCTGGACCGCCGCCGCATCCGCACCCGCATGGCCAAGCTGCGGCGCGAGATCGCCGCCATGAAGCCGGCGCGCGAGACCAAGCGGCTCAACCGCCGCCGCCACTCCGTGCCGTCCGTGGCGATCGCCGGCTACACCAACGCGGGCAAGTCCTCGCTGCTGAACCGGCTCACGGACGCCGGGGTGCTCGTGGAGAACGCCCTGTTCGCCACCCTGGACCCCACGGTCCGCCGCACGCAGACGCCGGACGGCATCGGCTACACGCTCTCGGACACGGTCGGCTTCGTCCGGTCGCTGCCCACGCAGCTCGTCGAGGCGTTCCGCTCCACCCTGGAGGAGGTCGCCGACTCCGACCTCATCCTGCACGTGGTGGACGCCTCCCACCCGGACCCGGAGGGCCAGATCCGCGCGGTGCGCCAGGTCTTCACGGACATCGACGCCCAGAACATCCCCGAGATCATCGCCCTGAACAAGGTGGACGCCGCCGACCCGTTCGTGGTCGAGCGGATCAAGCAGCGCGAGCGCAACGTCGTGGTGGTCTCGGCCCGCACGGGGGAGGGCATCGAGGAGCTCCGCCGGCGGATCAGCGAGTCCATCCCGCGACCCGAGACGGTGCTGGACCTGGTGGTGCCGTACCAGCGCGGCGACGTGGTCAGCCGGCTGCACGACTGGGACGCGGAGATCCTGCGCACCGAGCACCTGGCCGAGGGCACCCACCTGCTCGTGAAGGTCCGCGAGGACCTCGCGGCCGAGCTCGCGGAGTTCGCCCCCGAGCACGCTCCCGGCTTCGGCGCCGAGAGCGCCTGAGCGCGTGGCCACCGCCCTCGTGGACGAGTCCGGGCACGATGTCTCGGGCGTGCGCCCGGAGACCCTGCCGGGAGCCAAGGACGCCCTGGCCCTGCTGGACACCGCCGTGACGGCGATGGGCGGACAGGTCCGGGACGGCCAGCGGCTGATGACCGCCAAGGTCGCCGAGGCCCTGGACCGGGGCCGGCACCTGCTGGTCCAGGCGGGGACCGGCACCGGCAAGTCCCTCGCGTACCTGGCCCCGCTCGTCGAGCACGCCCAGCGCGCGGACAAGCCGGTGGTCGTGGCCACCGCGACCCTGGCGCTGCAGTCCCAGATCGTGGGCCGGGACGTGCCGCGCCTGCTGGCCGCCCTCGAGGACGAGCTCGAGCGCGACGTGGACGTGGCCCTGCTCAAGGGCCGCAGCAACTACGCGTGCCTGCACAAGATCGAGGGCGGCTACCCGTCCGACGACGACCCCGGCGCGCTCTTCGCGCTGCCCGACGCGGCCCCGCACCCGGGCGCCCCGCAGCCGGAGGCCGCCGAGCACCCCGGGCGGCTGGGCCAGGAGGTCCAGCGCCTGCGGGAGTGGGCCCGCGACACCGGGACGGGCGACCGGGACGAGGTGCTCCCGGGCGTCAGCGACCGCGCCTGGCGCCAGGTGTCGGTCACGGCCAAGGAGTGCCTGGGCCGCAGCTGCCCCCTGTTCGAGGACTGCTTCGCGGAGCTCGCCAAGCAGCGGGCCGGCGAGGCCGACATCGTCATCACCAACCACGCCCTGCTCGCGATCAACGCGTTCGAGGGCATCACCGTGCTGCCCGAGCACGACGTCGTGGTTATCGACGAGGCCCACGAGCTCCAGGACCGGGTGACGGGCGCCGTCACCGGCCAGCTCTCCGCGGCCATGGTCCGCTCGGCCGCCGCGTCCGCGCGCAAGCACACCTCCGCCAGCCCCGACTCCCTCACCGCCGGGGCCGGCCATCTCGAGGCCGCCCTGATGGGCGCTCCCGCGGAGCTGCTGCACCGCGGCCTCGGGGACGCCCAGACGGCGGCCGTGGCCCAGATCCGGGACGCCGCCCGCACCGTCATGACCGAGTCCAAGGCCGGTCCGGGGGAGAAGGACGGGGACGCCGGCCGGCAGATGGCCCGCTCCCGGGTGAGCGACGTCCTCGAGCTGGCCGAGCGGATCCTCGCCGCCGAGGAGCACCGCGAGGTGCTGTGGATCTCCCGGCAGGGCGGCTGGGAGCCCGGCCGCGGCTACGTGGCCGCGGAGGACACCGACCCGGCGACCCTGCACGTGGCGCCGCTCAGCGTGGCCGGCACCCTGCGGGAGGGGCTCTTCGACGGGCGCACCGTGGTCCTCACCTCGGCCACCCTGTCCGTCGGCTCGTCCTTCGACTCCGCCGCCGGCGCCCTCGGCCTGCGGGGCGAGGGCGCCCCGCGCTGGGAGGGCGTGGACGTCGGCAGCCCGTTCGACTACCCGAAGCAGGGCATCCTCTACCTCGCCAAGCACCTGGAGAAGCCCGGCCGCCGGCTCACGGAGGCCCAGCTCGACGAGATGCTGGCCCTGCTGGAGGCCTCCAAGGGCGGGGCCCTGGGGCTCTTCTCCTCCCGCCGGGCCGCGGAGGAGGCGGCCGAGGCGCTGCGCGAGCGCACCGACCTGCCGATCCTGTGCCAGGGGGAGTCCTCGCTCGCGGGACTCGTGCAGGAGTTCACCGACGACCCGACCACGAGCCTGTTCGGCACGATGAGCCTGTGGCAGGGCGTCGACGTCCCGGGGGCCTCGTGCCGGCTCGTGATGATCGACCGGATCCCCTTCCCGCGCCCGGACGACCCGCTGGCCAGCGCCCGCAGCCGCGCCGCGGAGCGGGCCGGCGGCAACGGGTTCATGTCCGTCTCCGCGACGCACGCGGCGGTCCGTCTCGCCCAGGG
Organism: Kocuria arenosa; assembly: GCF_042879215.1. NCBI lineage: Bacteria > Bacillati > Actinomycetota > Actinomycetes > Micrococcales > Micrococcaceae > Kocuria > Kocuria arenosa. The sequence goes on along the minus strand of NZ_JBHZTA010000006.1, from coordinate 39,042 downwards.
AGCCGGACGGCTCATCCGCGCGGGCGGGGACCGGGGCGTCGTGGCGATCCTGGACTCCCGGATCGCGACCGCCCGCTACGGCGGGTTCCTGCGCGGGTCCCTGCCGCCGCTGTGGACCACCACGGACCGCGCGGTGGTGCTCGGGGCGCTGCAGCGGCTCTCCGTGGGCTGAGCGCGCACGGCCGCCGCCCGGGGCCCGTCCCGGATCCGGACGGCACCGGATCCGGACGGCACCCGATCCGGACGGCACCCGGGCCCCCCGCCGTCGGCGGAGCGCCCGGGCACCGGGGCGTGCGGCGGCTCAGAGGCTGCGCAGCACCGAGACGACCTTGCCCATCACGGTGGCGTGGTCGCCGAGGATCGGCTCGTAGCGCGTGTTCTGCGGGAGCAGCCAGGTGTGGCCGTCCCGCTGCCGGAAGGTCTTGACCGTGGCCTCGTCGTCGAGCAGGGCCGCCACGATGTCGCCGTTGTCGGCGGCGCTCTGCCGGCGCACCACCACCCAGTCGCCGTCGCAGATCGCGGCGTCGATCATCGAGTCGCCCTTGACGCGCAGCATGAACAGCTCGCCGTGGCCGACCAGCTGGCGGGGCAGCGCGAGGACGTCCTCGACGGACTGCTCGGCCGTGATCGGCCCGCCGGCGGCGATGTGGCCGACCAGGGGAACCATGGTCACGTCCGCCGAGGTGGACAGCTCGGCCACGGCGTCGTGGGCGGCGGGGCGCGCGGTGCGGCCGGTCGGCGCCGTCGCGACCTCGGGCGACGGCTCGGCGGACTCCGCCCCGGCGGTGCCGCGCAGCTGCAGGGGGGTGAGCACTTCCATGGCCCGCGGGCGCTTGGGGTCGCGGCGCAGGTAGCCCAGCTTCTCCAGCTGGGAGAGCTGGTGGGTGACGCTCGAGAGGGAGGCCAGGCCCACGAGGTCCCCGATCTCGCGCATGGACGGCGGATAGCCGTGCTCGGCGATGGAGCGTTGGATGGCCTCGAGGATGGTGCGCTGGCGCACGCTGAGCCCGCGGCTGCGCGAGCGCGCCCCGGGGCGGGCACCCCGGGCGCGGGGCTCCTCGGGGGTGGGGGGCTGGGCCATGGGAGCGTCGTCCTTTCCCGTCCGGCTGCTGGTGCCGCCGCCGGTCTGCGCGGTCCCGGTTCCGATGTCGGACCCGGGTGGTTCGATGGGTCCCGGTCGGAAGGCGCCGGGGGTTCGCAGCGCGCGCCGGCCGGAGGCCCGAACCTGTCCTCAGCCTAGGCGACACGCCGTGTGGGTTCAAACATATGTACGACCCGGTGTCGACAGCCTTCGCAGACACGTGCTAGACATGGGTCATCGGTATTCGAAAGTATGTTCGATCGAATGGAGGCCCGCAGGGGCCGTCGACCGGACCGGTGTTCGAGATCGCCCGCTCCGTGCGGGAACGTCAAGGAGTTCATGTCATGAGTGCCAGTGCCACCCTCAGCGCCGTCGTCACCCGCCGCCAGGAGCCCGCAGGATCCGCCGGGGGCCTCGGCCGCGCGCTCCGGCGCGCCCGCCCCGTGCGCTCCGGCTCCCGCACCCACCTGACCCTGACCCGCCGCGGCCGCCTGGTGTTCCTGGGGCTGCCCGTCCTCGCCGGGTCCGCCGCCCTGGTCGTGCTGGCCGTGATCTTCCTCGTCCCCGCCACGGCCACGGCCACGAGCGAGCCCGTCCTGGGCTCCGGGACCGAGCAGACCACCGTGTTCCCCGGGCAGAGCCTGTGGGAGCTCGCCGTGGCCGCCGACCCGGAGCGGGACCCCCGGGACGTCATGGACGAGATCGTGGAGCTCAACGACCTGGACAGCTCCGTGCTCGTGGCCGGCCAGCTCCTCGAGGTCCCGGCCGCCTGAACGGCCCGCCCCGGGCAGGGCGTCCCGGACCGGGCAGCTGAGTGGTGAACCGGAGCAGCAGGACGGAGCAGGAAGCCGGGACGGCGCACCCGGGCGGAGCACTAAACTGTTCGGGTGACGCAGAACCTGGACCGACTCAACGCCCTCCCGCTCCGCGACGACCTGCGCGGCAAGACGCCGTACGGCGCCCCGCAGCTCGACGTCGCCGTGGCGCTCAACACCAACGAGAACACCCATCCGGTCCCGGCGGACGTGCACGCGGCGATCGTCCAGGAGGTCACCGAGGCGGCCTGGGCCCTCAACCGGTACCCGGACCGCGAGTTCACCGCCCTGCGCGAGGAGCTCGCCGCGTACCTCGGCCACGGGCTGGGTCCCGGGAACCTCTGGGCGGCCAACGGCTCCAACGAGATCCTGCAGCAGATCCTGCAGGCCTTCGGCGGGCCCGGCCGCACCCTGCTCACCTTCGTCCCCACCTACTCGATGTACCCGCTGCTGGCCTCCGGGACGCACACCGGCTTCGTCGCGGGGGAGCGCGCGGCGGACTTCGGCCTGTCCGCGGAGTCCGCGGCCGAACAGGTGCGCCGGCACTGCCCGGACGTGGTCTTCCTCTGCTCGCCCAACAACCCGACGGGCACGGCGCTGGGCGCGGACGTGGTCACCGCGGTGTACGAGGCGGGGGAGGAGTTCCGCACCGTCGTGGTGGTCGACGAGGCGTACGCCGAGTTCTCCCACGGCGGCACCCCCACCGCGCTCACGCTGCTGGAGGGCCGGCCCCGCCTGATCGTCTCCCGCACCATGAGCAAGGCGTTCGCGCTCGCCGGCGCCCGCCTGGGCTACTTCGCGGCGGCGCCCGAGGTCGCCGACGCCGTGCGCCTCGTCCGGCTGCCGTACCACCTCTCGGCCGTCACCCAGGCCACGGCCCTGGCGGCGCTGCGCCACTCCGCGTCGCTGCTGGCCAACGTGGAGGACATCAAGATGCAGCGCGACCGGATCGTCGACGAGCTCAAGCGGCTCGGGCTCGAGCCCTCCGAGTCGGACTCGAACTTCGTGTTCTTCGGCGGCATGGAGGACTCCCGAGCCATGTGGGAGGCGCTGCTGGCGGACGGGGTGCTCGTGCGGGACGTCGGGATCCCCGGACACCTGCGGGTCACCGCCGGCACCGCGGAGGAGACCACCGCCTTCCTGACCAGCATGGAGCGGATCGTCTCCGGCGGCTGAGGGGCCGGGGTCTCCCCGACCCGGATAGCATGGAAGCAGACCACCACCACCGGGCCCGGGGCGCCGCCGCGCGTCCCGGACCGGACCACCCGCGGCCCGCCGACGGCCGTGCCGCGCCCGCGAGGAGTTCCCACCGAATGAGCGACCAGACCACCACCCGTGCGCCCCGCCGCGCCGCCCTGGAGCGGCGCACGAGCGAGTCCACGGTGTCCGTCGAGATCGACCTCGACGGCACCGGCGAGAACGACATCGCCACCTCCGTGCCGTTCTACGACCACATGTTGACCGCACTGTCGAAGCACTCCCTGATCGACATGCGGATCCGGGCGACCGGGGACACCCACATCGACGTCCACCACACCGTCGAGGACACCGCGATCGTCCTCGGGGACGCCCTGCGCCAGGCGCTGGGCGAGAAGGCCGGGATCCGCCGCTTCGGCGAGGCCACCGTCCCGCTGGACGAGGCCCTGGCCAACGCCGTGGTCGACATCTCCGGCCGGCCCTACGTGGTCCACACCGGTGAGCCGGAGGGGCAGCAGTACCACCTCATCGGCGGGCACTTCACCGGCTCCATGGTTCAGCACGTCTTCGAGTCCCTGGCCCACCACGCCGGCATCTGCCTGCACGTCACGCTGCTGGCGGGCCGGGACCCCCACCACATCGCCGAGGCCCAGTTCAAGGCCGTGGCCCGCGCCCTCCGCCAGGCCGTGGAGCCCGACCCCCGGGTCCGCGGGATCCCGTCCACGAAGGGGGCCCTGTGAGCACCGACGGCACCGCCACGACCGACGGCGGCGCCCGGCCCACCGTCACGGTCCTCGACTACGGCGCCGGCAACGTGCGCTCGGCCGTGCGCGCCCTCGAGGCCGCCGGCGCGGACGTGGTGCTCAGCGCCGACCCCGAGGCGGTGCTCGACGCCGACGGCCTCGTGGTCCCCGGCGTCGGCGCGTTCGCCGCCGTGATGGACGGGCTGCGCTCCGTGGACGGGCTGCGCCTCATCGGCCGCCGCCTGGCCGGCGGCCGCCCCGTGCTGGGCATCTGCGTGGGCCTGCAGGTCCTCTTCGACTCCGGGGTGGAGCACGGCCGGGAGACCGAGGGCATGGGCGAGTGGCCCGGCGTCGTCGAACGGCTGAAGGCCGACGTGGTCCCGCACATGGGCTGGAACACGGTCGAGCCGCCCGAGGGCAGCGTCCTGTTCCGGGGCGTCGAGGACCAGCGGTTCTACTTCGTGCACTCCTACGGGGTGCAGGAGTGGGACTTCCCGCAGAGCATCCAGAAGATGCAGCCGCCGCAGGTCACCTGGTCCGACCACGGCGGACGCTTCATCGCGGCCGTGGAGAACGGGGCCCTGTGCGCCACGCAGTTCCACCCGGAGAAGTCCTCCGAGGCCGGCATTCAGCTGCTGCGCAACTGGCTCGGCACCCTGCCGCGCACCGGACGCCTCGACCACCTGAAGGCCGGTGACCCCCTGGGCGGGGCCGCCCTGGCCGGCCGCCCGACCCTCGAGAGCCAGGACGACGCGGCGTGAGCTACGCCGTCGTCGTCATGGTGTTCGGGGCGTTCGTCGCCGGCGGCGCCATCTCCTTCCACCAGCAGCACAAGCCGCTCTGGACCGTCGTCCTCCTGGCCCTGACGGCCGCGGGCCTGATCGGCTACGGCTGGTACGCCTGGTTCCAGGGCCGCTGAACCCTCCCGTCCGAGACCCCGAACCCCGAGAAGAGAGATCCCATGTCCCTGAGCGAGACCCCCCGCCTCCAGCTGCTGCCCGCCGTCGACGTCGCGGACGGCCAAGCCGTGCGCCTGGTCCAGGGCGAGGCCGGCTCCGAGACCGGCTACGGCGACCCGCTCGAGGCCGCCCTCGCGTGGCAGGAGGCCGGCGCCGAGTGGATCCACCTCGTGGACCTCGACGCCGCCTTCGGCCGCGGCGACAACATCGACGTGCTCCGCCGCGTCGCCGCCGAGCTCGACCTGAAGGTCGAGATGTCCGGCGGCATCCGCGACGACGCCTCGCTGGAGCGGGCGCTGTCCCTTGACCCCGCCCGGATCAACCTGGGCACCGCGGCCCTCGAGAACCCCGAGTGGACGCGAAAGGTCATCGCCGAGCACGGCGACGTCATCGCGGTGGGCCTCGACGTGCGGGGCACCGTCCTCGCCGCCCGCGGCTGGACCGAGGAGGGCGGCGACCTCTGGGAGGTCCTGGACCGCCTCGAGGAGCACGGCTGCGCCCGCTACGTGGTCACCGACGTCACCAAGGACGGCACCCTCAAGGGCCCCAACCTCGAGCTGCTGCAGGAGGTGGCGACCCGCACCGACAAGCCCGTGGTCGCCTCCGGGGGCATCTCCTCCCTCGACGACCTCGCGGCCCTGCGCACCCTCGTGCCCTCCGGCGTCGAGGGCGCGATCGTGGGCAAGGCCCTCTACGCGGGCCGGTTCACCCTCGGGGAGGCCCTCGACGTGGCGGGCCGGCCGGGGGCGCGGTGACGGGGCGACCCCTCCCGGGGCACATCGCCGCCCAGCTCGCGGGTGCGGGCGGCACCGAGGACACCGGCGGCCAGCCCTGGGCCGGGCGCAACCTGGGGGAGGGCACCAGCCACACCCACCGGTTCCCCGACGACGACGGCGCCGCCGCCCCGGCCGTGCTGCAGGCCCTCCAGGACCTGCGGGCGGGGACGGCGGACGAGGCCTCCGTGGTCGCGGCGCTCGCCGGGACCCGGGTGTTCGTGCCCGTCGTGGCGGAGGTCTCCGCCTCGACCGTGACCGAGGCCGGTCTCGTGGCCGACAAGGAGGCCGACATGGCGCTCGTGTCCCTGCGGGCCGCGGACGGACGGCAGGTGCTGCCGGTCTTCACCTCCACGGCGGCGCTCGCCGGCTGGCACGCCCAGGCCCGGCCGGTGGCCACGGACGTCCGCCGGGCGGCCGTGGCCGCGGTCAAGGACGGCACCCAGCTGCTCGTGCTCGACCCCGGCACGGTCCTCCCGTTCGTCGTGCGCCGCCCGGCCCTCTGGGCGCTGGCCCAGGGCAGGCCCTGGACGCCCGCCTACCGCAGCGCGGCGGTCGAGGCGGCCGTCCGGCGCTGCGCCGCGGACCTGCCCGGGGTGCTCGGGGTCGGGACGGCACCCGGGGACGGAGTGGCCGTGCGCGCCGCGGACGGACGGCTCGTCCAGGGCGGCGGGGCGGGCCCCGAGCTCGCCGTCGTGCTGTCCCTGCGGGCCGGGCTCGACCGGGCGCAGCTGGACGACGTCGTCGCCCGCTTCCAGGCCCGGCTGAGCGTGGAACCGGCCCTCGCGGAGGACGTGGACTCGATGCAGCTGCGCCTCACGACGGCGGGCTGACCCGGGGAACCCGGATCAGCCCGCGACGTTCGGGGGGTGACGGCCCTCAGTTGACCGGACCCGTGAACCGCTCGCCGGGTCCCTGACCGGGGGCGTCCGGGAAGCGGGAGGCCTCCCGGAAGGCGAGCTGCAGGGTGCGCAGGCCGTCGCGCAGCGGAGCGGCGTGCTGCGAGCCGATCTCCGGGGCCGCGGCGGTGACGAAGCCGGCCAGCGCGGTGATGAGCTTGCGCGCCTCGTCGAGGTCCTTGAGCTCCTCGGCGTCCTCGCCCGCGGCGAGACCGCACTTCACGGCGGCAGCGCTCATGAGGTGCACGGCCGCGGTCGTGATGACCTCGATGGCCGGGACCTCCGCGATGTCGCGCATCTGCTCGTCGACGGCGCTGACCGTCTCCTGCGGGATCTCCTGGCCGGACCGTGCGGCGTCGTCGTCGAAGCGGAAGGTGTTCTCGGAAGTCATGGCCCAACTCTGCCACACCGCCGTCCGCCGACCGGACCGTCCTGCCGCCGCCGGCACTATCCTGCAGGGGAGGCCGGGGGCCGGCCGGAAGGAGGCGGGGACGCCGTGTGGATCGGGTGGATCGAGTTCGACGTGCTCCTCGGGGACGTCCACTCCCTCAAGGCCAAGCGCTCCGTGGTGCGTCCCCTCGTCGCCGAGCTGCGCCGCCGGTTCCCCGTGACCGCCGCCGAGGTCGGCCACCTCGAGCTCCACCGCCGGGCCCTCGTGGGCACCGCGGTGGTCGCGGCGGACGCCGCCCGACTCGTGGAGGTCCTGGACGAGGTCGAGCGCTTCGTCGCCGCCCGGCCGGAGACGGAGCTGCTCTCGGCCCGCCGGGCCCTGCACAGCACCGAGGACGAGTGACACCTCGCACGACCGTCGTTTCCCGAACCCGTGGCCCATGGGCTAGACTCGTCGGCAGTGTGCAAGTGGAGGAGACTCCCACCCGCGCCGGCCACGGTCCCCGAGCCTTCGGAGGTTCGGGCCACGGCCGCCGGGTCCGCGACGACATCGTCCGCACGACGGCACGGCCGGGTCCTCCCGCGTCCGCTCCGTCACGCAGCGCGTCACCCCCGGGTGGCGCAGCGATGAGCCTCCGCTTGCCGACCGCAGCGGGGGCTTTTGTCGTTGCGGACCGGACCGAACCATGAGGTCCCCGGAAACCTCCGGGCGACCACGCAGAACATCAGGAGCACGGCATTAGCGATCCACGTATCAATGACAGAATCCGAGTCCCCGAAGTCCGCCTCGTCGGACCCGCAGGCGAGCAGGTCGGCATCGTCCGCGTCGAGGACGCACTGAGGCTGGCCCGCGAATCGGATCTCGATCTGGTCGAGGTGGCGCCCAACGCCAAGCCGCCGGTGGCCAAGCTCATGGACTTCGGCAAGTACAAGTACGAGGCCGCGGTCAAGGCCCGGGAGTCGCGCAAGAACCAGACGAACACGGTCCTCAAGGAGGTCCGGTTCCGGCTCAAGATCGACACCCACGACTACGAGACCAAGGTCGGCCACGCCAAGCGGTTCCTCGGGGCCGGCGACAAGGTCAAGGCCATGATCCAGTTCCGCGGTCGCGAGCAGCAGCGCCCCGAGATGGGCGTCCGCCTGCTCGAGCGCTTCGCGAACGACGTCGCGGAGGTCGGCGCGGTCGAGTCGAGCCCCCGGGTCGACGGCCGCAACATGGTGATGGTCGTGGGCCCGCTGAAGAACAAGGCCGAGGCCAAGGCCGAGGTGCGCCGCCAGAAGCAGCGCGAGGAGGCGAAGGCCGAGAACGAGCGCAGGGCGAAGGACAAGATCGACACGTCCTCCGCGGCGCCCGTGACCCAGTCGATCGGGGACGCGTTCCCGGCCGAGCTGCGCGAGCGGGCCGGGCAGGCCGAGGAGCCGGTGCAGCAGCCGGCCCCGGAGCCCGAGGTCCGGGAGCCGGCACCGGCCCCCGAGGTCCCGGAGACGGCGCAGACCGTTGCCCCCGAGCCCGAGGTCGTGGAGCCCGAGGTCGTCGAGACCCCGGAGCCTGCGGTCGCCGAGGCACCGAGCCCGGAGCCCGAGGCCGTCGAGATCCCGGAGCCGGAGGCCGTCAAGGCGCCGGAGCCTGCGGTCGCCGAGACCCCGGCGCCGAAGGCCGCCCTGAAGCCGCCGGCCCCCAAGGCCCCGGCGCCCAAGGCTCCGGCCGCGGCGCCCAAGGCCCCGGTCCCGGCGCCGAAGGCACCCCGGCCCGGTCCCAAGCCGGGCGCCAAGCCCGGGCCCCAGGCCTGAGCGGCGCAAGACCTTCCGCGCGAGCGGAGCAGAACTGACAGCGCCCCGCGGCGCGCAGCCGGACCCGGTTGCGCCCAGGGGCACCGTGGAGGTGCGGCGGACGTCGTCGCGCCCTCCGGTGGCCACCACCGGAAGAATCGCAAGGAGAGCGGCCCACATGCCGAAGATGAAGACCCACAGCGGGGCGAAGAAGCGCTTCAAGCTCACCGGTACCGGCAAGGTGAAGCGCCAGCAGGCCAACCGCCGCCACTACCTGGAGCACAAGTCCTCCCGGCTGACCCGTCGCCTGGCCTCCGACCAGATCGTGGCCCCCGGCGACGCCAAGGTCATCAAGAAGATGCTGGGCAAGTAGTCCCCACCGCATCCGTTGGGGAGCCCGTCTCCCCGCCCCGCACAGATTTGACCTCCCGGCCGCACGGCCGGGACCGAAGTGAAGGAGTACACACGTGGCACGTGTGAAGCGGGCGGTCAACGCCCACAAGAAGCGCCGGGTCGTCCTCGAGCAGGCCTCCGGCTACCGCGGCCAGCGCTCGCGCCTGTACCGCAAGGCGAAGGAGCAGGTCACCCACTCGTTCGTCTACAGCTACAACGACCGCCGCAAGCGCAAGGGCGACTTCCGCCGGCTGTGGATCCAGCGCATCAACGCCGCAGCCCGCGCCAACGGCCTGACCTACAACCGCTTCATCCAGGGCCTCAAGGCCGCCGAGGTGGAGGTCGACCGTCGCATGCTCGCCGAGCTGGCCGTCAACGACGAGGCCGCGTTCGCCGGTCTGGTCGAGATCGCGAAGAACGCCCTGCCGGAGGACACCTCCGCACCGCGCGAAGCCGCCGCCTGAGCCCAGTCGGAGCAGTGAACCTCACGGAGCGCCTGGCCACCCAGCCGATGTCCAACCCCCGAGCCGATCGGGTCAGGGACGTCGCGGGACTGGCCGGGCGCTCCGCGCGTTCCAAGCGCGGACTGTTCCTCGCCGAGGGCCCGCAGAACGCCCGCGAGGCCCTCGCCCGGCACCTGGAGTCCCCGTGCGTGGACGCCGTCTACGTCACCGAGGACGCCCTGGGCCGCCACCCGGACATCACCGCCCTCCTCGATCGCGTGGCCGAGGACCGCTCCGTGTTCGTCCGCCTCGTGACGCGGGAGGTCCTCGCCGCCATGAGCGACGCGGTGACCCCGCAGGGCGTCGTCGTCGTGTGCCGCCCCCTCGACACGGATCTCGGGACCGTGCTCGCCGCCCGGCCCCGGCTGGTGGCCGTGCTGGCCCGGGTGCAGGACCCCGGCAACGCCGGCACCGTGCTACGCGCGGCGGACGCCGCGGGCGCGGACGCGGTGGTGCTGACCGCCGGCAGCGTGGACGTCTACAACCCCAAGACCGTGCGCTCGACCGCCGGCTCCCTCTTCCACCTTCCCGTGGTCGTGGGGGCCGACCTGCCCGCGCTGCTCGGGGCCGCCCGCGCCGCCGGGTGCGGCGTGCTGGCCGCCGACGGCCACGGGGACGTCGACCTCGACCGGCTCCAGGACGCCTCCGCGGCCCGCGCCGCCGGTGCGGACGGCCTCGACGCCGGGTACGACCTGGCGCGGCCCACCGTGTGGCTCTTCGGCAACGAGGCCCGGGGGCTGTCGGAGGAGGAGAAGGCGCTGGCCGACCACCGCGTCGCCGTGCCCGTGCACGGGCGGGCGGAGTCCCTCAACGTGGGCACCGCCGCCACCGTGTGCCTCTACGCCTCGGCCCGGGCCCAGCGGCGCCCCGGAGCCGGGGACGGGCGCTGATCCGGTGACCGCGCCCCTGCCGGCCGCGTACCGCACCCAGGTGGTCGGCGCCGCCCTCCTCGACGACGCCGACCGTCCCACGGCCTTCCTCGCCGCGCAGCGGGCCTACCCCGAGGCCCTCCGGGGCCTGTGGGAGTTCCCCGGCGGCAAGCAGGAGCCGGACGAGAGCTGCGAGCAGGCCCTGGTGCGGGAGTGCGCCGAGGAGCTGGGCGTGGACGTCCGGCTGGTCGCGGAGGTGCGCGGTCCGCACGCCCAGGGCTGGCCGCTCAAGGACACCGCGGCGATGCGCGTCTGGACGGCCGTGGCGACCGGCGGCGACCCGCGGCCCGTGGTGGGCGAGGACCACCTGGCGGTGCGGTGGCTCCCGCTGGAGGACCCCGCCGCCGCGCTCGAGCTCGCCTGGATCCCGGCCGACCTGCCGATCGTGCACGCCCTGCTCGACCACCTCGCCGACCGAGCCCGCTGACCACGGGATCCCGTGGCCGGCCGGGGCACGGTGGTCATCCCCGCTCCGGTGCACTGCGGCGGCCGGGCGACCGGTAGCCGCCGTCGGCGAGGCCCGCCCGCACCTCGAAGGGGTTGCGCAGCGCCGGGTGCCCGCAGCGCAGCACCGACCATCCCGCGGCCACGAGGTAGGCGGGCAGGAACGGCAGGCCCAGGCACTGCGCCCACTGGGTCGCGTGGCGGGACTCGTGGGCCACGAGCCGGGGCCGGGCCGCGACGTCCTCGATCCCGGCACGGAACAGGACCACGTTGCCCACGGTGAACGCCCCCGCCTTCGGCAGCCGGGGCCGGTAGCCGAACCCGAGGATCAGCCCCTCGGGTCCGCGGACCACCTTCGTCCGGGTGGCCGCCGCGACCAGGAGCCCCAGGGGCGTGGACAGGTTCGTCATGTTCCACACCTGCCGCAGGCGTGCCGACCGGCTCAGATTCCGCATCATGCCACCAGCCTAGGTCCGCTCCGTGCGCCCGGATCGAGCAGCACCACGCCGGTGATCGCCAGGACCAGGAGGAGGCGGGGACCGGACGGCGCGGTGCTCCGGTCCTGCCGGGTCCGGACAGGCGACGACGTGATGGGGGAGCGGTGGGCGGCCCGTGAGTCACGTGCCATAGACTGGGTTCCGCCCGCGATCCGTGCCGATCCGGGCTTTCCCGTGGTCCGCGTTCCACGCACTGTGGAACGGCGTGCCCGGACGACGCCGTCCCCGAGCCGAAGAAGTCGCCAGCTGATGTCTGAACTGCCACCCCATACCGCCCCGAGCGGCGCGGTCGACCCGACCGACGAGGCCGCGGTCACCGCCGCCGTCGAGGCGGCCCTGACCGCCGTCGAGAACGCGAAGGACCTGGACGAGCTCAAGGAGGTCCGGCTCGCCCACACGGGGGAGCGGTCCCCCCTGGCGCTGGCCAACCGGCAGATCGGCTCCCTGGACAAGTCGCAGAAGGCCGCCGCCGGCAAGCTGATGGGCCAGGCCCGCGGCTGGGTGAACAAGGCGATCGCCGCCCGCACCACGGTGCTGGAGGAGGAGCGGGACGCCCGGATCCTCGTCGAGGAGGCCGTGGACGTCACCGCCGCCGGCCGGCGCCGGCACCTGGGCGGCCGGCACCCGCTGACCAACCTCATGGAGCGCGTCGGCGAGACGTTCGTGGCCATGGGGTGGGAGGTCGCCGACGGCCCCGAGGTCGAGTCCGAGTGGTACAACTTCGACTCCCTCAACTTCAAGCCGGACCACCCCGCCCGGGAGCTGCAGGACACGTTCTTCGTGGACCCGCCCGAGGCGCACCTCGTGCTGCGCACGCACACCTCGCCGGTGCAGATGCGCACGCTGCTGAGCCGCGAGCTGCCCGTCTACGTCGTCGTCCCGGGGCGCACCTACCGCACCGACGAGCTCGACGCCACGCACACCCCCGTCTTCCACCAGGTCGAGGGTCTGGCCGTGGACGAGGGACTGTCGATGGCCGACCTCAAGGGCACGCTCGAGCACTTCGCGCGGCAGATGTTCGGGCCCGGCGCGAAGATCCGGCTGCGCCCCAACTACTTCCCGTTCACCGAGCCGTCGGCCGAGCTGGACGTCTGGCACCCGAACGCCAAGGGCGGGCCGCAGTGGATCGAGTGGGGCGGCTGCGGCATGGTCCACCCCAACGTGCTGCGCGCGGCCGGCATCGACCCCGAGGTCCACTCCGGCTTCGCGTTCGGCATGGGCATCGAACGGACCCTGATGTTCCGCAACAACGTCCCGGACATGCACGACATGGTCGAGGGCGACATCCGCTTCAGCGAGCACTTCGGGATGGAGATCTAGAGACATGCGAGTTCCCTTGTCATGGCTGCGCGAGCACGCCCCCGTCCCCGTGGACGCGACCGCCGAGGACGTCCTGGCCACCCTGGTCCGGGTCGGCCTCGAGGAGGAGGACGTGCACCGTCCCGCGGACCACCTGAAGGGCCCGGTCGTGGTGGGCCAGGTGCTGTCCAAGGAGCCGGAGACCCACTCCAACGGCAAGACCGTCAACTGGTGCACCGTCCGCGTGGTCCCCGAGGGCCAGGAGCAGACCCTGACCGGCGAGGGCATCGACCCGTCCGGCGTGCAGGGCGTGATCTGCGGGGCGCACAACTTCGAGGTCGGCGACAAGGTCGTGGTGACCCTGCCCGGCGCCGTGCTGCCCGGCAACTTCAGGATCTCGGCGCGGCAGACCTACGGCCACACCTCCGCCGGGATGATCGCCTCGGTGCGCGAGCTCGGCATCGGCGAGGACCACGACGGCATCCTGGTGCTCTCGACCCTCGGCCTGGACCCGGAGCTCGGGGCGGACGCCCTGGAGCTGCTCGGCCTCCACGACGAAGCCGCCGAGATCAACGTGACCCCGGACCGCGGCTACGCGTTCTCCATCCGCGGGGTGGCCCGCGAGTACTGCCACGCCGTGCACGAGCCCTTCACCGACCCGGCCGAGGCCGTGGCCGCCCGGGTGCCCGCCCCCACCGCGGGCGGGTTCCCCGTGGCCGTCGACGACGACGCCCCCATCCACGGCAGGCCCGGGTGCACCCGCTTCGTCGCCCGGACGGTGACCGGCATCGACGCGACCGCCCCCACGCCCCCGTGGCTGTCGGCGCGGCTGCGCCTGGCCGGGATCCGCTCCATCTCCCTGCCGGTGGACGTCTCCAACTACGTGCTGCTCGAGTTCGGCCAGCCGCTGCACTTCTACGACCTCGGGAGGCTGAGCGGGGGCATCACCGTGCGCCGGGCCGCCGCGGGCGAGACGCTGACCACCCTGGACGGCAAGCAGCGCACCGCCGACCCCGAGGACCTGCTCATCACGGACGGCTCCGGGCCGATCGGCCTGGCCGGGGTCATGGGCGGGGCGAGCACCGAGGTCTCGGACAGCACTGTCGACGTGCTCGTGGAGGCGGCCCGCTTCGACGAGATCTCGATCGCCCGCACCACCCGCCGGCACAGGCTCCCCTCGGAGGCGTCCAAGCGCTTCGAGCGCGGCGTGGACCCGCGGATCGCCCCGGTGGCCGCCCAGCGCGCCGTGGAGCTGCTCGTGGAGCTGGCCGGCGGCACGGCCGGCCCCGAGGTCACCGACGTGGACGACACCACCGTCCCCGCGCCCATCGAGCTGCCCTGGGACCACCCGGGCCGCCGCACGGGCGTGGACTACACGGCGGAGCAGGTCGTCTCGACCCTCACCGAGCTCGGCGCGCAGGTCGAGGCCACCGACGACGGCTGGCGCGTCGTGCCCCCGTCGTGGCGCACCGACCTGGTCGAGAAGGAGGACCTGGTCGAGGAGATCGCCCGCCTCGTGGGCTACGACAGGATCCCCTCGCGGTTGCCGGTCGCGCCCCCCGGGCGCGGTCTGACCGCCGAGCAGCAGGCCCGCAAGCGGGTCGCCGACTCGCTCGCGGCCGCCGGGCTGACCGAGGTGCTCGCCTACCCCTTCGTCTCGCAGGCGGACAACGAGCTGTGGGGCGCCCCGGAGCCCGGGGTCCCCGTGCCGTCGGTGAAGCTGGCCAATCCGATCAGCGAGGCCCAGGGGATGCTGCGCGTGTCCCTGCTCCCGGGCCTGCTGGAGGTGCTGCGGCGCAACACCTCCCGCGGCTTCCGCGACCTGGCGCTCTACGAGGTCGGGCGGGTCTTCCGCCCCGGCGAGCAGCTCGGCAGCGCGAGCATCCCCCCGCTGGGGGCGCACCCGGGCCGGGCGGTGCTCGAGGAGCTCGAGGCCGGCATTCCCGCCCAGCCGCGCCACCTCGCCGCGGTCCTGGCCGGGAGGGACACGGCCGAGGGCCCGTGGACCGCACCCCGGGCGTACGACTGGCAGGACGCCCTCGACGCGGCCCGGCTGGCCGCCGAGGTCCTGGGGGTCGAGCTGACCGTCCGCCAGGGCACCCACCAGGCGTTCCACCCGGGCCGCACCGCGGTGCTGGCCACCGCCGACGGCACCCCGCTGGGCTACGCCGGCGAGCTGCACCCGAAGCTCGTGGCCGCGCAGGACCTGCCCGAGCGGACGGTGGCGATGGAGCTGAACCTCAGCTCGCTCACCGACGCCGAGGTCGAGGTCGTGCAGGCCCGCCCGATCTCCGGCTACCCGGCCGCCACGCAGGACGTCGCGCTCGTGGTGGACGCCGCCGTCCCGGCCGCCGAGCTGCGGGCCGCGCTGGAGGAGGGCGCCGGGGAGCTGCTCGAGGACCTCCGCGTCTTCGACGTCTACCAGGGGCCCGGCGTCGAGGAGGGCCGCAAGTCGGTCGCCTTCGCGATGCGCTTCCGGGCCCCGGACCGCACGCTGACCGCGGACGAGGCCTCCGCCGCCCGCGAGGCGGCCGTCGCCGTGGCCGCCGAGCGCCACGGCGCCGTGCTCCGCGGCTGAACGACCCCGCCCGGACGGCCCGCCCCTCCCGGGGGCGGGCCGTCCGCCGTCCCCGCACTGACCTCCGCCCCGTGGTAACACTCGCGAACGCCGGGGGGCGAGCCGGCTTCTTCGGTACTGTGGCACCGGGTCCCCGGCCGCGGCCCGGTGTTCGCGACCGACCCCCCCTTCCCCGACCCCGTTCCAGGAGCGCAGCATGACCGAGGAGACCACCGACCGACAGGACACCTTCTTCGCCTTCGACGACGAGCAGGACGAGCCGGACGAGCGCGACAGCGGGCGCGCCCGGCGGTCGATCGCCTGGAAGCCGACGGCCGTGGGGCTGCTGGGGCTGCTCCTGGGACTGGTCCTGGCGGTGAGCGCGGCCCTCGCCTGGGACGACTCCCGGAGGCTGGCCGGCTACGCAGACCGGTCCTGGGTGATCTCCGGGCAGTACCAGGACCTCACCAACGACCTGCAGACCAAGACCTACAACCCCATCTACCGCGGGGTGCTGCCCGCGGACGAGGCGGTCACCCAGCAGCCCTTCGACTCGGGCCTCGCCGACCCGCGGGTCCCGGAGGCGGGGGAGGAGATCGTCTTCCGCGGCACGCAGACGGGCTCCGGCGAGGACGACTTCCACCAGGAGGCCGACGCCCTGCTCGCCGTCGAGGAGGGCACCCTCCAGGTGGTCGAGACCGCCGCGGCGGGCGAGTTCGGGGACGGGGTCACCGCGGGCACCATCACGTGGCAGCGCGTCCAGGCGGGCCTGCTGCTGCTCGCCGGCCTCGGCGCGGCCGGGGGCGGGGTCTGGTTCGCCCGCCGGCTCTACCACCGGGAGAGCTGACACCGCCGCCCGGGCGGCGGAACGGGCCCCTGCCGGACGCTGTGCGTCCGGCAGGGGCCCGTTCTCGTCGGTGCCCGGGGGCTCCGGCGCGGATCAGGGCAGGGCGGGCAGCTCCCGCCGGAGCAACCACGCGTCCAGCAGGCCGTCGACCTCCGCCCACCGGTGCTGGGGCACGAAGCCGCGCAGGTGCTCCCGGAAGCCCTCCGTGCTCACCCACCCGTCCCGGTTGGCGGTGGCCCAGCCGCGCAGGAGGGCGCGGAAGGCGTCCTCGCCCACGGTCTCCCGGATCGCGTGGACGGTGAGGGCGCCCCGGACGTACACCACGTCGTCGAAGAGCCGCACCTGCCCGGGGTCCCCGATGACGAGGTCCTGGCGCATCTTGGACAGGGTCCGGTGGGCCTTCTCCGCGTGCCAGCGGGCCGGCCTGTCGCCGGAGGCCTCGGACCAGATCCACTCGGAGTAGGACGCGAACCCCTCGTTGAGCCAGATGTCCTGCCACGAGGAGAGGACCAGGCTGTTGCCGAACCACTGGTGGGCCAGCTCGTGCGCCACGAGCCGCTGCTCCTCCCAGTCCGTGCCCAGCTGGTTCTTGCCGAACACGGAGCACGCGTAGCACTCGAACGGGTCCTCCAGCGACTCGTCGACGACCACCACGGTGTAGCTCGGGAAGGGGTACGGGCCGAACCAGTCGCTGAACACCTCGATCATCCGACCCTGCTCCGCGAAGGTCTTCTCCGCCTTCTTGCGCCGCTTCTTGGAGCACACGAGGTGCTGGGGGACGCGGGAGCCCGTGAGCTCGTGCCGCTCGTACGGGCCGATCTGCACGGTCGCCAGGTAGGGCGGCAGCGGCACCCGGGACGTGTACACCCAGTGGCGCTCGCCGTCGCGCTCCACCACGGACTCCAGCTCGCCGTGGACCACCACCTCGTAGTCGGCGTCCGCGTGCACGGTGACCCGGTAGGTCGCCCTGTGGGAGGGGTGGTCGACGCACGGGAACCAGGTGGAGGAGCCGGTGGGCTGGCCGGCGACGAGCACGCCGTCGTCGAGCTCGGCCCAGCCGATCTCGCCCCAGGGCCCGTCCAGGGACTCGGGGTACCCCTCGTAGGCCACGGTGAGCGTGAACGCCTCCCCGGCGGCGACGAGGCGCGGCAGGGTCAGCACGAGGCGGCCGCCGCGGTGGTCCGCGCGCACCCGGCGGCCGCCGAGCAGTCCGCCGAGCCCGCCGGAGCCGAACCGGACGTCGGTGACGGCCAGCTCGGTGAGGTCCAGCTCGATCCGGTCCGTGTCGTGCAGCGCGCGGCAGGTCAGGGTGGCCCGCGCCTCGAGGCCGTTGTCCTCGACGTCGTAGTCGAGGTCCAGGTCGTAGTGCTCCACGGTGGCCGCGCAGCACCCGACGTACGGGGTGTACGGGTCCCGCGCGCCGTCCGCGCCGAGGAAGCGGTGCATCGGTGCCGGGCTCACGGGACCAGCAGCAGCTTGCCCTGGGCGGCGCGGGACTGGAGCAGCTCGTGCGCCTGCCGTGCCTGGGCGAGCGGGAAGGTCTCGGCGACGCGGATGCTCAGCGACCCGTCGAGCACCGCGTCGAACAGCTCGCCCGCGCGCCAGTTCCGCTCCTTCTCGTCGAGCAGGTAGTCGTTGAGGGTGGGCCGGGTGAGGTACAGGGACCCGTGCTGGGCGAGCCGCTGCGGGTCGAGCGGGGGGACCTGGCCGGAGGATCCGCCGAAGAGCACGAGCATTCCGCGCCGGCGCAGCGCCCGGAGCGACTCGTCGAAGGTGTTCCTGCCGACCGAGTCGTAGACGACGTCGGCGCCGCGGCCGCCGGTGACCTCCCGGACGTGCTCGGCGAAGCCCTCGTAGCCCACCAGGGCGAAGTCGGCGCCCAGCGAGCGCGCCGTCTCCGCCTTCGCCTGGGAGCCCACCAGGGCGATCACGGTGGCCCCGAGCGACTTCAGCAGCTGCACGGCGAGGCCTCCGACCCCGCCCGCGCCCGCGGTGACGACGGCGACGTCGCCCTTCTGGACCGGGTACGTCGAGCGGACCAGGTAGTGCGCGGTGAGGCCCTGCAGCGGCACGGCCGCGGCGACCTCGTCGGGAACGCCGGTGGGCACGCGCAGGGCCTTGTCGGTGTCCACGAGGAAGGCGTCGGCGTAGGTGCGGGAGGCCTGCGACGTGGTGATCCGGTCGCCCAGGGCGAAGTGCTGCACCTCGGAGCCCACGCCTGTCACCACGCCCATTCCCTCGGAGCCCGGCGTGAAGGGGTGCTCGACGGGGTAGACGCCCTCGCGCTGGTAGACCTCGATGAAGTTCACCCCCGCCGCGCGGGTCTCGACGAGCAGCTGGTGCGGGCCCGGTTCGAGGTCCGGGCGCTCGCCGAGGGTCAGGACCTCGGGGCCTCCGGCTCGCTCGACCATGACGCAACGGACCATGACGGGTACCTCCTGGACAACGCGGACGGGAACTCTGCCATGGTAGGCGGCAAGCCCCGCCGCGCCCTCCCCGCGGGGGGCGCCGAGGGGTAGCGTGTGCACAAGAGGGGGCAGGGAAATGCCCCCGTAATCATCGAGATTTGCACATGGGAAGCGTAGATTCGGGTGCAGAGCCGTTCCGGGGGGACGTGGGAACGGCCGTGGCTGATCCGAACGGGGGTATTGACGTGCTCCGACGACGGCGCGCCCGTGCTCCCGCTCGGTCGGTCCCCTCCCGGAGCGTGCATAAATATTGAAGACCATGCATAACTTTGAGCTAGAGTGGACCCTATGACGTTCAGCGCAGCAGTTTCGGGGGCATCCGGCTACGCCGGTGGCGAGGTCCTGAGGATCCTCGCCGGTCACCCGCAGATCGAGATCGGGGCCGTGGGGGCCCATTCCAACGCGGGCCAGCGGCTGGGGGAGCTGCAGCCGCACCTGCACTCCCTCTCCGACCGGGTGCTCGTCGACACCACGGTGGAGAACCTCGCCGGCCACGACGTCGTCTTCCTCGCCCTGCCGCACGGCGCCTCGGCCGCGATCGCCGCGCAGCTGCCGCCGGAGACCGTGGTGATCGACGCCGGCGCCGACCACCGGCTCGACTCCGCCGAGGAGTGGGACCAGTTCTACGGCTCACCGCACGCCGGGACGTGGCCGTACGGGCTGCCCGAGCTCGTGGTGGACGCCGAGGGCACCCGCCAGCGCGAGCAGCTCCGCGGCGCCACGCGCATCGCGGTGCCGGGGTGCTACCCGACCAGCGCCCTGCTCGCCCTCGGCCCCGGCTTCGCCGCCGGTCTCCTGGAGCCCGAGGACGTCGTGATCGTCGCGGCCTCGGGCACGTCCGGGGCCGGCAAGGCCGTCAAGGCGCACCTGCTGGGCTCGGAGGTCATGGGCTCGATGAGCCCGTACGGCGTGGGCGGCGCCCACCGGCACACCCCCGAGATCGAGCAGGGCCTCTCGAAGGCCGCGGGGCGCCCCGTGCGGATCTCCTTCACCCCGACGCTGGCCCCCATGCCCCGGGGCATCCTCACGACCGCCACCGCGCGGGTCTCCGGCGGCGTGACCGCCGCGCAGCTGCGGGAGGCCTGGGAGGCCGCCTACGCGGCCGAGCCGTTCGTCACCGTCCTGCCCGAGGGCCGGTGGCCCTCGACGAAGTCGGTGGCCGGCTCCAACCACGCCCAGCTCCAGCTCGCCCACGACGCCCGGGCGGGGCGCGTCATCGTCACGTGCGTGATCGACAACCTCGTCAAGGGCACCGCGGGCGGGGCCGTCCAGTCCATGAACCTCGCCCTCGGCCTGCCGGAGGACACCGGCCTGAATCTCCAAGGAGTCGCACCGTGAGAACGTACCCCTCCCAGCAGCCGGCCGGCACCCTGCAGGTCGACACCGCCCGCGGCGTGGCCGCCGCCCAGGGCTTCCGCGCGGCCGGCACCGAGGCCGGCTTCAAGGACTCCGGCGGACCGGACCTCGCCCTCGTGGTCAACGACGGCCCCCAGCACCACGTGGGTGCCGTGTACACGACCAACCGGATCACCGCCGCGCCCATCCAGTGGTCCAAGGCCGCGACCGCGGACGGCAGCGCCGCCGCGGTGGTCCTCAACTCCGGCGGGGCGAACGCCTGCACCGGGCCGCAGGGGTTCCAGGCCTCCCACCGGACCGCGGAGCTCGTCGGCGAGGCGCTCGGGGTCGGGGCCGGCGACGTAGTGGTCTGCTCCACCGGCCTGATCGGCGTCCAGCTGCCCATGGACGTCATGGAGCGGGGCCTCCCCGGGGTCGTGGCGGCCCTTGGGGACGACGACGACGCCGGGGCCGCCGCGGCCCGGGCCATCATGACCACCGACTCCGTCTCCAAGCAGGCCGCCTACGTCCGGGACGGCTGGACGGTCGGCGGCATGGCCAAGGGCGCGGGCATGCTCGCCCCCGGTCTGGCCACGATGCTCGTGGTGCTCACGACCGACGCCGAGCTCTCCTCCGACGCCCTGCAGTGGGCGCTCGAGGACGCGGTCAAGGTCACGTTCAACCGCACCGACTCCGACGGCTGCATGTCGACCAACGACACCGTGGTCCTGCTCGGCTCGGGCGCCTCCGGGATCACCCCCGACGAGTTCGAGTTCAGCCAGGCCGTGACCGCCGTGTGCCACTCGCTGGCCCAGCAGCTCATCACGGACGCCGAGGGCGCGTCCCACGACATCGAGATCACCACGGTCAACGCCGTGACCGAGAAGCAGGCCGAGGACGTGAGCCGCTCCGTGGCCCGCTCCAACCTCTTCAAGGCCGCGATCTTCGGCAACGACCCCAACTGGGGCCGGGTCCTGTCCGCGGTCGGCACCACCGACGCCGCGTTCGACCCCGACCAGCTCGACGTCACCATCAACGGGGTCGTGGTCTGCCGCAACGGCATGATCGGGGATCCGCGCGAGGGCGTGGACCTGGCCGCCGACCGCAGGGTCACCGTCCTGGTCGACCTCAAGGCCGGGGACGCCGACGCCACCGTCTGGACCAACGACCTCACCCACGACTACGTCGAGGAGAACAGCGCCTACTCCAGCTGACCAGCCCGCCCACCAGCACAGCACCGACCCACGGCGCAGGAGAACCATGACCGACCCCAGTGACCCGACCCGCTACGCGACCGCCCAGCTGAAGGCGGGCACCCTGATGGAGGCCCTGCCCTGGATCCAGCGCTACTCCGGGTCCGTGATGGTCTTCAAGTACGGCGGCAACGCCATGGTGTCCGAGCCGCTGCGGCAGGCCTTCGCCGAGGACATGGTGTTCCTGCGCCACGTCGGGATCAAACCGGTCGTGGTGCACGGCGGCGGGCCCCAGATCAACCGCATGCTGGAGCGGCTGGGGATCGAGTCGGAGTTCCGCGGCGGGCTGCGGGTCACGTCCAAGGAAGCCGTGGACGCCATCCGGATGGTGCTGACCGGGCAGGTCCAGCGCGAGCTCGTCTCCCTGCTCAACGCCACCGGCCCGTACGCCGTCGGGCTCTCGGGGGAGGACGCCGAGCTGTTCCGCGCCGTCCGCCGGGGCACCGTCGTGGACGGCGAGAAGGTGGACCTCGGTCACGTGGGCGAGGTCGTCGGCGTCAACCCCGAGCCCGTCACCCAGCTCCTCGAGGCCGGGCGGATCCCCGTCATCTCCTCCGTGGCACCGGAGGTCGACGCGCACGGCCGCCCCACGGGGGAGATCCTCAACGTCAACGCGGACACCGCGGCCGCCGCCGTGGCCGTGGCCCTGCGCGCCGAGAAGTTCGTGGCCCTCACCGACGTCGAGGGCCTCTACGCGGACTGGCCCGACAAGGACTCGCTCATCGCGTCCCTCTCCGCCTCGGAGCTGCGCGCGATGCTCCCGGGCCTGCAGGCCGGGATGATCCCCAAGATGGAGGCGGCCCTGCGGGCCGTGGAGGGCGGGGCGCGCCGGGCGTCCATCGTCGACGGGCGCAGCCCGCACACGTGCCTGCTCGAGATCTTCACCGACACCGGCATCGGCACCCAGCTCGTCCCCGACCACGGAGCATCGACATGACCGCCCAGCACACCGCCGCCCAGCACACCGCTTCCCGCTACTCCGCCCAGACCGCCCTGCTCGGCGAGTACGCCGACTCGCTGCTCGGCGTCTTCGGCAGCCCGTCGCTCGTGCTCACCCACGGCAAGGGCGCCGTGGTCACCGACGCCGACGGCCGGGACTACCTCGACCTGCTCGCGGGCATCGCCGTGAACGCCCTCGGCCACGCCCACCCGCGCTGGGTGGAGATCGTCTCCCGCCAGCTCGCCACCCTCGGCCACGTCTCCAACTTCTTCACCTCCCCCCAGCAGATCGCCCTCGCCGGGAAGCTGCTGTCCCTTGCCGGCGCGCCCGCGGGCTCCCACGTCTTCTTCGCGAACTCCGGGGCCGAGGCCAACGAGGCCGCGTTCAAGCTCGCCCGCCGCCACGGCCACGAGCACCCCGGCCCGGACGGCCGGCCCCGCGGCACGGTCCTCGCCCTCGAGTCCGCCTTCCACGGCCGCACCATGGGCGCGCTCGCCCTGACCGCCAAGGAGGCCTACCGGGCGCCCTTCGAACCCCTCCCGGGCGGGGTGCGGCACATCCCCGCGACCGTCGAGGCCCTCGAGGAGCACCTCGACGGGACCGTGGCCGCGCTGATCGTGGAACCCGTCCAGGGCGAGGCGGGCGTGCGCGAGCTGCCGGAGGGCTACCTCCGGCGCGCCCGGGAGCTGACCCGCCGGCACGGCGCGCTGCTCGTCGTGGACGAGGTGCAGACCGGGATGGGCCGCACCGGCCGCTGGTTCGCCTCCTCCGCCGAGCTCACCGGCGGCGACCTGCCGGACGCGATCACCCTGGCGAAGGGGCTCGGCGGCGGCTTCCCGATCGGCGCGATGCTGACCGTCGGCGCGGAGGTCTCCGCACTGCTCGGGGCCGGCCAGCACGGCACGACGTTCGGCGGCAACCCGCCGGCCACCGCCGCAGGCCTCGCGACCGTCACCGTGATCGAGGAGGACGGCCTGCTCGAGCACGCCCGCACCGTGGGCGCCGTCCTCGGCGAAGGGCTGTGCGCGGTCCCCGGGATCGGCGACGTGCGCCAGCGCGGACTGCTCATCGGCGCCGACCTCGACGTCCCCGAGGGGGCCACCGCCCCGTTCGGCCCCGCCGTGGTCGAGGCCGCCCGGGACGCCGGGTTCATCGTCAACGCGACCGGCCCCGGTACCCTGCGCCTGGCCCCGCCCCTGATCCTGACCACCGAGCAGGCGCGCACCTTCCTCGACGCGCTCCCCGAGATCCTGCGCGCCGCCACCGCCACCGTCACGGCCCCCGCCGCGACCGCGGCCGACACCCCGCCGAAAGAAGCATGAACCCGTCCATGACCCCCCGCCACTTCCTCGTCGACACCGACCTCTCCCAGCAGGAGCAGGCCGAGGTGCTCAAGCTCGCCGCCCGCCTCAAGGCCGACCGCTGGGCCCACCGGCCCTACGCGGGGCCGCAGACCGTGGCCGTGATCTTCGACAAGACGTCGACCCGCACCCGCGTCTCCTTCTCCGCCGGGATCGCCGACCTCGGCGGCAATCCGCTGATGATCAACCCGGGGGAGTCGCAGCTGGGCAAGGAGAGCGTGGCGGACACCGCGCGCGTCTTCTCCCGGATGGTCTCGACCATCGTGTGGCGCACCTACGCCCAGTCCGGCCTGGAGGAGATGGCCGCGGCCTCGACCGTGCCCGTCGTCAACGGGCTCTCCGACGACTACCACCCGTGCCAGATCCTCGCGGACCTGCTCACGGTCCGGGAGCACCGGGGGAGCCTCGCCGGGCTCAGCTTCGCCTATCTCGGGGACGCCGCCAACAACATGGCCCACTCCTACCTGCTGGGCGGGGCCACCGCCGGCATGCACGTGCGCGTCGCCGGCCCGCACAGCCACCTCCCGGACCCGGCGGTGGTGCGGGCCGCCGAGGAGCGCGCCGAGCAGACCGGCGGGTCCGTGCGCGTGACCACCGACCCGGCCGAGGCGCTCGCCGGGGCGGACGTGGTCTGCACCGACACCTGGGTGTCCATGGGGCGGGAGGCGGAGACCGAGGCCCGGGCCCAGGTCTTCCGGGAGTACTCCGTGGACGCGGCGGCGATGGCGCGGGCCGCGTCCGGGGCGCTGTTCCTGCACTGCCTGCCCGCGTTCCGGGGCTCCGAGGTCGCGGCCGAGGTCATCGACGGCCCGCAGTCCGTCGTGTGGGACGAGGCGGAGAACCGGCTGCACGCCCAGAAGGCACTGCTCGTGTGGCTCATGGCCCGCTCCGGGCGGTACGACCTGGACGCCGCCGGCGCCCCCGCCGTCCCGGCATGAGCATCCCCGCCACCAAGACCGCGCGGCAGGCCCGGATCGTGGCCCTCGTGACCGGCGGGGCGATCCACTCCCAGGCCGAGCTGGCCGCCCGGCTGGCGGAGGACGGCGTGCAGGTCACCCAGGCCACGCTCTCCCGCGACCTCGTGGAGCTCGGAGCCGTCCGGGTGCGCGACGGCTCCGGCGCCCTCGTCTACGCCGTTCCGCAGGCCGGGGCCGACCGCTCGCCGGCCTCGGGGATCACCCAGGAGGTGCTCGACGCGCGCCTGGCCAGCCTGTGCCGCGAGCTGCTGGTGACCGCCGAGGCGAGCGCGAACCTCGTGGTGCTGCGCACCCCGCCGGGGGCCGCCCAGTACTTCGCGTCCGCCATCGACACGTCCGTGCTCCCCGCCGTCCTCGGCACCATCGCCGGCGACGACACGATCATGGTCGTGTGCCGGGAGGCCGACGGCGGCCACGCCGTGGCCCGCCGCCTCCTGGAGCTCGCCGAGTGAGGACCGGGCCCGGGGCCACGGCCTGACCCCGGGCCGGGCACGGCCCACCGCCGGGAGCCGGTGTGGTGCAATGTTCCCCACACGGTCCCCACGCGGTCCGCCCCGGAAGGAGCACCCCCATGCCGAACCTGGCGTCCCTGCTCGTCGACACGGCCGCCCGGCACCCCCGGCGCCCCGCCGTGGTGCTCGACGACACCGTCCTCGGCTACGCCGAGCTCGACGACCTCTCGGCGCGGGCCGGGACCCTGCTGCGGAGGGCCGGCGTCCGTCCCGGCGACCGGGTCGCGCTCGTCGCGCCGAACGTCCCGCACATGCCGATCGCCTACTACGGCATCCTGCGCGCCGGGTCCGTCGTGGTCCCGCTCAACCCGCTGCTGACGCCCCGCGAGCTCGCGCACCACTTCCAGGACGCCGAGGTCTCGGCGGTGGTGGTGTGGGAGACCATGGCAGGGGCCTGTCGCGAGGCGCTCGAGCGGCTGGGCCTCGAGGTGCCGGTTGTCGAGCTGTCGGCCGCCAGCACCCTCCAGCAGCTTGCGGGCGTGGAGCCGCTGCCCGGGCTCGAGCAGCGCGCGGCGCAGGACATGGCGGTGCTGCTCTACACGTCCGGCACCACGGGACGGCCCAAGGGGGCGATGCTCACCCACGACAACCTCCTCGGCAACGCCGAGATGGTCGTGGACCTCTTCCGGATCGTCCCCGAGGACGTGTTCTTCGGCGGCCTGCCCTTCTTCCACGTCTTCGGCCAGACCGTGGCGCTCAACGCGGTGGTCGCCGCCGGAGCCGCCGTGACCCTGCTCCCGCGCTTCGCCCCCCGCTCGGTGCTGGAGATCCTCCGGCGGGACGGCGTCACCGTCCTCGCAGGGGTCCCGAGCATGCACGTCGCCCTGCTGGAGGCGGCCGGGGACCGCCCGGTGTCCCTCCCTGCGCTGCGGGCGGCCATCTCGGGCGGGGCCGCGCTGCCGGTCGAGGTGCTCCGGCGCTTCGAGGACGTGTTCGCGGTCCGCCTCTACGAGGGCTACGGGTTGTCGGAGACGTCCCCGGTGGTCAGCTTCAACCAGCTCGGCGGACCCGTCCGGCCGGGCTCGATCGGCACGGCCGTCCCCGGCGCCCGGCTGCGCGTCCTCGACGACACGGGGGCGGAGGTCCCCACGGGGGAGGTGGGGGAGCTGGCCGTGGCGGGCCGCTACGTGATGGCCGGCTACTGGCGCAGTCCGGAGGCCACGGCAGAGGTGGTCCGGGACGGCTGGTTCCGCACCGGGGACCTCGCCCGCATCGACGACGACGGCTGCGTCTTCATCGTGGACCGCAAGAAGGACATGATCCTGCGCGGCGGCTACAACGTGTACCCCCGGGAGGTCGAGGAGGCGCTGTACGAGCACCCCGCGGTCGCCGAGGTCGCCGTGGTCGGGATCCCGGACGACGTGCAGGGCCAGGAGGTCGCGGCGTTCGTGGTGCTGACGGCCGAGGCCACCCCGGACGGAGAGCGCCTGGTGCCCGAGCTGCGGTCCTGGGTGCGCGAGCGCGTGGCC
The DNA here is from genome assembly GCF_042879215.1 of Kocuria arenosa. Classification (NCBI taxonomy): domain Bacteria; kingdom Bacillati; phylum Actinomycetota; class Actinomycetes; order Micrococcales; family Micrococcaceae; genus Kocuria; species Kocuria arenosa. Next base: position 12,631 of record NZ_JBHZTA010000006.1, on the reverse strand, counting down.
TCCTACAAGCGTCCGCGGCTCTACCGGGTGGTGGACGCGCTGCCCAAGGGGCCCACCGGCAAGATCCTCAAGCGCGAGGTGGAGCACCTCGCCTGAGCGGCGGGCAGGCCGGGGGCGCGCCCCGCGGCCTCAGCGGGCCGCGTACTCCTCGAGGACGGGGACGAGGTCCGTGCGCTCGAAGACCCGGGCGAAGTCGAGGGCGGAGTGGGCGCCGGCCGTCTGCGAGGCCCCGGCCTCGAGCAGCGTCCGGACGATCGTCTCGTTGCCCCGGAAGACCGCGCTCATCAGCGCCGTCTGCCCGTTGTCGTTGACCCGGTCCGGGTCCGCCCCGGCCTCGAGCAGCGCCGCGACGGTCTCCTCGCGCTGGTGGTAGGCCGCGAGGACCAGCAGGGTGTCTCCCTTGCTGTTGGTGAGGTTCGCCGGGACGCCCGCGCGCACGGCCGGCAGGAGGTGCTCCGTGTCCCCCGTCCGGGCCATCTCGAACAGGGAGAGCACGTAGGCCATCTCCTCCTCGGTCAGCTGGGGGGTCGCCCGGTCCTGGGGCTCGTCGGGCTGCTGCGGGTTCTCGGTCACGGGTGGTCCTTCGCGGTCGGTCGGATGGTGCTCCTGCCGGCCAGTTTATCGGGGCGGGAGCCACGACGCGCCGCCCCGGAAGTACCCGGGTCTTGACGTTGCAGTAACCGACTGGCACGCTCGTGTGACACAGCTCACGCCTGCCCGTTCCTCGCGCCGGTGCCCGTGCACCGGGGATCCGGAGTTCCCCCATGACGAATCTCGCCACCCTGCTCACCGACACGGCCGCGGCCTCGCCGAGGTCCCGGGCCGTGGTCCTCGACGACAAGGTCCTGACCTACGGCGCCCTCGACGACCTGTCCGCGCGGGTCGCGTCGATGCTCGCCGCCGCCGGCATCGGACCGGGGGACCGGGTGGCCATGATCCTGCCCAACGTCCCCCACATGCCGATCGCCTACTACGGGATCCTGCGCACGGGCGGCGTGGTCGTGCCCCTCAACCCCCTCCTCAGCCCCCGGGAGCTGGCGTATCACTTCGAGAACGCCGAGGTGTCGCTGGTGCTCGTCTGGGAGGCCATGGCCGAGGCCACCCGCGCCGCCGTCGCGGAACTGGACCGGGACGTCCGCGTGGTCGAGGTCTCGGCCGCCGGGACGCTGCAGGCCCTCGGGGAGGTCCCGCCGCGGCCCGACGTCGCCGACCGCGACGACGACGAGCCCGCCGTGCTGCTCTACACCTCCGGGACCACGGGCCGGCCCAAGGGTGCCGTCCTGACGCACCACAACCTGCGGACCAACGCGGAGCTGTCCGCGAGCCTCTTCGACCTGGCGCCCGGGGACGTCATGTTCGGGGCCCTGCCGTTCTTCCACGTGTTCGGCCAGACCGTGGCGCTCAACGGCGTCGTCCAGGCGGGGGCGACCGTCACGCTGCTGCCGCGCTTCGACCCCGCCAAGGCCCTGGAGATCCTGGCGCGGGACGAGGTCACGGTGTTCGCCGGGGTGCCGAGCATGTACGTCGCGCTGCTCGCCGCGGCGGACGGTGGCCCGGTCGAGCTGCCGCACCTGCGGGCCGGGGTCTCGGGCGGGTCCCCGCTGCCGGTCGAGGTCCTGGAGCGCTTCGAGAAGGTGTTCGGCGCGCCGATCTACGAGGGCTACGGCCTGTCCGAGACCTCCCCGGTGGTGTGCTTCAACCAGAAGGACCGGGGGCGCCGGCCGGGGTCGATCGGCACCGTGGTGCGTGGCGCGCAGCTGAAGGTCGTGGACGACCTCGGCGAGGAGGTCCCCGTCGGGGAGATCGGCGAGCTCGTCGTGGCCGGGGAGTACGTGATGGCCGGCTACTGGCGCAACCCCGAGGCCACCGAGGCCGCGATCCGCGACGGCTGGTTCTCCACGGGGGATCTCGCCCGGGTGGACGAGGACGGCTTCTACTACATCGTGGACCGCAAGAAGGACATGGTCCTGCGCGGCGGCTACAACGTCTACCCCCGCGAGGTCGAGGAAGTGATCTACCAGTTCCCCGGCATCGCCGAGGCCGCGGTGGTCGGGGTGCCGGACGAGGCGATGGGCGAGGAGGTCGCCGCCGTCGTCGCCTTCCGCGACGTGCCCGAGGCGGAGCAGGACGCGAAGGTCGACGAGCTGGACGCCTTCGTCCGCGAGCGCGTGGCCAGGTACAAGCACCCGCGCTACTACAAGGTGGTCGACGAGCTGCCGAAGGGCCCGACCGGCAAGATCCTCAAGCGCTCCCTCGACCTCGAGGGCGCCGGGCGCCGCGGCTGAGCCCGGACGCCCACCGCGCGCGAGGGGCCGGCCACGGATCGCGGCCGGCCCCTCGTCGTCGTGCCGGCCGGTGAGGCGCCGGGGCCGGCGGGCTCCCGGGGGCCCGTGCGGGCCCCCGGGAGCTGCTGTCAGTTGGACATCATCGCGGGGCTCGCCTGCTGGGGCTCGCGCTCCACGGCCACGTGCTCGTTGGGCACGCAGTGGGTCATGGTGAGACCCTCCACGTCCCGCGGGCCGTTGTCGCCGAGGTTGGCCACGCGCTGCAGCTCCTCCTCGGACAGGCGCTGGGTGGGCAGCGGGCCCAGGTCGCGCACGTCCTCGAGGGAGACGCCGATGCCGTCGCCCACGCGGCGGCCCATCTCGTCGTCGACCATGAAGAAGTGCCAGACCATGCGCTCCTGGATCGGGCGGTCGCACTGGGACAGCGCGCCGACCAGGTTGTCGATGAGCTCCTCCTTCTCCCAGTCCTCCTGGAGCTGGAAGCGCTCGCCGGCCTGCTTGTAGTCGTTGGTCCGCTCGATCCGGGCGCGGGTGAGGCGCGCGTCGATCCGAGGGCCGACCTCGGGCTGGTACCCCTCGGGCTTCGGGGTCTCCGGCACGCCGCCGATGATGGACGGCTCGTAGTTCACGTGCGGGTTCTGGCCCGGGGCGTGGTCCACGGCGTAGGCCATCTGGCCGTCGCGCTGGTTGGTGGCCACCGGCGCCTTGGGCGCGTTGACCGGCAGCTGCAGGTAGTTCGGGCCCACGCGGTAGCGCTGGGTGTCCGAGTAGGAGAAGGTGCGTCCGACGAGCATCTTGTCGTCGGAGAACTCCAGGCCGTCCACCAGCACGCCGGTGCCGAAGGCGATCTGCTCGTTCTCCGCGAAGAAGTTCTGCGGGTTGCGGTTCAGCACCATGCGCCCGACCGGCTTCGGCGGGAACAGCTCCTCCGGCCACACCTTGGTGTCGTCCAGCGGGTCGAAGTCCAGCTCGGGGTGGTCGTGGTCCTCCATGACCTGGACCTGCAGCTCCCACTCGGGGTAGTCGCCGGCCTCGATCGCGTCGTAGAGGTCCTTGGTGTGCGAGCCCAGGGTCTGGGCCTGGATGTTCGCGGCGTCGGCCGAGGTCAGGGACTTCACGCCCTGCTTCGGGATCCAGTGGTACTTCACCAGGAGGGACTCGCCGGCGGCGTTGACCCACTTGTAGGTGTTCACGCCGAAGCCCTGCTGGTGGCGGTAGTCCGCCGGGATCCCGCGCGGGGAGAACAGGATCGTGATCATGTGCATCGCCTCGGGCGACTGGCTGAAGAAGTCGAAGGCGCGGTTGGCGACGCCGGCCTCGAAGTTCACGGGGTCCGGCTTCTGGGAGTGGATGAAGTCCGGGAACTTGATGGCGTCCCGGATGAAGAACACGCCGAGGTTGTTGCCGACGAGGTCCCAGTTGCCCTCCTCGGTGTACATCTTCACGGCGAAGCCGCGCGGGTCGCGGGCCACCTCGGAGGAGTCCCGGCCGCCGGCCACGGTGGAGAACCGCACCGCCACGTCGGTGCGCTTGCCGGCCTCGGAGAAGACCTTGGCGCGGGTGAACTGCGCGATGGGCTCGTCGCCGTACGCGCCGTAGGCCTCGAAGTAGCCGAAGGCGGTGGTGCCGCGGGCGTGCACCACGCGCTCGGGGATGCGCTCGCGGTCGAAGTGGCTCATCTTCTCGAGGAACGCGTAGTTCTCGAGGGTCGCGGGCCCGCGCGAGCCGACGGTGCGGGTGTTCTGGTTGTCGTGGACCGGGTGGCCCTGGCGCGTGGTGAGGGTCTGCTCGGGAACGTTCGTCATGGGGTTCCTCTCGGGATAGGGACCGGGTGTGCAGGACGGCCGGGACGCGTGGCCCCCGCCGTTCCGGGTGTGGTCGTTCGGTACGGATCACACCCGGCCCCCAGTATGTCGGAAGGGGCGTGCTATTGCTAGTTATTCATAATTGCAGAGTGGCGCACCGTGCCGGCGCAGGTCGGGGGCGTGTCGGGGCGCTGCCACGGACCGGCGCTCCCGGTCGACCACCGTGCGCGGCGGCGTCGGGGCCGCCCTCGGGGTGGTCCGCGAAGTATGCATAATTACAAGTCGACGTGTATAGTCATGCACAGAAGGCGGGGCCACGTCGTGGCGCCCGGACCACCGACGAAGGAGAACACCGTGACCGAGCGTGTTGTGCTGGCCTACTCCGGAGGCCTCGACACCTCCGTGGCCATCGGCTGGATCGGCGAGGCGACGGGGGCCGAGGTCATCGCCGTGGCCGTCGACGTCGGGCAGGGCGGGGAGGACCTGGAGACCATCCGGCAGCGCGCCCTGGACTGCGGCGCCGTCGAGGCCTACGTGGCCGACGCCCGCGACGAGTTCGCCGCGGAGTACTGCATGCCGGCGCTGCAGGCGAACGCGCTGTACATGGACGCCTACCCCGTGGTCTCCGCGCTGTCCCGCCCGGTGATCGTCAAGCACCTCGTGGCCGCCGCCAAGCGGTTCGGCGCCTCCACCGTGGCCCACGGCTGCACGGGCAAGGGCAACGACCAGGTCCGCTTCGAGGTGGGCATCCAGACGCTGGGTCCCGAGCTCAAGTGCATCGCCCCGGTCCGCGACCTCGCCCTGACCCGCGACAAGGCCATCAACTACGCCGAGAAGCACCACCTGCCGATCGCCACGACCAAGAAGAACCCCTTCTCGATCGACCAGAACGTGTGGGGCCGCGCCGTGGAGACCGGGTTCCTCGAGGACATCTGGAACGCCCCCACCAAGGACGTCTACGACTACACGGACGACCCCACGTTCCCGCCGCCGGCCGACGAGGTCGTGATCAGCTTCAAGGGCGGCATCCCCGTGGCCCTCGACGGCCAGCCCGTCACGCCGCTGCAGGCCATCCAGGAGATGAACCGGCGCGCCGGGGCCCAGGGCGTGGGCCGGATCGACATCGTCGAGGACCGGCTCGTGGGCATCAAGTCCCGCGAGGTCTACGAGGCCCCCGGCGCCATGGCCCTCATCGCCGCGCACCGGGAGCTGGAGAACGTGACGGTCGAGCGCGAGCAGGCCCGCTTCAAGCGGATGGCCACCCAGCGGTGGACCGAGCTCGTCTACGACGGCCAGTGGTTCTCCCCGCTCAAGCAGTCCCTCGACGCGTTCATCCAGGACACCCAGAAGTACGTGGACGGCGACATCCGGATGACCCTGCACGCCGGCCAGGCCACGGTCACCGGCCGCCGCTCGAACACCTCCCTGTACGACTTCAATCTCGCCACCTACGACGAGGGCGACGCGTTCGACCAGTCCCAGGCCCGCGGGTTCATCGAGCTGTTCGGCATGTCCTCGAAGGTCGCGGCGTCCCGCGAGCAGCGGCTCGCGGCCGGGGGCAACTAGCCCCGGAGCACGTAGGCTCGTCCGCAGCAGGAACGGGCACGACGGCGGAGGGCCCCATCCCGGCGGTGGGGCCCTCCGCCCACGCCCGGCCGACCGACCCCCACGGACCCCACGAGGAGAGACATGGCGCAGCAGGACAAGCACGGGACCAACGAGGGCGCGCTCTGGGGCGGGCGCTTCGCCGGGGGACCGGCCGACGCCCTCGCGGCCCTCAGCAAGTCGACGGACTTCGACTGGCGGCTGGCCCCCTACGACATCGCGGGCTCCCGCGCGCACGCCCGGGTGCTGCACGCGGCGGGCCTGCTGAGCGGCGACGAGCTCGAGGGCATGATCACGGCCCTCGACCGACTCGAGGCCGACGTGCGCTCCGGCGCCTACGCCCCCGCGCCCTCGGACGAGGACGTCCACGGCTCCCTCGAGAAGGGCCTCATCGAGCGGGCCGGGCCCGAGCTCGGCGGCAAGCTCCGCGCCGGCCGGTCCCGCAACGACCAGATCGCGACCCTCGGGCGGATGTACCTGCGCGACCACGCCGCGATCATCGCCCGCAACGTGCTCGACGTCGTGCAGGCCCTCCTGGGCCAGGCGAAGGCCCACCCGGAGGCCCCGATGCCCGGGCGCACCCACCTCCAGCACGCCCAGCCGGTGCTGCTGTCCCACCACCTGCTCGCCCACGCCTGGGCGATGCTGCGGGACGTCCAGCGCCTCGTCGACTGGGACGCCCGCGCGGCGGTCTCCCCGTACGGCTCGGGGGCGCTCGCCGGGTCCTCGCTCGGCCTGGACCCCGCCGCCGTCGCCGCCGAGCTGGGCTTCGACTCCGCCGTGCACAACTCCATCGACGGCACCGCGGCCCGGGACGTCTACGCCGAGTTCTCCTGGGTGACCGCGATGATCGCCGTGGACATGTCCCGGATCTCCGAGGAGATCACCACGTGGGCCACCAAGGAGTTCTCGTTCGTGACCCTCGACGACGCCTTCTCCACCGGGTCCTCGATCATGCCGCAGAAGAAGAACCCGGACATCGCCGAGCTCGCCCGCGGCAAGGCCGGCCGGCTGATCGGCGACCTCACCGGGCTGCTGGCCACCCTCAAGGGCCTGCCGCTGGCCTACAACCGGGACCTCCAGGAGGACAAGGAGCCCGTCTTCGACGCGATCGACCAGCTCGAGGTGCTGCTGCCCGCGGTCGCGGGGATGATCGCCACCCTCGACTTCAACACGGAGCGCATGGCCGAGCTCGCTCCGCAGGGCTTCGCCCTCGCCACGGACGTCGCCGAGTGGCTCGTGCGCCAGGGCGTGCCCTTCCGGGACGCGCACGAGGTCGCCGGGGACGCGGTGCGGGTCTGCGAGCAGCGCGGGATCGAGCTGTGGGACCTCTCCGACGAGGACTTCGCCGCGATCTCCGACCGGCTCACCCCCGGCGTGCGCGAGGTGCTCACCGTGGCGGGCTCGCTGGCCTCGCGCAGCGCCCAGGGCGGCACGGCGCCGTCGGCGGTGGCCGCCCAGATCGGCGAGCTCGAGCGCCAGGTGGCCGAGGCCGCGGAGTTCTCGCGGCGGGCCCCGATCGTCGCCGGATGAGCGGGGGCGGGCCCGTCACCGGGCCGGCGCTGCGCGAGCTGCTGTCCCGGCCGGCTCCCGAGGTCGCCCCGCGGCTGCTCGGCGGACTGTTCGGCCACCGGACCGGTGAGGGCACCGTGGTCCTGCGGATCACGGAGGTCGAGGCCTACGGCGGGCCGGACGGCTCCGACCTGCCGGACCCCGGGGCGCACACGTGGCGCGGGCGGACGGCGCGCAACGCCTCGATGTTCGGACCGCCGGGCCACGTCTACGTGTACTTCACGTACGGGATGCACCACGCGGTGAACCTGGTCTGCCGCCCCGAGGGCACCGCCGGCGGATGCCTGCTCCGCGCCGGCGAGGTCGTCGAGGGCGTGGAACTGGCCCGCGCCCGCCGGGCCGCGGGCCGGGCCGGCCCGGTGGCCGACGCCGCGCTGGCCCGGGGACCGGGCAACCTCGCCAAGGCCCTGGGCATCGACCTGACCCACGACGGCGCCCCGCTCGCCGCGGGGCAGGCCGCCGCGGACCCGGACTTCTTCCTGCGGCTGGACGGCCCGGTGGACGGTGCGGCCACCGCTCGCGGTCCGCGCACCGGGGTGTCCGGGCCCGGCGGGACCCCCGAGTTCCCCTGGCGGTGGTGGCTCCCCGGTGAGCCCTCCGTCTCCCCGTACCGCCCGGCGGCCCCGCGCCGGCGCCGCTGAGCCCGCGGGGTCCGGGCGGATAGCATGAGCGACGTGACTGAATCCGTTGAGCAGATGATCGAGCGCCTGTGCGTGAAGATCCCCGACTACCCGGAACCTGGGGTCCTCTTCCGCGACCTGACGCCCCTGTTCGCGGACGGCGCCGGCTTCCGGCGGACCGTCGACGCCCTGGCCGACGCCTTCCGCGGCCAGTTCGACTACGTGGCCGGCATCGAGGCCCGCGGCTTCCTCATGGCCGGGGCCGTGGCCTACGCGAGCGGCGTGGGCCTCATCCCGGTGCGCAAGGCCGGGAAGCTGCCGCGGGAGACCTTCCGCGAGGAGTACGTCCTGGAGTACGGCTCGGCGGTGCTGGAGATCCACACCGACGACGTCCCCCGCGGCGCCCGCGTGCTCGTGCTCGACGACATCCTCGCGACCGGCGGCACCCTCGGGGCCACGGCCCAGCTGCTGCACCGGGCCGGGCTCCACGTCGCCGGGTTCGGACTGATCATGGAGCTCACCGACCTGCGCGGCCGCAGCCAGCTCGGCGGCCACCGTGTCCGGGCCCTGTACCGCGTCTGACCTGCCACGTCGTCCCGGGCGTTGCTCCTGTTACGCAACGCACGGCCGCGCGACCGTGGGATCGCGGTCCGTACCGGTAGAATCGATGGTCTGTTCGATCCGGAACGAGGTGTCCACCCATGGCAGAGACCGTCGCCACGATGGCGGCTGAGCAACTGGCTGTCGAGCGCGCGTACGTCGCGATGCTCTACGACCGGCTCGACGAGCTCCGGGCCGAGAAGACCGCGGAGCTCGCGGCCGTGCGGCGCAGCGAGTCGTTCGGCAACCACCAGAACCGCGCGGAGCGGGACGCGTTCGCGTCCCACTACGAGGACCGGCTCGCCCAGCTCGAGGCCGTCGACCACCGGCTCGTCTTCGGCCGCCTGGACGGCCAGGACGGCGACCGCCGCTACGTCGGGCGCATCGGCCTGGCCACCGCGGACCACCAGCGGCTGATGGTGGACTGGCGCGCCCGCGAGGCCGCCGCCTTCTACCAGGCCACCGCGCAGAACCCCATGGGCATCCGCCGCCGCCGCCACCTCATCCTCGAGGGCCGCGACGTCGCCGCCCTGGAGGACGACGTCCTGGACCCGGACATGCTCGAGGACGAGGGCGTGCTCCACGGGGAGGGCGCCCTGCTCGCGGCCCTGAACCAGAAGCGCACCGGGCGGATGTCGGACATCGTCGCGACCATCCAGGCCGAGCAGGACAGGATCATCCGCGCCCCGCTGCCGGGCGTGCGCGTGGTGCAGGGCGGGCCGGGCACCGGCAAGACCGCCGTGGCGCTGCACCGGGCGGCGTACCTGCTCTACGAGCACCGGGAACGGCTGCGCAAGGCCGGGGTGCTGATCGTCGGTCCGTCGTCGTCGTTCATGTGGTACATCGAGCGGGTGCTGCCGGCGCTCGGGGAGACCGGCGTGGTGATGTCGTCCCTGTCCGAGCTGTTCCCGGGCGTGGTGGCCGTCCCCGAACGCGATCCGCGGACGGCCCGGCTCAAGTCGGGCCTCGACATGGCCGAGGTCGTCGCCCGCGCCGTGCGGGACCGGCAGAAGGTTCCGACGGCGGACCAGGTCCTGCGCGTCGACACCCACCGCGTGACCCTGACCCCGCGCACGGTCAAGCGCGCCCGGGACAAGGCCCGCGCCACCGGGAAGCCGCACAACGAGGCGCGCAACACCTTCGTGAAGATCGCGCTGCGGGAGCTCACCGAGCAGCTCGGCGAGCACCTCAACACCACCAGCGGCAACGTCATGGACCGCTCCTACCTCGCGGAGGACATCAGGCAGTCCCGGGACGTGCGCATCGCGCTCAACCTCGCGTGGATGCCGATGTCGCCCCAGACCCTCGTCGGCCAACTGTTCAGCAAGCGGCACTACCTCGAGTCCGCCGCCCCGCACCTGGACGCCGACCAGGTCGACGCCCTGCTGCGCCCGGCCGACGCCCCGTTCACCGTGGCGGACGTGCCGCTGCTGGACGAGGCCGCCGAGCTGCTGGGCGACCTCGACGAGGCCGGGGTGCGCCGGCGGGCCGAGGCGGACCGGGAGCACCGCAAGGCCACGGACAACGCCGAGCACGCGCTGGCGAACATGCACCAGAGCCTCGAGGACGTCGGGGCGGACGGCATCGTGACCGCCGCCCAGCTCACGGACTTCAACGCGGTGACCCAGCACCGGATGACCGCCGCGGAGGCCGCGACCGCGGACCGCACGTGGGCCTACGGGCACGTCGTCGTCGACGAGGCCCAGGAGCTCTCGCCGATGCAGTGGCGCGTGCTCATGCGCCGGTGCCCCATGAAGTCGTTCACCGTGGTCGGCGACATCGCCCAGGCGGGCTCGGCCACCGCCGCCCGCAGCTGGCAGGACGCCCTCGACCCCTTCGTGGGGGAGCGGTTCGTCCTCGACGAGCTCACGGTCAACTACCGCACCCCCGCTGAGATCGCCGAGGCCGCGGTCGACGTCGCCCGGGCCGCCGGCCTGGACATCTCCGCCCCGCGGGCCGTCCGCGAGGGCGAGCCGCCGATCGTGCAGCGCGTGGCTGCCGCGGACGTGGTCGAGGGCGTCCTCGACCAGGTGCGCGCCGAGCTCGAGCTCGTCAACGGCGGGCTCGTGGCCGTGATCGTGCCCGAGGACCGCGTGCAGGAGATCGGCACGGCGCTCGCCGGAGCCCTGCCCGGGCTCGTGGGCGCGGGAGTCCGCCGGCTGGACCGGCAGGTCGTGGTGCTCTCCGCGTGGGACGCCAAGGGACTGGAGTTCGACTCGGTGGTGGTCGTCGAACCGCAGGCGCTCGTCGAGGAGGTCGGCGGCGGGGTGGGCAACCTGTACGTGGCCATGACCCGGCCCACCCAGCGGCTGCGCGTCGTCGCGGCCCGGCCGCTCCCGACGGGCCTCGACCGGTTCTGAGACCGGAGCGCCGGAGGCGCCGGGACGCGGAGGGGAACCCCTTCCGCGTCCTGGTACCTTGGAATCCGTGTCGAACGCAATAGACCTGGACCTCCAGCACAACGATCCGTCCTTCGCCAACGTGTGGCAGGAGCTGCAGTGGCGCGGCCTCGTGCACGTGTCGACCGACGAGGCGGCCCTCGAGAGGTCGCTCGCGGAGGACAAGGTGACCTATTACTGCGGGTTCGACCCCACGGCGGCGTCCCTGCACCTGGGGCACCTGGTGCAGCTGCTGCTCATGCGCCGGCTCCAGCTCGCCGGCCATCACCCGATCGGCCTCGTGGGCGGGTCCACCGGTCTGATCGGGGACCCCCGGCAGACCTCCGAGCGGGTCCTGAACTCCCGGGAGACCGTCGCGCAGTGGGTCGGGCTGCTGCGCGCGCAGGTCGAGCGGTTCCTCTCCTTCGAGGGCGAGAACCGGGCCGTCATGGTCAACAACCTGGACTGGACCTCCCAGCTGTCGGCCATCGACTTCCTGCGGGACATCGGCAAGCACTTCCGCGTCGGCACGATGATCAAGAAGGACATCGTGGCCAAGCGGCTGAACTCGGAGGAAGGGATCTCCTACACCGAGTTCAGCTACCAGATCCTGCAGGGCCTGGACTACCTGAACCTCTACCGCGACCACGGGTGCACTCTGCAGACCGGCGGCTCGGACCAGTGGGGGAACCTGACCTCCGGGACCGACCTGATCCGCAAGGTCGAGGGTGTGTCCGTGCACGCCGTGGGCACCCCGCTGATCACCAACTCGGACGGCACGAAGTTCGGCAAGTCCGAGGGCAACGCCGTGTGGCTGGACCCGGAGCTCACCTCTCCGTACGCCTTCTACCAGTTCTGGCTCAACACGGCCGACGCGGACGTGGTCGACCGGCTCAAGGTCTTCACCTTCAAGACCCGCGCCGAGATCGAGGAGCTCGCGCGCTCGGTCGAGGAGGAGCCCTACAAGAGGCAGGCCCAGAAGGTGCTCGCCTGGGAGGTCAACTCCCTGGTGCACGGGGTCGAGGCGACCGAGAAGGCGATCGCGGCCTCGGCCGCCGTCTTCGGCCGGGGCGAGCTCACGGAGCTCGACGCCGAGACCCTGGACTCGGTGGCCCGCGAGCTGCCCGGCGCCAGCGTGGCCTCCGGCCTGCTGCAGGTCGCAGACCTCCTCGTGGCCACCGGGCTGTCCGAGTCGAAGTCCGCCGCGCGTCGGACCCTCAAGGAGGGCGGCGCCTACGTCAACAACGAGAAGGTTGTCGGTGAGGATGCCGAGCTCGGCCCCGACCAGCTCCTGCACGGTCGGTGGGCGCTGCTGCGCCGGGGCAAGAAGCACCTCGCCGCCGTGACCGTGGAGGCCTGATCCGAGGGTCGATCCGCAGGGCTCTCCACCCACCGCCCCCGTCCGGGAACCTGGCTTGCAGGCCCCTGGGCGGGGGTGTAGTGTTCATCGAGTCGTCAGCCAGGGCCGAGAGGCCGGCGGACGACAACACCGCAAAGAGCAGCAGGACCGACAGGTGCTGCCTAGTTCATGCGGAAGCGACCATTCAGGTCGGTCCGGACCCGGGACAACGCAAGTTGACACGCCGAGAACGGACTGCGTAGGATGGTCGAGCTGCCTGAGGCGGGGAACGGAGTTCCGACGCGGAGGGCACCGAAAATTTCCAACACGGTTTCCGGGTGTGGTGCCTGGTTGCTGGTCTGTTGTTTGAGAACTCAATAGTGTGCCATGTTTGTTGATACCGGATGTTTTATTCGGTTGATTGGTT